>NZ_JBOJLN010000001.1:0-648867 GCF_050750165.1 Pseudidiomarina sp. WS423 | reverse complement strand
GATTTAATTAAAAAACATAGACTTACTCAGAGTATGAGCCGAAAAGGAAATTGTTGGGATAATGCCTGTGCCGAAAGCTTCTTTCACTCATTAAAGGTCGAAGCCTTGCAGGACGAGCCCATCATGGATCGAGAAAATATGCGCCGAGCAGTCTTTGAGTACATCGAAGTTGATTACAACAAGACAAGAAGGCATAGTGCTATTGGCTATCTCAGCCCAGAGAACTTTGAATTAACAAATAGTGCTTAGCAAAGTGTCCACTTTTAGTGGTACGGATCAGTGCTGCTGTTGGATTTGCAAGTGAGGTAATACCCCAAATAGCTTCAGGTGGAAGTGTAAGTGATTGGGGAGAGGTAGCCATGCAAACTGGTATTGGCGCTATCTCAGGAGGAACAGGCGGTGCGGCAGGTAAGTTAGCGAGTAAAGCTATCGGTGCATTAACAAAACCAGCTTCGGCAATGGGAAGCGGTGCTTCAAAGGTTGCAACTGAAGGTGATGCGGGAGCGAGAAACCCTTCAGATCCTGCTGCGGGACTATCAAGCTTACCGGCTACAGATCCTGCTGTTAACGGTGGGGCAGCTAGAGGCTCATCCAACATAAGTAACAGCAATAATTGCCCAGCTACAGCTTCTAACTGTTCATAAGGAAATGCTATGAAGATTACTCTGTACTTTTTATTCGCGTTAATGATGATGTCGTGCTCAGAGAACATGCAAATTGACAGTGAGATGGCATCAGGAATCGAGAAGGATTCTATTGAATTACTAGGATTATACCCATCCGAAAATTTTGGCGTAGACATTACGGGTAGCGTTGTGATCAGTGATTTGAATCCTGAAAAAGTTTATGTTTCTGATAAGGGAATTTATATTGTTTTGAATTCTTCGCTAGCTACAGAAAGCGGTATCTATGTACCTAGGCCTGAGGTACAGGTTGATACATCAAATGGTAATGATCCTAGCTATGAACATGTGAGCGGAAGAGTATATAAATACAAAATAAAAGGGTAATAATTCATTCTAAATCCAAAGCCCCACCCTCACCAGTAACTCGGTGTCGGCGGGGCTTTTTGTTACCAAAGCAGACAACACTCTTCAGCAAATTCGCCATCTTTCCACTGGCCGAGAGACTTTTTGCCATCGGGTGTGGTTCGAACAAGGTGATTTGGGTAATCTGGCAGATGCAGCAGTGCAATACGCAACTTCAGGCTCAGTTGACTTAAAACAGTCGTTAATAAGTGGTGCTGTTGGAGCCGTAACGGGAGGACTAACTTCTTTAGCAAAGTCAGGATTAACTGTGGGAGGGAAAGTTGTCGCAACTCAATTTGAAAAAGCAGCTGCTGGAGCATTAGTTACTTCAGGTAGCGCCGTTGCTGGTACAGGCGGCTATGCAGTCAATGAGTCGCTGAACGGAAATACCCCTACTGCTGGGAATACTGCTGTAAATGGATTATTGTCAGCGACTGGCCCCGGTAAGCAAGTAGGCAATGCTATTGGAAAGGTTGCCGATTTTACGAAAGACACATTCCGCTCCCTAGACAATCAAGCTACTGATCTTGCGACTCAAGCAACTTCAGAATTGGCTGGCAAATCAGTTGATGAGGCAATTAAAAAAGATGAATGATTCGACTAAAAAAAGCATCTTTATAAGAGCAATTAAGTTTAGCCTTATATCATCGGTAATTATCATATTACTGGTTATCTACAGGATGCTTACTTCAGACGTTGTTGGAACTCCAACAGAGATAATTATAAGGTTTATTGTTACATGCCTAAGTGTGGTAGGAGCAATGTACATTGTTTTTGTTATCTATCTTTACTTAAATCCTGAGGCAGATAAACCAAGAAACTGATAATTACTTCTGAAGTAAAAAAAGTTTGAATCCAAGCCTCTCCCTCAGGTGATGCTCAAGGACGGGTATATGTCACCACAGACCAGATTTCTGCGGCTGATGCTAACAATGCATTGTTTATGGGGCAAGGTGGAACAAAGGGAACCCATAGAGTTGAAATCACTCCTGACGATAATTTACCATTGCAGGGTGGTACGCAGCCAAACGAATTGATACACCAAGGCTCTATTAGAGATGGGCGTCAAGGAACCATTGAGGTAAAAGAAAATGACTTTTAAGTTATCAACTGACAATTATTACGAGTTATTAGCTCTACATAAAGCTTTATTGGAGTCTAAATTCAATAATGCTCCAAATGATTTTGATGTTTCTAAGAGTCCTATTGTGAATAAATTATATGCTGAGGTTCTCGAAACTCTTCTGCAAGCAGAATTAGAAAAAAATGGGGAAGCTGGAAAAAATAGATGGATTTCATGGTTTCAAATGGACAAAGCCAAACGTGAATGGAGTGTTGCACTTAATACAGTAAAACGCGAACGTTTATGGTCTGATTGGGATAACCAAAAAAAGAAAGACTTTGCAAAAGCAGTTGTCTACCCGTTTCAGCTTAATGAAGAAAACCTGCAAATGTTTATTACAGAAGCAGACAATTTAACCTGTAGCCAGTAATACTGACTTGAATCTAAAGCCTCGCCCTCGCAGTCACAATGAAGGCCAATAATCTTCTCTTTTCAATTCAAATCGTGGCATATTGCTTAAGTAACTAGCGTGACAGTCTTGATTAGCGCGGCTACTATGGAAATCTGTTATAATGCCCGCAATTACCCTGTTGCAACAAGGCTAACATGGGATATCGAGGAATTATGAGCACTAACGACCAATCATCTAATGCAGATACCATTCAATACGAAGTTGAAATCCCTTCTCGTGAAGAGCTTTTACATGCTGTCACAGCTAGATTAAAGCCGATAAGCTTTGATGAACTTGTCAAACATTTTAACTTGGCTGATGAACGGCAACTCGTTGGGATGAAACGTCGCTTGCGCGCGATGGAACGAGATGGCCAATTAATTTATACCAAAGCCAATGCTTATGGTTTACCAGAGCGAATGAGCCTAATTAAAGGACGTATTATTGGTCATCGTGAAGGTTTTGGTTTTTGTCGCCCAGACGAAGGTGGTGCAGACTTATTCATTCCTCACCACCAAATGTATAACGTTTTGCATGGCGATATTGTGTTAGTGCAGCAGCAAGGAACAGATAGCAAAGGTCGAGCCGAAGGACGCATTGTCCGCGTGATTGAACCGCGTTCAGGAGATATCGTTGGGCGTTATTTTGTTGAACACAATATTGGTGTGGTGGTACCAGATGATAGTCGTATAAGTCAGGATCTTATCATCCCCGAAGGCCAAGCAAATGGCGCTCGACATGGGCAAATTGTCGTAGCTGAGGTGACGCAACGACCAACTCGACGGAGTAGTCCAATTGGCACCATAACTAAAGTCTTGGGCGAGCATATGGCGCCTGGAATGGAAATTGAAATAGCCATTCGTGAACATAATATCCCAACGCAATGGTCATCGGCAGTTTCCCAAGAGTTAGAAAGCGTTGGAGAGGACGTGCCAGCTGAAGCTTATCAAGACAGGAAGGACCTGCGTAGCTTACCGCTGATCACAATCGATGGTGATGATTCGCGTGACTTTGATGATGCGGTTTGCGCAGAACCGCATGGTGACGGTTGGAAGCTGTGGGTTGCCATCGCGGATGTGAGCTACTATGTAAGACCTAATAGTGCGTTAGACAAAGATGCCTTAGAGCGGGGAAATTCTGTTTATTTTCCGAACTTTGTCGTACCTATGTTACCGGAGAAGCTGTCTAACGGGTTATGTTCGTTGAATCCTGACGTAGACCGCCTATGCATGGTGGCGGAAATGACAATCAACAAACGAGGCAAATTAACGCACTCAGAGTTCTATCCTGCCGTGATGAAATCCCACGCCCGGTTAACTTATAACAAAGTAGCCGCAATATTGGCTGGGGATCCGACATTACGCTCTGATTATGCTTCAGTTTTAAGCAACATCGAGCATTTGCATGACTTATATAAGATACTTAAGCAAGCACGACAGCAGCGTTCAGCAATTGAGTTTGAAACTCTTGAAACGCGATTTATTTTTAATGCTCAGCGTAAAATTGAATCGATAGAACCTGTTCGCAGGAATGTAGCTCACACCATCATCGAAGAATGCATGATTATGGCGAATGTAGCGACGGCACGCCTGATTGAGGGCGATGATGAGGCGGGTGCACTATTTCGCATCCATGAAACTCCAAGCAGTGAAAAGTTAACGGCATTTCGTGGCTTTCTAGCGGAACTGGGGCTGCGCATGAAAGGTGGTGATGAGCCTAGTCCACGAGATTATGCGGAGGTGCTTAAACAAGTTGCTGAACGTCCTGATGCAGAATTGATCCAAACCATGTTGCTCAGATCGATGCAGCAAGCAGTCTATAGTCCTGATAACGTTGGTCATTTTGGCTTAGCGTTAACTGAATACGCTCATTTTACCTCACCGATTAGACGTTACCCAGATTTGATTTTACATCGGGCAATTAAAGCCATATTAAAAAAACAGCAAGGACCTTCGCCCGCCTTGAGCGGTGCTTGGATGTATCCAGACGAGCAATTGGATCATTTGGGTGAGCACTGTTCAATGACGGAGAGACGTGCTGATGATGCTACTCGTCAAGTGGATGAGTGGCTTAAATGCGAATTTATGCGCGACCACGTGGGGACTGAATTTACTGGCGTCATTGCAGCGGTAACTAATTTTGGCTTATTTGTTCGGATTGATGACTTACAAATTGACGGACTAGTGCATATTAGTAACTTGGATAATGATTATTATCACTATGATAGCGCGAAACATTTATTGATAGGGGAAAACAGTCGGCGGGTATTTCGGTTAGGTGATAAAGCTCGCATCCGGGTAAAATCAGTTAACCTTGATGAACGTAAAATTGATTTAGAATTACTCTCGGCGGAGAGCCCAACAGGGGTAACTCGCATGAATGAATCGTCTCCCCGAGCGTCACGAGATGGCACCTTAGCCCGTAACAAAAAAGTCAAAAAAGCAAAAAAAGAGAAAACAAAAGCGCGCATTAAATCCAAGCGCAAACAAAAAGAATCAGCACGTAAGGCGCGCAAACCTCAACGCTGATGGTCCTGTTTTATATCGATGAGTGAGTTATGAGTAAAAAAGTAACGATTTTTGGAATGCACTCTGTGCGTGCTATTCTTGAACAACATCCTGAACGACTGGTTGAGGTTTTCGCTACTCGTGAGCGCCAGGATAAGCCTTTACAAGACTTGGTAAGTCAAGCGCAGCGATTGGGATTACGGGTACAGTTTGTGCCCAAAGCAACCCTCGATAAAAAGGCCGACAATGGCAATCATCAAGGTATTGCTATTACCGCTTTAGAAGCTCCACAGTTGACTGAGAATGATCTTGATGCGCTTTGTGCAAAAGCTGGCAAAGCTGCTTTGTTTTTAGTTTTAGATGGAGTAACCGATCCGCACAATTTAGGTGCGTGTTTGCGTACTGCTGATGCCGCGGGAGTAACCGCGGTGATAGCTCCAAAAGATAAATCAGCCTCACTCAACCCTACGGTGCGCAAGGTTGCTAGTGGTGCAGCAGAGACAGTTCCTTTTGTCCAGGTTACTAATCTTGCGCGTACTTTACGTCAGTTACAAGAAAACCAAGTGTGGGTTATTGGCACCGCCGGTGAAGCGAATGATAGTGTCTACCAAGTTGATTACACGGGGCCTGTGGCGATAGTGATGGGAGCCGAGGGCGACGGTATGCGTCGTTTAACTCGTGAAACCTGTGATCAACTGATAAAAATTCCATTGCTAGGTAGCGTAAGTAGTTTGAATGTCTCCGTTGCTACTGGAGTTTGTTTGTATGAAGTAGTGAGACAGCGTCATGTTTAATCGTCGCCGTATTCGTCCCATTATTATTTCGCTAATCATTATGGTGTTGCTGGCGTTGGCTTGGTTACCTACCGGTGACTTGCTCCCTGAACAGCGCAGTAATAAACCATTTTTATTTATCAGTTATAGCACACCAGTGCCGAATAATAATGCGCTACAAGACGTGTTGTTTGATGTGCAGCAGCGTCTTGAACAACGCCATGAATGGAAGCTTATCGATGAGCCGGCAGATTATGCATGGCAATTAACGGTATCCGTTAGCCAACCCGATAATCTTGAATTATTAGGAGAACTCACCGGTCCCAATGCGGATCTTCAACGCTTTAAGATTCAAGGGCGCCCAGAAGCTATGGGAGCATTACCGGAGCAGTATGTAAAAGTATTGATAGATCTAGTAGAAGCCGGAGATAACGCACAATGATGCTTGTGATTGTGTGCTTTTTCGGCTAAGATCCCGCCGCTTAAATCAGTCTGAAGTATTCATTCATCTAAAAAGCGTTCCTTGCTGCTGAGGGTGTGACTGAGCCCGTTAGTAGCTATGAACCATAAGGAGCAGAAATGCGTCATTATGAAATCGTATTCATGGTCCATCCAGACCAGAGCGAGCAAGTACCTGGCATGATCGAGCGTTACAGCGAGACCATCAAAGCAGGTAACGGTACCATTCATCGTTTGGAAGACTGGGGCCGTCGTCAATTGGCTTACCCAATCAACAAGTTGCACAAAGCACACTACGTGTTGATGAACATCGAAGCGACTGCTGAAGTTGTAGACGAGCTAGAAACAGCTTTCCGTTACAACGATGCGGTTTTACGCAACATGATCATGCGCAAGAAAGAAGCTGAATCTGAAGCATCTGTTTTGAGCAAGAAAGATGAGCCGCGTAAAGCTGATAGCCGCAACGAAGAGCAAGACGACAACGACGCAGCGTAAGCTGATAATCGTTGTGTCTACTATTGTGTAGTCTGTGCAAAATCACTTTGTTGTCAGTGGTGCAGTTGTTAAACCACCGCAATTAACCCACAGTCCGGCTGGCATTAGCCACTTGAAATTTGTTTTAGAGCATCGCTCAGAACAAATAGAGGCTGGATTACCACGACGTGCCTATGTACGCATGGTTACCGTAGTGAGTGGGGCATTAGCAACACAATGGGCAAATGAATTAAACGTTGGAAGTGACATACAAGTTTCAGGTTTTTTGAATCGAATAGAAGATAAAAACGGTATTGGTAAACTGGTATTGCATGCCCAGCAACTTGTGAAGATTTGAGGAGACCATCATGGCTCGTTTTTTCCGTCGCCGTAAATTCTGCCGTTTCAAGGCTGAAGGCGTTAAAGAAATTGATTACAAAGATATCGCTACTCTGAAAAACTACATCACTGAGAGTGGCAAAATCGTTCCTAGCCGTATCACTGGCACTTCTGCGAAGTATCAGCGTCAGTTGGCGCGTGCAATTAAACGTGCACGTTATTTGTCTTTGCTGCCTTACACTGATTCACATCAGTAAGCCGGCATTGCGAACGATCTCAAGAACTCAGAGGTAGCGAACAATGGAAATTATTCTGTTAGACAAAATTGCCAACTTAGGTGGCCTGGGTGACCAGGTTTCTGTTAAGTCTGGCTACGCACGTAACTTTTTGTTCCCGCAAGGTAAAGCAGTTCCTGCAACCGCTGCGAACATTCAAGTTTTCGAAGAGCGTCGGGCTGAATTAGAAGCTAAATTAGCTGCTGACTTAGCTGCCGCTCAAGAACGTGCAGAGAAAGTAAATGCATTAGAGCCAGTAGTTATTAGCTCAAAAGCTGGTGACGAAGGTAAACTGTTTGGTTCAATCGGTACTCGTGATATCGCTGATGCGGTAACTGCTGCAGGTGTTGCGGTAGTAAAATCAGAAGTATTGTTACCGAACGGCACGTTACGTGACGTTGGCGAATATGACATCGAGTTGCACTTGCACTCGGACGTATTTGCAACCGTTAAATTGCAGGTTGTTGCTGAAGATTAATTCAGCTGCTGCAAGCAAACTAGAAAAGCTGTCCATTTGGGCAGCTTTTTTTTTTGGATTTTTTATGACGCATTGTAAACCTTACATCAGCAACGTGCGACATACTGATTAACTTAATAAGAATCGCTGTACAAAATACCAAGATAGGATTTCCCGTGACAGCTCAAACTTTAACAGCATCATATTTTGATGACCCGGATGTAAAGCTTGCGCAGCAGGCCGGACAAGGCGATTTGAAGGCGTTTCGTGAAATATATGAACGGCATCATCGGCGTGTTTATGGCTTGGTGATGCGTCTTGCAGGTGATTTGGATACGGCGAATGATGTGACCCAAGAAGTGTTTATTCAGCTATGGAAGCACTTAGCGAGTTTTCGCGGCGAAAGTAAATTTAGTACTTGGCTGCATACCGTCGCTACGCGCGTCGTCATAACTGAGTTGCGTAAACAAAACCGTCGTGTACAGCAGTTGCAGCTGGTCGGAGACGGACAAACTGAATTCGAACAGAACTTGGTACATAGTGATGGGCCAGATTTGGGGCGCCTTGATGGTTTGATTCGGCGACTACCCTTGCAAATGCGCTGGGTGTTTGTTCTGCATTGCTTAGAGGGAATGCGTCATGAAGATGTAGCCGAAGAGTTAGGAATAGCGATAGGCACCAGTAAAGTTCAGGTGCACCGTGCCAGAGCGTTATTAGAGGAGTGGTTAAGCGATGACAACGCCGAATAATAGTTCAAGCAACGCATTAGATTCGTTGATAGACGAAACGATGCGAAATGGTGGTGAGATAACGCCACCCAAAGAATTGTGGCGTGGCATTGAGGCGAGTATTAGCCGACAACAGCTCGGTTCGCAGTTGCAAGTAAATAATAACAGACGTTGGGTGATAGGTATTGCTGCGTCATTATTCGTTGCCATCGGAGTGCTTATGGGTACTCACCATGTGCAAATGTTGAGTCCAGGTAACAGGTTGCAAACCGAGGCGCAGATGAAATTGCTGACGATGGTAACCCAACAGCACCAGCAACAGCGTGAGTTGCTATTAAGCAATTACCAAGATGCCGGTTTTACGCCCTCATTTAGTGAATTAGAAGTAGAGTTACAACAACTACGTGAAGCAGCAATTAAAGTGACTCAGCAACTGCAGCAAGAGCCCAATAATCTGGAGCTATGGAAGTTTTTACAGTGGTTGCACCAGCAGGAGCTTGAGCTATTGAAAACTATGTATATGCAGCCGCGCACTTATCGGCAGGTTTAAACAAAGCACAATAGAGGAATGTATCAATGAACAAATTAATTCAATTAGCCATGGCCGGCACGTTATTACTATTACCAAATTTAGCTTTAGCCAAAGGTGAACCGATAAACCAGAAACTTGAAATACCTGCCAATACGCGGGTCGTGATTGATACGATGCGCGGCGAGGTTGACGTACGTGGCACTGATTCAAATATCGCCGAGGTGGTAGGTAACCTCGATGAAAGCGCGGAAGAATTTATTTTCGAACTGAATGGCAACACCTTAACTATTCGCGTGAAAATGCCAAACGATGGCAACTTCTCAAACAGCGACGGTAATGATTTGAGAATAACCTTACCGAAGACCGTGAGAGTTGAAGCGCAAAGCGTTTCGGCTGACTTTGTTTTTAATCGTTTTACGGGCAAGGTGATAATTAACAGCGTTAGTGGTGATATTACAACTTCTTATTTAACCGGTGGGGTGAATTTAGAATCGGTAAGTGGTGACATTAAGGGACGAGAATTAGCCGGTGAAATCACCTTAAACAGTGTTAGTGGTGACATAGAAGATCAGGGGAGTGATAGTTCGCGTGCAACATACGCCACTGTTAGCGGTAACGTAAAAGCTAAGACTAATGCTCGTGTAGTGCGTGCTGAAGGGGTATCAGGTGATGTGCAACTAACCCTGGCTCATGTCGATTCACTAGACATTAATAATGTTAGTGGAGACGTTAATGTAAATACAGCTCTAAATGAAAGCGCACGAGTGAATGTAGAAACCGTGAGCGGCGATACGACGATACAATTAGGCAAGGTTATTCATGCCGATATTGAAGTGCGCACAAGCGCCGGTGGTAACATCATTAACCGCTTGAATGGCGTGAAAGCGGCAGAAAGTAAGTTCGGATTAGGACAAAGCCTGAAACTCGAGCTTGGCGAACGCAACAGCACAGTGAGTCTGCACAGTGTAAGTGGCAATATTGTTTTACATAAGTAAATGAATTAACACCAATGTCTCATAGCCAAGCTAAGCAAATCAGTAAATTTATGCTGATTTGCTTTCTTCGCGCTCGCTGATTTTGTATAGTCTCAGGTGAATTATTCATCTTCACTCACTGAGAGATACATGGCAGAAAAGCGCACTACCAAGCAAGCCTGGCAGGGACAGCAAAAGCTCAAAGACGCCAAGCTTGATGCAATAAAAACCCCTCCACATTCCATTGAAGCAGAACAATCCGTATTGGGTGGACTGATGCTGGATAACCAAGCGTGGGATACTATTGCTGGGGAGTTAATTGCCGATGACTTCTATCATCGCGGTCACCGCTTGATCTATCGTGCTATGCATCATTTAGCCGAGCGAAGCCAACCGATTGACTTAATTACGGTATCAGAAGTACTCGAGGCAAATAATGAATTGCAAGATGTGGGTGGTTTTGCCTATCTAGGTGAAATTGCAAAAAACACCCCGAGCGCAGCTAATATTAGGGCCTATGCACAAATTGTGCGTGAGCGAGCGATTTTGCGCGAGATGATCGCCGTTGCAAATGAGATTGCTGAAGCTGGATTTGATACTCAGAATCGTACCAGCGCTGAGTTACTTGATATGGCTGAAACAAAGGTTTTAGCTATTGCTGAGAAGCGTACTAGCGAAAATGATGGGCCCCAAGCTATCTCTCCGATTTTGGCCAGAACTATTAGTAAAATTGAAGAGCTTGGTGCTATTAAGAATCATAATGGCGTAACTGGTGTTGCTACTGGCTTCTTAGATTTGGATCAGATGACAGCAGGTTTGCAACCATCCGACTTAATTATCGTGGCAGCACGGCCATCGATGGGTAAAACAACCTTCGCCATGAATTTAGTCGAAAACGTTGCCATGAGAAACGATAAACCGGTAGTGGTTTTTAGCCTAGAGATGCCTGCAGAACAAATCATGATGCGGATGATGGCGTCCTTAAGTTCTGTCGATCAAACTAAGGTTCGGACCGGCCGGTTGGATGAACAGGAATGGTTGAGAATTGCATCAACAGTCAATATTTTAAAAGAAAAGAATAACATTTATATCGATGATGCGTCTGGCCTGACTCCGACTGAAGTGCGCGCTAGAGCACGACGTATTCACCGCGATCATGATGGTTTAGGCTTGATTATGGTGGATTACTTGCAGTTGATGACGGTACCTGGAATGTCTGAAAATCGGACGCTAGAAATAGCAGAGATTTCGCGCTCCTTGAAATCGTTAGCGAAAGAATTGAAAGTACCTGTCATTGCCTTATCTCAGCTTAACCGTTCACTCGAACAGCGTTCTGATAAACGTCCGGTGAACTCGGATTTGCGCGAGTCTGGCTCGATTGAGCAAGATGCTGACGTTATCATGTTTATTTATCGAGACGAGGTTTATCACCCAGAATCAGAAGAGAAGGGGATTGCCGAAATCATCATAGGTAAGCAGCGGAATGGTCCGATAGGACGGGTTAAATTGAAGTTTAAAGGGCAGTTTTCAAGATTTGATAATTTGGCCAAGATGGATATACCAGACGGGCCAGACTATTAATTGATTGAGCTAGCAGTTGGCAACTGCTAGCTCACGCAATCTCGACAGAGACCATGAGCTTCGATGGTTTGTGAAACGACCACAAACCCTTGGTCTTCTGCTTGTTTACGCAAAGCCTCGTAAACCCCATCTGATTGAATTTCTTGTACCGCACCACATTGCTCGCAAATCAACATCTGTACTGGATGCTGATGATCAAAATGAGAGCACAAAACGTAGCTGTTTGAGGACGTGATTTTGTGCACAAAACCTTGTTCTTGAAGAAAATCAAGAGCACGGTAAATGGTCGGTGGTTTAGCATTAGGTACAGCCGCTTTAAGCTTGTCCAATAAATCGTAAGCTCCGATAGCGCCTTCTTGACCTGCTAAGATTTCAAAAACTTCGCGCCGTGCGGGCGTTAGTCTAGCCCCACGTTGTTCGCATAATTTTTCGGCCTTGTTTATCAGGCGTTGGGTTTCTTGTGTGTTCATGCAACGAAGTTTATCATCGCTTATGGATACGGCAAAGTATAACCTTTCATCAAACGTTGCGTGCTAGGGAAAATCAATGAAAATAATAAGAACATTAAGCACTGCCTTGGCTTTTGTTGCTTTGTTAACGACAGTCCAAGTTTTGGCGCATGAGCGCACTATTTCTGATATTCAGGCAGAATTTCAATCGGGTAAGCTCACAAGCGTAGCACTGGTTGAAGAATATTACGCTACCATTAAAAAGCACAACTCCGACGGTGCTGATCTACGTGCTGTGATTAGTTTAATCGATTTAGATACCTTACGAGAGCAGGCGCGGCAGTTGGATAACGAGCTAGCTGCTGGTCATAGTCGCGGTGAATTGCACGGTATTCCGGTATTGTTGAAAGATAATATTGATACCGCAGACGGTCTCGCCAATACTGCCGGTTCGTATTTATTACGTGATCATATGCCCCCTGATGATGCCTTTATTGTGCAACGGCTTAGAGCAGCAGGGGCGATTATTATGGGCAAAGCCAATTTAAGCGAGTGGGCCAACTTCCGCTCCACCAACTCGGCATCGGGGTGGAGTAGTTTGGGCGGCTTGGTCAAAAACCCTTACGATACTAGCCGCACAGCTTGTGGCTCGAGCTCAGGTTCGGCGGTTGCAGTTAGCGCTAATTTCACAGTGCTGGCCGTAGGAACTGAAACCGATGGTAGCCTTATTTGTCCAGCAGCTATCAATGGAATTGTCACCATCAAACCTACGGTCGGGTTGCTAAGTCGCGATGGTATTATTCCTATCTCTGCGAGCCAGGATACAGCCGGGCCTATGGCTCGCAGTGTCACAGATGCGGTGTACATGCTTGATGCGATGGTAGGAAAAGATTCGGCTGATAGCGCCAGTTTTGCTCCGACCGCAAATTACAGTCGTCATTTGCGTGTCGATGGCTTGGCTGGGAAACGTATTGGTGTGGTGCGAGAGTTGATGGGCTACAACCAGGCGATGGATGCTATTTTTGCTGAGCGTTTAGAACAACTAAAAGAAGCCGGCGCAATTATAGTGGACGAGGTAAAATTCCCACAGGGACGTAACTGGGGTAACGACGAGTTCGCCGTTCTCTTATATGAGTTTAATCAAGGCATGACAGAGTACTTTGCCGCTAGCCCCCATACGCAGTATAGCTCGCTGCAAGACCTGCATGATGCAAACATAGCCCATGCTGAAACGACCATGCCTTGGTTTGGGCAAGAACTCTTTACTATGGCGCTAGCAGCTACGGATAAAGAGACTTACCTAACGGCGAAGAAAAGTGCACGAGAAAAAGCTGGTAAATTAGCCATAGATGCCGCTATGGCTGACTATGATCTTGATCTACTAATTGCCCCATCAGTGTCGCCAGCTTGGAAAATTGACTTGATCAATGGCGATAACTTTAGCGGGTCAGCCAGTGGTGCTGCAGCTGTCGCTGGTTATCCACATATCACGGTACCCATGGGATTTGTCGAACATTTGCCGGTCGGAATGAGTTTTTTTGGCACCGCAAAATCTGAACCCATTCTGATTGAAGCCGCCTATGCTTTTGAGCAGATAAGCCAAGCTCGTCGCGCACCTGTCTTGCGGTAGTAGCAGGCAAAGGGTGCTTCAAGGTATACTATGGGGCTAATGTATTAACAAGAGTTAGCCCCATGTCTGAGCTGTATCACTCGCCTGCTGGTCCATCCCCTGAAGTTACCAACGCCTATGCGTGGAACCGTCTCGTTTCCGTAGCCCCGATGCTGGATTGGACGGATCGCCACTGCCGTTACTTTCATCGACTGCTAAGTCAGCAGGTGGTGCTCTATACCGAGATGGTGACCACAGGTGCAATCATTCATGGCAAGGGCGATTTCTTACGATACGCTGCTGCTGAACAACCGCTAGTGCTGCAATTGGGAGGTAGTGATCCGGCCGCGATGGCGCACTGCACAGCTGTCGCTGCAGAACGTGGTTATCAAGAAGTGAATATTAATGTTGGTTGCCCATCAGATAGAGTTCAAAATGGTAGTTTTGGCGCCTGCCTCATGGCTGAGCCAGAAACCGTTGCCGCATGTGTTGCAGCCATGCAAGCAGCGGCACCAGAGACGGTGATTTCGGTTAAAACGCGGTTAGGTATAGATGAGCATGATAGTGACGACTATTTACAGCGTTTCTTAGAGCCGGTGATGGCTGCTGGGTGTCAATTTTTCACTCTACACGCCCGCAATGCGTGGTTAAAGGGCTTAAGCCCAAAACAAAATCGAGAAGTACCACCGTTGCGCTACGATCGTGTTTATCGCATGAAAGAGCGCTATCCCCAGTTACATATAACGTTGAACGGCGGGGTAAAGACTGTTGCTGAGATTCAACATCATTTAGAGTTTGTTGATGGTGTGATGATTGGCCGCGAAGCTTATCAAAATCCCACGCTACTTACTGAGTTTGATGCTCTGTGTGGTGACAGCCATCGCCCTGACTTACAACAAGTGATAGCGCAAATGGCTGACTATACTCAAGCCCATGTGGCTGAAGGCGGACGGGTCTGGCATGTTGTAAGGCATATGTTAGGACTGTTTCAAGGTGGCCCCGGTGCTAAACGTTGGCGTCAGGTCTTAAGCCAATACGGGCCTACAGCCAGTGATGCGCATGAGCTGTTGCAAATGGCTCTGCATGAGGTTGAAATAGCTCGTGAAAGAATTGCTCAAAAAATGGCGGATTACGCCAACGGTAGTTAAAAGTTGACATTAATTCTCAGCAAAGGCACTCCATCATCAGGGTGCCTTTTTTATTTATCTTTATAAAATACCTATTAATCATTGGTTTATGATAGTTGGCATGCTCTTTGCTTAAGTCTTAGTACCGAATCGTCGGTTTCACAATGGTACAAAAGGAGATAAGCAATGAAAACTTCAGTAACTATGTTGGTAGCATTAGGTGTCTTAGTAAGCCAGTTCTATGTAGGTGCAGCATCTGCACAAACAGCGGATCAAACCACCGATAATGTAGCGGTCGAACCGTTACTAACTGACTTAGTTCATGCCGATGCACAAGCTGTTAGTAGCTCAGTAAAGCAAGCAGCTGACAACGAACTCTTAGATTGGGTTAATGATATTAAGGTATCCTTGTCATTGCCTGCAATGGTTCGTAGTGCCGCTGATTATGCCAGTGAGATGTTGCCTAGCTTAACTGGTCAGCAGCCAGAATAAGGTGGTGGCATGCAGCAGAGTATCTTAGTTATGTTAATGATTGCGCCGGTAGTTGGTACCGTTGTTGCCGGTGCGGTCGTTACAGTTTCAGCTGCGGTGAGCGCCGGTAAATCTGAGTGATTGGAGATTAGAGCTGTGGTAGGCTGATGTTCCACCGCTCATAATCATAACAACAGAGGATACTGCCGCGTGAATAAATCCGTTACTTTCACTTATAGCTTGGCAGCACTTGGCGTAGCCAGTTTTCTTGGTCTAAGTGCTAGCAGCGCACTTGCACATGATGGTAAAGAAGGCCACAAACATTATACCGCCAGCGCAAAAGCGCATCAGATTGCGCAACAGAATTTAATTATTGATACCCATATTGATGTGCCTTATCGCTTAAAAAAGGATTGGGAAGATGTCACCAAGGCCACGGCTCGCGGTGATTTTGATTACCCGCGCGCCAAAGCAGGCGGTTTGAATGTACCTTTTATGTCAATTTACATTCCCGCGAATTTAGAGCGCACTCCCGGTGCTAGTTATCAGCTCGCGCATGAGTTAATTGATAGCATGGAAGCCCTTGCCTATCGAGCTCCAGGTAAATTTGCCCTAGCGGCAAGTGTTGACCAAGTGATGCAGCAGCAAGAGCGTGGCGTTATTTCTATCGCAATGGGGATGGAGAACGGCTCTCCGATAGAGGGTGACCTTAACAATTTGGTGAAATTCTACAACCGTGGCATTCGTTATATCACCTTAGCTCACAGTGAATCTAATCATATTGCTGATTCATCTTACGACATTCGCAAGCAGTGGAATGGTCTTAGCCCGTTCGGTAAAGAATTAGTAACAGCCATGAATGAGATTGGAGTGATGATAGACATATCTCATGTGTCCGATGATGCGTTTTGGCAGACCATCGAGTTATCCAAAGTGCCGGTCATTGCCTCGCATTCCTCCTTACGTAAATACACTCCCGGTTTTGAGCGAAACATGAGCGACGATATGATCAAAGCGCTCGCCGAAAACGGTGGAGTGATTATGATTAACTTCGGCTCATCTTTTGTAACCCAACAAGCCAACCGCTATGGTGCCATGATTCGTGGTCAAATCGAAAAAGTCCAAGAGCAATATGGCGCGGACTCTGACGAAGCCAAGCAACGTATAGCTGAGCTACGAGGCAAAAACCCTTATCCGTTTGCTACCTTAGAACAGGTACTTGATCATATTGACCATGTGAAAAACCTTGTGGGTATCGACTATATCGGCATAGGTTCGGACTATGATGGGGTGGGTGATTCTCTACCTGAAGGCCTAAAGGATGTGTCGAGCTATCCTAATTTGGTGCAAGGTCTTTTAGACCGTGGTTACAGCGAAGCAGACATCGAAAAGATTCTCTACAAGAATTTTGTTCGAGTATGGCGTGAGGTAGAAGCCTACGCTGCTGCAAACTAACAGCGATGCTCGTTGCTCGTCCGTTTGCGTTGCTCACTGTTCGGGTCTAGTTTTTTTTTCGAACAGCGTGAAACGCGGACGACCAGCGAAGCGCACGAATAACGAATAACGAATAACGAATAACGAATAACGAATAAAGAATAACGACGTTGCTTTTTAACTACGAAAGTGTATAATTCGCGGCCACAGTTGATGAACTCCTTGGAGCTCTCGCGACTGTAATTGGTTGCCACAGCAGTCCCGATAGGGGATTGAATGGATTTTCGTTGAAAATACCTCGCCCGGTATGTGCCAGGGTGTAGGTTTTTTTCTGTGCTCTTTTTTAAATGCTCTTTTATTGAGGCTTTGATTTTATTATGGCTAATCAAAGAATTCGGATTCGCTTGAAAGCGTTCGATCATCGTCTGATTGACCAGTCGACTGCAGAAATCGTAGAAACTGCAAAACGCACTGGTGCTCAGGTACGTGGTCCAATTCCACTGCCAACGCGCAAAGAACGTTTTACTGTGCTTATTTCTCCGCACGTAAACAAAGATGCGCGTGACCAGTACGAGATCCGTACCCATAAGCGTCTGATCGACATCATGGACCCAACTGACAAGACTGTTGACGCTTTAATGCGTTTAGATCTTGCTGCGGGTGTAGATGTACAGATCAGCTTGGGCTAAGCGGGCAGTAATAGGATTACACACGAGAGGTTTTAACAATGGCTATTGGTCTAGTCGGTCGTAAAGTAGGAATGACTCGCGTCTTCCAAGAAGACGGCGCTTCTGTACCTGTTACTGTGATCGAAGTGACAGCAAACCGTGTGACTCAGGTGAAAACTGAGGAAACTGACGGTTACCGCGCGCTTCAAGTGACTGCAGGTACTAAAAAAGCAAACCGTGTTACTAAACCACTTGCTGGTCACTTCGCAAAAGCGGGTGTTGAAGCAGGTCGCGGTCTCTGGGAATTCCGCCTAGAGGACGGTGAAGGTGAAGAATACGCAGTAGGTTCTGAAATTACTGTAGAAATTTTCGCAGACACCAAAAAAGTAGACGTTACCGGTACCTCAAAAGGTAAAGGTTTCCAAGGTGCTATTAAGCGCTGGAATTTCCGTACTCAGGACGCTACCCATGGTAACTCGTTGTCGCATCGCGCGCCGGGTTCTATCGGTCAAAACCAGTCTCCTGGTCGGGTTTTCAAAGGCAAGAAGATGGCAGGTCAGATGGGTAACAAACAAGTAACCGTACAAACTCTTGATGTAGTACGTGTTGACGCAGAGCGTGGTTTGTTGCTGATTCGTGGCGCTGTCCCTGGTGCTACTGGCGGCGATGTAATCATCAAGCCAGCAGTCAAGGCTAAGGCGTAACGTCTGAGGAGAATGGTGATGGAATTAACATTAAAAGACGCAAAAGGCGCTCTTGAAGTTTCCGAAGCTACCTTTGGACGTGAGTTCAACGAAGCTTTGATTCATCAGGTAGTAGTTGCCTATGCAGCTGGCGCTCGTCAGGGTACCAAAGCGCAAAAAACGCGTTCTGAAGTATCTGGCGGTGGCAAAAAGCCATGGCGTCAAAAAGGAACTGGCCGTGCTCGTGCTGGTACTATCCGTAGCCCTATTTGGCGCTCAGGTGGTACTACTTTCGCAGCGAAACCACGCAGCCACGACCAAAAAGTAAACAAGAAAATGTACCGCGGTGCAATGAAGAGCATCTTGTCTGAATTAGTTCGTCAAGATCGTCTAATCGTGGTTGAGAGCTTTGCAGTAGAAGCTCCAAAAACAAAAGAATTAGCAGCTAAACTGAAAGCTATGGATTTACACGATGTATTAATCGTGACTAAAGAAGTAGACGAGAACTTGTTCTTAGCATCACGTAACCTACACAAAGTAGACGTGCGTGACGTACAAGGTATCGACCCAGTAAGCCTGATTGCTTTTGAAAAAGTATTGATGACTGCTGACGCAGTGAAGCAAATTGAGGAGGTGTTATCATGATGCGCGAAGAACGTTTGCTGACTGTAATCCTAGCTCCTCATGTTTCTGAGAAGTCTACTATGACTGCAGAAACTGCTAACACTGTCGTGTTCAAAGTAGCAACGACTGCAACCAAAGCACAAATCAAAGCAGCAGTAGAAAAGCTGTTTGAAGTTGAGGTTGATAGCGTTCGTACTGTGAACGTAAAAGGCAAAACCAAACGTACCGGTATGCGCTTCGGTAAGCGTAGCGACTGGAAAAAAGCGTATGTCACCCTGAAAGAAGGTGCGGACATCGACTTCGTCGGCGGCGCTGAGTAACAGGAGGAATTCACATGGCATTAGTTAAGTGTAAGCCTACGTCTCCAGGTCGTCGCCACGTTGTTAAAGTGGTTAACGAAGACCTGTACAAAGGTAAGCCTTACGCCCCATTGTTGGATAAAAACAGCAAAAATGGTGGTCGTAACAACAATGGTCGTATTACTGTTCGTCATATCGGCGGTGGTCACAAGCATCACTACCGTATGGTTGACTTTAAACGCGACAAAGACGGCATCCCTGCAAAAGTAGAGCGTTTGGAATATGATCCAAACCGTTCAGCTAACATTGCATTGATTCTGTATGCAGACGGTGAGCGTCGTTACATTCTTGCTCCTAAGGGCATGAAAGCTGGCGATAAAGTACAGTCTGGTTCAGATGCACCAATCAAAGCGGGTAACGCTTTGCCACTGCGCAATATCCCAGTGGGTGCAGTTGTACACGCAATTGAAATGAAGCCTGGTAAAGGTGCTCAGCTAGCTCGTTCAGCTGGTGCGTCAGTACAGGTATTGGCTCGCGATGGCGCGTACGTAACAGTACGTCTGCGTTCTGGCGAAATGCGCCGAATTCAGGCGGATTGCCGTGCAACCATCGGTGAAGTAGGCAACGCAGAACACATGCTGCGTCAATTGGGTAAAGCTGGTGCGAAGCGCTGGCGTGGTGTTCGTCCTACCGTACGTGGTGTGGCGATGAACCCGGTTGATCACCCGCACGGTGGTGGTGAAGGTCGTACTTCTGGTGGTCGTCACCCGGTTACCCCATGGGGTACTCCGACTAAGGGTTATAAGACCCGTAAGAACAAGCGTACTGATAAGTTCATCGTACGTCGTCGCAACAAATAAGAGTTGAGGATTAGACATGCCACGTTCTCTTAAAAAAGGTCCATTTATCGACCTTCACCTATTGAATAAGGTGGAGAAAGCGTTGGAAGCCGGGGACAAAAAGCCAATTAAAACTTGGTCCCGTCGTTCAATGATTATCCCTGATATGATCGGCTTAACTATCGCTGTTCATAACGGTCGCCAGCACGTGCCAGTATTCGTTTCTGACGAAATGATTGGTCACAAGCTTGGTGAATTTGCACCAACCCGCACTTATCGTGGCCACGCCGCTGATAAGAAAGCCAAGAAACGCTAAGGGAGAGTTGAAATGGAAGCTATTGCTATTCACAAATTTGCTCGCCTATCAGCGCAGAAAGGCCGGTTGGTTGCTGACCAGATTCGCGGTTTACCAGTAGCGAAAGCTCTGGAAATTTTGGCTTACAGCCCTAAAGATGCAGCTGGCCTGCTGAAAAAGGTGTTGGAATCAGCCATTGCGAATGCTGAACACAACGAAGGTGCCGACATCGACGAGTTAAAAGTTGCAAAAGTAATGGTAGACGAAGGTCCTACTATGAAACGCATCATGCCTCGTGCGAAAGGTCGTGCTGATCGTATCTTTAAGCGTACCAGCCACATTACTGTGGTTGTATCGGATAGCTAGGAGATAAGTTATGGGTCAGAAAGTACATCCTAATGGTATTCGCCTAGGTATCACCAAACCATGGAATGCAACCTGGTTCGCGAATACAAAAGATTTTGCTGATAACCTGCACAGCGACCACTTGGTTCGTAAAATGTTGCAAAAAGAGCTGGCGGCAGCGTCAGTTTCTCGCATCGTTATCGAGCGTCCAGCTAAGAGCATCCGTGTAACTATCCACACAGCCCGTCCAGGTGTTGTGATTGGTAAGAAAGGCGAAGATGTAGAGAAATTGCGTCAAGCAGTTTCTAAATTGACTGGCGTTCCTGCGCAAATCAACATCTCAGAAGTACGCAAGCCTGAGCTTGACGCACAACTGGTTGGTGAAAACATCGCAGGCCAATTAGAGCGTCGTGTGATGTTCCGTCGTGCTATGAAGCGCGCGGTACAGAACGCAATGCGTCTTGGCGCTAAGGGTATCAAAGTGGAAGTAAGCGGTCGTTTAGGCGGCGCTGAAATCGCTCGTAGCGAGTGGTATCGTGAAGGTCGTGTTCCATTGCACACATTGCGTGCGGACATCGATTACGCTACTGCCGAAGCAAGCACCACTTACGGTATTATCGGCATTAAAGTTTGGATCTTCAAAGGCGAAGTTCTAGGCGGCATGCCAGTTGCTGAAGAAAAACCAGCAGCTCCAGCAAAACGCCCTAAAGGCCGTAAGTAAGGAGATACGATATGTTACAACCAAAGCGTACAAAATTCCGTAAGGTACACAAAGGCCGCAACCGTGGTCTGGCGCAAGCAGGTAACAAAGTTAGCTTCGGTACTTTCGGTTTAAAATCGGTTGAACGCGGTCGTATGACTGCGCGTCAAATCGAAGCAGCTCGTCGTGCCATGACGCGTCACGTGAAACGTCAAGGTAAGATTTGGATCCGCGTATTCCCAGACAAGCCAATTACTCAGAAGCCACTTGAAGTGCGTATGGGTAAAGGTAAAGGTAGCGTGGAATATTGGGTAGCTCAAATTCAGCCAGGTCGTGTCCTGTATGAAATGGACGGTGTTTCGGAAGAGATTGCTCGTGAAGCATTTACTCTTGCGGCACGTAAGCTGCCATTCAAAACCACCTTTGTGACTCGGACGGTGATGTAATGAAAGCGAACGAACTGAAAGAAAAAACCGTTGAGCAGCTGCAAGAAGAATTGCTAGGTTTGCGTCGTGAGCAGTTTAACCTGCGCATGCAAGCTGCAACTGGCCAGCTGAATCAAACTCACATGTTGAAGCAAGTGCGTCGTGATATCGCACGTGTTAAAACTATTCTGACTGAGAAGGCAGGTGCGTAATGGCTGAAGAAAAACGTATTCGTACTCTGCAAGGTCGTGTAACTAGCGACAAGATGGACAAGTCTATCACTGTTGCAGTAACTCGCCGTGTTAAACACCCGGTATATGGTAAGTACATTACCCGTACCACTAAGTTACACGCACACGACGAAAACAACGAGTGTAAAGCTGGCGATACCGTGATTATTCGCGAAACTCGTCCAGTATCTAAGACTAAGTCTTGGGCATTAGTTGAAATTGTAGAGCGCGCTGAAGTTATCTAATGGATTGCTCGTTTGAGTGATAAATTGATACTTAAGACGTAATAAACGAAAGCGAAAACGGCTCCATCTGGGGCCGTTTTTTTTGGCGTGAGAAAAAAATATTAAAATCATCTATAATTAAGGCACTTACGAACCATCACGCAAGGAATTGTGTATGCATAGTACGACGCCTGCAAGACTCAATCCGCCGGTCTTCTATTCGGCCGCTGGGCTTATCACCCTTATCTTACTTTTCTCGGCTATTTGGCCAGATATCGCAAATCAGCTCTTTCAAACGGTACAAGCAGCAATTATTGATAACGCCAGTTGGTTTTATGTGCTTGCGGTAGCAGTGATTCTATTGAGTGTGGTGTACTTGGGGTTTTCCCGTTTTGGTTTGATAAAATTGGGGCCTGACCATTCCGAACCTGATTACTCAAAAATAACTTGGTTTTCGATGCTATTTTCTGCGGGAATGGGTATTGGCCTCATGTTTTTTGGAGTAGCCGAACCTATCATGCATTTTCTGGCGCCTCCCGTAGCTGAAGCTGGTTCGGTAGAAGCTGCTCGCGAAGCCATGAAGATTACCTTTTTCCATTGGGGCTTACATGCATGGGCAATCTACGCCATCGTGGCACTGATCCTAGCCTTTTTTGCATACCGTCATGGCCTGCCGCTGACCTTAAGATCTGCCTTGTATCCGTTAATTGGAGATCGGATTTATGGGCCTATCGGCCACGCGGTGGATGTGTTCGCAGTTATCGGAACCGTATTTGGGGTCGCCACCTCGCTTGGCTATGGCGTAACACAAATTAATGCCGGAATTAATTATTTGTTTGATATTCCGGTGTCAAACTTAGTGCAAGTGTTGCTGATTATTGGCGTTACCTTGTTAGCCGTGATTTCTGTAACAACCGGCTTAGACAAGGGCATCCGCCGCTTATCTGAGTTAAATATGGGGCTGGCAGTGTTGCTGTTAGTCTTTGTTTTGGTTTTGGGCCCCACGGTTTTTCTATTACAAGCCTTTGTACAAAACACGGGTGCCTATGTTTCTGAAATTGTCAGTAACACCTTCAATTTATTCGCTTACCAAAAAACTGATTGGATTGGCGGTTGGACCGTTTTCTACTGGGGATGGTGGTTAAGTTGGGCACCATTTGTGGGCTTGTTCATCGCGCGGGTATCGCGCGGTCGAACCATTCGCGAGTTTGTACTCGGGGTGTTATTGGTACCGGCCGGTTTCACCTTAATGTGGATGACCTTTTTCGGTAATTCGGCTATTGATATGGTGCTTAACCAAGGCGCGGAAAGCTTAGGTAAGGCAGTGCAAGAAGATGTATCGGTAGCCCTGTTTGTCTTCTTAGAGCAGTTTCCATTTAGTACCGCATTATCCTTCATTGCGACTTTGATGGTGGTGGTTTTCTTTGTCACCTCTTCAGACTCAGGCTCAATGGTGGTAGATATGCTTTGTTCTAACGGGCGTGATGACACGCCGGTATGGCAACGGATCTTCTGGGCCAGTGGCGAGGGTATTGTGGCGATTATTCTGCTGCTAGCAGGTGGTTTAGGGGCGCTACAGACAATGACCATTGCTAGTGCCTTACCTTTTACCATTGTCCTGATGATAGCCACCTACGGTCTAATTAGGGCGTTGCGTGTTGATGTGCACAAAAAAGACACCTTGCAGAATAACTACCTCACAGCGTCGGCAATGAGCAATAAGAACTGGCGTGAACGATTGCACAATATCATCGATTTCCCTAGTAAAGCCGTGGGTGAACGCTTTTTAGTTCAAGTGATTACGCCAGCCTTTAAAGAGGTTGCTGAGGAGATGCGTGCCAGTGGCTTAACGGTCGTGTTGGACACAAATGAGCAAGGGCAAAAGACCTTTCGAGTTCAGCATGGCGACGAGATAGACTTTATTTACCAAGTGAAATTGGCTGCTCACATACAGCCAGCCTTTTTGCATATGGATGAGGTGAGTGCCACCGCGGCAGCTGTCGAGGTTGCCGAGGAGCAAAAATACTACCGAGCAGAGGTGCATTTGCGTGAGGGCGGGCAAGATTATGATGTGCTGGGTTGGTCGCGCGAAGCGGTTATTGGTGACCTAATAGATCACTATCACAAGCATATGCATTTTTTACATATTCTACGCTAAGGAGAAGTCCCTATGAAACCTACCTCGGTAGCACTAGCGCTAGCAACCCTTGTTAGTTTGAATACGAGTGAAGCTGTTGCACAAGATGCAGAAACAGCGGCTGAATTAAAAGCCGTAATGCAACAGTTACAACAACTGCAACAACGGGTTATTGAATTAGAGCAGAAACTTGCTGAGCAATCAGACTCAGCAGCAACGACTACAACAACAGCAACGACAAATGCCACAGCGAACCAACAAGTAGAGCAAGTGGCGGCGCGTCGACAAGCTAAAAGCTCGGCCTTGGCAGCACGTGTTGAACGTTTAGATGAGGATGTACAAGCAGCACAGAATGATCCTATCAGAATCGGTGGTGCTGTGCGCATGCAATACAAATGGGAAGATTATAACGATCCTCTTAAAGACCGCGGTGGTGATTTTGAATTTGATTTGGTCCGCATCGACTACAGCGGTGAAATAGGAGATGTCGTGCTGTCAGCACAGTATCGTTGGTTCCAGTACATGGATACGGTGCAACATGCATGGGTAGGTTACAACTTTTCTGAACAGTGGCAGGGACAATTGGGCGTCACTAAAGTGCCGTTTGGGATCACGCCCTATAATTCCAACAGCTACTTTTTTAGCTCGAACTTTTATGTAGGCCTTGAAGATGATCACGACTTAGGTGCCAAGCTACTTTACCGCAGTAGTGATTGGGACTTTGACGTTGCCTTTTTTAAAGGTGACGAAATGGGTGGCGTCAATGGCCTATCGCCAAGCAAAGCCGATCGTTATGCCTACGATGCCTTGGGCGTTCGTCTGGCTGGTGAAGGACTCTACGATGACCCTACTGCACTAGTGGCTGAATCGAATAGTGTGGCCTTGCGGGCGGCGCGTAAATACGACTTAGCCGCTGATAAGTCGGTTGAAATTGGTGCCAGCTGGCAGTTCGGTGATATGAATAACGGAACTGATAATATAGGTGAGCGGCAGGCATGGGCGGTGCACGGTGTCTACAATATCAATCGCTGGACCCTGATGGGGCAGGTGACTCAGTATGATTACGATATGGAACTAGCTGAACAAGGTATCGTTGTTGGTGCTTATGCTTATTACGATACGATTCCTAGCAAAGCGACTTTATATAGCGCTAACCTGGCCTATAGCCTTCCGGTGCAATGGGGACCTGTCACAAATCTTACCTTTT
The DNA here is from genome assembly GCF_050750165.1 of Pseudidiomarina sp. WS423. Lineage (NCBI taxonomy): Bacteria > Pseudomonadati > Pseudomonadota > Gammaproteobacteria > Alteromonadales > Idiomarinaceae > Pseudidiomarina > Pseudidiomarina sp. WS423. The sequence continues at coordinate 623,460 of NZ_JBOJLN010000001.1, read as the reverse complement.
ACAACGATTTTAGTTTAATGACGAATAAGCGCTTTTATACGGAAGATACGGTGATGAATGTGTTGGGCGTGGCTGTTAGCGCCGGTGGTTTGTATACTTATTTTGATTTAGTTACTGCGCGTAACCAACCGTTTGTAGGTGGCTCTATGAGTGGCGATAGCAAACAGACCAACACCCGTTTCAACGTCAATATAGGCTATTATTTTTAGTCAAAAATGAGTACAGTGGCTTTATTCAAACACTTGTTTAATTAGGGGTTAACGTGACGTCGCCATACACGCATTTATTTCAGCCGTTAGACTTAGGTTTTACTCAGATTAAAAATCGCATTTTAATGGGGTCTATGCACACAGGCCTTGAAGAAGAAAAAAATGGATTTGAAAAACTAGCGGCGTTTTATGCTGAACGAGCTAAGGGTGGCGTTGGGTTAATAGTTACTGGCGGTATTAGTCCGAATTTCCGTGGTCGTATCAGCCCTTTTGGGAGCGAGCTGAGTCGGCCTTGGCAAGTGGCCAAGCATCGAAAAATCACGACGGCTGTGCATCAACATGATGGCAAGATCTGTATGCAAATTTTGCATACAGGTCGCTATGCCTATCATCCTTTTTCAGTGGCTCCGAGTAAACTCAAAGCACCGATCACGCCGTTTACTCCGAAAGCGATGACAGAGCGGCAAATCCAAACCACCATCAAGCATTTTGCACGGGCCGCTAAACTGGCACAGAAAGCTGGTTATGATGGGGTTGAGGTAATGGGCTCTGAAGGCTATTTAATCAATCAGTTTATTTGTCCGCGCACTAATCAGCGTAACGATAAGTGGGGTGGCGAATTTGATAACAGAGCGCGTTTTCCGGTAGAAATTATTAAGGCTATTCGTGCTGCGGTAGGTCCTGAATTTATCATTATTTATCGATTGTCCATGTTAGACCTAGTGCCAGATGGTAATCAGTTCGATGAAGTGGTTGAGTTAGGTAAACGGGTAGAACAAGCCGGCGTGAATATTATTAATAGCGGTATTGGTTGGCATGAGGCACGGGTTCCTACCATTGTGACGTCGGTACCACGCGCTGCTTTTAGTTGGATAACCGCGCGGGTACGCAAACACCTATCGGTTCCAGTGGTTGCTGTGAACCGAATTAATACGCCCGAAATAGCCGAACAAATCTTGGCTAATGATGAAGCGGATATGGTGTCTATGGCTCGGCCACTGCTGGCTGACCCCCATTTTGTGAACAAGGCAGCAGCGAACCAAGCTCAACACATCAATACTTGTATTGCCTGTAACCAAGCCTGTTTAGATCATGTGTTTGAGAATAAACGAGCCAGTTGTTTAGTTAACCCACAAGCATGTTATGAAACCGAGTTGGTCTTTAAGCCAGTGCTACAGCCGAAGAAACTTGCGGTGGTAGGTGCAGGCCCAGCCGGATTAGAGTTCGCCTGTCGCGCTGCGGAACGAGGTCATGAGGTGCACCTATTTGATGGTAGTGACGACATTGGTGGGCAGTTTAACTACGCTAAACAAATTCCTGGTAAAGAAGAGTTTTATGAAACCTTGCGGTATTATAAGCAGCGCCTGCAAACAGCTGGAGTAAACGTGCACTTGGGCCAGCGACAAACTGCCGACAGTTTACAGCAACAAGGGTTCACCGAAGTGGTACTGGCAACGGGGGTAGTACCTCGTGAAGTAGCAATAAGCGGTAGTGATTCGCCTAAGGTCTTGGGTTACTTGGATGTGTTGCGTGATCATAAACCAGTGGGCAAACGTGTGGCCCTGATCGGTGCTGGAGGGATTGGCTTTGATGTGGCCGAGTATTTAACGACGGCAACATCGCCATCGCTTGATATTAAAGAATGGTCTGCGATTTGGGGCGTTGATGATAGCTATCAACAGCGGGGTGCTCTAGCCGCACCCAAAGCCGAGACAAGTGAACGTGAGGTGTATTTACTGCAACGTAAAACCAGTAAAGTTGGCGCTGGCTTAGGTAAAACCTCTGGCTGGGTGCATCGTGCTACGCTCAATAAAAAAGGCGTTAAAATGCTAGCTGGAGTGACCTATCAAAAAGTCACGGACGAAGGTTTATGGATCGAGCAAGATGGGCAAAGCCAACTACTTGAGGTTGACCACATTGTTATTTGTGCCGGGCAAGTACCTCAGCGAGAACTGCAGCAGCAATTAGAGCAAGCGGGGATGCAAGTACATTTAATTGGTGGGGCCGATGTTGCAGCTGAACTGGATGCCAAACGAGCCATTCGTCAAGGGGCTGAATTGGCTGCTAAGATATGACCCTTTGTTACGATCTGCATTGTCATAGTAATTATTCTGATGGCGGCTTAACTCCTGCGGATCTCGTGGCGCGGGCTCATCACTATGGTGTGACCCATTTGGCGATTACTGATCACGATACCATTGATGCTCTGCCCGTGGCGCGTGTGGCAATAACGCAACAGCAGTTGCCACTGACGTTGGTGAACGGCGTTGAATTAACCTGCCGTTGGCAGCAACATGAAATTCATTTGGTCGGGGTGAATTTTGATGCCGAAGACGATAAGTTACGTCAATTGCTAGCGCAGCAGCAGCAGGTCAGGCGCGACCGTTACGCCGGTATGGTGGCTAAGCTTGCCAAAGCAGGTATTGCAATTGAGCCGCCCCTAGCAGAACAACTGACCATGCCAACGCGCAAGCATTTGGCTGAGGCTTTGCTCGAAGGTGGCTGGGTTAGTAGCTTTGAAGCCGCATTTCGGCGTTATTTAGGCAAAGGACAACAAGCCTATGTTGCAGCTGAGTGGGTTGATTTAGCAACTGCGATTGCGACGATCAAAGCAGCAGGGGGGACCACTGTATTGGCGCATCCTCACGCTTATCAGTTAAGTAACAAGTGGTTGCGGCGGTTATTGCAAGACGCCAAGGCCGATAATCTCGATGCCTTAGAAGTAGCCATAGGCGCACAAAGCCCTGGACACCGAGAAGCGTTGGCAACCTTTGCTAGTGAAATCGGCTTGCTGGCGTCGGCTGGTTCAGATTTCCATAATCCAGGTAGGTGGCGTGAGTTAGGCAAAAATCTTTGTCTACCAGCACACTGTGTGCCAATATGGAATACATGGCAGTAAGTTAATTTAAACCCTCGTAATAAGTTGAAGTGATATGAGCCAGTATTTCAGTATTCATTCAGAAAATCCGCAAGCGCGGCTGATACAGCAGGCTGTACAGATTATTATGCGCGGTGGGGTAGCCGTTTATCCTACCGACTCGGGTTATGCGATTGGCTGCCGTATCGGTGATAAAAATGCGATGGAACGTATCTGTCAAATTCGTGATATCGATAAAGAGCATAATTTCACCCTCATGTGCCGTGATTTATCGGAGTTATCAACTTACGCAAGAGTTGATAATACCGCCTTTAGGTTACTCAAGAATAATACTCCAGGGCGCTACACCTTTATTCTTAAGGGCACCAAAGAAGTGCCAAGGCGCTTACTTAATCCTAAGCGTAAAACGATTGGTATTCGAGTGTCCGATGACCCTATCACGATGGCTTTATTGGAAGCCATGGGCGAACCAATCATGTCGACGAGTTTAGTCTTGGGGCAGAATGAATTTGCCGAGTCGGATCCCTACGAAATTCGTGAACGACTTGAGCGTCAGGTGGATGTGATCATAGATGGTGGACATCGTGGTGAAGAGCCAACAACCGTGATTGATATGGCCGACGATGAAGTTAAGGTAAGCCGGGTTGGTGCAGGTGATATCACGCCCTTTGCAGATTAGTAGGTGTCATGATGCCGGCTGAGCAGCAATCACTCCCGTTGGGTTTTGTTCGTGGTGAACCCGTTATTGAAAAACCGGAAGATCTTTATATTCCGCCAGAGGCACTAGAGCTTATCCTCGAGAGTTTTTCTGGGCCGATGGACCTGCTTTTGTATTTAATTCGGCGGCAGCAATTAGATATTGTCGAACTGCCTATCCTCCCCATAACTCAGCAATACATGGAATATGTGGCCATGATGAAAGAGCTGAAGTTAGAGTTAGCAGCAGATTATCTCGTGATGGCAGCAATCTTGGCCGAGATTAAAAGCCGGATGTTGCTACCTAAGCCGGTTGCTGATGACGATGACGAGATCGACCCACGAGCGGAATTGGTGCGGCGCCTCCAAGAATACGAAGCCATTAGACAGGGAGCTGCGCAGCTTGAGCAATTACCACAGGCAGGGCGCGATTTTTCACCGATACAATTAGCTACGGACGTACGAGACCAGCTTGAATTACCAGAACCTAACGTCAGCTTGGCTGAATTGGCACTGGCTTTTAGTCAAGCATTGGCAACGGCGCAATTACAGCATCACCATCAAGTAGAACGAGAAAAGTTATCAACGCGCGAACGTATGAGCCGAATTCTTGATCTCTTACAGACTAAGCCTCGCATTCGACTGCAAGAGATTTTTACTGCTGCCGAGGGCCGACAGGGGGTAGTGGTTAGTTTCTTAGCTACCTTAGAATTAGTTAAAGAAGCCTTGATTGAGGTGGTCCAAGTGGAACCCTTCAGCGACATCTATCTATCGCAACGAGTAACTGCCGATGCAATTGAGACAGCTTAAGCAAGCTTTGGAAGCACTCTTGTTTGTTACCGAGCAACCGCTGTCTGAACAGCAGTTGTTAGCTTACTTTGCTCCTGAACAAGTGTCTAAAAAACAGTTGCTTGCGGTATTGGACGAATTACGACAAGACTATGCGGAGCGAGGTGTGCAACTGCAACAAGTTGCATCTGGTTATAGATTTCAGACGCGCACCGAATTGGGTGGTATAATAAGCCGTTTGTGGCAAGAAAAGCCGCCGCGGTACTCGCAAGCTTTACTAGAAACCTTAGCACTGATTGCCTACCGACAACCCATTACACGCGGCGATATTGAAGAAATCCGCGGGGTTAGTGTGAGTTCGCAAATCATGAAAACCTTGCAAGAACGCGGTTGGGTTAAGGTAGTCGGGCATCGAGAAGTACCCGGGCGCCCCCAGCTTTATGCCACTACAAGCGAATTTCTGGACTATTTTAGTTTACAGGATTTATCCGAATTACCGGCTATTCCCGACGCTCCGGCGCCGCTCAGGAATAGCGCGCAAGCAGCTCAGATACCCGCTGAGACAGCGACAGATATAGAGTAAATGCTAATGAGTGAAAAGTTACAAAAAGTTCTCGCCCGATCAGGCCATGGTTCGCGTCGCGAATTAGAAGCGAAAATTGCAGCAGGCCGAGTCAGTATTAATGGTGAAGTTGCCACGCTTGGCGAACGTGTTGATGCGGACGCTAAAGTTCGTATTGACGGCCATGAAGTGACAATTAAGCCGCCAGAAGATGTCATTTGCCGCGTGTTGATGTATCACAAACCCGAAGGCGAGCTTTGTACCCGACGAGATCCTGAAGGGCGTCCTACCGTTTACGATAAACTTCCAAGAATGCAGGGCGCACGCTGGGTTGCGGTTGGTCGTTTGGATGTTAATACTTCGGGGCTATTACTCTTTACTACCGATGGTGAGCTGGCCAACCGGTTGATGCATCCAGGCCATGAAATTGAGCGTGAATACGCCGTGCGAGTGTTTGGTGACGTTGATGATGCAATGTTGCGCAAACTCAAAAAAGGCGTACAACTAGAAGACGGGCCGGCAGCTTTTAAAGAGATTAAACGTGGCGGTGGTGAAGGCATGAACCAGTGGTTCCGCGTGATGTTAACTGAAGGCCGCAACCGTGAGGTACGGCGTTTATGGGAATCACAAGGGGTGCAAGTAAGCCGCCTCATGCGTGTGCGCTACGGTAATATCAAACTCGAACAAGGCTTGCCACAAAGCGGCTGGGGCGAGTTATCCTTAACGCAAATTAATTACTTACGTGAACTGGTAGGATTACCTGCAGAAACGCGTAGCTTTGTTGATCCGCGTCAGCAAGAAACACGGCAGAAGCGCTATTCACGCGCTCGTCGAATGCAGGCACAAAAGCTGGAGCAGAACCGTAAAGGTAGCTCTGGCTCGAAAACAGCTGAGCCGAAACAGCCGGCTGCTGCCGCTAAGCCAAAAGGTAAGCCACGCCGTCAAGAAAGCAGAAAAGATGCTTTCAATGAGCAGCAGCAAGAGCGAGCTGGTGGCCGCTCTAGCAATCGGCCTAGTAAAGTACGGGGCAAAGGCACTGGTAAAGCTACCGGCAAACCTAGTTCACGGCAAGGTACTCAGCATCAACAAACTAAGCAATCCGGCAAAGCTCGTAACCAATAAGGATGGGGTTATTAGCTGATTGGCAGCAACAACAGACGCTGTTGTTGCTGTGGCCTTATCGTGATGATGTATGGCGTTTACAAGGGCGACCTGCCCAGCAACAATTGCGGCAATTAGTGCAATTAGCAGCTCCCTATTGCAATATTTTCGTGGGTTGCCATCCTACCCAATTGGAGTATGCTCGCACCCAACTGCCGGCAACGGTCGAGTTGCTAGCGCTGAATTATGACGATGCTTGGGCACGAGATATCACACCGCTTTATACCGCACCGCAGTGGGGCGGTTCCGAGCAATTGTTTGCCCACGGTTTTCAGTTTACCGCTTGGCATGGGCTGTACCCTGATTTTCAGCAAGACCAAGCTTTCGCTAAACAACTGGCACGGCGCTTGTGCCAACGTTTTATCGCTCATGATCTGGTACTAGAAGGTGGCGCGATCACAACGGATGGTGCCGGCACCGCAATCGTACATCAAGCCAGCGTGCAGCGTAACAATCCGCAATGGCCACTCGTTGCAATAGAAGCCTATTTAAAGCAGCAGTTACAGCTTCAGCAAATTGTATGGCTGCGCTGGGCTAATCCGCTGGATGAGACTGGCGGCCATGTCGATAATCATGCGCAATTTATCGCTCCTGACACCCTTGTCACCAGCTTACCGCAGCCTTCAAGCCCGTGGTATCAGCATTACGCTGCACAGTTAGAGCAATTAAGACAATTAACCAATGTCTGCGGCGAGCCATATCATATTCTGGTGTTACCGCAACCTGCTGCGATTGTCCCAGAGCCAGATGAATTTGCCAGTATCAGGCGCCAACCTGGTGTCAAAGTTCGGGGCACAACTCCGTTATTAGCCAGCTATGTTAATTTAGTTAATCTGACGCAGTGTATGTTAGTGCCACAGTTTGGCTTACCCAGCGATGCTGAGGCGCTACAGATCATGCAGCAGTGGGCTGGTAAACGATCGGTACTGGCAGCCGCTGCCGACGAATTTATCAAAGCAGGAGGTGGTTTACATTGCATGACGGCCACCATTCCAACTTAAGTGACCGCTATAGGTTGGCTGAAATAGATAGCGGCGCCCGTTAGCGTAATGCAAAACTCACGCTTACTCGAGCTTCAATTTGAGTGGTGCCTGGTAGGCTGACATCGGCCATGGCTCTACTTCTAAAGGCCTCAACCGCTTGCGTTTTGACCGCTCTCGGTGCTTGACTATGCTCGCTAATTTGCACCACTTCGCCCAGCTCTGCGCCAGCCGCTGACGCCATCAGTTCTGCTTTTTGTTTCGCCACTGAAATGGCAGCTGCTAAGGCCTCATCATACCGCGCCCGCGCATCGCTAAAATCATACCTAGGCATGCCAACATCGGTCACGCCTTGGGCGAGGGCAAATTCAACAATACTATCGTAGTGATCTGGATTACGGAGCACTATGTTCATTTCACGTGACACAAGATAACCGCTAAGCTCGCGTTTGTTGTTGTCATAGTGATACATAGGTTGGGTAAAGAGTCGGTAAGAACTGATGTCTTGCTTCGCAATATTGAGTTGCTCTAATTGTTGTAAAAGCGCAGCGGTGATAGTGTCTACGGTTTGCTTCAGCTGAACCAGTTGTTGTCCCTCTTGACCAATAGAAAGCGTAAATTGCATGCGGTCAGGCACTTCAACTAAGCTAGCATCACCGCTTACTTGGATCGTACGTGCCGGCGCTGAAGGTGCGTTAGAAGCGGGCTGGCAGCCCAACAGAAAAGTACTGCCGAGCAGCAAGAGAGAAACTTTAGTTAAGTTAGAAATCCGTGACATAGCTTATTCCTTGATAGTTATTTGCTACCATTGTGTGGTTGATTAAATGGTTGGACCGCAACTAAGGCTAAAAGTTGAATTTTTATGACTGATACTAAAAAGACCGCTCAAGAACTTAACCAACAGCAGGCCGAAGAGGTACTGCTGCGACTGTTAGCCCGTCGCGAACACAGTGCCTTAGAGCTGAAGCAAAAACTACGGCAGCGAGGCTTTACCCAGCAACCATTAGAAGCAGCGCTTGCTAAAGCCCAGCAATTGGGCTGGCAAAGTGATCAAAGGTTTACCGAAAGCTGGGTTAAGCAATGCTTAGAAAAAGGCGATGGGGTGCGAAAAATACAGGCGCAAGCCCAACAAAAAGGGATTAGTGAAGCGCTGTTACAACAAGTATTGCTGGCGCACCAGCCAGACTGGCATCAGCAATGCTATCAGCGGCTCATCAAGAAATTTGGTGAGCAGCCTCCGGTGGACCAAAAACAACGCGATAAAATGATTCGCCATTTGTTACAACGGGGTTTTTCTTTTGATAGCATAAAAATTGCTCTGCAACGTCAATCAGACGCTGCGGCAGACTAGGCGTACCCTATGAATCGTGATAGGATTTTGCGCTAACTTTTAATTCATTTACACCCAATTTCTCGTAGGAAGTAGTCAATGAGTATGACCAGTGCCGATATCCGTGAAGCGTTCCTTGCTTATTTTGCCAGTAAAGGTCATCAGCGAGTCGCCTCGGCGTCATTGATTCCTGGCAACGATCCCACGTTGCTATTTACCAATGCTGGAATGGTGCCATTCAAAGATGTGTTTTTAGGTGATGAGCAACGAGATTACGTTAGAGCGACCTCATCGCAACGTTGTCTGCGCGCCGGTGGAAAGCATAACGACCTAGAAAATGTTGGCTATACTGCACGCCACCATACTTTTTTTGAAATGTTAGGTAATTTCAGCTTTGGTGATTACTTCAAACGCGAAGCTATTCAATACGCATGGGAATTTTTGACCGGTGTATTGCAACTGCCAAAAGAGAAATTATGGGTGACCGTCTTTACTGAAGATGATGAGGCTTACGACATCTGGGCCAAAGAAATTGGCGTGCCTACAGATCGTATTTCGCGCATTGGTGCCAAAGATAACTTCTGGGCCATGGGTGATACGGGACCCTGTGGTCCTTGCTCTGAAATTTTCTACGACCATGGTGCTGAGGTGTGGGGTGGCCCACCAGGCACACCAGAAGAAGACGGTGATCGTTATATCGAAATCTGGAACCTAGTATTCATGCAATATAACCGTCAAGCGGATGGCACCTTGCTGCCATTGCCGAAGCCGTCGGTGGATACGGGGATGGGATTAGAGCGTATTGCCGCCGTATTGCAGCATGTTCACAGTAACTACGACATTGATCTATTTCAGGCGTTAATTGCAGCAGCGGCAAAAGTTATCGGTACGGAAGATCTAACCAGCAAGTCGCTGCGCGTTATTGCGGATCATATTCGGTCATGTAGCTTCTTGATTGCCGATGGGGTGCAGCCGTCTAACGAAGGTCGTGGCTATGTATTGCGCCGGATCATTCGGCGAGCAGTTCGTCATGGCAATATGCTAGGTGCCAAAGGGCCATTTTTCTACCGTTTGGTCACCGAGTTGGTGACGCAAATGGGCCAGGCTTATCCCGAGTTGGTTGATAAGCAAAGTGTGATTGAACAGGCACTGAAGCGCGAAGAAGAACAGTTCGGTAAAACACTTGAGCGTGGTTTAACCATTTTAAACGATGCCTTAGCCGAGTTAGAAGGCTCGGTGTTGCCAGGAGATTTGGTGTTTAAACTGTATGACACCTATGGCTTCCCGATGGATTTGACCGCTGATATGGCGCGCGAAAAAGGGCTGACGGTAGACGAGGCAGGTTTTGCCAAAGCGATGGACGAACAACGTCAGCGCGCTCAGCAAGCGTCTAATTTTGGTATGGATTATAACGAGCGTTTAAAATCCGCGCAGCGCAGCGAATTTACAGGATACGATCAGGTTGCTGGTAGCGCACAGGTGGTTGAGTTGTTCGCTGATGGTGAGCAAGTAGAACATTTAGCCGCCGAGCAACGGGGTATTGTGGTACTTTCGGCAACACCATTTTACGCCGAAAGCGGTGGCCAGATTGGCGATACTGGTAAGCTCATCGTTAATGGTGGCGAATTTATTGTTACCGATACGCAATATATCGGCAAAGCAATTGCTCATCATGGTCACACCACAGCTGCCATCAACCTTGGTGACTCGGTACAAGCCCATATTGATGCTGAGCGCCGTGCTGCGATAAAACGAAACCACTCAGCAACCCACTTATTGCATGCAGCGCTACGTAATCTACTTGGTGAGCATGTGACGCAAAAAGGTTCTTTGGTTACTGCTGAGCGTTTGCGTTTTGACTTTTCTCACTTCGAACCAGTAACCGCAGCTCAATTAGATGCTATTGAGCGCCAAGTTAACGAAGAGATAGTTAGTAATCACGCACTGCAAGCTGAGTTGATGTCAATTGATGCTGCTAAAGCTGCTGGCGCCATGGCTTTGTTTGGCGAAAAATACGATGATCAAGTGCGCGTAGTTCGTATGGGCGATTTTTCGATGGAATTGTGCGGCGGTACCCACGTGGAAAGAACCGGTGATATTGGTTCATTGCGTATTGTTAGTGAAGCAGGTATAGCTTCGGGTGTTCGCCGGATAGAAGCCGTTACTGGTATGGCTGCAAGCCAATACACCTTGCAACAACAACAGCAGCTACGAGCGGCTGCTGGACTGTTCAAAACGGATTGGACGCACTTGGTTGAACGTATCACCCAACAGCAAGAGCGCAGCAAAGGCTTGGAGAAGACCATAACTGAACTGCAGCAACAGCTAGCAGCTCATGCTGGTTCTGATTTAGTGGCTGGTGCCGAAAAAATAAACGATGTTAAAGTGATCGTGGCGCAAGTACATAACGTAGAATCTAAGGCATTACGCAGTATGGTTGATGATTTGAAAAATCAGCTGCAAAGTGGTGTGGTGGTACTAGCCCTCGCCACCGACGATAAAGTAAGTTTAATCGTAGGTGTCACGTCAGATTTGACCCAACGAGTGAAAGCTGGCGATGTGGTTAACACCGCAGCACAAGCGGTTGGTGGCAAAGGCGGTGGTCGTCCAGATATGGCGCAAGCCGGTGGACAACATCCAGAACAGATCCCAGCTGCGTTAGCCGCGGCTAAAGAGAAGATTACTGAATTATTGCGATAGATGGTCGCCTGAAAATGTTCGGAAACATCCCTGTGCGGGTGTGCAAATAGATAAAGCCTGTTAGAATAAAGAACATCGGTTTATATCCAACTGCACAAAAACGCACAGGGTGCGTGACTATTATAACGTTTGTGATATATTTGATACGACTTTAAGAAAGGCTGAAACTGCGGTGAGGTGTGATGCCAAACCGTCTGGAAATTGGATGTAGGGAAGGAGTGGGCACATGTTAATCTTAACCCGCAGAGTGGGTGAGACGTTAATGATAGGTGACGATGTCACTGTTACGGTACTTGGTGTGAAAGGTAACCAAGTTCGTATTGGCGTCAATGCACCTAAAGATGTCTCAGTACATCGCGAAGAAATATACAATCGAATTCAGGCAGAACATCAAGACGGCGACAAGTCTGAAGAGCCTTAATAGAGTAATGTCTGAAAGCTGGCCCACGGGTCAGCTTTTTTGATTGTGCGATTGCTAGCAAAACACTCTAAATTAGCGGTTGTGTGGAAAATTTAGTCGAGATGCCTAAAAATCCCACAAACGAACGCTGAAATAGAAAAAACTGTTTGACATATTTTTCAAGGTCGCTATCATTCATCGCCACAAGACAAGCGGTGAGGTGGCCGAGAGGCTGAAGGCGCTCCCCTGCTAAGGGAGTATAGGGTTTGTAGCTCTATCGAGGGTTCGAATCCCTCCCTCACCGCCATTTTGTGAAACAAACCAACGCACTCGTAGCTCAATTGGATAGAGTACTCGGCTACGAACCGAGCGGTTGGAGGTTCAAGTCCTCCCGAGTGCGCCATTGTTTCAACAGCAAAATGCAAATCGTCTTATCAATATGAATGTGCACTCGTAGCTCAATTGGATAGAGTACTCGGCTACGAACCGAGCGGTTGGAGGTTCAAGTCCTCCCGAGTGCGCCACTTCATCTCCTCCTTAGTTATTCCAGAATCATCCCAAAATTATCCCAAAATTATCCCAAAATTATTCCAAAGTTATCCAAATAAATCTCCAGTACGCAAACATCGCACTCATCTATCCATAAATTCAAACCTAACCCTTCGAATCTGTTGCTTAAAAACCTATAACTCCCGCTTATGACTCGTATAGCCCGTGATAAGTCTCGTAATGAACTACTTTGTGTTATTCTGCTTTTCAGCTAGGATGTTGATATCTTTTTAACAAAAGAGGTAAGTCATGGGAGAGCTCTTTACTGACGCTTTAATGATCATGGTGACCGGTATGGTCACAGTATTTGCGTTTCTGAGCCTATTAATAGGTGCTATGGCGGTGTTACGTAAACTGGCCGATGCGCCGGAAGTAACGACCACCAGCAATACCCCCGCCACCTCTGCGCCGAACGCTGCTGAATATGCTGCGATTGCAGCAGCAGTGCATCAGTACCGTCGCAATCACTAATAAAAGAATAAGAGGACCCCTCGGATGAAAAAACCGTTGCAGTTAACCGAGCTAGTTTTACGTGATGCTCATCAATCGCTGTTAGCAACTAGAATGCGATTAGATGACATGCTACCGATAGCAGAGAAGCTTGATAATATGGGCTATTGGTCAATGGAATCTTGGGGCGGTGCAACCTTTGACGCCTGCATTCGTTACCTGGGCGAAGACCCGTGGGAGCGGATTCGCGAATTGAAAAAAGCCATGCCGAAAACGCCACAGCAGATGCTTTTGCGTGGCCAGAACTTATTAGGTTACCGTCATTATGCCGATGATGTGGTAAAGCGCTTTGTCGAGCGAGCCAAAGAGAATGGCGTTGATGTGTTTCGTATTTTTGATGCTATGAATGACGTGCGTAATCTAGAGGCAGCCATTAAAGCTACTAAAGCTGTTGAAGGACATGCCCAAGGTACGCTTTCTTATACCGTGAGCCCGGTGCATACCTTAGATACTTGGGTGACGATGGCGCAACAAATGGCTGATTTAGGCTGTGATTCTATTTGTATTAAGGATATGGCAGGGTTATTGCGTCCGGAGCCAGCATTTGAGCTCATTAGTGCGTTAAAACAAGCCGTAGATATCCCTATCGCCATGCAGTGCCACGCCACGACCGGTTTAAGCACAGCCACCTATCAGAAAGCCATTGATGCGGGCATTGATATGTTAGATACCGCCATTTCGTCAATGAGCATGACTTATGGCCACTCAGCCACTGAAACCATTGTTGCTATGACTGAAGGGACCGACCGTGATACCGGTTTAGCTTTGGATAAGCTTGAAGAAATCGCCAGTTATTTTCGTGATGTGCGTAAAAAGTATGCCCAGTTTGAAGGCTCATTAAAGGGCGTTGATGCGCGTATTTTGTTAGCTCAGGTACCAGGTGGCATGTTAACAAACATGGAGAGCCAACTAAAAGAGCAGGGCGCCTTAGATAAATTTGATCAGGTATTGGCGGAGATCCCGAAAGTACGTGAAGATCTTGGGTTTATCCCATTAGTGACACCAACGTCGCAGATTGTCGGCACCCAAGCTGTGCTTAACGTGCTTAGTGGTGAGCGTTATAAGTCGATATCCAAAGAAACGAAGGGTGTTTTGACGGGTGAATATGGCGCCACTGCAGCCCCGGTAAACAAAGAGCTGCAAGCGCAAGTGCTGCAAGGTAAAGAGCCTATTACCTGCCGCCCAGCTGATTTGCTTGATAACGAGTTGGATAGCTTAGCTGATGAGCTTAACCAGCTTGCACAAGAAAAGGACATTAAGCTTGCTGATGCGGTGATCGACGATGTGCTTACTTATGCGTTGTTCCCACAAATTGGTCTTAAGTTTTTGCAAAATCGCGGCAATCCAGATGCGTTCGAGCCGGCTCCGCAATTGCAAGCACAGGAGCCGTCAGCGCCGGCGGTTGCGAATAATAAGCCAAGTGTAAGTAGTACTGGCGAGGCAGCTAGTTACGATGTCACAGTCGATGGCAAGCGCTTCAAAGTAGAGGTGGCGCCTTCCGGCACTATTACCTCAGCTACCGCTGCTGAATCAACCGCAACAACGGCACCTGCTGCCGCAGCAGATAGCGCTACGGCAGAAATCAAGGCGCCCTTAGCTGGTAACCTGTTTAAGCTGCTGGTCAAGCCAGGTCAACAGGTAGCTGAAGGTGATGTTGTTATCATTCTTGAAGCGATGAAAATGGAAACGGACATTAAAGCCCACCAAGCCGGAACCGTCGCCGATATTCTGGTAAAAGAAGGTGATAGCGTGAGTGTTGGTGATATTCTGGTAACCTTGAGGTAACAGCATGGAGCGCTTATTAGTTCTCTGGGATAGCACGGCAATCTCAGCTTTTACTTGGGGACAAGCGGCGATGATGGCGGTTGGTGCCTTGTTGCTTTATCTTGCCATTAGTAAAAAGTTTGAGCCCTTGTTGCTGCTCCCTATTGGTTTTGGAGCTATTCTAGCCAACATCCCACAGGCCGGCTTTAATGAGCCTGGTGGCTTACTTTACTACGTCTATTACGTTGGTATAGAAACGGGCGTGTTCCCGCTGTTGATTTTTATGGGCGTGGGGGCGATGACGGATTTTGGGCCCTTACTTGCTAATCCACGGACGTTATTGCTTGGTGCTGCGGCTCAGTTTGGTATTTTTGCAACCTTACTGGGTGCGATTGCCTTAAACTTCATTCCTGGCTTCAACTTTAGTTTAGCGGATGCCTCAGCTATCGCCATCATTGGTGGTGCTGATGGACCTACCGCTATTTTCCTTGCTTCACGGTTGAGCCCAGACTTACTGGGGGCTATTGCCGTGGCTGCCTATTCCTACATGGCGTTAGTACCCATCATTCAGCCGCCAATTATGAAGTTGTTTACGACGGAAGCTGAACGTAAGATTCAAATGGAGCAATTACGGCCGATTGCCCGCCGCGAGAAGATTTTATTCCCTCTTGCAGTGTTACTTTTAACCTTGCTATTTTTGCCAACGGCCACGCCACTGGTAGGAATGTTTTGCTTGGGTAACTTAATGCGAGAGGCCGGAGTGGTCGAACGCTTAAGTAAAACGGCGCAGAATGAACTGATCAATATTGTCACTATTTTCTTAGGTTTGGCGGTCGGTTCCAAGTTATCAGCCGAAGAATTCTTGTCAGTGCAAACCCTAGGTATTTTGGTGCTAGGTGCAGTCGCCTTTGCCGTAGGTACGGCGTCAGGAGTATTGATGGCCAAAGTGCTGGCGAAGTTTAGTAAAACTCCGATTAATCCACTCATTGGTGCAGCCGGTGTATCTGCGGTGCCAATGGCCGCTCGAGTGGTTAACAAAGTAGGGCTAGAGGCTAATCCTCAGAACTTTTTGTTAATGCATGCGATGGGTCCAAACGTCGCAGGGGTCTTAGGCTCAGCAGTAGCAGCTGGTATTTTGCTAGCATTAGTCGGTTAATGAGCCGGTTGGATAATGGGTAATTAAAGTTAACTGATAGTTTCCAGCTCATAAGAGTCACGTTTCACGGAACTCTGTGAGCTGGATTCATTTTTATCGACCGGTTAGCCACAGCATTAAGCTATAGAAAAGCGCAATAAAACCGCTAACTATCGCAATATAAATAAAGCCTCGCAGACCTTGCTTGAAGGTCCAGCCATTAACCCGTAAGTAGATAAACCAAGCGATGCTCAGCACCAACGGAATTAAAAATAAGAGGCGGATCATGGCGTGTCTCCATTTTGTTGCTGGTGTTGATGCCACAAAGCTAAGTCGCTAGCAGCCTGTTGTGCTTGTTCAAGCAGGGGATCAAGTTTCACGATTTGGTCAGCAACTTGGTCAATAGCACCTTGCGCCATACTTTCTTCTAGTTGTTTTGCCACCAAATGAATTCTGGTTAAACCTAAGTTCGCTGCAGCACCTTTAAGTGAGTGAAAAAAGCGTCGAGCTTGATCATGTTGCCCTTTACTTAAAAACTCGACAATTTTTTGCGGTGCTTGTTGGTATTCCTCAGTTAACCGCTCCACTAAACTTTGATAAAGCGGAATATTATGTCCGAGGCGGTCTAGCGCGCTAGCAAAGTCGATATCTCGGTGATTGGGATAACGTTGACGGCTGTTGTTGCTTACCGTAGTAGGCGTTGTTGTGGGCTGAGCTGATTGAGCTGCATAATCACCGCGTACACACCACTTATTAATGGCTTGTAATAATCGTTGCTCATCGATAGGTTTGCTAATGTGGTCCTGCATACCAGCGGCTAATGAGCGTTCAATGTCCTCGCTACTGGTATTGGCAGTCATGGCTATAATAGGCAGCTGCTGGTAGGAATACAGTGCGCGAATTTTTTCGGCGGCGGTTAAGCCATCCATAATCGGCATTTGTATGTCCATAAATACCAAGGCATATTGCTTTTCGGCTACCTTAGCAACAGCCTCTTGGCCATTTCTTGCTAAGTCTACGACTAAGCCGGCATGAGTCAGCATTTCTTTGGCAATAATCTGATTAATATCGTTATCTTCTACCAGTAACACAGGTGCATTGCAGAGATCACATGGTACCCCTTGGTGAGGCTGCATGGTGGTTTCCGTTGTAAGTGCTAATGCCGAACATAACACTCGCAGCAGTGCTGAACTGGTGTAAGGTTTAACAATGTACTCAGCCACGCCAAGCTGTTTCGCTTGAGCTATCATGTCTTGAGCATGATAGCTGGTAGCAAGAATTAAGCGAGGTGCTTGTTCTGGTTGGCGCAACACGTTCTGACAGAAGCTTAAACCGTCCATACCTGGCAACTGCCAATCGACAATAACGGCATCAAAGTCTTCTTGTTCGAGCCACTGCAAGGCTTCTTCCGCACTTCTACAGGTGGTTACTGCCACCGCATAACTGCGTAATAGCTCCGTGAGCATTTCGCGGGTGGTTAAATTATCCTCAATGGCCAGAACCCGTTTGCCCTGTAATCGAGCTTGCAAAGATTCATGACCGTTTTGATTAAACTCAGTTTGCGTGGGCAGACTCAATTCCAAAAAGAAAGTTGAGCCCTGACCGACACTACTCAATACCCCTAAGCCGTGGTTATTCATCAGTTTTACAATGCGCTGGCTGATTGCCAAGCCCAAACCAGTACCACCATATTGGCGAGTCGTCGAAGTGTCAGCTTGGGTAAAAGCATTAAATAACTGAGCGCGTTGCGCTTCGTTCATCCCAATCCCAGTATCAGTGACTGAAATACGTAGGTAGACATCCTGATCGCTGCGGTCAAGCAGGGTTACAGCTACGACAATTTCACCGTGCTCGGTGAATTTGATGGCGTTACTCACCAAGTTAACTAGCACCTGATTAAGCCGCAGTGGGTCACCAATCAAACGCTTAGGAATGTTGGTGGGGAGGTTAATAATAAACTCTAGATTTTTATCGTAAGCGCGATAGGCAAACATATCCGCTAAGTTACTGAGTACTTCTTCTAAATCGAAGGGGATATGTTCAATACTGAGTTTGCCGGCCTCTATTTTAGCAAAGTCGAGCATGTCATTAACAATGCCCAGCAAGGTCTTTGACGAGTTTTCAATAGAGCGCAAATAGCCGCGTTGTTGGTCGTGTAAGTCAGTTTTTAAGCAGAGCTGGGTCATCCCCAAGATGGCATTGATAGGCGTGCGTATTTCATGGCTGACATTAGCTAGGAATTCACTCTTGGCTTGGTTGGCTGCTGCCGCTGCTTCAAGTTCTTGCTCTTTAATAGCAATCCGTTCGGCGTCTTGCTGCGTATGAGATGCCGCAGTTACTTTGCGCCCCAGCCGCTTTAGCCAATTCAAAGTTGTCATGGTAGGTTCACCGTATGCGCTACTAGTCTTGGTATGATGCCACGAGTTAGGCACTGTGCCAATGGTGGTAGTTGCTATACTTTCATAGACTAACGAGCGATAAAGCTTTAGTATTTCGGGATGTCGTTCAACCTTATGAGCAAAATTAAACCCAACTGCCGTTGCATGCTTTTCTGCAGGTTTCGTGCGCACACATCGTTGGCTTTAACTTTGCTCGTTTAAGCAAGGCAGGGAATTATTTTGCAGTCACAATTTGCCACTAGCGTCGCACTGTTAGCGACCGCCGAGAACATCGGAACCTTACGCGATATTCAGCGTGGTGTTGAACGCGAAGCATTGCGCATAACCACCCAAGCGAAATTGGCGCCAAGCCCTCATCCATTAGCTTTGGGAGCAGCGTTAACGCATCCACTCATTACTACCGACTACGCTGAAACTTTAATGGAGTTTATTACTCCAGTTAGCACTGATATTGCTATTACCTTGCAGCAACTTGAAGATATTCATACGGTTACCTATCAGCACTTAGCTGACGAGCTGCTTTGGCCATTGAGTATGCCATGTTTTGTGGGTGAAGAAAGCGACATTGTGATTGCTCAGTATGGGCAAAGTCATAGCGGCAAAATGAAGACCTTGTATCGACAAGGTTTGACTCATCGTTACGGCGGTGCGATGCAGATTATTGCTGGAGTGCATTATAATTTTTCGGTACCCGATAGTGTCTGGGAGATCCTTGCTGAGCAAGAGCAGGTGGCCTTAACCAGTGATTTTGTGTCTGCGAAATATTTTGGTTTGATTCGTAACTACAAGCGGATCTGTTGGGTTATCCCTTATCTATTTGGTGCCTCACCTGCCATTTGTAAGTCTTTTTTGCGCCATACCGAAGGCAACATGGACTTTAGTGAAACTGGCAAAGGTACTGTGTATCGGCCTTATGGCACCTCATTACGAATGAGTGACTTAGGCTACACCAATAAAGAACAAGCGGATTTAAAAATCACCTACAACTCGCTGAACGAGTATGTGGCTGGTTTGCGTCGGGCGATTTCCACACCCTCGACGGCATTTGCCAAAATTGGCGTAAAAGATGGAGATACTTATCGCCAGCTCAATGCCAATATTCTACAGATCGAAAATGAGTTTTATTCACCGATTCGACCCAAACGAGTTACTCGTGCTGGTGAGACGCCAACGCAAGCATTAGCTCGAGCTGGGGTTGAATATATTGAAGTTCGTGCATTGGATGTGAACCCCTTTAGTAATGTGGGTATAACCGCAGCGCAAATGCGTTTTTTAGATATGCTACTCATGTATTGCGTGTTAAAGCCAAGCCCGACTATGGATTGGGATGCACAGGTAGTGGCGGATAAGAATTTTAATCGGGTGGTTATGGATGGTCGTAACCCGCGCCTAACTTTGCTTGATGGTGATTATGAACGCCCGATTGCTGACTGGTTAGAAGATATTTTTGCCGACTTACAGAGCCTAGCTAAGTTATTTGATCAAGCTCATGCAACGGATGACTACACGAAGACGGTAGCTGATCAATATCGAGCCGTACTGAACCCTGAACTCACCTTGTCTGGCCAATTTATGGCGCAGTTGTTAGAACAAGGTTTAGATAACATTGAAGTTGGGATGCGCTTGGCGCACGCCTACAAAGCGCAGTTGCTAGAACGGCCGTTACAATATTTTACTGAAGCGGAATTTGAGCGCTTGCGTGAAGCTTCGCTAGATGCACAATTGCAACTTGAACAGCAAGATGAACTCACTAGCTTCAGCGATTTTCTAACGGAATACTTTGCGTCGGCGGCACAAAGTGCTGCACCCCAAGCACAAACGGACGAGATGGCATGAAGGTACGGGTAGCAGCAGGGGTAGTGGCGGCTTTAGTAGCAACTCTGTTAAGTGGGTGTGCTACACCGCCACCGAAAGAACCTGAAAATTTATGTAAGATCTTTTATGAGAATCGAGATTGGTACGATGCAGCCGCTAACATGCGCGACAAGTGGGGCGTTCCGATCCAAGTGCCGATGGCCATCATGTACCAAGAGAGCTCGTTCAAAGCCGATGCTTTGCCGCCTCGAGATTATCTGTTATGGGTGATTCCTTGGGGACGGGTCAGTAGTGCCTACGGTTATTCACAAGCAAAAACAATGACCTGGGAAGATTACGTACGCGAAACGGGAAACAGCTGGTCCTCGCGCGATAATTTTGATGATGCGATTGATTTCATGGGATGGTTTATTCATAAAAGCCACCAAGTTAATGGCGTATCTAAATGGGATGCCTACGCTCAGTATTTAAATTATCACGAAGGGTGGGGCGGCTATAAACGCGGTACCTACCGCAACAAACAGTGGTTAGTTAACACCTCAAAACGTGTCGCTGAGCGGGCCTCGCGTTACGGGGAGCAACTACGAGGCTGTGAAGAAGACTTACAACGTGGTTGGTTATGGCGTCTGTTCTTCGGCTAAAAAACGCACCCGTTTAACTAAGCTGTCAGTACTCTCGACAATCTCAATGGCGTGGCCATTGATGCGTAAGCACAACGGATATTGTGGGATATCGCCCAGCTGCTCAATGATCAGGCCACTGACAGTTTTTGGTCCATCGGTAGGCAGCTGCCAATTCATTTCTTTATTTAAATCACGAATATTGGCCACACCTTCTACCAATACTGAGCCGTCAGCTTGCAGTTGCGCCGTTTCACTCGGTGCCGGTGCGATGCTAGTAGTAAAGTCACCAACGATTTCTTCGAGAATATCTTCTAAGGTCACTAAACCCTGAATATCGCCGTATTCGTCAACGACCAGACCAATGCGCTCTTTGGCGCGCTGAAACTTCAGCAATTGCACGTTGAGTGGGGTCCCCTCAGGGATGTAATAGATATCCCGTGCCGAACGAATAATTTCAGCTTTATCGGTTTCTTGGTTGTTCTTGGTGAGCAGTTGCATGATATCGCGAGCATGCAAAAAACCAATCGCATCATCAATTTCACCGCGATACAGTAACAGTCGAGTATGTTGGCTTTGACTCAACTGTTTGATCATCGATTTCACATCATCTTGCACATCGATACCGGCGATTTCTGCACGTGGTACCATCACATCTTCCACGGTCACTTTCTCTAAATCAAGAATGCTTAATAGCATCTCTTGGTGACTACTAGGAATCATCGAGCTAGCTTCGTTCACTACGGAACGCAACTCGTCTGAACTGAGAGCGTCTTGGCTACCAGCGGCCGCTGGATTAACTCCAAGCATGCGCATAAAACCATTGGTAATAAAGTTTACTGACGCCACTACCGGATAAAGAAGCGTAAGCATAGGCTTGAGTAGCAACGAGCTAGGAAAGGCAACGCGCTCTGGATGGAGCGCAGCAATAGTTTTGGGGGTAACTTCAGAAAAAATTAATACCAGTAAGGTCAGGCCAAAAGTTGCAACAACAATACCGGCATCACCAAAGAGTCGAATACAAAGAATCGTGGCAATAGAAGACGCTGCTATATTGACTAAGTTGTTGCCAATCAGAATCAGGCCAATCAGACGATCAGGACGGTCAAGCAGAAACTGAACGCGATTTGCGCCGGGGTGTCCTTGTTGTGCTAAATGTTTTAGTCGATAACGGTTGACCGACATCATGCCAGTCTCTGAACCCGAAAAATATGCTGAGCAAATAAGTAAAACCGCCAGCATGATGACTAGGGTTGAGGTTGATATTGCGTCCAAAAAAACTTACCTGTTTTTAAAATAATTAGGTCTAATTTAATCACCCCACTAATCAAGTCAAGCAGATAGCGTTGAAATGCGGTGAATAATGCGTATGGGTAGTAAATTTGCGTTAATGATTACATCGAAAGCAGAATATCTCTCACCACGCGGCTACCAAAATAAGCGAGTGTCAGAATACCGCTACCAACCACACTAGCGATAACTAAGCTGCGTCCGCGTACCTTTCTAACACGATGGAAAAATAGCACCATGGCGTAGATGATTAACGCGATGAAGGTAAGGATGGTTTTGTGAGCTTGACCTTGTTCAAACATGTTGTCGAGAAAGATAAAGCCACTGCTAATAGCCAACAACAACATCAAGGTACCGGTCGCAACCAACCGAAAAAAGTAACGCTCTACGGTCATGAGCGGCGGAAAGTAACCTGTTAGTAAGTTACTGCGATGATGTTTGAGTAAATAGGTAAGATAAAGAATTTGTACCGCATATAAACTCGCGAGTACTAGCACTGCGTAGGCCAGTAGTGACAAGACGATGTGAATGGCTAGACCATTCGCAATATCAACGCTAGCACCCCAATTAACCGGGCTAGCTACCATCAGCACCAGACTGACTGCGGCAAAAATGTAAATGATAGGACGCAATAGCAGGCTGTTGGCACGCTTATTCTTAACTAAAGTGAGCGCGCTCAATAAAAACGCTACGGTGCTTAAACTGCTGGTTATATTCAAATGCTCAAAGTCGTCACTTTTCAGGTAGCTCCATAATAAGCCAGCATGACAAAGCAGTGCCGCAAACGGCAATAACCACTGCCAGCGTACCGCTTGAGCACGGGTGAGACCTCGCCAAACCACAATGGCGCTAACCACATAGAGAGCTAACGTAATTAAAAGCAAGATAATCATAGGTATCATCAGCATTGAAACAAGTAAACCTAGTATATGCATTGTTGTTGCTAAACCCAATAGGATCAGGAAACTTTGCTTGAATTAAGATATACTCGGCGCAATATGGTCAACAACCCAGATAGAAAGTGGATGCATTGGCATGTTTGAAAATTTAAGTGAACGTTTATCCCAGTCGTTACGCAACATCAGCGGGCGTGGTCGATTAACGGAAGAAAAC
Organism: Pseudidiomarina sp. WS423; assembly: GCF_050750165.1. Lineage (NCBI taxonomy): Bacteria > Pseudomonadati > Pseudomonadota > Gammaproteobacteria > Alteromonadales > Idiomarinaceae > Pseudidiomarina > Pseudidiomarina sp. WS423. Next base: position 600,560 of record NZ_JBOJLN010000001.1, on the reverse strand, counting down.
ATTAAAGAAACCTTGCGTGAAGTGCGAATGGCACTGCTCGAGGCCGACGTGGCGTTACCGGTGGTGCGTGAATTTGTCGCACGGGTAAAAGAACAAGCTGTGGGTGCTGAGGTGAATAAAAGCCTGACGCCAGGGCAAGTGTTCTTAAAGATTGTTCAAAAAGAGCTTGAGCATGCGATGGGGGATGGCAATGTCCCACTTAACCTAGCTACGCAGCCGCCGGCCGTGGTGTTGATGGCTGGCTTACAAGGTGCGGGTAAAACCACCAGTGTGGGTAAGCTAGCGCGCTATTTACGCGAAAAGCAAAAGAAAAAAGTGTTAGTGGTGAGTGCGGACGTCTACCGTCCTGCAGCGATTAAGCAGTTAGAAACCCTAGCAGCGGAAGTTGAAGTTGAGTTTTTTCCATCAGACATAAGTCAGCAGCCTGTTGCCATTGCCGAGGCTGCCATCGCGCATGCCCGCAAAAAGTTTATGGATGTGGTGTTGGTGGATACTGCCGGACGAACCGCAATTGATGAACAGATGATGGCGGAAATCAAACAGTTGCATGCGGCCATCAAGCCAATTGAGACGCTGTTTGTGGTAGATGCCATGACTGGTCAAGATGCGGCAAATACCGCTAAGGCGTTTAGCGAAGCGCTGCCATTAACCGGGGTGGTGCTGACTAAAACAGATGGTGATGCTCGCGGCGGTGCTGCTTTATCGATTCGTCATATTACTGGCCAGCCCATTAAGTTCTTGGGGGTTGGCGAAAAGAATACTGCGTTAGAACCGTTCCATCCTGAGCGGGTAGCTTCGCGAATTTTAGGGATGGGCGACGTGCTCTCCTTGATTGACGAGCTAGAACAAAAAGTTGATAAAGCAAAAGCTGAGAAAGTAGCCAAAAAGGTCATGAAAGAAGGTAAGTTTTCGTTAGAAGACTTCCGTGACCAGTTGGCGCAGATGCGTGATATGGGCGGCATGATGGGGCTGATGGATAAATTGCCGGGGATGGGCAATATGTCAGCACAAATGAAAGGCCAACTTGACGATAAAGTAACGGTTCGGATGGAGGCTATCATCAACTCCATGACTCCGAAAGAGCGAGAGCATCCAGATTTAATCAAGGGCTCTCGCAAGCGTCGAATCGCGACTGGGTCTGGTACTCAAGTGCAAGACGTGAACAAATTGCTGAAGCAATTTATGCAGATGCAAAAGATGATGAAGAAAATGAAAGGTGGCGGAATGGCAAAAATGATGCGCGGCCTAGGTGGCATGGGTGGTAAATTACCGCCAGGCATGTTCCCCAAACGCTAGACAAAACTTGCATTTCGCACAAATTTCGGTAAAATTGCGCGGCTCTTCGACCTAGGTCGGAGCTTTTACTATTTACTTAACATTAAAACTGTATCGAGGAACGTAATGGTAACCATTCGTTTACAACGTGGTGGCGCTAAAAAACGCCCATTCTACCAAATGGTAGTTACTGACAGTCGCAATGCCCGCGACGGTCGTTTTATTGAAAATGTAGGCTTCTTCAACCCACTAGCTCGTGGTCAAGAAGAAACCTTACGCGTAGATTTAGATCGTGTTGACCACTGGGTTGGTACTGGCGCGACTTTATCTGAGCGTGTAGCTAAGTTAGTTAAAGACGCTCGCAAAGCGGCTTAATTTTTATTGCGCATTAGGTAGCTATGAGCACAACATCTGAAACAGTAGTACTTGGTCAACTTGGTGCCGTATACGGTGTTAAAGGTTGGCTTAAGGTGCAAAGCTATACCGACGATGCGGAAGCCATTTTTACATACAGCCCTTGGCAAATTGTAATCCAAGGCAAGCAGCAAACAGTCACGGTCGAAGAATGGCGTCGACATAATAAAGGACTGATTGCGAAGTTGGCTGGCATTGAAGATCGGGACCAAGCTCATTTAATGACTGGTGCTGACATCATTATCCCAGCAGAACAATTGCCAGAATTGCCAGCGGATGAATTTTACTGGCGCGACCTGATTGGTATGACTGTAGTGAACACTGACGGTTATAACATGGGGGTAGTTGACCAGATTATGGCCACAGCATCGAATGATGTGATGGTGGTGAAAGCGAACAATAATGATGCGTTTGGTCGCACTGAACGTTTGATTCCGTTTATTCAGAGTCAATATGTGCAGTCAGTAGATAAAACAGCTCAGCGCATTATTGTTGATTGGCCGTCGGATTTTTAATGACTAAACAATTACAGGTAGGGGTGATTAGCCTTTTTCCTGAAATGTTTCAAGCCATTACCGACAACGGTGTGACCGGCAGGGCGGTTCGTGACGGGTTATTGGATATTCATCTGATTAATCCGCGTGATTTTACCCACGATCGGCATCGTACCGTTGATGACCGTCCCTATGGAGGCGGGCCAGGCATGTTAATGATGGTGCAGCCGCTCACTGATGCGATTGCAGCAGCCAAACAGCAGCTTGGGGCCGATGCTAAGGTGATTTATTTATCACCTCAAGGTCGCAAGTTGGATCATGCTGGAGTTAAGCAATTAGCTCAGTATAGCCAACTTATCCTAATCGCCGGTCGCTACGAAGGCATTGATGAACGAGTGATTACTCGTCATGTTGATGAAGAATGGTCGATTGGAGATTACGTGTTAAGTGGTGGTGAATTACCGGCCATGGTGTTAATTGATGCTGTTGCTAGAATGATTCCTGGAGTTTTAGGACATCAAGATTCAGCTAGCGAAGATTCTTTTGCCACCGGGTTGTTAGATTGCCCACACTACACACGACCAGAAGTTTTAGATGGTGAGGCGGTTCCTGCTGTATTGCTCAGCGGTAACCACGAAAATATACGCAAGTGGCGTCTACAACAATCACTAGGTCGTACCTGGTTAAGACGTCCTGAATTAATTAATCACCTAGCTCTGACTGACGAGCAGCGGCGACTTTTAGATGATTTTATTGATCAACAACAAGTTGCAACTGATAACGAATCGGGCAGTTAATCTAGGCAAGTGAGGCTATTATGGCAAAAGTTAGTCAGAATTTGATCAAAGCGATCGAAGACGAGCAATTAAAAACCGACCTGCCGGCGTACGCGCCAGGCGATACAGTGGTCGTTAATGTTAAAGTAACTGAAGGTAACCGTGAGCGCGTTCAGGCATTTGAAGGTGTGGTTATCGCAAAACGTAATCGTGGCTTACACAGCGCAGTAACCGTTCGTAAAATCTCTAACGGTGAAGGCGTTGAGCGTACTTTCCAAGTACACAGCCCAATCATTGATAGCATCGTAGTTAAGCGTAAAGGTGCGGTTCGTCGCGCTAAGCTTTACTACCTACGTGAGCGTTCAGGTAAATCTGCACGTATCCGTGAGAAGTTGTCAGCTAAATAAGCTAGCTCAAGCTTATATCGAAAAACCCGCCGCTGGCGGGTTTTTTTATGGTACAAATAAGCACATGATTCACTCCCCCAATAATGCATGAGGTAGCCTTCCATGTTAGATCCACAGCAGCACTTGCAGCAACTGCGCGAGGCCATTGATAACACCGATAGTGAATTGGTTCAGATCCTTCTTAAACGCAGACAACTTGCAGCAGAAGTGGGGGTGGTGAAACGCCAATTAGGGCAGCCATTGTATGTTCCCGAACGAGAAGCAAGCATGCTGGTAGCGAAGCGCAAACAAGCGGAGCAAGCTGGACTTTCTCCCGATCTTATTGAAGATGTGCTGCGCCGCATTATTCGCGAGTCTTATCAACAGCAGCAAGCGGCAGATGTGCATTTAAATGACAAGACAGTAGTGATAGTTGGTGGTAACGGGGCGCTGGGGCAACTTTTCGTACGTTTATTTAGCTCTGCTGGCGCTAAGGTACTCATACTAGATAAAGACGATTGGCAGCACGCCGAGCATTTTTGCGAGCAAGCAGATTTAGTGCTGATATCCGTGCCTATAGCTCATACCTTGACTGTTATTGAAGCATTACCCAGCTTGCCTCCAGGTTGTATTTTGGCAGATTTAACCAGTGTAAAGCGGCAACCCTTGAATGCCATGTTGGCCAAACATAGTGGCCCTGTTGTGGGCCTTCACCCAATGTTTGGCCCCAAACAAGTCACCCTAGCTAAGCAGTTAGTGGTGGCCTGCCATGGTCGTGATGAAGACCAATACCAATGGCTATTAGCAAGCATTGAACGCTGGGGTGCCCATATTAAGGCGCTCACAGCAGCAGCACATGACCAAGCGATGGCGTTTGTGCAGGTACTGCGACACCTATCTAGTTTTGTCTATGGTTCGCATTTAGCCGCAGAACAAGCTGATCTGCAGCAGTTATTAGATTTAAGTTCACCAATCTATCGCCTCGAGCTGATGATGGTAGGGCGTCTGTTTGCCCAAGATGCCGAGCTGTACGCCGATATATTGCTGGCTGAGCCGAATAATATTGCTATGTTAAGGCGTTATGTTCAGCGTTTTGAAATGGAACTAAAGCGGCTCGAACAAGGTCGTAAAGATGAATTTTTACAAGAGTTTACTCGTGTGCGCGAGTATTTTGGCGAATTTGCCGAGCGCTTTTTAAGCGATAGCCAGCGGCTGTTAGATACCGCTGGCGATAGCCATCAAATCAGCTAATTGGGTGGGAGATACCGGTTTAGTCAGCTGATGTTTGATTCCAATCGTTTGGCATTCTGCGCTTATTTCGGCTGTGCTATGGCCGCTGATCATGGCTGCTAGAGGGGCGTCATCACCTAACTCCGCAACGATTTTGCAATAGGCTTCAAGGCCAGTGAAATCCGGTAACTCTTGGTCTAGGAGAAGCAAAGCAGGCCGTTCAGCTAGTGTTTTAGCAACAGCCTCGGAACCAGATTGAGCGGTAATAATTTCGACAGAATAATGACTTAACATAGCTTTGAGCACTTCAAGCGAAATAAAGTCATCATCAACTACCAAGACTTTGGCGGGTGCTGAGTGAGCGTTTGCTGCGGTCATTGGGTACTCCTATGATTGATTGTTGTTACTAGCTATTGAACAGAAGGAAAGAAGAAAATGCAACGGGTAAAAATTTGGGACGCATTCGTGAGGCTTAATCACTGGCTGATGGTCGCTTTAGTGGTAGCGCTTTGGTGGACCGCCGAGCAGGGTGAAATGGAACGTCACTTACAGTTGGCTGGCATATTGGGCGGTTTAATCGTTGCACGCATACTGTGGGGCCTTTTCGGTAGTGAATCAGCACGCTTTAGTCGCTTTGTAAAAGGCCCTGCTGCAGTCGTTGAGCACTTCAAAGAATTAGGGCAAGGACAGTATCAACCAGGCAATACTCATAATGCAGCTGGTGGCTGGGCGGTCGTTGCTCTACTGCTAGTATTGTTGGTGCAATTTACCACAGGGTTATTTGCCGATGATGAGATTTTCTTTAGTGGCCCGCTGGCTAGTGCTGTAAGCGGTGACTTGTCAGATTTTTTAACGGGTATTCACAAAGATAACTTTAATGTGTTGATTGCTGTTGTGGTGTTGCATGTTGTCGCAATTATTCTCTATCGCTTACGCGGCATTAACTTAGTTGCGGCCATGATTCACGGCAAACGAGAAGGGGTAGCAGCGCCGCGTTTGGTCAATGCTTGGTGGGCAATAATAGCGGTAGCCGCACTGGCTACCGCATTCTATTTCTTCATTAACTAAGTATTGGTTTAGTCTTTGTATTGGTCGTGGCAGGCTTTGCAGTTTTTCGCCGCGGCCATAAAGGCTTTGCGAATATCACCTTGGTCACCAGACTCCGCTGCCGCAGCTAAGGCTGCAGCGTCTTGTTGAAATGACTCGGCGCGCTGCATAAAGTCGTCCCAATTATCCCAAATGGCAGGTAAAGCATCGCTGTTATTACCTGGCATTGCACCAGTTTGGCTAAAGCCAATCCAAGGCATAGCGCTTAAGGCTGAAAAATCTGCCGCTCGAGCTTTAAAAATTTCACCATCAAATTCCATATCACCTTTCACCATATCGCCAAGGTAAGCAAAGTTATTTTGCATGAGCGAGAGTGCTTTTTGACGATATTCTACGGCTTTATCGGCATCATTAAAGGCATGTTGTGCTTGCACCGGGCTGAAAGCTACCGCACCAAACACTACAATGCCGCTTAGACATGACCACAGAGCTGATTTTAAACGCATAATAATCTCCTTGATTTTAGCTATTTAACGTTTGCAGTACGCTTTTCATCCCTAAATGGATTGCACACTGATAAGACTCAATTTACTGTAGCATGATAATAATCACAAAACCTTATTAAGGGGAACCAGATGAAAGGGAATAATCACCTAAGTAAACTGGCGTTGGCACTATGCGCAGCCTTACCGGCTACTGTCATGGCATCACAAACAACGCCAGTACAAGGGTTACACGACCACAGTTCAAGTTTTGTGGCACTACAAAATGCTACAGTTGTTACAGAGCCAGGAAAACAACTTAAGAATGCCACATTAGTTATCCGCAATGGTAAAATTGAATCTATCTTAACTAATAATCAAGCTCCTGCTGGCGCTCGGGTTGTAGATGCGAGTGGTCACACGATTTATCCTGGATTCATTGACGCATACAGCGACTACGGTTTGCCTAAAGCGAATGGTGGTGAACGTGCGCCTTATCGCAGTCAACCACCGCAATACAACAACAAGCGTGAAGGTGGTAACGCAGCGAACGATGCAATTCATGCTCAAGTAGATTGGGTGGATTCTTTCGCAACCTCAAGTAAAGATGCTAAAAGCTACATCGAACAGGGCTTTACGGCGGTTCAATCAGCTCGCTTAGACGGTATTTTCCAAGGGCAAGCGACCACTGTGTCACTAGCCGATACGATTGCTAATAATGCCGTGTACAATGCCAAAGCACGACATTTTGGTTCGTTCGATAAAGGCTCATCAAAGCAACAATATCCATCTTCTTTAATGGGCTCTATTGCGTTGATTCGACAAACTTTGTCTGATGCTGCCTGGTATGAAGACGCAGCTGGCAAACAAGCTTACAACGGCCCGGTAGAATATAATGCCGCACTGGCAGAATTAGCTCCCATAGAGCAAGAAGGCATAGTTTTTAAAGTGTCTGACGATAAAGACTTGCTGCGTGCCTATGATGTCTTTAGTGGATTTAAAGTTCCTGTAACTTTTGTTGGCTCTGGTTTTGAATACGCTCGTTTAGATGCGATTAAAGCAACTAAAGCACCAGTCATTCTTCCTCTTAACTTTCCGGCAGCACCGGAGGTAAAAGGAGTGGATGATGATCTTGATGTGAGTCTTGCTGACTTACGTCACTGGGAGCGTGCGCCGGGTAATGCTGCTGCATTAGCGCAAGCTGATATTGACTTCTCTTTTACGTTACACCAATTAAAGAAGGCTAGTGACTTCTGGCCTAATTTACGTAAAGCCGTAGCCCACGGGTTATCTAGCGACAAAGCCTTGGCCGCGCTAACAACCGTACCAGCACAAATTGCTGGGGTTAGCGATAAAGCAGGAAAATTGGCTGCAGGTTATATGGCCGACTTTGTGGTTGTCGAAGGCGATTTGTTCGTTGATGGAACCATTAAATCAGTTTGGCTACAAGGACAAGAAGTTGAGTTGGAGCCACTGCAACAAGCTGATTTTGCCGGCAACCTCACTCTTAACCTTGCGGATAGTGAGGTAAGTCTTGAACTCAAAGATGGTAAGCGGCCATCTGGCAAGCTCAAAGTAGGGGACGAATCCGTTGCCTTGAAAGATCTTCGTCGCACGGAGTCGACCTTAGAATTCGTAGTCAACACTGCACTGTTGGATCAGACAGGTGCTTGGCGCATTCGTCTCGATCAAACCTCTGCTGATAGCTTTACCGGTGTGGCTATAGCTCCAAATGGCTCTAGCCTACCAATCAGTGCTAATCGTGCCGCTGCAGCAGAGCCCGCTGCAGAAAAAGCAACCACAACTCAAGCGAATTATGTGAGCCGGTTAACCTTCCCGAATGTGGCGTACGGTTTAGATGCTTTGCCTGAGCGTCAGAATGTACATATTAAAAATGCGACCGTGTGGACCGCCGATGAAGCGGGCGTCCTCGAAAATACTGATGTGTTAATTCGTAATGGTGAGTTTTACAAAATTGGTAAAGATCTTGCGACGCCATCCGGGTATACCCTGATTGACGGCACTGGCAAACATGTGACGCCAGGCATTATTGATGAACATTCACACATTGCTATTGAAGGCGGCGTGAATGAGGGATCAGAAGCGATCACTGCTGAAGTGCGAATTGGTGACGTGGTTAATCCAGATGACATCCACATTTATCGCTCGTTGGCAGGCGGTACCACCATGGCGCAACTACTTCATGGCTCAGCGAACCCTATGGGTGGACAGGCGCAAGTTATTAAACTGCGTTGGGGAGCAACGGCCAACGACATTAAATTTGATGCAGCGCCACCAAGCATTAAATTTGCGTTGGGTGAAAACGTGAAGCAAAGCAACTGGGGCTCGGCTTACACCGTACGTTATCCACAAACGCGTATGGGCGTTGAGGCAGTTATGCGTGATGGCTTTATTGCTGCACGTGAATATCAACAACGTCGCGATGCCTACAACAAGCTAAGCCGTAAGGAGAAGGCGCGTACTGCACCACCACGTCCAGATTATCGCTTGGAGACCTTACTTGAAATCCTCAATAAGGAACGATTTGTTCATGCGCACTCGTATGTGCAATCAGAAATCTTGATGTTATTGCGCTTAGCTGAGGAGTTTAACTTTACGCTAACCACCTTTACCCACATTTTGGAAGGCTACAAAGTTGCTTCAGAAATGGCCAAACATGGCGCTGGTGCATCGACCTTTGCTGATTGGTGGGCATTTAAGTTTGAAGTTTATGATGCCATTCCTTACAACGCCTGTCTGATGGCTGACAAAGGCGTGTTAACCAGCATTAACTCGGATAGTAACGATTTGCAGCGTCGCTTAAATACTGAAGCAGCGAAGTCTGTAACCTACTGTGGTATGTCAGAGCATGAAGCTCTACAAATGGTCACTTTGAATCCTGCGAAACAACTTAAAATTGACCAATACGTAGGTAGTATCAAAACCGGCAAACATGCTGACTTTGTGATTTGGAGTGGTCATCCACTAAGCGCTTACTCGCACCCAGAACAAACTTGGATCAATGCTCGTAAATACTTTGATCGTGAGTACGACCAGCAGTTGCGGGCGCAGTTGCAGCAAGAAAAGCAAGGCCTGATTCAGAAGGTATTAGGTGCCACTGATGAAGAGCGTCAGGGGAGTGCTAATGGTTACAAACCACAGCAGCCAACCTGGCACTGTGATGACAATCATGATGTCTGGAGCGATGCTTATACCGCTCATGGTGAGCACATCCACATCAACCATTCGCACACTCAGGCTGAATAAGGAGAGCAACGATGAAAAAATTAGTAACAGCGGTAGTTGCCGCCAGTTTAAGCGTTGCTGCATCAGCACACGACATGGTGCCCGGCAAAGCACAGCAGCAGCCCATTTTACTGCAAGGTGGCACCTTGCATACAGTGACCAATGGGGTACAGCAAAATACTGATTTGCTGTTTGAAGATGGCAAGATCACAGCCATTGGCAACGATTTAACAGTACCAGCGAATGCTCGTGTGATTGATGTGAGCGGACGTCATGTTTATCCGGGTTTAGTTGCCCTAGATACCACGCTAGGTTTGATTGAATTAGAGGCAGTGCGTGCTACGAACGATATGCGTGAAGTTGGCCAAATCACTCCTGAAGTAAGTGGTCATGTGGCTTACAATCCTGATTCGGAAATTACTCCAACGGTGCGTTTTAACGGCATCACTCATGCCCAAATCGTACCACAAGGTAATTTGATTGCAGGTCGCTCAAGCCTTTTGCAAACCGATGGCTGGACTTATGAAGATGCTGCTGAAGCACTCGATGTGGGCGTGCATGTCAATTGGCCACGAGCAGGGCTTAATAATGCTTGGTGGGAGCGCCGTTCAGCTGATGAGCAGCGTAAAGCCAATGCCGAGGCACTAAAAAAATTAAAGCGTGCCTTTACCGACGCGCGGGCTTATTTTGAAGCGAAAAAGGCCGGTCAGCTGAATGGCACAGATGTACGTTGGGAGGCTATGCTTGGATTGTTTGCTGGTAGCAGCAAACTGTTTGTGCATGCCCATGACAAGCGCCAAATGGAACAAGCACTTGAATTTGCTAAAGAGCAAGGCTTTGACTTGGTATTGGTGGGCGCCCGTGATGCGTGGCGTATCGCTGACCAACTAGCGGCAGCTGACGTGACTGTTGTTTACGGCGAACCCTATGGTTTACCAAGCCGTCATGACGAAGCTTATGACCAGGCCTATAGTACTCCAGCATTATTAGCAGCAGCTGGCGTTGATTTTGCCTTGGCTTATTCTACGGGCTTCTGGGATGTGCGTAATTTAGCATTTGCCGCAGGTAATGCGGTAGCTTACGGCCTTGATAAAGAACAGGCGTTAGCAGCTATTACGATAAAACCAGCAGAAGTCATGGGCGTTGCGGATAAAATCGGCTCGTTGGAAGTTGGAAAACAAGCGTCATTGATTATTTCGCAGGGCGATGTCATGGATCATTTGGGGCAAAAAATTCAGCATATGTTTATTGATGGTGCTGAAGTAGACCTAAACAATCGACATAGACAGTTGTATCAGAAATATCAGCAAAAGCCTTGATTTTAAAGGGCTGACGCATAAAAAAGAGCTCCATCTGTAAAGCTGGAGCTCTTTTTATTTAAATAGCTGTTATGGGTGCGATAAAGTATTGTAATGTGCTGCGCAAGTTGGCAGTATCTTGCTATTCATAACAGTTGAAGAGGACGTGCAGATGCCTTTACATCGCCAATTTGCCAATGACGGCAAAGAACTCATTATTGCCATCAAAGGTAAATTTGACTTCAGTTTAGTGCAAGAATTTCGCCAATCCTATAGCGATATAGGTGACCAACAGCCCACCGTATTTATAGACCTGCGTGAAACTGAATATTTAGATAGCTCAGCGTTAGGAATGCTACTGAATATGCGCAAATCCCTTGGTAAGTCAGTGAAATCTATCCATGTGATTAACTGTCGACCAGAAGTGCGTAATATTCTTGATATTTCGCGTTTTGATAAGCTTTTTGTAATTGAGTAAGTTCCTTGTATACCAAGGTTATGGCACCGTCCTTGTCAGCAACGAGTGAAATGAATAGCCGCACAAACTCAGCTGCAGCAGCTCCTTTGTGGGTACTGCAGGATGGGTCGGCTAATGCTCAGGCCTTATTGCAGCGTTTACAGCAGTTGGGTTACCACGTGGAGGTGATTCAGCCAGCGCAGTTGTTAACAACAGAGGTTACTGTGGTTCCTTTGGTTGTTATCGTTAATGAAACGCGCGAAGCATTGCTATCTGAGTGGTGGCAACAGGTATCCAGTTACCTGCGTAACTCGGCTTTATTAGTGTCGGATAGCCAGGCCTTGGTACAGAATCATGCACACAAATTTGCGTATGTAGCCTCTTATCACGATGTTGATGACGTGTTGCGGTTGAAAATTCAGTTATTAACTAACCAGAGTTGTTACCGCCAGCAAATAGTGGAGCTCAAACAGGCACTGTCTTGGCATAAGGCGCGGGTAGACCGAGAACATCAACTGGTTGAGCATATCTTTCAGAATGCTCTTAGTCGTAACTACCTGGATTATCCTCACGTAAATACTTATTTAACGCCGGTGTCCAAATTCAATGGCGATCTTTGCTTAATAGCTCCGGGGCCGTTGGGGAATTTGTACATGTTAATGGCGGATTTTACCGGTCATGGTTTAGCACCAGCAACAGGAGCCTTACCGTTGTCGCAGGCGTTTTTTGCGATGTCAGATCGCGGTGTTTCGGTCGCAGAGATGGTGACTGAATTTAACTTTCGGTTAAACCGGTTACTCCCTAATGACATGTTTTGTGCCGCAATTTTACTAGAATTATCAGCCAATGGTGAACGCGTCACATATTGGAATGGTGGCATGCCAGCAGCCTTGGTCTGTGATCAAGCAGGAACCGTGTTACGGCGCCTAGATCCGCAGCATATGGCGCTAGGGGTGTTAGATGATGATGATTTTGATAGCCGTGTCACCACATTTAGAGCGGCACCACATAGTTCCATCGCCATGTTCACTGACGGTGTGATAGAGTTACTTGGCCATCAGCAAGAGTTTCTTGGGGCTGATGCGCTTGAAAAAATGCTAAGCCAGTATCCTAACACAGAGCGCTTTAATGAGCTGGTCAACGAACTTGAACATTTTCGTGGCGAAACGCCATTACGCGATGACCTATCGTTAGCTATTCTTTATTGCCGTCCCACCGGTTTAGGTGAAGTTAAGCCAGAGCCGGATATGCAAAGTTTACCTTTCAAATTAACTAGTGAGCTCCACCCTGAGCAGTTACGAAGCATTGATCCGGTCAGTAATTTAATGGCGGCGCTAAGCCAATTACCCCTATTACGACGGCATCGTACCACTATCTATCTGTTGTTAGCGGAAGCCTTTAATAACGCATTAGAGCATGGCTTATTGGGGTTAGACTCGGCACTGAAGAGCCAGCCAGAAGGGTTTGCTGAGTACTATCAACAACGTGCCGATAGGCTCAATGCACTTCAGCATGGCTGTATCTTGGTCACCATAGAGCTTCAAGCGAGTACTAAGCAGCTCAAAATCACCGTGGCTGACAGTGGTGATGGCTTTATCGCACCCCCAAGTGAGCCCTGCGTTAGGGTGGCAACGGAACAGAGTTACGGGCGAGGATTAGAGCTATTACGACAGATGACAACTGATTTACAATGGAACCAGGCGCAGCGCGAAGTATCTTTTACCTACAGCATGTAGTCGACAAGTTTGCATGGCTTTGCCATTACATCTTATCCAAACTTAACCACCAGCGAATTTAACCTTGTAGCCCTGTTGTTCTAACCACTGTTTGGCGCGCTCACGCTGATCGCCTTGCAGTTCGATCGTGTCCTGCTTTACAGCACCGCCAACGCCGCAATGCTTCCGTAAGGCAGAAGCCATATTGGCCAACAATTCTGGCTGCTTGGGAAGATCTAGAATAACGGTTACCCCTTTACCTTTACGTCCTTTTGTTTGACGTTGCAAACGTAACGGATAATCGCTCGGTTGTACGCTAGTTTCATCGGCTTCTGGATTACTTTCAGCGGCTGTGTCCGTGAGTTTAAACCCCAGCCCCTGTAACTGATCTTGTAAACTACTCACCTTCACCTCGAACTTGTTACTAGTGAAAACTGCCAAGTTGATATATATTTTAGTTATAACGAATGCGGTTATAAAACCTTAAATGCTATGAGGTGTCTATGAAGTTACAACAGCTCCGCTATATTGTGGAGATATTAAACCACAACTTAAATGTTTCAGCGACCGCAGAAAGTTTGTATACCTCTCAGCCGGGTATTAGTAAACAGGTAAGAATGCTAGAAGACGAATTAGGAATTCAAATATTTGCCCGCAATGGCAAGCTGCTAGATGCCGTCACCCCAGCGGGCCAAGAAATTATCAAAATTGCACAGCAAATGTTAGCTCATACGGATGCCATCAAGGCAATTGCGGCAGAATACACCTTACCTAATCAAGGTAAGCTCCATATTGCTACAACCCATACCCAAGCTCGATATGCTCTGCCAACCATGATCAAAGCTTTTACCAAACGCTATCCGCAGGTAACTTTGCACATGCACCAAGGGTCGCCAGAACAAATTAGTGAGGCGGCAGCCAAGGGTAAAGCGGATTTTGCTATTGCGACTGAGGCGTTACACCTCTATCAAGACCTGATCATGTTGCCGTGTTATCACTGGAATCGCTCGATTATTGCCCCACCAGATCATCCTTTAGGGCAACTAGCAGAAGTGACCCTTACCGATTTAGGCAACTATCCCATCATTACCTATGTGCATGGTTTTACTGGGCGCTCCGAGTTGGATAAAGCATTTAATCAAGCGGGTATCAGACCCAACGTGGTATTTACAGCAACCGATGCCGATGTGATTAAAACCTACGTACGAATGGGCTTAGGAGTAGGCGTGGTAGCAAGTATGGCGGTAACTAAAGAGCAAGATAGTGATCTGATATGTTTACCAGCACAGCATTTATTTGCGCCTAGCACCACTAAAATAGGCTTTCGTAAAGGGACTTTTTTACGTAGCTACATGTACGATTTTTTGGAAGGTTTTGCGCCCCATTTGAGTCGCAGTAAAGTGGATGAGGCCATGCAAAAACGTTCACAAGAAGAAATAGATAGAATGTTTTTGCATACCCAGTTACCTACTTGGTAAAGCGTCTGTGCGCAGCATTAAGTGAATTCATGCTGCGCACTATTGAGCTAGTTAGGTTTGGTCATTAGCACTCGATGATATTTACCGCCAAACCGCCGCGAGCCGTCTCTTTGTATTTGGTTTTCATATCATTCCCTGTATCCCACATGGTTTTGATGACTTTATCCAAGGACACTTTATGATCGCCGCTACCACGCAATGCCAACCGCGCCGCATTTATCGCTTTTATCGATCCCATTGCATTACGTTCAATACAAGGAACCTGCACTAAACCGCCGACCGGGTCACAGGTAAGCCCGAGGTTATGTTCCATGCCTATTTCTGCAGCATTTTCTACGGCACTTACGCCGCCACCCATGAGCTCGGCCAAAGCTCCGGCTGCCATGGAACATGCAACACCAACCTCGCCTTGGCAGCCCACCTCGGCGCCAGAAATAGAAGCGTTCTTCTTGTATAGAATGCCAATTGCCGCAGAAGTGAGTAAAAAGCGCACCACGGTTTCTTCATCCAAAGGGGCAATGAACTTGTCGGCATACTTCATCACCGCCGGAATAATTCCAGCTGCGCCATTGGTGGGCGCAGTCACGACTCGTCCGCCTGCTGCGTTTTCTTCATTCACCGCTAACGCAAATAAGTCCACCCAGTCCATCGCTTGCATGGGGTCTGTTGATTTTTCATTCTTCAGACGTTGGTAGAGGCCCGGCGCACGACGGCGTACTTTCAAGCCTCCGGGCAAAATGCCTTCGGTGCGGATGCCGCGGTCGATACAGGCATCCATGGTATGCCAAATGTGCATCAAGCCACTACGAATATCGGCCTCACTGCGAAATACTTTTTCGTTTGCCAACATCAGCGAACTAATCCGTAGCCCGTGTTCATGACATAGCTTGAGTAATTCATCGCAACTATCAAATGGATACGGAATAGGTTTGCTTGATTGCTCAATAGCTTCTTCTAAGCTGTCGTCAAAGTCAGCATCTCGGACAATAAAACCACCACCAATAGAGTAGTAGAGATCTTTGTAGATCACCTCGTCTGCGCGATACAGCCGTAGTTCCATTGCGTTAGCATGACGTGGCATGGTTTTGCGACGATGGAAAACAATCGCCCCGGTAGCAGGGAACTTCACCGGATATTTGCCTAGTAAAGCCAATTCTTGAGTGGTTTCAGTTTGTTGTAAAAACTCATCAACTTTGGTGGTATCTACGGTTTCAGGTTGCTCTCCGGCTAAGCCAAGGATCACTGCTTTACCTGTACCATGGCCTTTTCCGGTTTGCCCGAGTGAGCCAAATAGTTCCACCACAATGCCATCCGCTTGTTCGAGGCCTACGGCTTGTTCTGCAGCTAATAAAAACTCGTAAGCAGCCCGCATGGGGCCCACAGTATGAGAACTTGACGGGCCGATGCCAACTTTGTAGATATCAAACACGCTAATCATAAATAAGTTCCATTTTTAAAATTCAATCATTTAAAGGGCGATAGAATAACTTACGTTCAGGGTAAATGTGGTCTGCTAACTCACGTAACATACCTGCCGTGGCGCCCCAAATATTTCTTTGTTGATAGGGGATAAAGTATACCTGATCGTAAATAAAACGCTGTAGCCGATACACATAATGTTGATGTTGATGCAGCACATCTTGTAGCGGCACGGTAAAAATTTCCGCAACTTCGCGTTGCTCGGGGACAAAGGGTCGTTGGGGCGTGATCAAGCCTACATAAGGGCGGATCAGAAAATTACTAATGACTGGATAATCTTGTAGTTGCCCCACAATCGTTACATCGTCTGGGTGTAAGCCTATTTCTTCGTGACTTTCGCGTAAGGCGGTGGCCAATAAATCTTGGTCATGAGGGTCTTGGCGGCCGCCAGGAAAGCTAATTTGTCCCGCATGATTACGCAATTGCGCACTGCGCTGAGTTAAAACCACATGCAATTGGCCATGCTGTTCTAACAAGGGAATCAGCACCGCTGCCGGGCGTAGTCGTTTGAGCACAGGCCGCTGCAGTGGCTGTCGGTGATGGAGTTGGAAACGCTGCAAAAACTGTTGGCGATTCATGCCTGTGCCTCTGGTTTTGGGAGAGCGCTTAAGACTGGCAAAATTCGCGCAACCTTATCAAAGGTTTCTTGATATTCGCTGGCGCATTCAGAGTCGGCAACTAAGCCGCCGCCGGCCCAGCAATGGATGGTACCGCTATGACTATTACCGGGCTGTGTATGAGTTGCTACTAAGGTGCGTATAGCAATACTGGTGTCAGCTTGGCCATGTTGTGAAAAATAACCAAAACTACCGCAATAGTAACTGCGCCGATGAGGCTCTAACTCTTCAATAACTTCCATGGCGCGGATTTTGGGCGCGCCAGTAATAGAACCACCAGGAAAGCATTGTCCCAGTAGTTGCAGGCCTTGATTTGCCTGCGCTAACTTACCAACCACGGTGCTGACCAAGTGATGCACAGCAGGGTAAGACTCAATGGCGAATAAGCGAGGCACTTTGACCGAGTCCGGCAAACAACAGCGACTTAAATCGTTACGCAATAAATCGACAATCATGACGTTTTCTGCTCGATCTTTACTGGCTTGCTGTAGCTGGTCAGCTAAGAGCTGATCTTGAGCAGGGTCTGGATGACGTGGCCGAGTGCCTTTGATCGGTTTAGTCTCTACGTCACCCGCAGGTGAAATAGCTAAAAAGCGCTCAGGCGATAGTGAGAGTAGAGCTCCCTCAGGCAACTGCATATAGGCAGAATAGGGAGCATTATTGTGGCTTCTTAAGGCTTGGTACGCAGCCCAAGTCGAGCCTTGAAAAGAAGCGCTAAAACGCTGAGCTAAATTCACTTGATAGCAGTCGCCAGCACGTAGATAAGCTTGTACTTGAGCAAATTTTGTCGCATAGCTAGTGGCGTCCATATTGGCTTGCCAGTCACCCGCCAACCAGAATGATGCCGGAGTTTGCTGTTGGCAATGTTGCTGTGCCGTTAGCCAGAAGTCGGTTAATTGCTGTACTTGGGCGGCTGGCGCTAGCAAGAAAGTATCACCACTACTGCGCTGTTGCATCAGGGCTTGGTGATAAACGCCAACACTCAGATCTGGTAGTTCAATGTCTGCCGTTGCTAAGCTGGGCAACTGTTCTAAAGCGCGACCACAGTCATAACTCCAAGCCCCAGCAAGGCCCCCTTGAAAGGGTAAAAAATCAGGACCAGTATAGGCTGGTACTTGGGCTAACGCTTGCGCCAATTGCTGCGGCCAAGCCTGGCTATTGGTTACAGTGGTCACCGGTTGACGAAAGATCATATCCCATTGCGCTTGAGCATTATTACAACTATCTAGCAAGAGTGCCCAAGGCTCGCTGGCGCAGTAGCTAAAAAGCTGCGCTAAGGTTAGTTTAATTGGAATTTTTACGGCAACTAACTTCAAACTGATAACTCCTGTAACTTATTCGCCGCTAGCATAGCATAAAGTCGTAGTCTGCAAGCATTAGCAAAACTGGTCAGAGCCGTGACAAAAGGCTATCATACCGTCAACTTTACGTTACCTGCCGCAACTCCTAAGAGTTCCTTGCCCGCGTTCTATTAAGCTAGCTCGAGCAAGGATCAGAGAGGTGGCTATTAGGTATCCCATCTAAGTGACAACCTGAGGTATCCATGGCTATTATTCGTCAGTCTGATTTTATTGAAAGCATTGAAGATGCGTTACAATACATTTCTTATTACCATCCACTTGATTTTGTTCAGGCATTAGAAAAAGCCTATCACCGCGAACAAAGCGAAGCTGCCAAAAATGCCATCGCACAGGTGTTAACGAACTCCAGAATGTCAGCCCAAGGGCACCGTCCAATTTGCCAAGATACTGGTATTGTCACTTGTTTTGTGAAAGTTGGCATGGGAGTGCAATGGGACAAGACTGATATGACAGTACAGCAGATGGTGGATGAAGGCACACGCCGCGCTTATACTAATCCAGATAACCCATTACGTGCATCGATTGTGGCGGACCCAGCAGGCAAGCGAAAAAATACTGGCGATAACACCCCGGCCGTAGTGCATATTGATATGGTTGCTGGCGATCACATCGAAGTGATGATTGCCGCCAAAGGGGGCGGTTCGGAAAACAAATCCAAAATGGTCATGCTCAATCCTAGCGATAACATCGCTGACTGGGTAGTGGAGACCATGCCTAAATTAGGCGCAGGTTGGTGTCCACCGGGTATGATTGGGCTAGGAATCGGTGGTACGGCAGAGAAATCTGCGGTGCTAGCTAAAGAAGCTCTGATGGACCCTGTTGATATTCAAGAGCTATTAGATCGCGGTGCGCAAACTGCCGAAGAAGAACTGCGCTTAGAAATTTATCATCGCGTGAACAAGTTAGGGATTGGTGCCCAAGGTTTAGGCGGTGTCACCACAGTGATGGATGTGAAGATTAAATCTGCACCAACTCATGCCGCATCAAAACCGGTGACCTTGATTCCGAACTGTGCAGCTACACGGCACGCACACTTTGTTTTAGACGGTTCTGGTCCGGCGGACTTACAACCACCTAAATTAGAAGACTGGCCAGATATTACCTTTGAGCTAGGTGATAACGTACGTCGCGTTAACTTAGATACCGTAACCCAAGCGGATATCGAAACATGGAAGACCGGTGAGACTGTGCTGTTGTCGGGTAAAATGTTAACTGGCCGCGACGCAGCACATAAGCGAATCAAAGATATGCTGGATCGCGGTGAGCAGCTACCCGTGGATTTCCGTAATAAGTTTATCTATTACGTGGGCCCTGTTGATCCGGTAGGTGATGAAGTAGTGGGGCCGGCTGGCCCGACTACTGCAACTCGCATGGATAAATTTACCGACATGATGCTAGAGCAGATCGGTATTCTAGGCATGATTGGTAAGGCTGAGCGTGGGCCAGCAACGGTTGCAAGTATTAAACAACACAAGGCAGTGTATTTGATGGCCGTTGGTGGTGCAGCTTACCTTGTTGCTAAGGCGATTAAAAAAGCACGGGTAGTAGGCTTTGAAGATTTAGGAATGGAAGCCATTTATGAGTTTGACGTAGAAGATATGCCAGTGACGGTGGCAGTGGATAGTACCGGTGAAAATGCCCACGAGACTGGGCCAGCCATTTGGCGGGTAAAATTGGAAGCTGCCGATGCTTAACTTGCCGTTATGGCAGATACTAGCGAGTGTTGCTGGTATTGCGGCGATTGGCATGTTGTTAGCTTGGTTCGTCTGGGTGCCGCGTTTGCGCACCCAGCTGCGGCATCAACAACAGCACGCGCAGCAGCAACTGGACTTTGCTCAGCAACAGTTGGCTCAACTGCAACAGCAGTTACAACAGCAACAAAGTGATGCGGAGCAGCGGTTAGCCAAGGCTGAGCAACAGCGTGAGTTAGCTCAGCAACAGGCTCATACTGCGCAAGCTAAGCTGGCCGCCTTAACTGCTGAGTTGCAAGCAAAACTTGCTAGTGCAAAAGAAAAGCAACAGCTGCTAGAAGACAGTGAAGAGCGCTTAAAACAGCAATTTGAGCGTTTGGCACAACAGATTTTTGAGCAAAAATCTGAGCGTTTACAGCACACGAGTAAGCAAACGCTAGAAACGACTCTGGCACCTTTTAAGCAGCAACTTGAGGCTTTTAAAACTCAGGTGAGCCAGCAATACGCTGATGAAATAAAGCAACGTTCTGCGTTATCAGAGCAGGTGAACTCGTTGCGTGAACTCAATCAGCAGATGGCGGCCGAAGCTGAGGCCTTAACTAAAGCATTAAAAGGTGATGTAAAAACTCAGGGTAACTGGGGCGAGGTCGTGCTTGAACGTATTCTTACCCAATCAGGTTTACGCGAAGGCCATGAGTATGAAACCCAAAGTCATTATCGTGATGACGATGGTAAAAGTTTTAAACCTGATGTGATTGTGCACTTACCTCATGCCAAAGACGTAGTGATCGATTCAAAGGTCTCACTGGTTGCCTACGAGCGTTATTTTAACAGTGATGACGAGTTAGCCCGTGAACAGGCGCTGAACGAGCATGTCACGTCGCTACGAAATCACATTAAAGGCTTGGGTAAGAAGAATTATCAACAGTTAGACGGGGTTCGAACTCTTGATTACGTGTTGATGTTTATACCTATTGAACCTGCTTTTCTATTGGCTGTTGATAGAGATCCTGAGCTGATTCGACTGGCGCTAGACAACAATATTATGTTGGTAAGTCCAACCAATCTGTTGGTGGCATTAAGAACGGTTAACAATATTTGGCAATACGAGTATCAGAATCAAAATGCTCAGAAGATAGCTACAGATGCAGCAAAATTATACGACAAGTTTGTCGGTTTTATTGATGATATGCAGCGAATTGAAGGTAGTTTAGATGCTCTTCGTAAGCATTACGATGGAGCTATGAACAAACTTTCTACGGGGCGTGGCAACTTAGTGGGTAGGGTTGAACAATTCCGTAAGATGGGAGTGCAAACCAGTAAGCAACTTGATCCTAAATTACTACAAAACGAAACTACCGACGATAATGAGTGATGGTTCTATTTGGATGTACAAAAAAGCCCGCTATAAGTAGCGGGCTTTTTATTTGTGACCGTATTAACGGTTAAACCAGAGAACCCCACAAATCGTACTCGTCTGCATGCTCAATGAGCACCTCAACACGGTCACCAGGTTGTACGTTGTGTTCGCCATTGAGGTAGACCAAACCATCAATTTCAGGGGCGTCTGCATAACTACGGCCAATAGCACCTTCGTTATCAACCTCATCAATCAAAACGGTTAAAGTACGACCAATTTTAGCCTGTAACCTAGCTGCACTGATTTCTTGCTGCACTTGCATAAAACGTTCATAACGCTCTTGCTTAATATGTTCTGGCACTGGGTCAGGTAGATCATTAGCTTTGGCGCCTTCGACATCAGAGTAGGTGAAACAGCCCACCCGATCTAACTGTGCATCGCGCAAAAATTGGAGTAGCTCTTCAAATTCTTCGTCAGTTTCACCCGGAAAGCCAACGATAAAAGTGCTACGAATGGTTAAGTCTGGACAGATTTTTCGCCAGTTTTGAATACGTTCAAGCGTGCGTTCTGCTGAACCTGGGCGCTTCATTAAGCGTAAAATACGCTTATTGGCATGTTGTAACGGAATATCCAAGTAAGGCAAAATTTTGCCCGCCGCCATCAGTGGAATCACATCGTCTACAGAAGGGTAGGGGTAGACGTAGTGCAACCGTACCCAGATGCCGAGTTTACCTAGGGCTTCGCACAGAGCAAGCATGCTGGTTTTAACCGGTTGGCCATCCCAAAAACCGGTCTTATGTTTTACATCCACGCCGTAAGCACTGGTATCTTGAGAGATCACCAGTAATTCTTTTACACCAGCATTTGCCAGTCGTTGGGCTTCGCTTAGTACATCACCGATAGGACGGCTGACTAAATCGCCACGCATGGATGGGATGATGCAGAAAGTGCAGCGATGATTACAGCCTTCTGAAATTTTTAAATAGGCGTAATGACGAGGAGTCAGCTTAACTCCAGTATCTGGAACTAAGTTCTCAAACGGAACTCGCTCAGGTGTTGGCACGTATTTATGCACATGCCCCATCACTTCTTCATAAGCATGCGGGCCGGTAATAGCTAGCACGTTAGGATGAACTTCACGAATCTCGTCATCTTTGGCACCGAGGCATCCGGTGACAATTACTTTGCCATTTTCAGCCAAGGCTTCACCGATAGCATCTAACGATTCCTGTACGGCTGAATCGATAAAGCCACAGGTATTAACGATAACAAGGTTGGCATTATTATAGCTGTTAACGATATCGTAGCCTTCGGTACGCAGCTGCGTAAGAATGCGCTCTGAATCGACTAAGTTTTTTGGACAGCCGAGGCTAACAAAGCCAATTTTTGCGCCAATATCATTGGCTGTTTCAGGGGTAAAGGTTTCAACACTCATGCCAACACTCTGCAAGTTTCATAAAATAGCCGCAGATTATAGCACCCACGGCTATTTGTTGCCTATGGCTACGAGCTGATCCGATTAAACTTAATATGATCTACCCACAATGCAGTGGCACCACAGACTGCGACTGGAATCATGATTAAGTTAACTAGCGGAATGGTCGCTAAAAAAGCAACTAAACAGCCAAAAGACAGGCTTTTACCTTGGCGCGCACCCAGTTCTTGGCGCATTGCTTTGAAGCTTATCTTATGATTATCGAACGGGTAATCAGCGTATTGAATGGTCATCATCCAACCACTAAACAAAAACCAAAGAACCTGACCAATAATAGGCACAAATAGAAGCAGTAAGCCAAAGGCTAATGCTCGAGGTATAAAATAAATGATTTTCTGAAACTCGCGACCAATAATGCGCGGGATATCTTTAACCATACCGCTAACCCCGCCATCGACAGGGACAATCCCGGTAAGTTTATATTCTACTTTTTCAGCCAACAGGCTGTTAAAAGGAGAGGCGATAATATTAGCGACACTGGTAAAGGTGAGAGCAAAAATCAAGACCACGCCAATCACGATGAGTGGCCATAGTAAAATTTCTAACCAACGTAACCATTCGGGTAGCCAAGCCACCAATTGCGTAACACCGATACTGGTGTAGTGAAAGGTAGCGTAAATGGCCACAGAAAATAAGAGAATGTTAATGATTAGAGGAATAAGCACATAACGTCTTACTCCCGGCTGAAAAGCTAATTCAAATCCGCGCGCCACGTAGCTGGCACCAAAATCGCTGTAGGCAGTCATTCTTGATCCTTGAGTTGAATTATCCATTGCAGTATATCTTGCCCAATGGCCGTTCTATAGGTCAAATTGTAAGGGTAAGTTACAAGCTTGAAAATAAGTAAATAGATTACAAATAACAGGAATATTTGCTAAGGTTTTGCTTGTATCTTTAACGGGGCCATGTGCACTTGTATGAGCTCACAATATAACGACAATAAATGCGCTTAAAATACATAAAACTCGTTGGTTTTAAATCTTTTGTTGATGCCACTAAAGTTCCTTTCCCACACCAGATGACTTGTGTGGTTGGCCCTAATGGTTGTGGCAAATCAAATGTCATCGATGCGGTGCGTTGGGTGCTGGGCGAGAGTTCGGCCAAAAATTTGCGTGGCGATGCCATGACGGATGTCATTTTTAATGGCTCAACGGCACGTAAACCGGTATCACAGGCTAGCGTTGAGTTGGTGTTTGATAACAGCGCCGGACGGATGCAAGGAGAGTATGCAAATTACGCCGAGATTTCTGTTAAACGTCTAGTAACTCGCGATGGCCGCTCTGATTATTTTTTAAATGGGAGCAAATGTCGCCGTCGTGATATCACTGATTTATTTCTTGGTACCGGTTTAGGTCCGCGTAGTTACGCGATTATTGAACAGGGCATGATTTCGCGCCTGATTGAATCTAAGCCGCAAGAATTACGTGTTTTTCTTGAAGAAGCCGCCGGTATCTCTAAGTACAAAGAACGGCGTCGAGAGACTGAAACGCGCATGCAGCATACTCGCGACAATTTAGATCGCTTAAACGATGTCCGTGAAGAACTGGGCAGTCAATTAGACAAGCTGCAACGACAAGCCGCAGCAGCCCGCCGTTATAAAGAACTTAAACAGCAAGAGCGACGTTATAAAAGTGAGCTACAAGCATTACGTTGGTTAGCAACGGAGCGTCAAGCCGAACAGTTGCGTCTACAACAAGCTGAACAAACCACAGAATTAGAGCGCTGGCTAACTGAGCAACGAGGTAGTGAGCGAGGCAGTACTGAGTTACGCGAGCAAACGGCACAGAGTAAACAGCAGTTAGAACAGGTACAACATCAGCTTTATCAACTAGGTAATGAGGTAACTCGGCTCGAGCAGCAGTTGCAGCATCACCAGTTACAACGACAGCAACGACAACGTCAACAACAACAGTTACAACAAGAATTAACGCAACTGTCAGAAACGCTGGCGCAGGATAACGCTCAACAGCAGGTATTGGCCGCGCAATTACTTGAACTTGAACCTGAGCAAGCGCTAACTGATGAACAAGTGGTTGAAGCTCAGCTCCGATTTGAACAACATGAAGAAGCTTGGTTAGCTTGGCAAGATGATTATCAAGCAGCATTGAATCAGGCGCAGCACCAGCTGCAGCAACAACAGCAATTACATTTGCAACACGAACGCCAACGAGACCAAGTAGCTAAGTGTGCAGAAGCGATTGATGCGAATCAGCAGCAACAACAGCAACTGCTAGCTGAACTTGAGCACTATAACCTAGCCGCTACGGATCAACAGCGACAGCAGTTACAGCAGCAGATTAATGCAGCACAACAACAGGTTGCAGCATTATCCGAACAACTGAATGTGCACCAACAACAGTTTGAGCAAGTTGAACAGCAACGCCAGCAGCAGCAAACTCAGCAGCAACAAAACTTAGGCCTGCAAAGTGCCTTGCAACAAGCCCTCAAACAAGGCACGCATGAAGCGACCACCATGGACGTGCAACATTGGTTGCAGCAGCACCAATGCCCAGCGTTGGGGCAAGTGCAACAGTTACTGAAGGTTGAACAGAGCTGGCAGTTAGCGCTAGAACAACTGGTACAGCCCTGGCTGGGGGCATGGGTCATCACGCAGCCGTTGCCAGAGTGGCCTCTCTTCGCTGGTGCTCAAGTGGTACAGTTACAAGTAAAGCAGCCCCAAAAGGGGAGTGTGGCAGCGCTAGTAAGCGGACCTTTGCAACAATGGAGCTGGTTGCATTGCATTGCTGCCGTTGATGATGCGGCACAGGCGCAACAGTTGCTACAGCAAAACCAGTGGCTAGGTGCTATCAATCAAGCTGGGCAACTATGGTTAGCTGGAGGGTATCAAGCCAGCACAATGGATGCTGCTGCTAGTAAGCTCTTGCAGCAGCAACAGTTATTGCAGGTAGAAGCAGATCTAACTCGATTACAACAGCAGTTACAAGATTCCAGCCTTCGTAAACAGCAACTTCAGGAGGAGTTAAAGCTCCGGCATCAGGAATTGGATCAGGCCAAACAGAATTTGCACCTTTATCAAGCGGATTTACGTTCGATAGACGAGCGTTTTCAATGGCAACAACATCAGCAGCAGCAATTGGAGCAACGTCTACAGCAAGCCAAACAGCAGCACCAACAGTTGCTACAACAGCTCGTTACCGGCCAGCAGCAACAGCAGCAATTAGCTGAGCAGTGTGAGCAAGCAACGGAGCAGTTGCAGCCACTTGATGAGCAGCATTGGTTAACGCAACGCAATCACTTGCAACAACAACGTCAGCATTTACGTGAGGCATTAACAGCCCTACAACAAAGGCAAATGACGCAAGCAAGTGAGGTACAACAACTGCGCCAACAATTAACGCATTATCAGCAGTTAGCTCAACGAGCACGACAGCAACAGCAACATCTCCAAGCGCAGTTACAGCAATTGAAGCACCCAGAACAGGATGACGATACTGACGTAGAAGTGTTAGCGCTAACGTTAGAAGAAACCTTAGCGCAACGCGAGTTGATTGACGAGCAACGACGCGACTTAGCTAATAAAGTGCATGAATACGAAGAGCAGTTACGCCAGTTGACCAGCGGTGCTCAAGGAGTGCAGGCAAAGATTGAGCAAGCAAGGATGCGAGTACAAAGCACGCAAATGGAGCTAGCTGCAGTGCAAGAGCGTAGCCGCAGTATTTTAGCTGTATTAGCTGACTTGCAACAGTCACTTAAACCTATTCTTGAGGGGTTAGCTGAGGATGCTAACGAAACCGAGTGGCAAAGTAAGTTGGAACGCATCCAGCAGGCTATCAGTCGCTTAGGTGCAATTAACTTGGCAGCTATCGAAGAAGCTGAGACACTAGCTGAGCGTAAGCAGTATTTGGATCAGCAGAATGATGACTTAGCGGCATCATTAGCAACGCTCGAGGGAGCTATTCGTACCATAGATAAAGAAACCCGACAACGATTTAAGGCAACCTATGATGCCGTGAATCAGGGCTTACAAGAGCTGTTCCCAAAAGTGTTTGGCGGCGGGAATGCGTATCTTGAACTTACTGATGATGATTTACTTGAAACCGGAGTGACTATTATGGCGCGTCCCCCCGGTAAGAAAAATAGTACAATTCACCTGCTTTCTGGTGGTGAAAAGGCGTTAACAGCTTTATCATTAGTGTTTGCCATTTTTAGACTAAATCCAGCGCCATTCTGCTTGTTGGATGAAGTTGATGCACCTTTGGATGACGCCAACGTGGGACGCTTTTGTCGGTTGGTAGAAGAAATGTCGCAAAGTGTGCAGTTTATTTATATCAGTCATAATAAAGTCGCGATGGAAATGGCCTCGCATCTAGCCGGTGTTACCATGCAAGAACCCGGCGTATCGCGCTTAGTTGCTGTAGATATTGAACAAGCTGTAGCATTAACAGAGGCTTAGAGTACGATCCAATGCACCTGAGTGCGAGCAACATACAACAGGAATATCGACATAAATGAGTCACATGTTATGAATACAGTGCTGATTATTGGTGGTTCGTTATTAATTATTGCCATTATTGCTCATGGTATGTGGACCATTCGTAAGAATGAAAAACGCCAGCGTGAGCAAGTAGATGCTATTGCCAACAAACGGCGACAGGTGGATTCAGGGGGCTTTGATGATGATGGCGTAGGAGCGGTTCGGGTTATTGCTAGTGCTAGTGCTAGTGCTAACAAGAGCAAGACTACTGCGCCAACAAGCGGCGCCAAAGCGCGCCCCAGCGAAGCTAATAAACCAGCTCAAACCAATGAAACCACGCCCTCTGTAACTCAGTCAGCAGCCGTGGTAGCGACGGCTGCCGAGGATGCGGCTATCCCTGCGGTGGCGTCCGATACCTCGGCAATTCGTGCTACGGATGATGGATTACCTGACGAGCTGCCTTTGGCGCCGATTCGGGCTGAACATGATGATTTGTTTGCGCGAGGTCAACAGCCAGCGAGCTCGGTTGCGGACAAAGCAACAGCCGCGGTTAAAAAACCCCGAGATTCAGCGCCGGCCGAAACACCGCAAAGTATGGAACTACCGTTACAACATAGTGAGCAGGAGCCGGTCCTAACTGAAGAACCAGAAGAAGTTATTGTGCTGCATGTGGTCGGTCATATTGAAGGCAGCGTGTTGTTGCAACAAATGACCGAGCTTGGATTTAAATATGGAGATTTTGATATTTTCCATCGGCACGTAGATACTGCTGGTACTGGCCCTGTGCTGTTTAGTTTGGCTAATATGTATAATCCCGGCACGTTTAACATAGACACCATAGAAACTTTTACCACAGGCGGGGTTGCCCTGTTCTTAGCGTTGCCGATAAAGAGTAATTCGATGACGGCCTTTACCATGATGCATAACGCCGCAGTCAAATTGGCAGCTGCTATCGATCAAGGCCAAGTGTTAGACGAGCACCGTAATCCGCTCACTCGTCAAGCGACACAGCACATTCATCAGCGCATTCGAGAGTTTGAACGCAAGCGCCTGATAAGTGGTAAAGCTTAAGCCAAATCAGACCAAGACAGTGAGTTATGACCAACGATTTATTTGCTGACCAAGATGCTAGCAACCAGACTAGCGCAACCCATACACAACTGCGCTATCAGCAGCTGGTGCAACTTATCATGCGTTACAATCAAGAATACTATGAGTTGGATCAGCCGAGTGTTCCTGATGCTGAGTACGATCGTCTATTTCGTGAGTTACAGCAATTAGAGGAGCTCCATCCAGAGCTAGCTAGCCCCAGTTCACCCACGCAAAAAGTAGGTGGAAAGGCCTTAACGGCTTTCACCCAAGTGACTCACGAAGTACCCATGTTAAGTTTGGATAATGCATTTGATAGCACCGAATTTATCGCTTTCGCTGAACGTGTGGCTGAACGATTAGATAGTGCAGAGGCAATCAGCTTTTGCTGCGAACCTAAACTTGATGGCGCTGCAGTAAGTATTCTATACGAGCAGGGCCAATTAGTTAGGGCCGCAACTCGTGGCGATGGTCAAACGGGTGAAGACATTACTGAAAACGTTAAAACCATACGTAATGTACCGCTGCAACTGCAAGGAGATTTTCCGCAGCGCTTAGAGGTACGTGGTGAAGTCTTTATGCCGCTAAAAGGCTTTAATTCATATAACCAGCAAGCGGCAGCTGCCAGTGAGAAAGTGTTTGCGAATCCGCGTAATGCGGCTGCTGGTAGTTTGCGGCAATTAGATTCCACTATTACGGCAAAGCGGCCACTCCATTTTTATGCCTATAGTATGGGTGTGGTCAGTGATGAGACACAACTCGCAGGCACTCACTTTGGGCGATTGCAGCAACTACAGCAATGGGGTTTACCCATCAGTGATGAGATTAGAGTGGTTGCTGATGCCCATGGTGTTAATGCTTACTATCAAGATATTTTGCAACGTCGAGCTGAATTGAGATACGAAATTGATGGGGTTGTGATCAAGGTTGATGATATTGGTCAACAACAAAATTTAGGCTTTGTATCGCGCGCACCTCGTTGGGCAATTGCATGGAAATTTCCGGCTCAAGAAGAGCTGACGCAACTGTTAGGGGTGGATTTTCAAGTCGGGCGTACTGGTGCAATAACGCCGGTAGCAAGGCTTGAGCCAGTTACCGTGGCCGGCGTAGTGGTCGCCAATGCCACCCTGCATAACGCCGATGAAATAGCTCGGCTTGATATCCATATTGGCGACACAGTGATTATTCGCCGAGCTGGTGATGTCATCCCGCAAGTGGTACAGGTGGTGTTAGATAGGCGTCCAGCCTCTGCCCAGTCAATTCAATTTCCACAGCACTGCCCGGTGTGCGGATCGCATATTGAACGTGCAGAAGGCGAAGCAGTTGCCCGTTGTACAGGTGGACTTATTTGTGCAGCACAGAGGCGTGAAGCCTTGAAACATTTTGCCTCCCGAAAAGCAATGGATATCGATGGACTTGGTGATAAGCTAATTGAGCAACTGGTCGACAAAGAGTGGGTGAAATCGCCCGCTGATTTGTACCGTTTAAATACTCGTGAATTAGCTTTCTTACCTCGTATGGGAGAAAAATCGGCTGATAAAATAGTAGCCGCTATTGCCGCAAGTAAACTTACGACCTTAGCTCGATTTATTTATGCCCTTGGTATTCGAGAGGTAGGCGAGGCTACTGCGGCTAATTTAGTGGCTCACTTTGCGTCACTCGAGGCCTTGCAACAGGCTAGTTTAGAAGAGTTAGAGCAGGTTAGTGATGTTGGCCACGTGGTAGCAAACCATATTTTTCAGTTCTTTCGAGAGCCGCATAATCAAAAGGTGATTGACGAATTGCTTGAACTTGGCATTCATTGGCCGGCGGTGACTAAACTGAGTAGCAGCGAGGCTACATTGGTAGGTCATACTTACGTGTTAACTGGCACTTTGACCCAATTAACGCGTGACCAAGCTAAGCAAGCTTTGCAGGCGCGAGGAGCTAAAGTTGCGGGAAGTGTATCAGCAAAAACGACGGCAGTGATTGCAGGCGATAATGCGGGTTCAAAATTAGCCAAAGCTGAGCAACTCGGTGTGAGTGTACTCAGCGAAGATGATTTAATTCAGTTAATACAGCCAGATTAACTTTGTGAGCTTAGCCGGGTGACATCAACAAGCAGTTTAAGTTGTTGTCCCGGCTGAAGGTATTTACTGCGACTAATTTGGTTCCATTTTTCAATATCCTGAATACTGACATTAAAGCGCGAGGCAATGCGAGCAAGGGAATCACCGGCCCGAACTTTATATTGTACACTGCGGACTACACCGCTAGCTTTTTGTTGTTGCGGTAACCATACCACCAACGTTTTACCTGGGCGCAAAGGGTCGGTTGGCGCCATACCATTCCAGCTCGCCAACGAGCGTAAATTCACTTCGTATTCACGGCTGATATCCCACAAAGTATCTCCGCTGACCACAGTATGCTCTATTTTATAAGCTCCGCGTGTTTGTGCTTGGGTACTTGCTAAACGCTGATCTGCGGACAAGCTGTAATCGTCTAAATCGCGAGTGGCCACCGGCACTAATAAATGATCACCAGCGCGAATAATATGACCATTAATATTATTGGCTTGTTGAATGGCTTGGGCAGTGGTGTGATAACGTTTTGCAATCACCAATAAGCTCTCACCCTGCTTTACCTTGTGGCGTGTCCACTGCACTAGCTCACTAGCATCTGCGCTGTTTAGCCATTGTTGTAACGTTTCTGCTTGTGGTAGCGGTAATAATAAGCGATGCGGGCCGTTAGGATCCGTGGCCCAACGATTATAGGCTGAGTTATAGTGATGGAGGGTGTCTAAATCTATGCCGGCTTGCTCAGCTGCTTTGGCTAAATCGATTTGAGCGTTTGCTTCAACCACCGCCAAAAATGGCATATTGGCAATCGGTAACCAGTGCTGTGCATACTCATCGTGATTGCGTAAAATATCAGCTAAGGCTAACAATTTGGGTACGTAAGCACGAGTTTCACGAGGTAAGTCAAGGGCCCAAAAGTCAGTTGGTAAGCTTTGCTGTTTATTGCGACGAATAGCGCCCGCGACACGCCCTTCACCAGAATTGTAGGCGGCTAAAGCATGCAACCAGTCGCCATCAAAACGTTTTTGTAGTGCATCTAAATAATCTAAAGCAGCGTGAGTTGCAGCATAAACATCACGTCGACCGTCGTACCACCAATTGATCTCCAAGCCATAGTGGCGTGCAGTTCCTGGAATAAATTGCCAAATTCCAGCAGCTCGACCATGGGAGTATGCAAAGGGATCAAAGGCGCTTTCCACAATAGGGAGTAAAGCCAATTCTAATGGCATGTCACGCTTTTCAATTTCTTCCACAATCATGTACATAAAAGGTTCAGCGCGCTTAGCCACTCGCTCCATATACTGTGGATTATTCATGTACCAGTTGCGTTGGCTAATGAGTCGCTGATTTTCTGGAGCTTGCATGGTTAGCTGGCGGCGAATACGCTGCCACAAATCGGCCTCTTGTTGTGGGCTTAGTTGCTCTAACTCAAACGTTGGCTGATCGGTAAATACCATCAGGGAACTTGTGGTGGTGACAGGCTCTGCAGGTTCTGCTACCTCATTGGCTAGGTCTGTGTTTACATTCACAGCAGAGCTAGCTGTTTTGTTATCAGCGGTAAGGTTACAACCTACAGTACTTACTGAGGTTAATGCGCAGAGTGTTAAGGCCAGCCATTTATTCATCTTGTAGTTATTTCCATTATTAATGCAAATTGCAGTTTACGGTATTAAAAGTTGTCTTTCCAGCGCCTTAATCGAGCAAATTCTGCGACCGACTGAGCTCGCAGAAATGGATTTATTTCCAATTCTTTCCCTAGTTGGCTTGGTAAGCTGCTTAATCCTTGCTGGCGTTGCTGTTTAACCCATCGTTGATGCATGAGCAATGCTTGATTCTCTGGTTCAGCTGCTCGCGCGAAGCGCAAATTTGCCTCGGTGTATTCATGTGCACAATAGACGTTGGTACTAGCTGGTAGTTCAGCTAAAGACTGTAAAGATTGCTGAAATTGCTCAGCGGTACCTTCGAACATGCGTCCGCAACCAGCTGAAAAAAGGGTATCACCGCAGAATAAGTAACCGGGAGTATAAAAGCATAGGTGATCTAACGTATGCCCTGGTGTGGCAAAGACTTGCCATTGGTTATCAAGCTCAGGGAGACGGAAGAGCTGACCATCATGCAAAGGATCGGTAATGCAGGCAATTGGTGTGGTTAAAGGTGCTGCCAAGGCTGGATCTGGGCCGAAGACTGGGATGGGCTGTCGCGGATAAGCCTCCAGCAAAGCTGCGATGCCATCGGTATGATCCCAATGATGATGGGTGATTAATATGGCTGCCAATGCCACTTGTTGTTCTGCAAGCCACGCAAGGACAGGCTCAGCGTCACCAGGGTCAACAATAACCGCAGCCGACCCCACCCGTGCTTGAATAGCCCAAATATAGTTATCATTAAAGGCTGGGATAGCTGAAACTAACATAAAGAATCTCCATCAGGTAAGTCGCATTAGATTACGCTTTCACCAGATTATCGCTTGAATAACTGTTTGATTAAAGTCTACTCTGAATGGAGCCTAACTTAGGAGTATCAATATGTGGTTTGAACCGGCGTTGCGACCTGATATCGCAGCAGGCCCGACTGATTGGCAGCAGCTTGTTCATGGCATTTGGCTGCGCGAACAAATCGAACAGCAACTAGATCCTCATTTGACCAAAATGTTTGGTTACCATTTTGTTCGTGTCGGCCAGTTAGCGCAGCAATTACAACTGACCCAAATACGCATCGGACACGAACTCCAAGTCGCTAAACAGTTGCCAGCAGAAGTGCTGGCTGACACCAATCATTGGCCTTTTGCCGAACATAGTCTGGATGCCATTCTCATGGTTGCAGAGCTTGAATTTGAGCGTGATCCGCATCAAGTACTGCGAGAGATGAGTCGTAGTTTAATTGCAGATGGGTATCTGATATTGGTAGGGTTCAATCCTTTTAGTCCCGCATTATTGCCAGGTCTTTGGCCTGGGCGAGGTGATCGTTTTCCGTGGTGTGGACGTTATTTTAGCAAAGCGCGAATTAATGACTGGCTTGCGCTGTTAAACTTTGAAATAATCACCAGCGAGTATTTTGTTCCAAGTTTATTTATTGAGCGTTTAAACCCAGCTAATAGTGTCTTGCAGCGTCTTTATCAGTGGTTTCCGCAACTGGGTAGCATGTATCTGGTGGTGGCGCGTAAGCGTGAAATGCCGTTGACGCTAACCCGCCAACGGGCACCCTTAAAAGCGAAACTGAAGCAGATGCCAGTGGCAAATAGAGTGGAGTAGTAATGGCAATTTTAGCGGCACTAATTATCGGTTTGAGTTTGGGATTGTTTGGTTCAGGCGGCTCTATCCTTACCGTCCCTGTGTTGTTGTATTTACTTGGTTTTGCTCCAGATATGGCGATTGCCGCATCTTTATTAATCGTTGGAGCGATCAGTTTGGGAGCATCGATACCGAACTTAACCAAACGCATTATTAGCTGGCGGCATGTGGCCTTTTTTGGTATCCCAGGAATGGTAGGAACCTATGCCGGTGCTTGGCTGGGCGGTTTGTTAAACCCAACCATTCAGTTGGTTACTTTTGCGATACTAATGCTGCTAGCAGCGGTCATGATGTGGCGTAAACGAGCTGCCGTAAATCCTGCGCCAGTAGCAATCAATCCTGTAAAGATCATCATTGAAGGCACCGTGGTTGGTATTATTACTGGCTTCGTCGGAGTAGGTGGTGGTTTCTTAATTGTGCCAGCCTTGGTCTTACTTGGCGGACTTAATTTAGTTGCTGCAGTGGCAACAAGCTTGGTGATTATTGCGCTAAAATCTTTTGTAGGCTTTTTCAAATATTACGAAATCCTAATAGCTAAGGGTTTTGAGTTCGATTGGCCAGCTATTACTGTGGTGATTATTGGCGGTATTGTTGGTAGTTATGCTGGTGGTTGGTTAGGAAAACGGATTGCCACTGCACCATTGCAAAAGGGGTTTGCTGTGTTTCTAGTGATCATGGCGGCTTTTGTGCTCTGGCAAAGTTTGTAGGTGACTGAAGCAACTGCTGTTTAGCAAAGATAACAGGGTTCAAAAGAACTCCAAAATAGCTGGTTAAACAATGTACATTATGGAGAAATGATCATGATTAATTCCCAAGATTTGTGTGCACGAGCTCGTGCTAATGTTAAAGAAATCGATGTCCATACCTTGCAACAAAAAATTGCCGAAGGTGCCCGAGTGATTGATGTGCGGGAACCTGCTGAGTATGCCGTTGGCCATATTCGGCAAGCGGTAAACATGCCACGAGGCGTGTTAGAAATGCAAATTAACCAGCATCCGGCTGTAGCTGGCTACGATGATGCCTTACAACGTATTGCAGCTGAACCCTTGTATTTAATTTGTCGTAGTGGTGGACGTTCGGCGCTGGCAGCAGAATCTTTGTTACGGATGGGATTTGATGCCGATAAGGTGATTTCAGTAGCAGGTGGCATGAATGCATGGGAGGAAGCTAAATATCCGCAAGTTGCTGGAGAGTAATCAACGTGAAGGCTTAGTTGTGACAAAGTCAGTTTGAGGAACTGGCTCTATCTCAATTTAGCAATATAGGTTGCCAGCAGTGGGCAGAACTACGCCTACGAGGGCCACAACCGCCGCGTTAAGGTGGCGGGCAACGGTGATACCCGCTACTATCTCTACAGCCGGTCGGGGCAGCTGTTATTGAGCGAAGACAACGGCGTTCAAACGAACTACATTTACCTTGGCAATAGGCTTATCGCTGAGGACCGCCAGGCAACAACCACCTTTATCCATACAGATAGGTTGGGCAGCCCGGTAGCACGAACCAACAGCGCAGGAGCGGTAGACCTTAACGCGGTGGTTGTAGGTATACCTCATCTAACAGTATCCGCTCCGTTGTAAGCGCAAGGCGGCCGTTTGTTTGTCGTCACGCTCTGGATAGGTGTGTTTTAAGTAGTAGAGCGCAGCATTAAGTTAAAATAAATCTTACAAAGAACCCTGGTTATTGGTGTCATCGTTACCTGAGTGTCTTGACTATGCGGATAAAATCGCCAAATGCTACAGCAGCCGGATGCAAATTGAAGAAAGCTTCCGAGACCAAAAAAGCCCGCGCTATGGCTTAGGGAGTGACTTGCACGGCACCAAATCCAAGTCACGTTTGAACTTATTAGAGTAGCGCTTCGTTGCAATTTGATGGTCTGATGCAGGCTATGCGGGTTTGCTTCAAAACTGAAACAGGTAGACCACCATCTCAACAAAAGCGCACAACCAGGCCATGCGCTTCCTCCCAGGGGGAAAGGACCACTAAATCGGTTGGGCGAGAGCTTGAAGAGAGCTGCGCATAATTTGTGTGTGCTCCTCTTTGTTGCCACCCTCAATTTCAATTTGTGCTAAGCGACCAGAGTTTTCGACCACCATTTTACAGCGCTCATAGCGTCTTTTCTGAAAGCTGGCTAAGGCGAGTTCTGCGGTGTGCTTTGTAGCTAACTCTTCAGCAAGCACCAATGCATCCTCGATGCCAATACAGGCACCTGAAGCTAAATGAGGTGTTGTTGCATGAACTGCATCGCCGATTAGCACGATCCGATTTTTGTACCAAGGCGCCGGCATTAGCACACGTTCCAGTGGTCTATACTGGATTAACGAAGTTTCATTTAACATCGAAGCCATTTGTTGCACCAGCGGGGCAGGGAATGCTTTTAAGAGTTCTTTTAGCCCAGACAAAAAAGTCGACGGTTCGATAAAATCGTTATTTACGCGATTTTCTGTCAGGAAAAGATACATAGAATCAGCTGACATTGGATTAACGCCAACCTTTAGATGCTGACTTACCCACATCATGGTGTTGTTTACTTCTGGCAGCCGAGGCAAAACTGCCCGCCACACACCTTGTCCAATGTACTCGGGCGGCTGAGCGTTCGGAAATACAGCTTTGCGCACCTGCGATAGTAGGCCGTCTGAACCGACAACTAGATCATAGTTTGCGCTGGTACCATCAGAAAAGGTGACAACAACGCCATTCTCTGAGTTTTCAAGTTTAGAGAATGTGATACCGAGTTTAACATTAGTACCAGCCTGCCGGGTCTTCTCTGCAAGAATTTTCGCCAAAGCCGGTCGCATAATAGCGCCTGAGCCCGGTAATTCATCTCCGCCAATCGGAGGTGTAGGGATGTGAGCCAAATGCACACCGTGTGGTGCATGAATGTCCACGCCGCTATGTGCGCTGCCGGTTTTGTGAGCAGCTTGCTAATGGTCAGTTGATCAGACTGTTAGCTGATGTCACTGCGCTCCCTGAACCTATTTCAATCCTGTATCCGCAAAGCCGCCATCTTTCTCCGGCTATTCGTGCTTTTATTGACTGGTGTACAGAGATCATCAGAAATGAAGCCTATGGTTGGTGAGTCTGGCACAGAAGTGCTGGTATGCGGTAATACCTGATATTTACACATGCTATATTCTTGGGTAGAATCTGCAGCTTATCTTTGGGGAGTAGCCGGCTTTCGAACGTTGTGTTGAAAGCGCCTGTATCAACATACTCGGTATTACCGTGGTGCAGGCAACCGAATTGGTAGGCGAGACCAACGGGCAACCCGCGCCGTCAAGGCCGGACGCATGGGCTGTTCGTTGTATGTCTTATCGGCCGGAGTAACTTCCATGAATCCTGTTTCAATTCTTTTACTTGGCCTTGCCATGTCTACCGATGCTTTTGCCGCTGCTTTGGGTAAAGGTGCGGGAATGCTTAAACCACGACTTTCAGAAGCTCTGCGTATCGGTTTGATCTTTGGTGTAGTTGAAGCCATAACTCCTGTTATCGGATGGCTGCTCGGCTCTGCAGCTTCCAGCATTATTGAAAATATCGACCACTGGATTGCCTTTGGATTGTTGTCTGCTCTTGGTGTTCATATGATTTATAAGGCCCTTAAGGCTGATGACACCGCTGAAGCAGAAAGCATGGAGAAAAAGGGATTACTACCTATTCTGCTGACAGGACTTGCAACCAGTATTGATGCTATGGCGGTAGGTGTCGGCCTTGCTTTTATCGAGGTAAACATTTTCATCATTGCAGGGGTAATCGGATTTTGTACCTTTGTGATGGTTACGATAGGCATTATGGCCGGAAGAGTTCTTGGATCGTTAATAGGAAAGCGTGCCGAAATTGCCGGAGGCATCATTCTTGTCTTAGTCGGCACGACTATCCTTTATGAACATTTGAACGCAGTATCGTAGCCAGTCATGCTGTTACAGCCAGCGGCGCACACTGGCTGTATAGCGGGTGTATTCACTACCAAACTGAGTTGTTAATATTTCTTCTTCAGGTTTAATCTGAAACATTGTCAGATACCAGATGAATACCGGAATACAGGCAAAGGCAGATAACTTACCCAGGAAAAATGCCCAGGCCAGCAACAGTAACAGAAAACCTAAGTACATAGGGTTACGGGTATAGTGATAAATCCCTGTGACAACCAATGAACTGGCTTTTGCCGGATCTGTCGGATCGACAGTAGTTCTGGCCAGCCGGAAAGCCAGAACACCTGCCAAGCAGATTATGATACCAAGCAGTGCCAGTATGGTTGTGAGCAAAAAAGATAGCGCTATGCCAGGAAGATACATTCCGGCAGGAACGGCCCACATCATACCGGCAATCAGCAAGGTTAGGGCAACTGGCGGCACTTTCAGAGCCAGTTGCTGAGAGCAGGAATGCCATCGTTTTTTATATTGAGTCATGTTATTCCGCTATGTTTTTGGCTGGAGTATAAGCCAGCAGACGCAGGGCGTTAAATACCACAATCAGTGTTGAACCTTCATGTACAGCCACCGCAGCACCGATGCCCAGCCCCATTATGGTTGCTGGCACCAGTAATGCTACGATACCAAGGCTGACAAATACATTCTGCAGAATAATGCGGCGGGTACGACGGCTTAAATCTACCGCAAAAGGCAGATGGCGCAGGTCGTCTGCCATCAGGGCAACATCTGCGGTTTCCAGTGCAACATCAGAGCCGGCTGCGCCCATGGCAATGCCGACACTGGCATTCGCCATAGCCGGTGCATCATTAACACCATCACCCACCATCGCAACCTGGGTTGTTTCGCGTAATTTACGGATAGCAGTGACTTTATCCTGTGGCATTAAATCGCCCCAGGCTTCATCCAGGCCAACTTCTTTTGCCACAGCTTCTGCAACCTGCTGGTTATCACCGGAGATCATAATCATTCTTGAGATACCCAGCTGCCGTAAGGTCGCTAACGCAGCTTTAGCGGCAGGGCGGGGGGTATCCATCAGGCCAATAGCGCCTAAATCGCGCTCTCCGTGGCGTATTGCCATAACAGTACGGCCACTGTTGCGCAAATCATTGATGGCTTCTGTTGTCTGCGGGTTTAGTGGCGCGATAGCTTGACCGGTTTCTTCATTACCAAACATCTTGGCTTTGCCAATCCAGACCGTTTTTCCATCCAGTTGTGCACTTACTCCCAAACCGGCATAGCTTTGCAGGTTTTCTGCCTGGGCTGGTTCTTTACCGGCCAGCCGTTTGCGGCCATCACGGGTGATTGCTGCGGCCAGCGGGTGGTCACTCAGTGCTTCTACTGCAACGGCTACACGCAGCAGTTCTTCTTCTGATACACCTTGTGCCACAACAATATCGGTAATATGCGGGCGGCCTTCAGTCAGCGTGCCGGTTTTATCAAACGCCATGGCGGTTAGTGCGCCCAGCTCTTCCAATGGTGCGCCGCCTTTAATTAATACGCCGCCACGGGCAGCTCTGGCAATACCGGATAATACGGCACTGGGGGTGGCAATGGCCAGTGCACAGGGGCTGGCGGCAACCAGTACCGCCATGGCACGGTAAAAACTATCGCGGAAAGGCTCGTCAATAACGACCCAGGCAAACAGCAATATCACGACCAGTCCCAGTACGGCGGGCACAAAAATACGCTCGAATTTATCGGTAAAGCGTTGAGTAGGGGACTTGCGTATCTCTGCTTCGCTCACCATCTTGACCGCACGGGCCAGAGCGGAATCGCTGGAGCGGCTGGTCACTTCTATCTCAATGGCTCCGCCACCATTTATGGTTCCGGCGAACACTTTGCTGGCAGCTTCTATAGAATCCGGGCGCTTGCGGGCAAACTCCGGATCATCAACCGGGTGTTTATCAACCGGAATACTTTCCCCGGTAACCGGCGCCTGGTTAATGCTGCTGGTGCCTTTAATCAGAAAACCGTCTGCAGGCAGGCGTTCGTTGGGGCGAACGACCACAATATCGCCCACTTCCAATGTTTCTACCGGAATTACCAGCAGTTGCTCATTACGGCGAACCATCGCTGTTTTAGGGGCCAGCTCCGCCAGTGCTTCGATAGCCCGTTTAGCTCTGCCCATGGCGTAGTGTTCCAGCGCATGTCCCAGACTAAACAAGAACAATAACAAGGCACCTTCAGCCCAGGCACCCAAAGCAGCCGCACCAGCCGCCGCAACCAGCATCAAGGTGTCAATTTCAAAACGTTTATGGCGAAGGTTTTCAATGGCTTCACGCAGGGTAAAAAAGCCACCGAAAAAATAGGCGCTAAGGTAACAGATAAAAGGTAGCCAGGCAGGCGTACTTGCTGACACTTTACCGATAATAAAACCAGCCGCCAGCATAAAACCACTGGCAAGTGCGAACAAAAGCTCTGTATTGGCGCCTAAAAAACCGGCATGTGAATGGGGTTCTGTCTCAGAATGAGAGTGATCTTTATGTTTATCGCTCATATCGGCTCCTTATATCTCACCTTTATACTATACCCCAGTATAGTAGTTGCTGTTTTGAGCAGGATCAATTGCTGAGCAGATTTTATTTATACGCTGATAGATCATTCTGGCACTGGCTA
The DNA here is from genome assembly GCF_050750165.1 of Pseudidiomarina sp. WS423. Taxonomy (NCBI): domain Bacteria; kingdom Pseudomonadati; phylum Pseudomonadota; class Gammaproteobacteria; order Alteromonadales; family Idiomarinaceae; genus Pseudidiomarina; species Pseudidiomarina sp. WS423. Next base: position 560,846 of record NZ_JBOJLN010000001.1, on the reverse strand, counting down.
AACAATTCAAGTTGTGTTTCTCGCATCGTGGTTTGTACGTTAAATATTGCCAGCAGGGTATGAAAAAGGTTGTCGTGGCTGGCTTTCTGTTCTGTCTGCTGCTGTATACATGAGGTGTTTACCTTTTGACCTGTGATGTAGTTTTCGGACATCCACCATAGCAGTGGTATATGTGTCTGAGCTGTGGGAGCCATCCAGTACGGTAGCCCATGCAGGTAAATGCCATTTTCGCCCAGAGATTCCCCATGATCTGAAACATATAGCATGGCGGTTTGATAGTCCTTGGCCGCTGACAACTGCTTGATAACGGTAGCCAGCAACTGGTCGGTTGCAATAATGCTGTTATCATACGCATTGATCACATCTTGCTGTGAACACAACGGTAGTTGCTTGTTTTGACATTCCGGCACAAAAGCTTTGTCGGTTATTGCACTGCGCCGGTAATACTCCGGGCCATGACTGCCCAGTTGATGAAGCACGATCAGGCGGTCTTTTGTGGCGGTATTAGCCTTGCTAAGGTAAACCGGTAGCCGCTCGGTGAGTACACTGTCCAGACACTGGCCTTTGTCACAGCTGGAGTGATTTTGTTGCTCAAATAAAAACTCTGACGGTACACGGTTGCACACGCCTTTGCAGCCTGAGTTATTATCAAGCCAAGACACTTCAACACCGGCGTGTTGCAGTATATCCAGAACATTACTGCTGTTTTTGGCAGTGCTTTCTATATAGTCGGTACGCGACAGAGCCGAAAACATACAAGGTAAAGAGTGAGCCGTAGCCGTACCGCATGATGACGCTTGTTTAAAGCTATATACAGGCAGTGCACTGAGCAGCGGGGTGGTATTTCTGACATAACCATTTAGCCCAAAGTGATCGGCCCTGGCTGTTTCTCCGACCACCAAAACAATCAGCTTGGGTTTTGTCGAGGACGTTGCCGCAGGTAGCTGTTTGGCATCGAGACCAAGCTGATTAAAACTGACCGGAAATGCCGTTTTACGGATGTTATTGGCCAACGATACTGTGGCTGACAGGGTGCTGACGGGCAGTGCCAGATAACGTACTTCGCGGAAGTTGCGAAAAAAAGGCGCTAACTGTGAGTAATTGATTGTAACAATACTGAGCAGCGTTAGTATAATCAGCAGTATTGCCGCCAGCCAGTGCAGTAAAAAGCGTTTGCTGCGCACCATTTTGGTTCGGATAACGGTAACCGCCAGCAATGGAAACAGCATCAGCTTGGTCAATTGCCACAACATCCCGCCAGACAACAACCCTTGTGCTTCAGCCGGATCGGTTTCCAGTGCATTTTGCAGCATACTTTTATCAATGACGACACCGTAACTGGTATTAAAATACAGTGCGGTTGAGCCCAGCAGAAAGAGCAATAAAAATACCGGCTTTTGTACAGGCCGGAAGCTGAACAAGGTGAGTAACAGAAAATTCAGTAAAAATAATAATGATACAAGGCTGAGTTGTAATGAATACTGGCCTGCTGCCCTGGCTTGTATGGCATCGAAAAAGGGCGTGTTCAGTAGTAGGGTCATTGCCAAAGCGCCGACAAAAGCAAACCAGAGCGGATGCCATAGTGGCGAGCTATGGTTAAATGCTATGGTTTGCCGGGGCAGGGGTACTGTTTGCAAATGTGCGGTGGGCGTTAGGTCTGACATAAGCTTTCCATAATCTACTGATATGCAACGCAGCTTATGGGGCGGTGCTTAAGAAATGCTTAAATTCCTGTGGATCCTTAACAAACTATTGCTGCTACCTATAGCAGAAAGCCCTTTAAGGGCTTTCACAAGGGATATCATCGTTGTATTTACGTTCACGATACAGGTAAGAAGGAAGTTGTACCTGTGCTAAAGCCTGCTGTTGTTGCAAGGGGCTTACCGCTTCTTCAGAGAGCGTTAATTGCTGGTGTTCACGATTATAGTTGGCACTAACCGCCTTACCATCGGGTTTCAGAATAGTAAGTTTATCCTCTGTCATCAGGGCAAACAGATTGTCAAACTGTATCAGAGCCCGCCCAGAACTGGTACTGTCCAGCAACAGATCACGTCCCGTCATCGGGTGACAGGACGATATCCCAGCCATGCTAAGCAGAGTGGGAGCCAGATCAATCTGACTACTTAAGGTTGTGAGTATTTCAGGCTGAGTGTCTGCGCCCAGAATTAGTCCTGGAATGCGAAACTTTTCCACCGGGATCAGGTTACTGCCATATACCCTGTTATCATGATCTGCTACTACCAGAAACAGCGTATCCTGCCAATAAGGGCTTTTCATTGCTTGCTCAAAAAAGCGGCCCATTGACCAGTCTGCATATTTCACTGCATTGTAAGCCGTATTTTTAGGCTCTTGGTATAGTGAAATCCGGCCGTCCGGGAATTCGAAAGGTTCATGATTGCTAGAGGAAAATATCAGGCTGAAAAACGGTTGCTGCTGTTGATGCAGGGCCAATAACTGCTGATGTGCAGTTCTGAACAAGTCTTCATCGCTGGCTCCCCAACTACCTACCAGCACCGGATTACTGATTTTAGGTAAATCCACAATCTCCTGAAAACCATTGCCGGTAAAAAAGCTACGCATATTATCAAAGTGTGCTTCGCCACCATAAATAAACTGAGTGTGGTAGCCCTGTTTTTTTAAGATGGATGCCAGAGTGGTAAAACCTTGCTGACTGTTTGACAGCTTTACCGTGCTTTGGGCCGGTGTCGGCATAAAGCCGGCAACAACCGCTTCAATACCGCGTACTGAGCGAGTACCGGTAGCATACAGATTGTCAAACCAGATGCCTTGCTGTTTCAGCTGTTCCAGCTCTGGAGTGACCGGTGCGCCGCCAAGTGATTCAACAAAGGTGGCGCCCTGGCTTTCCATCAACACTATTACTATGTTCAGCGGTTTATTACGCTGTTTTACGGCTTGTTGCCAGTGTAAGGTTGGGTATTCTGCATTATTAAAATCATATTGCTGCAGCCAGGGCCAGTTAAGGCTTAAATTCAGCATTTGTGTCTCTGGCAGTTTACCGTATATTTCGCTGGAACGGGCTTCATGTTTGAGGTTATACAAGGCAAATAAAACCGAATAGCCCGAGTTGATGACGAGAGAATTCACCATAGCATCAGAGGTAATTGCAAACAGCGCCGGGTTAGCAGGGCGGTGTGCTGTAGTGGAACGGATGCCGGCAAATACCATAAAAACCACCAGGGGCCACAGTAGTAAATGCTGGCGCAGTGGCCATACTTGCAATGTGTGCTTCGGTAGCCTTAGCGCCCGGTGCAGCAGTAGAGCGGCTGCGACAGTTAACACGGTTCCTGCCACCAGTGGCAATCGGAAGCCATGCCATAAGGTAGAGAAAACTTCTTTCGGGTATTTCAGATACTCAATGTACAAGCGGTTTGGCCGTATATCGTATTGCTGAATAAAGGCAGGGGTGGATAGTTCGATAAATGCAATAAGGATTAAACCCGTCAGGCACCACCAATAGCTAAAACGAAACCAGCTGTGCTGTAATCCGGGACGCGCCCAGCACAGCGATAACAGAACGGGTATTGCAGACCAGATACAAAGTAGAATCAGGTCGGCCCGAATCCCCTGCAGGAATATCATGCCCAATTGGTCTGTAGGTGCTACCCTGTCATATAGCCATAGCACCAGACCAAGCCGGGCCGCACTTAATAGTACCAACCCGATAAGAATCATACGTAGTAAGTAGGTGTAGGGACCGCATGTTATTTGTCGTAATACCGGGAATTTTACTGCAGAAACTTTAGTCATAGAGGCTCGCCGTACTGCCAGATAGAGTGGCTGCAAGGCTAACGAACAATGCTTAAGACTTTCTTAAGACTGTGCTTTTATACTGTTATCTCCAATCATAGGGGGGTATATGAAATCAGAGGCTAAAGGGGTTAAACGGATCATGCTGGCCGGAGTCAATTCGTGGCAAGGGCTGGCCAGTAGCTGGAGATCAGAAGCGGCAATACGGCAGGAAATTATCTTATTACTGGTATTGCTACCTGTAGCCTTGTGGGTTGATGTATCTGCGGCCGAGCGTGCGCTATTGTTATTGAGTGCATTACTGATTCTGATCGTGGAGCTATTAAATACCGGCATTGAAGTGGTGGTGGATCGCATTGGCAGTGAATATCACGAGCTAAGCGGTAAAGCGAAAGATATTGGGTCGGCAGCTGTATTAATAACGCTCGTTGCCAGTGCCGCCGTCTGGTTATGTATTTTACTCTAAGCTAGCTGGAAAAAGCCTTTATGAGATTGTTACTGGTTGAAGATGATAGCCTGCTTGCGCAGGGGTTAATTACTGCATTATCACGTATGCATTACCGGACAGAACACTGTATTACCGGTTCGCAAGCCATAGTGGCAGCAACCAGTAGCGGGTTTGATGTGATTATTCTGGATCTGGGGTTGCCAGACGGGTTGGCATTACATGTAATTAAAACCTTACGGGCTAAAAAGGTTACAACACCTATTCTGGTGCTGACGGCATGGGATCATCTTGAAACCAAGGTTGAGGCATTAAATGCCGGCGCTGATGATTATGTGCTGAAACCCTGCGATAGCAGAGAAATTGAAGCCCGTTTAAGAGTATTACTGCGGCGTTATCAGCAACGACAGCAGGACATCCTGACTTGTCAGGAAGTAGAAATGAATATGCAGCAGCATCTTTGCCGCTATCAGGGGCGGGATATAGTACTGACTTCACGTGAGTTTTTGATCCTGAAAGAGTTTATGTTAAATCCGGATAAAATTCTGAGTAGACAGTATCTGGATGAACTCAGTTCGGGCTGGACAGGCGAAACAGAAAGTAACTCCATAGAGGTGCATATTCATAATATCCGTAAAAAAACTACAGCATCGCTGATAAAAACGGTCAGAGGAGTCGGTTATATGCTGGTGAGTCATCGTGAAAATTAACAGTATTCGCCGGATGCTGTTGCTCAGTGTTAATGCGGTTATCCTGTTAATGTTACTGATTACCAGCCTGAACACATGGTTTAATGTTCATCATGAAATTGACGAGTTATTTGATGCTCAGTTGGCACAATATGCACGGTTAGTTCGTCATTTACTGGTAGAGCCCAATACTCCCCTGACTGCAGATAGTGATCACGCCATTGAAATGCCATTTTTGCTGGACGATGGCATAGAGCGTACTTCTGCAGAAGAACGGTATTCCGAGGGGCATAAGTACGAAAGCAAAATTGCAGTTCAGGTCTGGCATGAAAATGGTCAACTGTTAATCCGTTCCGGTAATGTCGGCAAAACGCCATTGTTGCCCAAACAGTCAGGTTTTCACGAGATCCGGCATAATCAATACCTGTGGATTGGCTTTAGCTTATATGTGCCTGATGAAAAAGCCTGGATCTTTACTGCGCAACGGGAAGATGTTCGGGACGAGTTAAGCTGGCATTTAACACTGAATCAGTTGTTACCGCTGGGGATAGCGATATTGCCAATAATATTACTGGTTTGGCTTGCTGTGGAATGGGGCACGAAGCCGGTGCGGGAATTATCGAAAAAGCTGGCAGAAACCAACCCTACTGAATTACAACCTATTGAGATGCCGTTGCCGCGAGAGTTAAAGCCATTCAAGGACGCTGTGAATAAACTAATGGCTGAGTTAAAAGCTTATCTTAAAAAAGAAAAAATGTTTATTGCGGATGTATCTCATGAATTAAGAACCCCGCTTAGTGTTTTACAAGTGCATACCGATAATCTGGAAAAAGCGACCGATAGCCAAGAGCAACGTACAGCGATACAAGCCATTGGAAAAAGTACACGCCGTCTGGCACACCTGGTTAAGCAGTTAATGGAAACAGAAAAACTGGAGCATAATATTGTACTGCAATATCAGGAAATTCAGCTTCTTAGGCTAACAGAAGATGCTTTGGCGTCGGTTGATTTGCCGCTAATTGATCGCGTAATTTGGGTGGTCGATATACCAAAGCAGCTACAGGTTCGTGTCGATCCTGCATTATTTCATGCTGCATTGCGTAATTTACTGGACAATGCGGCTAAGTATGCACCTGCTCAAAGTGAGGTCAGTATCAAGGCGCGTATAGAACAGCACGCTGTAGTGATAAGTGTGAGTAATGCAATTAATGGTGATATTACGCTTGAGCTAGCCCGATTGGGAGAGCGCTTTTTCCGGAGTTATGGTCATCAGGATGTTGCAGGAGCTGGCCTTGGATTATCGATTACCCGCAAAATTGTTAACTTACACGGCGGAAAGTTAGTTTTTTCACAAGACATAACCGGGCGTTTTGTAACAGAGCTCTTTTTGCCACAAACAACATAAAATAAGAGACAGCTTTTATAGCTACAGACTTGAGAAAGATTAAAACTGACTATACTATAGGGGAGTATAGTTACGGAGTACGGTATGACTCATTCAATTACCAATAAACCCAAGTTACTGACGCGGGTACGGCGGATTAAAGGTCAGGTTGAAGGGCTGGAAAAACAGCTGCTGGCCGAAGGTGATTGTAGTAAAGTACTACAGCAAATTGCTGCGGTGCGAGGTGCTATAAATGGCCTGATGACTGAGATACTGGAACACCATATTCGTGATCATCTGGCAGGCGATAACCTGGAGCCTTTACAGCGCGACGCGGATGTAGAACAGGTTATTAGCGTATTGCGCTCGTACCTTAAAAGCTAACTTCGTTAAATTAGTAAGGCGGTCATTATTTTGATAAGCAACTACGCACTGACTAAAACACCACTAAGCAGAATGTTGATGGCATTACTGCTGGTGGTGCAATTGTTATGCGTAGTTTCCAGCGCTTTCGCTGTTGAACATTCTGCTGATGATATTCATCATCAAATATCATGGTCTGACACCAGTACGGTTGTAGCCGCAGAACAATCATCATTAACTGATGCCTCACTTCATGCAGGTTGCGACCATTGTAGTCATTGCCATGCCGCACATATTGGCTTGTTTAAACCAGCTCCGGCTTTGCCGGTAATTGGTAATGAATTGCTGGTGTCTTACTTAAATTATCTACCCTCTTCCCCTAAACGAAGCATTTACCGCCCACCCATCAGCTGATTCTGTTTTTTTGGTTTTTACATTACCTATAACAGGATTTTGCTATGTTCTTAAAAATGAATTGCAAACGCTTTGCAGCGTTAGGTTTATTGGCTGCTGGCAGTGTGCTGCTGAGCCTGACAGTAAATGCCGCTGAACCTGCAACAGCAGAGTTAACGCTGCAACAGGCAGCAAAGCGGGTGTTACAACAACATCCACAGCTACACGTATTTGATTGGCGCTTAAAAGCAGCGGCGGGTCAGCAGCAATTGGCAGAGCTAACGCCAGGCTATGAACTCGGCGTGCAGGCCGATAATGCCTTTGGCACTGGTGATATGTCGGGTGTTAAAAGCCTCGAAGTTACGGTGTCGTTGTCTTCCGTTATTGAGCTTGGCGATAAGCGCCAGGCCCGGATGGCGGTGTCCAGTGCAAGTCAGGGATTATTGCTGGCGCAGCGCCAGGCCGCGAGCCTGGATTTACTGGGCGAGCTGACCCAGCGTTTTGTAACTGTGCTGACATTGCAGCAAAAAACGGCGCTGGCGGCACAAACCGTCAGTATGACTGAGCAGGCTTTAACGCTGGTGACGCAGCGGGTGCAGCGTGGTGCAGCACCGGAGGCCGAGCAACTAAGGGCGAAAGTGGCTTTTAAGCAAGCACAGTTGCAGCATGGCTTACTGCAAACCGAGCTGGATAGCAGCAAGTTGGCGCTGGTCAGTTTATGGGGGGCGGAACAAGCCGATTTTAATCAGGTTAGTGGTGATTTATTTCAGCTGGCGCAAAGCCCCTCCTTTCAAACACTTTATCAACAAGTGCTGGCAACCCCCACTGTGGAGGTTTTTGCAGCCCGGCAACGCTTGCGTGATGCTGAGCTGACACTGGCGCAAAGTCAGTCGGCGGGTGATGTACGCTGGCAGATTGGAGCCATGCGTTCACAAGAAAGCCGGGATTTTGGTTTGGTTGCCGGCGTGTCAGTGCCTTTGTTTAGTAAACAGCGTAATCAGGGTGCGATAACTGCGGCGCAGGCAGAGTCTCAAGCGGAACAGTTTGAAAAAGAAACTGCCTTGCTGGATTTACGCGCCCGCTTGTATCAGGCCTGGCAAACTCACCGTTACAGCAGTATGGCTGTGAAAGATATGCAGCGCGATATTCTGCCGGTGTTGGAGCAGGCACTACAACAAACTGAAGACGCATACCGCCGTGGCCGTTATGGCTATGCAGAGTGGATTTCTGCTCGTCAGGCACTACAGGACGCTCAGCTTGAGTTGGTTAATGCTGCCAGTACCGCACTGAGCAATCAGGTACTGATTGAACAGCTTGCCGGTGTTGCGCTTGCGGCATCACCTCTGGCGATAAAGACACCCACTCAGCTTATCACTACTGAATCAGGATCTTCCAAATGAAATATTCCGCGTTATTCCTTGCATTACTGATCGCTCAGGGTATGGCTGTTGCACCTGCTCAGGCCGGGCCGGGCCATAGCCATGATGAAAAACCGAAAACGGCACAAACAAACAGCGCTCATGCCCATGATGATAGCGGGCACGATCATGGCAGCGACCATGATGATGATCACGATGAAGCCGCAACGATTGATGCCGACATGGCAAAAAGGGTAGGGATTGAAGTGGCGACGGCAGGTGCTGGCACCATTGAACGCCATATTCCGTTATACGGTGAGCTTGTCATCCCACCTAACCGTCAGGCACAGGTGCGAGCCCGTTTTCCTGGCATGATTACCCAGATAAAGCCTGCAGTTGGCGACACAGTGAAAAAAGGTGAGGTGCTGGCGCTGGTGGAATCCAATGACAGCCTGCGCACTTATCCGGTTACCGCGCCGATAGCGGGGGTGTTATTACAGCAATATGCCAGTCAGGGCGAATACACAGCCGGTGAAACGTTATTTTCACTGGCAGACAGCAGCATACTGTGGGCTGAGCTGAAAGTATTCCCGGCCGCAATGGATGAGATAAAAACGGGTTTGCCGGTGCATATCGAAGCTCGCGGTGGCAGGGTTGATAGTCAGATCACCCATATTTTGCCGGCCTCCGGCCAGCCTTATGTATTGGCGCGGGTTGAACTAGATAACAGCAACGGCCGTTTTTCTGCCGGAGAGCGGGTCAGTGCGCTGGTGGATGCTGAAATCATAGCTGTTTCTCTGGTGATAGATAACACGGCCTTACAGGATCTGGGAGGTAAGCCGGTGGTGTTTGTGCGCGAAGGCAACCGCTATGAACCGCGGCCACTGCAGCTAGGCCGCACCGATGGGCGCTTTACTGAAGTGCTGTCTGGTCTACATGCTGCTGAAGAGTATGTGGTGGTAAATAGTTATCTGATTAAGGCTGAGATCGAAAAAGCCGGCGCAGCTCACGAACACTAAAATTTGCCTGGCTGCGCTTTGGTTCTGCGGCGTTAAAAACCGGCTCAGCATGCTCATTTACCGCATGTAAACTGCGCTGCTTCGCCCGTTCTTGCCTTGCGTAACCTTTGCTCGCTCAGGCAGATGAAAAGGAGATAAACATGATTGAAGCTATCGTTCGTTTCTCAATTGAGCGACGGTATCTGATGCTGGGCCTGATCTTGTTACTGATTGGCGCCGGGCTGTGGAGTTACCAGCGATTACCTATCGATGCAGTACCTGATATTACCAACGTACAGGTACAAATTAACACTGAAGCGCCTGGCTATTCACCTTTGGAAGCCGAGCAACGGATTACCTTTGTGGTGGAAACGGCGCTTTATGGCTTGCCAAAACTAAAATATACCCGTTCGTTGTCACGTTACGGGCTGTCACAGGTTACGGTGGTGTTTGAAGAAGGCACCGACATTTATTTTGCCCGTAACCTGCTTAATGAGCGGCTTGGCAGTATCAAGAATGCACTGCCTGCCGGACTGGAACCACAAATGGGACCCATTGCTACTGGCCTGGGTGAAATATTTGTTTATACCGTCGATGTTAAACCCGGCGCTACTGATGCAAATGGCAAACCGCTTGATGCCATGTATTTGCGTGAAGTACAGGACTGGATTATCAAACCGCAACTGGCGCAAGTGCCCGGTGTGGTTGAGGTTAATACCATCGGTGGTTATGACAAACAGTACCACGTGATGCCTGATCCGGCAAAAATGCTGGCCATGGGTGTGACATTGCCGCAACTGTCAGAGGCGCTGCTTAGCAATAATGCTAACCGTGGGGCAGGTTATATTGAGCGTAATGGCCAGCAATTACTGGTGCGTTCGCCCAGCCAGCTCAGTACTATCAGCAGTATTGAAAATGTGGTGGTAGCGCTAAATGGCTCAGTACCTATCCGGATAAAAGATGTGGCAGAAGTAGGGCTTGGTAAAGAGTTACGTACCGGTGCCGCCACCCGTGACGGCCACGAAACCGTAATGGGTACGGTGATGATGCTGCTGGGTGAAAACTCGCGGACCGTTGCCCGCGATGCTGCTCAAAAGCTGGAAGAGATAAAAGCTTCCCTGCCAGAAAATGTGATTGTTGAAGCGGTATATGACCGTACCACGCTGGTAGATAAAACCATTGCGACTGTGCAAAAAAATCTGCTGGAAGGGGCATTACTGGTCATTGTGGTGCTGTTTGTGCTGCTGGGGAATATCCGCGCGGCACTGATTACCGCCGCCGTAATCCCGCTGGCAATGTTGGCCACCATTACCGGTATGGTACAGCAAGGCGTATCAGCTAACTTGATGAGCCTGGGAGCGCTGGATTTTGGCCTGATTGTCGATGGTGCGGTGATTATTGTCGAAAACTGTATCCGGCGCTTAGGAATGGCACAACACCAAAATGGTGGCTTGCTGGCACTGCGCGAACGCTTAAACGTGGTGTTTGCTGCAACGACCGAAGTGATTAAACCCAGTTTGTTTGGGGTAGCGATTATCACGGTAGTGTATATCCCGATTTTTGCCCTGACCGGCGTTGAAGGCAAAATGTTTCACCCAATGGCCGCTACAGTAGTAATGGCATTACTGGCCGCTATGGTGCTGTCACTGACTGTGGTTCCTGCCGCCGTTGCCGTGTTTATGAGCGGTAAAATCAACGAACAGGAAAGCCGGGTTATTGTGGCTGCAAAATCACTGTATCGTCCGGTGTTGCATGCCGTAATCAAGCTGCGTTTGCTGGTTGCTGGTTTGGCAACGCTGCTGGTCGCGGTTTGTTTATGGCTTGCCACCACGCTGGGATCGGAATTTATCCCACAATTGGATGAAGGCGATATTGCCTTGCATGCGATGCGGGTAACCGGTACCGGGCTGGAGCAGTCAGTTGCAATGCAGGAAGTACTGGAGCAGCGGATTAAGCAATTTCCTGAAGTTGATAAGGTTTTTGCCAAAATTGGTACGCCGGAAGTAGCAACTGATCCGATGCCGCCGAACGTTGCAGACAACTTTGTTATTTTAAAACCGCGCAGCGAATGGCCGGATCCGCGTAAAACCAAAGCGGCGCTGGTAGCTGAAATGGAACAGGCACTGGAACAACTGCCTGGTAATAACTACGAGTTTACCCAGCCGATTCAGATGCGTTTTAACGAGCTGATTTCTGGTGTGCGTTCGGATGTGGGCATTAAAGTGTTTGGTGATGACCTGGATGTGCTGTTAAGCGTAGCAAACAGCATTGAGCAGGTTGCCAACAGTATTAGCGGCGCGGCAGATGTGAAAACAGAACAGGTATCCGGTTTACCGGTACTGTCGGTAATGCCAAAGCTAACGGCTTTATCCCGTTACGGACTAACAGTCAGCCAGTTTCAGGATATCATCGCCATGTCGATTGGTGGCGAAGAGGCGGGGCTAATCTATGAAGGTGATCGCCGGTTTCAGCTAATAGTTCGTTTACCGGAGCAAATCCGCAGTGATATTGATAGCCTGTCATGGCTGCCTATTCCAACGCCGGATGGAGGCTATGTACCGCTAAATGAAATTGCTACGCTGGATATTCAACCGGCACCGGCACAAATCAGCCGCGAAAATGGTAAGCGCCGTATTGTGGTATCGGCTAATGTGCGCGAGCGCGATCTGGGTAGCTTTGTTGCCGAACTGAAACAGCGGATTAGTGCCGACGTCACTCTGCCAGCCGGTTACTGGCTGGATTATGGCGGTACTTTTGAGCAATTGGAGTCGGCCAGTAAACGGCTGGCAATCGTAGTGCCGGTGACCTTATTGCTGATTATCGCCTTGTTGGTGATGGCGTTTAATTCGCTCAAAGATGCACTGATTATCTTTACCGGTGTGCCACTGGCACTGACGGGGGGCGTACTGGCACTGTGGCTGCGCGATATGCCGCTGTCTATTTCAGCCGGTGTCGGCTTTATTGCCTTGTCTGGTGTCGCGGTGCTGAACGGTCTGGTAATGGTATCGTTTATGCGCCAGCTATGGCAGGAAAAAGGCGATTTACTGTATGCCGTGGTTGAAGGCGCGTTGATCCGGTTACGTCCGGTATTGATGACAGCGCTGGTGGCCAGCCTGGGGTTTGTGCCAATGGCGTTGAATACCGGCACCGGGGCAGAAGTACAGCGCCCGCTGGCAACAGTAGTGATTGGCGGTATTATCTCGGCTACTTTGCTGACATTAGTAGTACTGCCGGCGTTATACCACTGGCTGCATCAGAATGACCAAAGGTTAGCTGATTAGATCGTTGTCATCCTCAATTCAATAATGTGGCAAGCGTTACCGCGGGATGACCCTATCGGTTATCCCGCGCATGCTACAACCGTAAAAGGTAAAGTGTTCTGCCTCTGCCAGAGCGGGAGAGTTTTATCGCGTTTGTCTAGGGCGTGTTGGCGGCGCTACCGCAATAAAATCGGGTTAAAACAGTGCTGATTTTGCACAGCAAAACCTGAGATAAGTTATTTATCTCAGGTTTTGGCGGCTATCTTCTACACTTACAGGTAGAATACGCCTTTATTTGCGCGTCTGCCGTCTTTGTTCAGCGCCCACCTGTAGGATCTGTGATGAAAAAAACCTTTGCCTTAACTCACCCCAAGCTGCAACCGGCGCGTTTAGTTGACGCTATTAAACACGAAATTCGCAAATATCTGGCCCGTGAACGGCGCAAAGCGGTGCAGGCCGGTAAAGACTATTGGACCTTTGATTGCCGCTTTGGCGCCTCAGAGGCGGAAGCAAAGCCAATGTTCACCTCAGAAATCAACCAACATATCGATGCAGCGGCTGCGCAGCAGTGGCCACAGTTTTATATCGAAATTCTGGCCCGTGCCTGTAATCACAAGCCGCGCCCGGATAGCGATCTTGAGTAAGCTTCACTTTTAAACTGCAGCCAGGCTGCAGAGGAATTCTTATGCAATTTTCAGCTTTAAATTTGGCACCAGACTTACTGCGTGGCTTAACAGCATGTGGTTTTAGTGAGCTTACGCCAGTGCAGGCGCAGGCGATAGTGCCGGCGCGGCGCGGCAAAGATTTACAGGTTACTGCGCAAACCGGAACCGGTAAAACCGCGGCCTTTGCTATTCCATTATTACAACGCTTGGTAGATACGCCGCAAGCCGTGGTTGAGCGGCGGCCCCGGGCGTTAATTTTAACGCCAACCCGGGAGCTTGCCGAGCAGATTGCCAATGCGATTAGTGCCTATGCCCAATTTTTGCCCCTTAGCGTCACTGCGATTTATGGCGGCGTTAAAATGGGCGGGCAGGCCAGTAAATTACAGGCCGGCGTTGATATCGTGGTCAGTACGCCGGGCCGCTTAATTGAGCATATGGCGCTGGGTAACGTGATCTTAAGTGACGTTGCTTTTGTGGTGCTGGATGAGGCTGATCGTATGCTTGATATGGGCTTTAGTACTGATGTGCTGAAGTTAGTGGAGATGACCGCAGCCAGCCGGCAAACACTGCTGTTTTCTGCGACCACGTCGCCGGCAGTGAATGAACTGTCTCACAAGATTTTGAAAAATCATCAGCAAATCCGGGTAGCGAAAACCAACAGCACTGCCGACACGGTGGAGCATGTGGTGTATCCGGTAGAGGAAAGTCGCAAAATCGAGTTATTTGAGCAACTGTTAGCTGAGCACAACTGGTTTCAGGTGCTGGTTTTTACCAGTACCAAAGAGCAGGCCGATCGGTTACTCGCCGATCTGCAAAAAGCTAAAGTCAATGCTGCGGTTTGTCATGCCGATAAAAGCCAGGGCAGTCGTCGCCGCGCACTGGCCGATTTTAAATCAGCCAAACTGCAGGTACTGATTGCTACTGAAGTTGCCGCCCGGGGTCTGGATATCCAGGGGCTGGATTATGTGGTGAACTTTAACTTGCCGTATTTACCGGAAGACTATGTCCACCGCATAGGTCGCACCGGGCGCGCTGGCGCCAAGGGGCAGGCGATCTCCTTTGTCAGCCGTGAAGAAGAGCAGAGCCTGGAGCGCATTCAAAAGCTGATTGGCAGTACTATTGCGCGGGTGGTGAAACCCGGCTTTGAAGTCAGCAACCGCGGCAGCTTGTTAAAAAGCATTTCGCGTAAAGTGCTTGGCACCCGCGCCAATAAAGCCAGCGCGACCCAGATTGATGTTGCCACCCCGAAAGCAAAAGCAAAAAAGCCAGCCGGCAGCGCAGCGGTAAAACCTGGTAAAGCCCGCCGCAGCTAAGCTCAATACATTCACAGCACGCAGCGCAAACCGTTATCGTGAATGGCGGTTCTGCGCTGGCGCACCGTGCGACTTTAGTCGATAGCTTAAATCTGCAGCACTTACGCCAGAATGCCGTTATTACAAGCAGTTACACTCAATAGTGCGGCCTGGTCAGTGTGCGGGGAATGGCATAAAAATCACGATGAATAACGCTTAGCGCTTTACTTCCTACCGCTAAGGGTTAGAATACGCGCGCTGTTCTGAGCAAAGACTACACCGCTCTGGTTATATAAGGTAATTGCAATGCATCCGATGTTAAACATCGCGGTCCGCGCTGCCCGTTTCACCGGTAACGTCATCATTTTCGTCGGTATTATGCTGGCCGGAATCCTCTGTCTGGTTTCGCAACGCCGTGTCTGTAAAACGCCCGTCCTTATGTTATCTGCCAAGCTCTTGCCTCAGTCTCAACCTCTTTATTTGCTGCGCTGTTTTATCTCCCGCGTCCGCCATCTTAGGGTGTATTACCACTATGCCGGACGCCCTGATAACAGCCGGCACGCCAGGGTCGGCCCAACGTATTCCTGCCTCCCTGCCAACCGCTTTTCGTTTACTACCGCTGTTTTGTCGCTGTTATCTGTCGCCCTGAGCAAGCAAGCCTGTGCTGCCACAGGGATGCAGGGCGCTTATGGTCACTCAGGCTAAAAGACAAAACACAGTTCAGTTAACGGCAAGGTTCACTCACTTTTAATTTAAACCGTGCAATATCTAGCGGAGAGCTTTGGCAATGGTACTGACTCTGACATCCACACTGGCACTATTTGTATTAATAGCGCTGTCGACCGTGGTTTTTTTCGCAGCTAAACGTTTTTGAACTCAAAGCGCAGAAAGTCAGTAAACCTAAATACAGGTCAGTTGACTCAAATTTGAATTGTTTCGAAACCCTCATCAACAGCTAAATCGCTACCACTTGCGGCAGTGCGCGCTAATTCATCACAGCGTTCATTTTGTGGATGACCAGCGTGGCCCTTAACCCAGTCCCAGCGCACGTTATGGCGAGCTGCCGCAGCATCTATTAAACGCCATAAATCAGCGTTTTTGACGGGTTTGCGATTGGCGGTTCGCCACCCATTGTTTTTCCACTTGTGAATCCACTCTTCAATGCCTTGTTTAAGGTATTGGCTATCCGTGGTTAGTACCACATCGCACGGTCGCTTTAACGCGTCTAAGCCGATAATCGCGGCTAACATTTCCATTCTATTGTTCGTGGTTAACCGAAATCCAGCAGCAAACTCTTTGCGATGTTTACCGTATTCAATAACCACGCCATAACCGCCAGGGCCAGGGTTACCTAAGCAGGAGCCATCCGTATATATATGCACTGTTTGCATGCTAAAACGTTATCTCTAAGTAATGATTTAAGGCGCAGTTTAGCAGACCTGACAAATAAATGCGTCATAGCAAAGTCAGTATACAGTTGTTAAACTCTAACGATTATTGTTGGTGTGCAGGATTGCTAGCAGTCTTCCACAGGTAAACGTCAGGTTTATCACTGGGCAAGTGATATCAATTTAATTTGGAAAGAAGCACAAACTCTTATGCGGCAAATCGTTTTAGATACAGAAACTACTGGGTTACGCCCAGAAGAAGGCCACCGAATTATAGAAATTGGCGCCGTTGAAGTCATCAAGCGCAAGCTAACGGGGCGTACCTTTCATGTCTATATCAATCCGCAGCGGGTAGTTGAGCAAGAAGCGATTGATGTACACGGTATCACCAATGATTTTTTACAAGATAAACCGGTTTTTGCACAAATTGCGGAAGAGTTCATTGATTTCATCCAAGGTGCAGAATTGGTTATCCATAATGCCCCCTTCGATGTGGGCTTTATGGATCATGAGTTTGCTTTATTGCGCAACGGCACGGGGAAGACTATCGACTATTGTAGTGTGCTCGATACCCTCAAGTTATCGCAACAGATGCGTCCTGGCCAACGCCACACTCTAGATGCTTTATGTCGTGCCTACGGGGTAGATAACTCAAACCGGACTTTTCACGGCGCATTATTAGATGCTGAATTATTAGCGGATGTGTATTTGCTTATGACGGGTGGGCAAACCGCATTAGAGTTGCCCGGTAACCGAGCGAACGGAGAACTCAGTAGTGGTTGGACACCAGTGCTAAATAAACCCGCACTTAAGGTAGTGCAAGCATCAGCAGCAGAGCAACGGGCTCATCAACAAAGGTTAGTGTTAATCAATGACGCATTGTGGCAAGAATAGGCCATAGCAGAAGTAAGTGGTAGGGTAAATTGAACAAATTTTGCGGCTTTTGCATTTTTTTTAAGCAAACGATTCAAAAACACAAAAAAAGGGTTGACGGAACATTCCAGCACTCGTAATATTCGCTCCGCATTCAGGGGGACCCAGTCGGGTTGCCCAGAGTTAGGAAAGCGGAGCGGTAGTTCAGTTGGTTAGAATACCGGCCTGTCACGCCGGGGGTCGCGGGTTCGAGTCCCGTCCGCTCCGCCACTTTCCTGAAATTGGTTTTATACCGCTGCGGAGCGGTAGTTCAGTTGGTTAGAATACCGGCCTGTCACGCCGGGGGTCGCGGGTTCGAGTCCCGTCCGCTCCGCCATTTCAGACAAATTTCTTATTTTCTTTTGGAGTGTCGTGCGATGAGTTTGGCTGATGCCTGCTTGACGTGTGGGGCTTGCTGCGCGTCTTATCGTGTGTCTTTTTATTGGGGCGAAGCAACAGGCGCACCCCAAGGTCATGTTCCAAGCGAACTAACCGAATCTTTTCATCCTCATCTTCTTTGCATGCAAGGCACGAATCAACGTGAACCTCGTTGTATTGCCTTAGTTGGCGCTATCGGGGAGCAGGTTAGCTGCAGCATTTACCCTGATCGACCCAGTCCATGTCGAGAATTTGCTATGTCGATAGACGGTAGTAATCCCCACTGTGATAAAGCCCGCGCGAAGTATGGCCTGTTACCACTCATTTCGGTGCATGAAGTAGCCTAACAGGTTAAAACGCAAAGATTGTGCCACGAATAGCTCTTGAGCCTTACTCCTTAGGCAGGTACATTAGTACGGTTAAAGCATTTAACCACAAGGGAGATAAGATTATGCGCAAGAGCCTTATTGCTGTTGCTATCGGTGCGGCCATTTCAGTTGCCGCTTGTTCTGATAAAGACGCTAGCCAAACCACCGTTGAGTCAGCTAAAACTGAGCAGGTTGCGGCTAGTTCACTAAGCCAAAGCAATCCATTCTACGCTGCAAGTACACTTCCATATCAGGCTCCAGATTTTACCAAAATCCGTTTTGAGCATTATCAACCAGCATTTGAAGCTGGTATGGCAGAGCATAGTAAGGAAATTGAGGCTATTGCTAACAACAGCGCAGCACCAACTTTTGAAAACACCATCGTAGCTATGGAAAAAGCAGGTGCTTTATTAAGCCGAGTTTCTTCAGTTTTTTATAACGTTGCTGGATCGAATGGGAACGATGACACTCGGGCTTTGCAAGGCGAGCTCGCACCAAAAATGGCACAGCATCGCGACAATATTATGCTTAATCCAGCCTTGTTTGCTCGGGTTAAAGCAGTGTACGACAACCGAGCTGAACTAGAAGGCGAAGCGTTGCGCTTGGTTGAAGATACGTACAAAGGTTTCGTTCGTGCTGGTGCTGAACTAGACGCTGAGGCGCAAACCAAGATCCGTGCAATTAACTCTGAAATGTCTTCATTAACCACAGAGTTTCAGCGTAACCTGATGACGCTAGCTAACGAAAACTTGATCGTTGTTGATAGTGCTGACGAATTAGCTGGACTTAGCGAGAGTGAGATTCAAAGTCTGGCCGACGCTGCTGCGGCTGCTGGTCATGAAGGTAAATATGCCATTCGGATTACCAACACGACCCGTCAACCAGTGTTGGCATCATTAGAGAATCGTGAACTACGTCAGCGTATTTGGGAAGCTTCCGCTTATCGTGGTACTGGTAACACAGCGACAGATAACCGTCCTTTAGTAAAACGCTTGGCTGAACTACGTGCTCAAAAAGCTGAGCTACTAGGTTACGACACTTGGGGTGATTACGTATTAGAAACTAGCATGGCCGCTAAGCCAGCAGCAGCACAAGCTATGTTACGTGATTTGGTACCAGCAGTAGTGAGTAACGTGGCCGCTGAACAAGCTGCAATTCAAGAGATGATTGAGGCAGAAGGTGGCGATTTCGAAGTGCAGCCATGGGATTGGGCATATTATGCCGAAAAAGTTCGGGCAGAAAAATATGCTTTAGATGCTAACGAAGTGAAGCAATACTTTGAGTTTAATCGAGTGGTTGAAGATGGCGTGTTCTATGCTATGAATCAATTATTTGGTATTACTTTCGAAAAACTAGATAACATCCCAACTTATGGTGATGACATCATGGTTTACGAGGTTAAAGACGTTAATGGTGAAACGTTAGGCCTGTTCTATGGCGACTGGTTTACTCGTGATGGCAAGCGCGGCGGAGCTTGGATGAGCTCATTCGTGTCTCAGTCACACCTATTAGATAGCAAGCCGGTTATTTTAAATAACCAGAACATCAAAAAAGCAGCCGAAGGCCCAACGCTGTTGAGTTTTGACGAAGTAAGCACCATGTTCCACGAAATGGGACACGCTTTGCACGGAATGTTCTCTGATGTCATGTATCCATCGTTGGCAGGTACGTCAGTATCACGTGACTACGTTGAATTTCCTTCAACTTTCCAAGAAGATTGGATGTTGAACGAGCAAGTATTAAATAACTTTGCTAAACATTACGAAACCGGTGAACCGATTCCTGCTGAATTACTTGATAAAGTGTTGGCTGCGAAAAACTTCAACATGGGTTATGACACCTTAGAATATATTGCGTCAGCCTTGTTGGATTTGGAATACCACACGCTATCAGCTGATGCTGCTAGCAGCATTGACGATGTGGCGGCGTTTGAAGCAGCCGCGCTTGAACGCAATGGTGTAGCAGTAGCTGCAGTACCACCGCGTTATAAGTCGACTTTCTTTGCGCACGTTTTTGCCGGTGGCTATTCAGCTGGTTACTACGCTTATATGTGGTCTGAAGTGTTAGCCGCTGATGCCTTTGCCTTTATGCAGCAAAACGGTGGTTTGACCCTAGAAAACGGTCAAGCATTCCGTGACACTATCCTTTCTAAAGGGAATAGCAAAGAGCCGATGCAGCAATACATCGATTTCCGTGGTCAAGAGCCTACCGTTGAAGCCTTATTACAACGCCGTGGCTTAACTGCTCCGAAAATTGATTAATAGCTGATTTCGTACAATAAAAGAGGACAGAGCTAGCTCTGTCCTCTTTTTTTTGGTATATAAGCAGGTAAATATTTTGTAACAGTGAGTTTTTGAATGCCTGATGTTTTGTTCGCCTCTCAGCCTATCTACGATCGCCAAGGCAAGGTTTATGCGCATGAGTTACTTTACCGTCACGAACATGGCATTACTGCTTTTGAAGTTGGCGACAGTGTGGCTACCAGCGAGGTGTTATTTAACCTTTGTACTGGCGTCTTAGACTATGTAGAACATCACAAGCAACCAGTTTGTATCAATGTATCCACGGATTTTCTGCTCTCTGGGCAATTTCTGCCGATTGCACCAGAACATGTCATTATTGAACTCGTAGAACGGTTAGAGCCAACAGCAGAAATTATTGAGGCAATAAAAAATTGGGTCGCTAAAGGGTTTCGGTTTGCTTTGGATGATTTTGAATTTCAACAAAGCTGGGATCCACTGCTTGAATTTGCTGCAATCATCAAGGTTGATATCGAGCGAACAGGATTAGAGCTGGCGCAGCAACGGTTGCAGCAGTTGCAGCATCTTGATGTATTGTGGCTAGCCGAGCGGATTGAAGATGAGCTTACGCTTAATCAGTATCGTGAGCTTGGCTTTGATTTGTTTCAGGGGTACTTCTTAGCTAGACCCAAACTGATTGAGGGCACAAAAGTGCCTTCGCCTGCAGCACAGCAATTAACCTTGTTGATTAATCAGCTGTTTGTCGATGAACCCGAGCTTTATGAGATCGTGGCTGCCTTACAAACCGATCCGGTGTTGGTCGTTAACTTGCTCCGAATCGCCAATAGTCCTTATTATGGTTTGACTCGCAAAATTGAATCACTTAAAGAAGTCGTCATGCTCTTGGGTCTAGAGCCGTTGCGAAAGTGGGTGTTGTTGATTTTATCCGTGCAAGGACATACGCCTGAACAAGCGAAATTAGTATTGACTCGGGCCTATATGTGTAGCGAGTTAGTTCGTGCTAAAGACCCTTTTAATCGACTTTCTGGGCCTGCTTTTTTAGCTGGTTTACTGTCTGGTTCTGATATTCTATTAGGGTTAGATAAAACTCAGTTTATTGAAGGTCTTAATATTGCTGATAATGTCCGCGATGCTGTCCTAAAAGGCAAAGGTGAGTTAGGCGTGGTGCTGGCGGCAGTAGAGCGCTTCGAGTACGACCTAGCGATGAAACGACCTTTGCAAAGGCAAGAACAACTGTTTGAAATTTATCAACAATGTCATTTCTTAGTAGAACAGCTGCTAAGCCACGTTGGAGCTAGTCAATAACTCTATACTGGCAATATTCCCTACCAGTTACGACCCTTGTATAAGATGCAGGCGCTAGTGCACGGCGCCTGATCCTGCTATAATCCGCATCACTTTTTAGGCCTGAACTGATGAATAGGAATCACTATGTCGATTGATAGTTCAAAGATTATCTACACAGAAACAGATGAAGCTCCTCGTTTAGCAACGTATTCGTTACTGCCGATTATTCGTGCGTTTACTGATGCTGCAGGAGTCGTGGTGGAAACTCGTGATATTTCTTTAGCGGGTCGAATCATTGCTAATTTTTCAGAATACTTAAAGCCAGAGCAGCGCATCAATGATGCTTTGGCAGAATTAGGCGAGTTAGCCAAAACTCCTGAAGCCAATATTATTAAATTGCCTAATATCAGTGCTTCTATTCCACAGTTAACTGCAGCTATTAAAGAATTACAAAGCCAAGGTTATGCGTTGCCGAATTACCCATTTGAGCCACAAACGGATGAAGAACGCGATATTAAAGCGCGTTATGACAAAATTAAAGGCTCGGCAGTAAATCCTGTCTTGCGTGAAGGTAATTCAGATCGTCGTGCTCCAGCATCGGTAAAAAACTATGCTAAAAAACATCCGCACCGCATGGGAAGTTGGAGTAAAGACTCCAAAACTCACGTGGCGCATATGCATGATGGTGATTTTTACAGTAGTGAGCAATCAACCACCTTTGCTGCCGCAGATGATCTGAAAATTATTCTAAATACTCCAGCTGGCCCAACAGTACTGAAAGAATCCGTTAAAGTGATGGCAGGCGAAGTTGTCGATGCGGCAAGTATGAACGTGCAGGCATTACGCGAGTTTTTTGCCACTGAAACAGCAGCAGCAAAAGAACAAGGTGTGCTGTTATCTTTGCATTTGAAAGCGACCATGATGAAGGTGTCAGATCCCATCATGTTTGGCCATGCCGTAACTGTATTCTTCCAAGATGTGTTTGCTAAGCATGCGGATACCTTCAAGCAGCTAGGCGTAGATGCAACGAACGGCTTTGGTGATGTGTTAGCCAAGATCGCAGATTTACCAGTCGACCAACGCAGCGCTATAGAAGCGGATATCGCGGCAGTGTACAGCGAGCAACCTAAGCTAGCTATGGTGAACTCAGATAAGGGTATTACTAACCTTCATGTGCCTAGTGATGTGATTATTGATGCATCGATGCCAGCGATGATTCGTGATGGCGGCAAGGTGTGGGATGCGGATGGTAAAACCCAAGATACAAAAGCGATGATTCCTGATCGCTGTTATGCGGGTGTGTATCAAGCAACGATTGAATTCTGTCAGCAACATGGCGCATTTGATCCAGCCACTATGGGTACCGTTCCGAACGTAGGCCTGATGGCTCAAAAAGCGGAAGAGTACGGTTCACATGACAAAACTTTTGAAATTCCTGCCGACGGTACCGTTGTCGTAGTGAACCAAGCCGGTGAGCAAGTGTTTTCTCATGACGTGCAGAAAGGCGATATTTGGCGGATGTGCCAAGTAAAAGACGCGCCCATTCGTGACTGGGTTAAGTTGGCAGTCAATCGTTCACGCTTAAGTGGTGTGCCTGCGGTATTCTGGTTGGATGCTGCACGAGCTCACGATGCTGAATTAATTAAAAAGGTAAATCAGTACCTGCAAGAGCATGATACAGATGGCCTCGATTTACGCATTATGGCACCTACAGAAGCGACCTTGCACACGCTGGCGCGTATGAAAGAAGGCAAGGACACGATTTCTGTTACTGGGAACGTATTGCGCGATTATTTGACTGACTTATTCCCGATTCTTGAGTTGGGAACCTCAGCTAAAATGTTGTCGATTGTACCCTTGATGAACGGCGGTGGTTTATTCGAAACTGGTGCAGGCGGATCAGCACCTAAACATGTGCAGCAGTTTGTAGAAGAAAACTACTTACGTTGGGATTCGCTAGGCGAGTTCTTGGCATTAGCAGCATCGTTAGAGCATTTAGCACAGCGTACTAACAATGATCGCGCACAAGTGCTGGCTGATGCGTTGGATGCAGCAACTGCTAAGTTCTTAGAGAACGATAAATCACCAGCGCGTAAGTTAGGGCAGATTGATAATCGTGGTAGTCACTTCTATCTTGGCATGTATTGGGCTGAGGCATTAGCTGCACAAACCAAGGATGCAGCGTTAGCTGAGCGATTTGGTAAGTTGGCCGCGTTTTTAACTGAAAACGAAGCAACTATCGTGGCTGAATTAAATCAAGTGCAAGGTACACCGGTAGAAATCGGTGGCTACTATGAACCAAATGCTGATTTAGTTGCGAAGGCGATGCGCCCGTCTGCAACGTTAAATGAAGCACTTGAGCGCTTGTAAGTCATAGCAAATAAGAGTCATGAAGAGCCCCGCACTAGTGTTTAGTGCGGGGCTTTTTTTATGGCTAAACATAGATTAATTTGTGATTATTGCGAGGCAAGGTGTTAATCTTGGTGCAAATCAATGACTAACAATGATAAGAGATATTGATTCATGAGCCTGTATCAACACCCTGTACTTGAGGCCTTTCTACGCCAGTTATACATTGCGAACTTAGTTGACGCTGAAGCAGTGATGCAATACACCAAGCAGCCAGGAGGGCATCGTGATCCCTCTACCTGGGATGTCATAGGCATCGAAGATGTGCAGGTGTTAAGTGCGTTGTTAAGCACTCCTGTATTAGCTGAACTCTGGGCAAAGCGGTTACGCCGAACGCCCGCTACCTTAGTTTACCCTGCTGTCGTGTATCGCTTTCGTGAAACCATGGATACTATCATTCCGCAGCGCAGCTTTCAGGACAAAACCGATACCACCAAGGATTGGTTTCGTTGTGCGTTTGAGGTGGCCGAGCGTTTTAAAAGAGTATTTGAGCCCTTTGTGGAGTTTAAGTTAGGCTGTAAATTTAACGCAGTGAGCAGCCCAGAGCACTTTATTGATCTACTTATCCAGTATGCAAGCTCGGGCGACAGTAAATTATTCGCAGAGTTTATAGCGCTTAATCCGCCTCGTAGCTTAGCTGATATAAAAGCTCACATTGAACAACTGGAGCACTACCTCCAAGGGCGTGTATTGGGGCAATCCCATGCTGTACGAACCGTAGTGAGACATGAGTTAGCAAGCGGTTGTATCGATAATGGCCGACAACGAGCTATTTTCACGTTTGTGGGGCCCAGTGGGGTAGGAAAAACAGAGTTAGCACGCAGCTACGCCCATGCATTGAGTGATGCTACCGGCTCGGGGTATCGCTTTCGTGAGTTTAGTATGGAAGCCTACGCTGACGACAAAGCATACATGAAATTGACAGGGTCTGGCTCGTATTATACTGACTCAGCGTTAGGTGACTTAACTCGCCACGTACAGTGTTATCCGCGTTCCGTGATTTTATTTGATGAAATCGAGAAAGCTCATCCTAGTGTGATTCAATCCATGCTTAGCATGTTAGATAGTGGTCGCATGACGGATATCACCTCGAATGAAGTGGCTGACTTTTCGCAGACGATTGTTATTTTTACTTCCAACCTAGGCCAAGCAGAATTTAATAAAGCCACTGGAATGGGAGAGTTAGATGTCTTTGATGTTCTGCGTCAAGCCAAACGTCCGGGCGATAGTCAGCCGGCCTTAACACCAGAATTAGTTGACCGATTAAAAAGTGGGGCAGCAATACGATTTAAGCCGCTCAGTGCCAGTACGCTCTTAGCCATTGCCGAACTGCGTGTGCGGGAATATTTGCAAGCAGGCTTCTCAGTGGTTGATTTAGATTTTACTGTGGATTTTTATGCGGCTTTACTGTTTGCGCAACTACCTAAACCCTCTGCTCGAGGTATTCAGGGTGTTGCCAATAATCTTTTGGCGGGTGCTAAGCGTGACATGTTTAGGCAGTTAACGAGCGCACAGTTACAACAGATTACTCAATTGCAATTGCATTTAGATGAGAGCTGTTACGAACGTGTGCGCGGCAGCCACAAAGTATTATTAATCAATTGTCCAGCGGCACTGGTTGCACACCTTCAACAGCAGCTGCCGCGTTATGAATGGCAAGCTATATCACTGGTGGCTGCGTTAGAATTAAAACATCAAGTGAGTCAGTACGCTGCGGTATTAATTGCCGCCGGTGTGAGTGCTGATAGTTCTAGTGCTACACCCGAGCTGGCCGAGTTGGCTGCTGCTATTCGTCAATTACACAGATTTGCTGCTGGCGTACCCTTATTGATGGTGGCGGAACACACGATTGATGATGATGAATTTGACTTGCTCGATGAGGTGATTTCTGCTGCAAGCCTATTGGCAACCCCGACCCGATTGCAACGCCTGATTGAAGTTAATGCAAGGTTGCAGATTGGCCGGCGGCAAGAACAGCGATTTGATTATGACTACCACCTGCAACTCGATAGTAGCCAACTAAAGATAAGTTTAGTAAATCCCAAGTTCACTACCAATGTTAGTTCTTCACGAGTTATCGCTGGGGTGCCAGGCTTGCTGCGCGAGCGGCCGAGCGTGCGTTTAGCTGATGTGGTGGGATTGCAACGTGCTAAAGCCGAGTTACAACGGGTTTTAGGTTGGCTAAAACAACCCGAGTTGTTACAACGACGCCAGTTAGCTATGCCAGCAGGCATTGTGTTAACCGGCCCTCCAGGTACCGGAAAAACCATGTTAGCCAAGGCGGTAGCTGGCGAAACGGAATTACCATTTTTGAATATTAATACCCACGATTTAGTGAGTTCAGTACAACATGGTACCGCCACTAAAATTCAGCAGATTTTTGCTGCTGCGCGTGATATTGCGCCCTGCATTATCTTTATCGATGAGATAGATATGATTGCTGGCCGTCGTGATCGTGCTGGCGCAGACACCTCGGCGGTGAATACGTTACTGACTAATTTAGATGGCCTACAAGCTGCAGCCGAGCCGGTCTTTGTGATTGCTGCCACTAATTATCCCGAGCGTCTAGATCCAGCACTCCTGCGAGCTGGCAGATTAGATGAACCTGTGCACTGTGATTTGCCAGATAGAGCTGCTCGGCAGGCTTTCTTTGAAATGTTTGCTCATCGTTATGGAGTGCAATTGAGCACCGAGCAACTGGCTGATTTTGCTGAAATGACACAAGGTATGAGTGGAGCGCAGTTAGAAAAAGCAATGCGCTTATGTATGCTCACCGAACAGGTAGAACAACATGGCGCTGCTGGTCTTACTATTGCTCAACTGCGTAAGGCTGTAACTGCTGCACATTATGGGGCGCCGCTTACAAGTCTAGGTCAATCACCGCAAGAGAAAAAATTAGTCGCCTATCATGAGGCTGGTCATTTACTCGTATCCCGTCTATTGATGCCGCATTATGACGTGCCTTTTGCCACCATTGAACCGCGCAACAATGCGCTTGGTTTTGTTGTTACCCATAAAGATGCAACTTTAGCGGCAACTACCATGGCAGAGATCAAAGCGAAAATAGCCATGAGTATGGCTGGAAGAGAAGCGGAAGCTTACGCTGATTTAGGTGGTGAAGCCAACACTGGAGCGGCGAGTGATATCAGTTATGCCACCCAATTAGCCGAAGCGGCAGTATGTCAATACGGTTTAGATGAGGTATTCGGACCGGTGACACCTGCGGCTTTGCAACAAGTGAAATTAACCGGAGCACAGGCTGACTTGGTAGCCGAACGGATTAAGTTTTGGGTGACCGAAGGGCAACAGCAAGCGGCTGCCCTATTAGCACAACAGCAAGAGTTGTTACATAAAATTGCCGCTGCGTTATATCGCAATGAGTCACTTTATGGCGATGAAATAGATGAGCTATTTGCTGATGCCTAGGTATAATAACCAACTACCCTTCATGGTATTTCAGCCCAGCATAGAGAGAACAGCATGAGCACAACTGAAGATAACATTGAGCAAAGTCCGTTAACGCAAACTTACTCAGCTAATGAGCAGACAGTTACTATTGATATTTATAAAGGTGAGAGTGGTTGGATTCTTGAAATTGTTGATGCCGGCAATAATTCAACCTTGTGGGAAGATGAATTTGCAACAGATCAAGAGGCCCTTGATGAAGCCTTAGCCGCTTTGTCTGAAGAAGGAATCGACTGTTTTATTGGCCCAGCGTAAGCAGGCTTAAGTGCAGTAGCGCAAGAGGATGTTGACATGACATTAGCTTGCGCATACGGCACAATACCCCCCTTGTTTTTGTTTCGCAGCGGAATATACCACCAGATATGACAGCACCTAGCTTTATTCATTTACGAGTTCACAGTGATTTTTCAATGATTGATGGGTTGGCTAAGGTCAAACCTATCTGTGAAGCTACCGTGGCTAAAGGAATGCCAGCTTTGGCATTAACCGATCAAATGAATATGTGTGGGCTAGTTCGCTTTTATCGTGCAGCCCACGATAAGGGATTAAAACCTATCGTTGGTTGCGATTTGTGGGTATTGCCAGCCGGTTGGACTCCAGACAGCAAAGAACAGCCGTTCAGATTAACCGCTTTAGCAATGACGAATGAAGGGTATCAGCAACTGACTGTCTTAATTAGTCGTGGCTATTTGGCTGGGCATCGCTGCGGCAAGCCTTGTATTAATAAAGAATGGTTGGCCGATCATCAGCAGGGAATTTTGTTACTCTCGGGCGGCCGAGATGGCGATATTGGCCGTGCCTTGCTGGCCAACAAGCCGGCAGAGGCTGCCCAGCTGCTGGAGTTTTATTCGCAGCATTTTGCCGATCGTTTTTATCTAGAACTGGTACGTACTGGGCGTGCTGGCGAGAATGACTACATTCATGCCGCGGTTAATCTCGCAGCGCAGCAGCAGGTGCCAGTGGTAGCCACCAACGAAGTCGTGTTTTTGCGTGCAGAAGATTTTAACGCACATGAAATCAGAGTTGCCGTATCTGACGGCTATGTACTGAATGACAAGCGCCGACCACGCAATTACAGTGCTGAGCAATATCTCAAGAGCCCAGCAGAAATGGCCGAACTATTTGCCGACATACCGGAAGCGTTAGCTAATACGGTGGAAATTGCAAAACGCTGTAATGTGACGGTAAAGCTTGATGAATATGTATTGCCTGAGTTTCCAACGGGGGGTATGACCCCAGAAGACTTTTTAGTAAAAAAATCGCAAGAAGGTTTAGAACAACGTCTTAGCGATCTGTTTCCAGATGAGCAAGAACGTGCAGTTAAACGCGTGGAATATGACCAGCGTTTAGATATTGAACTTAAAGTTATCAATGATATGGGCTTTCCTGGTTACTTCTTGATCGTGATGGAGTTTATCCAGTGGTCTAAAGACAACAATATTCCGGTTGGCCCCGGCCGAGGTTCAGGCGCAGGCTCGTTAGTTGCCTATGCCTTAAAAATCACTGATTTAGACCCACTTGAATTAGATTTGCTGTTCGAACGATTTTTGAATCCAGAACGGGTATCCATGCCTGATTTTGATATTGACTTCTGTATGGATCGGCGTGATGAAGTTATTGATCATGTTGCTGATCTTTACGGACGTGAAGCCGTTTCTCAGATCATTACTTTTGGCACTATGGCCGCTAAGGCATCGATTCGAGACGTCGGTCGGGTGTTAGGTCATCCCTATGGTTTTGTTGATAAAATTACCAAGTTAGTACCTGGCGACCCAGGGATGACCCTAGCTAAAGCATTTGAAATTGAGCCGCGTTTAGCTGAAATGTATCAGCAAGATAATGATGTTCGCGACATCATTGATATGGCTAGGATTTTAGAAGGGGTCACCCGTAATGCCGGTAAGCATGCTGGTGGGGTAGTGATAGCGCCCAATAAAATCACCGATTTTGCACCATTATATTGCGATGAAGAGGGTAAACAGCCGGTTACTCAGTTTGATAAGAATGACGTAGAAGCAGCAGGTCTGG
Source organism: Pseudidiomarina sp. WS423 (assembly GCF_050750165.1). Classification (NCBI taxonomy): domain Bacteria; kingdom Pseudomonadati; phylum Pseudomonadota; class Gammaproteobacteria; order Alteromonadales; family Idiomarinaceae; genus Pseudidiomarina; species Pseudidiomarina sp. WS423. The sequence continues at coordinate 531,735 of NZ_JBOJLN010000001.1, read as the reverse complement.
TTAAGTTCGACTTTTTGGGCTTGCGCACGCTAACCATTATTCAATGGGCATTGGATATGGTGAATGCCAATCGTGCTAAAGCTGATCTTGAACCTATTGATATTGCTAAAATTCCGTTGGAAGATCCTGCTTGCTTCGCCTTGCTCAAGAAAGCCCAAACCACAGCGGTGTTTCAATTAGAATCAGCTGGCATGAAGCAACTGATCAAGAAGTTGTTGCCCGATAGCTTTGAAGACATTATTGCTTTGGTTGCGCTATTTCGGCCAGGCCCGTTACAGTCAGGCATGGTGGACAACTTTATTGACCGTAAGCATGGCCGAGAAGAACTGTCTTATCCTGACAAAGACTATCAGCACGAATCTCTGATTCCGATCTTGGAACCTACGTACGGGGTTATCCTTTATCAAGAGCAAGTGATGCAGATAGCGCAGGTGTTAGCCGGTTATTCACTAGGTGGTGCGGATTTACTACGCCGTGCTATGGGTAAGAAAAAACCAGAAGAAATGGCCAAACAACGTGCGGTGTTTGAAGAAGGCGCACGTAAAAATGGTATTGATGGTGAGCTAGCGATTAAGATCTTTGACTTGGTAGAAAAATTTGCCGGTTACGGTTTTAACAAATCGCACTCGGCCGCTTACGCCTTGGTTTCTTACCAAACGCTATGGATGAAAACCCATTATCCAGCAGAATTTATGGCCGCAGTGATGTCGGCCGATATGGATAATACCGACAAAATAGTAACGCTAGTAGATGAATGTGAAAATATGGGGCTCACTATTTTACCGCCCGATGTTAATGCTGGTCAGTACAAGTTTACGGTCGATCACGAGCAGCGTATTGTGTACGGCATTGGTGCCATAAAAGGGGTGGGTGAGGCTCCTATTGAAGCCATTTTGCAGGCGCGCAATGAAGGGGGCGCCTTTACAGATCTGTTTGATTTTTGCTGCCGGGTTGATTTAAAAAAGCTGAATCGCCGAGTGCTCGAAAAACTTATTAAAGCTGGTGCAATGGATTCGCTTGGGCCTCATCGTGCAGCGCTGATGGCAACCTTAGAAAAAGCGATGCGTCAGGCTGAACAACATGCGCGTGCCGAAGCCCAGGGGCAGGCCGATTTATTTGGGGTGCTAACCTCAGCTGTTGATGATGTGACCATTGAGCACGAGTTCGTGCAAGTACCGCCATGGCGTGAAGTGATTTGGTTGGAGGGCGAACGTGAGACTCTTGGACTATACTTAACTGGCCACCCGATTAATCGTTATCGGCGTGAGTTGCGTCATTACGTGCCCTGCGCATTGGCTGATGTGAAGCCAACTGGGCGAGATCAAACCACCACAGTAGCCGGGTTAGTGGTAGATGTGCGTACCATGTTAAATCGTCAGCAACAGCGTTGGGCTATTGTTACCTTACATGATAAAACCGCACGCTTTGATTTTCGGGTGTATGCGAAAGATTACGAAATTTATCAACACTTGCTCGAAAAAGATCAAATATTGGTGGTAAAAGGAGAGGTCAGCTTTGATGATTACTCGTCTGCCAATACAATGACAGCACGTGAAATTATGACCTTGGTAGGCATGCGCGAGCAGTATGCTAAGGCTTTGAAGCTAACGGTTCGGCAAGAACAGTTAGCTGGCGCTGGTTTGCAACGTCTAGTGGAATTGATTGAGCCTTATAAACAAGGTAGTTGCCCGCTATTGTTGCAATATCAGCAGCCTCAAGTGCAGGCGCAGTTTCATGCTGCCACTGAGTGGTATGTAACGCCCACGGACGAATTATTATACGAGTTGCAGCAGCAGCTTGGTAAGGATCATGTTGAACTCGAGTTTTAATGGCAAATAGGAGCCATAATGAGTCTTAAATTTTTAGATTTTGAACAGCCTATCGCTGAGCTACAAGCACAAATTGAAGAGCTGAAGGCGGTTGGCGCCAAGGGCGATTTTGATATTTCTATTGAAGAAGAAATTGCTAAATTACAAGAAAAGCGTGAACAGCTGGTAGCTAAAATCTTTGGCGATTTAGGCGCTTGGCAAGTAGCTCAATTAGCTCGGCATCCGTTGCGGCCCTACACGTTGGATTATATTCAGCATATTTTTGAAGACTTTGATGAGCTTGCTGGCGATCGTACTTTTGCTAACGATGAGGCCATTGTTGGTGGTACAGCGCGTCTTAATGGTCAACCAGTGATGGTTATTGGTCATCAAAAAGGTCGTGAAACCAAAGAAAAAATCCGCCGCAATTTTGGTATGCCTAAGCCTGAAGGTTATCGTAAAGCATTGCGCTTAATGGAGATGGCTGAACGCTTTAAGATGCCCATCATTACCTTCATTGATACCCCAGGTGCTTATCCTGGCATCGGTGCTGAAGAGCGTGGGCAGTCTGAAGCGATCGCTCGTAATCTAAAAGTCATGGCCAGATTAAATACTCCAATCATTTGTACCGTTATTGGTGAAGGTGGTTCTGGTGGCGCGTTAGCCATTGGTGTGGGTGATAAAGTAAATATGCTGCAATACTCTACTTATTCAGTGATTTCGCCAGAGGGGTGTGCTTCTATTTTGTGGAAGAGTGCAGAGAAAGCTCCACTAGCCGCTGAAGCTATGGGTGTCACAGCCCAACGGTCAAAAGAGTTAGGCTTAATCGACACTATTATTGAAGAACCTATCGGTGGCGCTCATCGTGACCATGTGCAAATGGCAGAGCGTTTAAAGCAACGCTTAGCAGACGATCTGCAAGCATTGCTAAATCTTGATAGTGCCGAGCGGTTAGAACAGCGTTATCAGAAGTTAATGTCATTTGGATACTGTTAAGCATAACCTATCGGATAGCTGGGCAGAGCAACTCTTCCAGCAGTTTAGCCACCAGTTAGTTGAATTGGCTTTAGAGCCAGGACAACAGCTGGTGGTTTGCCTTGGTGGCGGAGCTGATTCGCAAACCTTATTAGACCTCACCGATCGTTTTCGGCAAACGCATCCGGAATACACCTACCTAGCTATTCATTTAGATCATAGTTTTCATGAAAAATCAGCCGCTTGGGCCGCTGGTTTGGTGGCAGACTGCCAACAGCGGCAATTTCCGTTTATTTGCGAACCGCTTCAGGTTGATCTGGGGGCGCGTATTAGCAAAGAGGCAGCCGGCCGCAATGCACGTTATCAACGTCTGGTTGAATTAACTCAACCTGACGCAGTGCTGTTGTTGGGACAGCATCGCAACGACCAAATTGAAACCTTGTTCTTGCAGCTAAAGCGAGGTGCCGGACCGAAAGGGCTAGCGGCCATGGCTAAATTCATGCAACGGCATCAACGCTATTGGTGGCGGCCACTGTTGGACATCAGTAAAGCCGAAATCTACCAGTATGCGCACGCTCGGCAATTGTTCTGGATTGAAGATGATACCAACTACGATGTGAGTATTGAGCGCAATTTTTTACGTCATCAAGTAGTGCCATTATTAGAACAGCGTTGGCCCCATTTTGGCGATGCTGTGCTCCGCAGCACTCTACTTTGTGCAGAAAACCAGCAACTGTTAGAACTATTACTAGCAGATCGGGTGGCACCTCATATAGATGCTCAAGGACGTTTAGCTAGTCGTTGGATGGTAGGGCAGAGCGCTGAGTTACAACGTGGTATTCTGCGCTTTTGGTTGCAACAACAACAAGCACCACTACCTTCTTTTGCACAGCTAGAACAGTTGCGTGAACAGATGCTTAACACAGATAATAATGCACGCCCTAAGGTGGGTTGGGCCGATTGTTTGGTGAGTCGTCACACTGCCGATACCAAAGATCGTTTATTAACTCTTACGCGGGTTAGCAAAAAACGCTAAGCAATCCCCGCAGCACAAGGATAGAGATGAACCAGCGCAAGGCTATTTATCTTGCTTTGATGGCCGTACTGTTATGGTCAACTGTGGCGACTGCGTTTAAATTAGCACTACGGGACTTGTCGCCGTTGCAGCTACTGACCATAGCCAGTATCACTAGTGTGGTTACCTTTGCGGCTATTTTAAGCATGCAAGGGCGTTGGCGAGAAACCTTGCGTTTAGGCCGACAACGTTGGTTATTCTATTTGGGCCTAGGGCTGATAAACCCAACAGCCTATTACTGGGTGTTATTTGCTGCCTACGACCAACTTCCTGCACAACAAGCACAAGCAATTAATTATACTTGGGCTATTACCATGAGCCTGCTTGCGGTGCCTTTCTTGCAACAACGTCTCACTCGCAAAGAACTGATTGCCATGCTATTGGCTTACGCTGGAGTCTTTCTAATTGCCACGGGTGGCCATTGGGATTTGCGTCAAACCAACTGGCTTGGCATCGGTTTAGCGTTAGCCAGCACCTTGTTGTGGGCTAGTTACTGGTTAATTAATACCAAAAATACCGATAAACCAGTACCAGCTTTATTTTGGTGTTTTGTGTTCGGTAGTCTATGGTTAGCCTTATTACATGTGGGCCAATGGTGGTGGCAACCGGCTACCAATAGTGTTGTTTGGCCTTGGTTTAGCACGGGCTTTTGGGCCGGAATATATGTCGGCTTATTTGAAATGGGAATAACCTTCTTCTTGTGGTTAACGGCCATGCGGTTAGCTACAAAAACCGCACAAATCTCAACTTTAATTTTTCTCAGCCCATTTGTTTCGTTAATATTAATTTACTTTGTGTTACACGAGACCATTCAATTGACCACGCTTATCGGCTTGTCGTTAATTTGTGTGGGACTTTATCGCTTACGGGAGAGCTAATGAATAGCGCGTTCACTGATGTACTCTTGTTACTCGCCATTGCGGTTGTACTAGTGTGGGCATTTCGGCGGATAAAATTGCCGGCTATCTTAGCTTACTTAGTGGCAGGGATTATAGCGGGACCAGACATCACAGGCTGGATCCATGATCCTGATGAATACCATTTTATTGCAGAGCTTGGAGTGGTGTTATTACTGTTCTCGTTAGGGCTTGAATTCTCGCTTCCCAAAATGATTGCTATGCGCAAGTTAGTGTTTGGCTTGGGCGCAGGGCAAGTAGTTCTGTGTACGGCCTTGTTTGCCATCGCTGCTTATTTATGGTTAGGGGATTGGGCTGCAGGTTTCGTGATTGGGGGAACCTTAGCTTTGTCTAGTACGGCAGTGGTTATTAAACAATTAGGTGAATCAGCCCAGTTAACCAGCCGCAAAGGCCAAATGACCGTCGCAGTATTATTGTTTCAAGATATTGCTGTGGTACCAATGCTTATTATTATTCCATTGCTGGCAGCAAATTCTGATGTGGCTATTTGGCAAAGTCTGGCGATTGCGCTGCTCAAAGGAGCCCTGGTTGTGGCAGTGCTGATGGCAATCGGTAAATGGTTACTGCCGCATGTATTTCGTGAAATTGCTAAGTTAAGAACAGATGAATTATTTGTTTTGGCTACGCTATTGGTGGCGCTAGTTGCTGGTGGAATGACTCAATTGTTTGGGCTGTCGATGGCACTGGGTGCCTTCTTAGCAGGTATGATGCTGGGTGAGAGTAAGTACAAACACCAGTTAGAGGCCGATATTCGACCGTTTCGCGATATTTTAATGGGGTTGTTTTTTACTACGGTAGGGATGCAACTCGATCTCCAAGTATTTGTGAATAACCTCCATTGGATTGCCCTAGGGGTTGTTGCCATTGGTTTAGTTAAACTACTGATTGTGCGTGGTATAGCTGGAGTAATGGGGGAACGAGCAGAAGATGCTTGGGGCTCTGGATTAATGCTGTTTCAGATGGGTGAGTTTGGCTTTGTGCTGGTATCGTTGGCGCTGACGTACCAACTTCTGCCTGCTGAATTAGCTTCGATGATTGTCGGGGTCGGGGTGTTTGGTATGGCACTAACACCACTGGCGATTCAACGTTGCAACTCGATTATTGCGCCATTGCTACCTAAGGCTTCAGCAGCTAATGAGACGTTACCGCTACAACCTAACGGCGATAGTAGCCGGGTGTTGGTGCTTGGATTTGGACGGGTAGGACAAACAGTCGCTCGGTTTCTAGCTACTGAAGGTATTGATTACTTAGCTATTGATCACGACGCTAAGCGAGTTCAAGAAGCTATTGCTGGCGGGGCTAAAGTCTTTTTTGGCAGTGCTAGCCGCCGCGATATCCTAAAAGCAGTTCATGCCGATGAAGCAGAATTAATTATTATCACTTTTGCTGAAGATGAGCGTGCCTTGGAAGTATTAAAGGCTCTTCGTGGCATGAATGAGCACGCAGAAATTATTGTAAGAAGTAGAGACGACGTTCGTCTACAAGCCATGATGGAAGCTGGTGCAACTCAAGTAGTGCCGGATACGTTGGAAGCAAGCTTGATGTTGGTATCACAAATATTGAGCCGCTCCGGCGTTCCTATCCGTAGAATTTTAACCAGGTTAGATCATGCTCGACGCAGCCATTACGGCGATATGCATGGCTTTTATCCTGGCGAAACTACGGATATGGATCCGGAAAAACTAGATCGTTTACAGTTTCTTCATGCAGTGGCTTTACCCGAACATTCGTATGCATGTGGCCAGCAATTAGCACAATTGCAGCTAGATGATTTAAACATCAAAGTAAAATCCGTACGCCGGGCTGAACAAGAGTTTACCGAGGTACATGGCGACTTCACCTTGCAGCAGGATGATGTGGTACTGCTGGCTGGTAGCCCAAGAGCGATTGAAGCAGGAGAAAGTTATTTATTAAATGGGTAAGTGTTAACAACTGCTAACACATTGTTACTAACAGCTTAATAAATGATGCTTCATACTATATAGGTCGATAATTTTTTAATACGGAAGCAACATTCCATGGCATTTAAAAAACGAGCGCTGTTACCCCCGCTGATTATCATCATCGCTATTTTGTTGTTAGTGGCTTTAAGTATGCTGCGCCCGCAGCCGCCGCAACGCTCTATGGAGCGTCCTGCGATATTGGTGGAGGTACTTGAAGCAAAACCTGAAACCATTAACTTTCAAGTGGCTGGGCAGGGCAATGTGATGCCCAAGCATATGACTAATATTGTCAGCCAAGTAAGTGGCCAAGTGGTTGAGGTTTCACCTAAGTTTGTCAATGGCGGCTTTTTTACCGCTGGCGAAGTGTTGATCAAGATAGACCCTGCCGATTACCAAGTAGCCTTACAAACAGCCCAAGCTAATTTAGCTCAAGCAAAAGCAGCTTTGGCAGAAGAAAGTGCACGTGCAAAAGTGGCTAAAGAAGAATGGGAATCGCTGCAAATGGGTGAAATTCCGGCACTAGGTATTCGTGAGCCGCAAGTAGCCAGTGCAGTAGCTGCCGTGCAATCAGCTGAAGCTGCGGTGGCAAAAGCCAAACGCGATTTAGAGCGGACCCAGATTAAAGCGCCTTTTGCAGGTATTATGCAAAATAAAGGGGTGGATATGGGGCAGTTCGTTAGCATGAACAGTCAAGTAGCTACGCTTTATGGTTCTGAAGTTGCTGAAATACGTGTTCCTCTGAGCGATCGCGATCTTGCTTACTTAGATTTACCTGAAGCTAACCATAGTGGCGCTTATCCCGAAGTTTTACTTACTAGTAATGTAGCTGGTGAAGAATTCAATTGGCGCGGTTCCTTGGTGCGAAGCGAAGGTATCTTAGATAGCAACAGCCGAGTGATTTATGGTGTGGTAGAAGTGCCAGATCCATACAATCAAAGTGGCAATAGTCATGCAACGCCTTTACGTTTTGGCCGTTTCGTACAGTTGAAAATTCAAGGTTTGTCGGCTGAACAGGTATTTGTGATACCGCGCCATGCCATGACTGTGAATGGCAAGATTTGGGTGGTTGATGACGAGCGACGGTTACAGTCGCGAACCGTTAATGTGCTACGTAGTGAAGAAAACTCGCTGATTATTAACGAAGGTTTAGAAACCGGCGACCGAGTCATGCTCACGCAGGTACCTAATGCTTTGCCAAGTATGAAAGTACGCTTAGCGGGTGACCCGTTACCGGCACAGCAAGAAGCCCCGGTGGCTGAAACTGCTCAGGTAAAGGAGTAACACCATGAGTAGTCATTATGATGTAGACCCCAAGAAGGGCTTTATTGCTTGGTGGGCGAATAATAGTGTCGCCGCCAACTTATTGATGGCGCTGATTATCATCACCGGCTTATTTATGGTGGGGCAAGTGCGCAAGCAAATGTTCCCCGAAATTGAACTCAATATAATTAGTGTACAAGTACCCTTTCCTGGTGCGGCTCCGCAAGAAGTAGAGCAAGGCGTATTGGTGCGTATTGAAGATGCCATCGAAGATGTTAACGGCATTGAGCGTGTCACCTCTACGGCCCGTGAAGGTAGTGGCTCGGTGTCGATTGAAGTTGAAAGTGGCTACGATGTGCAGGTGGTGATGGATGAGGTGAAAATGCTCATCGATGCCATTCCAAGCTTTCCTCAACAGATTGAAAAACCAAATATTTATCGTATTCGTCCGCAACGCCAAGTGATCTGGATGAGTATCTATGGTGCGATGGATGAATATTCTCAGAAAGAGTTAGCCAAATCGATTCGTGACGAGCTCAAAGATATTGGTGGTATCACCAAGGTTGAGGTAGTGGGTGCACGGGATTATGAAATATCGATTGAAATTTCTGAGGCTGATTTACAACGTTATAACTTAACCTTCCAAGATGTTGTACAGGCGGTTAGAGGCACCTCGATTGATGTGGCTGGGGGCTCAATTCGTACTCCCAATGGCGATATTCTATTACGTGCTAATAACCAAGCCTACGTGGGAGATGAGTTTGAGCGAATCACCCTAATTAATCGCCCCGATGGAACTCGCTTAACGCTTGGCGACATAGCTACCGTAAACGATGCTTTTATTGAAAGCAGACGTTTTACTCAATTCGATGGTGGCCCCGCAACCTTTATCCGGGTCGATTCAGTAGGTAATCAAAACGATTTAAAAATAGCTGAGGTGGTGCGCAACTACGCCGAACGTAAACAGAAAGAGTTACCACCCGATGTCAATATTACACACTGGGGAGATGCCTCTTATTACCTACAGGATCGTTTAGATCTGATGATTGGTAATATGATTTCTGGCGGCTTTTTGGTGTTCATTATGCTGTCACTGTTTTTGCAACTGCGTCTCGCTTTTTGGGTGATGATTGGCATTCCTTTGTGTTTTTTAGGTACCATCGCACTAATGCCGTTACCCATGTTCGATATTTCTATCAACATGATTTCGTTGTTCGGTTTTATCTTAGTGCTGGGGATAGTGGTGGATGACGCCATTGTCATAGGCGAAAGTGCCTATTCGGAAATAGAAGCCAATGGGAAATCGATTGATAACGTGGTGGTAGGAGCCAAGAAAGTAGCTATGCCTGCAACCTTCGGGGTGCTCACCACTATGGTCGCTTTTATTCCGATGTTGATGGTAGAAGGCGGGATGGGGGCTATTTGGGAATCCATCGCTTGGGTCGTTATTCTGTGTCTAGCGTTTTCGTTAGTCGAATCTAAGCTCATTTTGCCAGCTCACATTGCCCATATGAAGTTTTCTAAAACGGCGACAGACAAGCAAAATGGTTTTCAGCGGGTACGAAATAAGATCTCAAACGGCTTAAAAGTGTTTGTGGATAAATACTATCGCCCGTTTTTAGCCAAGTGCCTTCATTATCGCTACACCACCTTAGCTAGTTTTATTGCTATGTTTATTTTGGCGATTGGCCTGATCTCAGGTGGCGTGGTGCGCTGGGTATTCTTCCCGAATATTCCGGGCGATTTCATTCAAGCACAAGTGCAGATGCAACCTGGCTCGTCTGAAGAAGCTACCATCAGCGCTTTACAACAAGTTGAGCAGGCGCTGCGCGCAGTTGATGCTCGTGCCGAGGATGAAGGTGGCATGGCTCTTGTTAAACACGTCAATACTTGGATGTCGGGAACCACTGGTGGTACCGTCATGACCGAGTTGGTGAAGGGCGATGACATTAACATTGATGGCTTTAAGTTCATTAATGATTGGCGCCAACAGGTACCAGAAATTGCTGGAGTTAAATCACTCAACTTTCAAGGTAGTGTTGGCGGTGGCGGTGGTTTTGATGTGGAATTTCAGCTAACAGGCGAAAATCTACAAGACTTATCGGCGGCTGCAACCCTACTTAAGCAAGAGTTGGGGCAGTTTGATGGGGTGTTCGACATTGAAGACACCTTTGGTGAGGGCAACGACGAAATCATTCTCGAGTTAAAGCCACTTGCGACAGCTATGGGTATCAGTCTGCAAGAACTAGCAGGACAGGTGCGCTATGCTTTCTATGGTGCTGAAGCGCAACGGATTCAGCGGGGCGATGAGGAAGTTCGAGTCATGGTTCGTTATCCGTTAGATGAACGTCAGTCGGTGGGTAATTTAGAGGACATGAAACTGCGCACCGCTGATGGGTCGTTAATTCCGTTCACTGAATTAGCCAACGTACGTTTTGCTAAAGGCTACAACACTATTACACGTATCAACCGTGAGCGGTCTGTAAACGTTCGAGCTCGTGTCGATAAAGACCGTGTAGAGCCGTTTCAGATTGTACGCCAAGTGATGGCCGAAAAACTGCCTCCGATTTTAGATCAATACCCAAGTGTGGGGTATAAGCTAGAGGGGGCATCGCAAGATGAAGCCGAAGCAACTAATTCATTAGCAATTGGCTTTGCTCTAGCTCTATTTGCTATTTATGCCTTGATGGCAATTCCGTTGCGCTCATACAGTCAGCCGATGATCATCATGTCGGTGATTCCGTTTGGTATGGTCGGTGCGGTGGTGGGCCACTGGGTTATTGGCATGCCTATTTCGATTTTGAGCCTATTCGGTATCATTGCCTTGGCTGGGGTTGTGGTGAATGACTCCTTGGTTATGGTTGATTATGTGAACCGCGCGCGTGCGGATGGCGTGGCGTTGCGTAAGGCTGTTGCGGAAGCTGGCGCAGCGCGCTTCAGAGCGATTATCCTAACCTCGTTAACCACCTTCTTTGGTCTGTTACCTATTGTGTTAGAAACCAGTATGCAAGCTAAGCTGGTAATTCCAATGGCGATTTCATTGGCGTTCGGTATTTTGTTCGCTACCGTGATCACGCTTTTGTTAATTCCATGCTTGTACCTGATTCTTGATGATACCAAGCGTAACATGAGGACTATGTTGAGCTGGTATGGCTTGGCCAAACCACCGGCCCCAAAATCAGCACAACACAATAGTGTCACATAATGTTAAACTATTGGCCGTAAACTGATTCTTGTGCTGGCAACCGTTGTTGCCAGCACTTCAGCACAGGAAAGCCGGTCATGAACCTAGCGATTATTGATCTCGTCGCATTGTTGTTTTTTGTGTCGGTATGGGTAGGCTACACCCAGTTTGCCCGTATTCGCGCACGCAGTACCTATAGTCTTTCGCATATTCTGCGTCAACTCCGAGTTGACTGGATGCGCACCTTAACCCGTAAAGAACACCAAATCGCTGATGCGGCGCTGTTAGGTAATGTGGAGCGTACGGTGACTTTCTTTGCGTCCTCGACCGTACTGGTGTTGGCCGGTGTGCTGACTTTATTAGCATCCGCGGACAAGGTGGTTGAGGTGATGCAATCCATTCCCTTTACGGCGCCAACTGCGCCTGACAAAGTTCAGTTTAAGCTGGCAACGCTGTCGTTAATTTTTGTCTGGGCATTTTTTAAGTTCACTTGGTCGATTAGGCAATTTGGCTTTGTCTCAGTACTGCTTGGTGCCGCGCCACAATATCGCAGCACTGAGTTTACTGACGAGCAACGTGAAACCTTTGCCCGCCAGGCCGCTAAGGTTTTAGATCAAGCCGGACATGAATACAATAATGGGCTGCGTGCTTATTATTTTTCGTTAGCCTTTCTGTGTTGGTTTTTGCATCCCTACTTATTCATTGGGGCCACCACCGTGGTGATTTTTGTCTTGTACCGTCGCGAATATCGTTCACGCGTATTGCGGGCGTTATTAGCAACCAAAGGTTTAGAGCCAGGCCCCATTACGACAGATGGAGAATCATCGTGAGTTTTGACGTATTACGTTGGAGTGTGAGCGCCGCCTTAGCGGAGCGCCCAGATGCCCCGTTAGCAGCACTGTTTCAGGGGCCTGCGCAGGCGGATCCTATTCAGACCACTCAAACCCTAAGCAATGGCACTGACGTAGCCTTTTGGGATTATGGCGTGATTGCCGTGACCCCTCCAGCATCGGTAGCAGCAACTAAAGATGTGGTGATTTCTTGTGCGGTACATGGTGATGAAACCGCACCCATAGAAATGGTGCGGGATATGCTGCAGGATATCTTGTCTGAGCGTTTAGTGCCTAGCCAACGTGTCCTTTTTTTAATCGCCAACCCAGCGGCTATTTTGAATGATTCACGCTTTGTGGACGTTAATATGAACCGCTTATTCAGCGGTGCTCATAACCAAGGTGATACAGCCGAGCATCAACGTGCCAGCGATATTGAGCGTTACGTGAGTCAGTTTTTTAAACTAAAGCAACGTTATCACTACGATTTGCATACGGCTATCCGTGATTCAAAACATGAACAATTTGCGGTATATCCCTTTACCCATGGTGAGCCCTATAACAAACAGCAACTGACCTTCTTGGCAGAGTGTGGCGTGGATACCATTTTGCTTAATCGGGCGCCAACCACTACTTTTAGTTACTACAGTGTGCAGGCCCACAAGGCCCATGCGTTTACCGTGGAGTTAGGTAAGGTGCGTCCGTTTGGGCAGAACGATATGAGTAGATTTGCACAAGCTGATAGCGGTTTGCGTAAACTAATAAGTACAGAGGCGTTAGAACTCCCTGAATTTAGCCCGAGCCGACATCATGTTTATGACGTATGTAGAACCATTAATCGGCAAGCAGAACAGTTTGCTTTAAATTTTCCAGATAACGTAGCTAACTTTACTGAGTTTGCGCAGGGTCACCTGTTGGCTACCGATGGCGAGATAGAATACCGAGTGGAGCAGCCTGGCGAACGGATTATTTTTCCAAATGCGAACGTGGCGATTGGGCAACGGGCCTTACTTACCGTCGTTCCTATCGCTTTAGAGCAATTGAAACTGGTCTGATTTTGCAGTTTTCTGACGTCTCTTGTTTGCATGTCAGTTAACGTAAAGGTAAAGTGAGCGCAATTTTTCTTACAACGAGAAAGTTATGGCTAAAGATAATCAACATCAGTTAGATATTGTCACCCAACCGAAATTTATTGACGGTTCGGCGTTAACAATTCCAATGCTACAGATCTTGAAAGAAGATGGTAGCGTGCAAGCTGGGGCCGACGTGCCAGACATGAGCCAGGAACTAGCACTGAAGATTTTTGACACCATGCAGTTTATCCGCATTCTGGATGAGCGCATGATTGCAGCGCAACGCCAAGGACGTATCAGCTTCTATTTGTCGTCGCTAGGCGAAGAAGCTGCCAGCATTGGCTCGGCTGCGGCGCTGAGCGATAGCGATATGATCATGGGGCAATACCGTGAGCAGGGCGCGCTAGCGTTTCGAGGCTTTACTGTAGAGCAGTTTATGAATCAGCTGTTCTCGAACGAGCGAGACCTAGGCAAAGGGCGTCAGATGCCAGTGCATTATGGTACCGCCGCATTAAACTTTATGACCATTGCGTCCCCATTAGCCACTCAAATTCCACAGGCAACGGGTTATGCCTATGGCCAAAAAATGGATAAGAGCGGTAACTGCACCATTTGTTACTTTGGTGAAGGTGCTGCCTCAGAAGGTGATTTTCACGCTGCTTTAAACATGGCTGCCGTGTATAAAGTACCGGTTATCTTCTTCTGTCGTAACAATGGTTATGCGATTTCTACTCCGTCACAGGGCGAACAATATGCTGGCGATGGTATTGCACCGCGTGGTGTGGCCTATGGCATGAAGACCATCCGTGTGGATGGCAACGATTTGTTTGCGGTCTACCAAGCGACTAAGTTAGCGCGTGAACTAGCAGTTGAACACAACGAACCTGTGTTAATTGAGGGGATGAGCTATCGTATGGCCGGCCACTCAACGTCAGATGACCCAACCGGCTATCGTACTCGCGAAGAAGAGAACGCTTGGCGAGCGAAAGACCCGGTAGTGCGTTTCCAAAAATGGTTAGAGCAGCAGGGTTGGATCACTACCGAGCAGGCGCAGTCGAACTACGATGAGAAAAAAGCCGCGGTGTTGGCTGCATTGAAGGCTGCTGAAACTGTGCCAGTGCCGCATATCGATGAAATTATCGAAGATGTCTACGACACTCCTCCGAAACATTTGCAAGAGCAGCTAAAAGCGTTAAAAGCGCACATTCGCAAATACCCAGAGGCCTACCCAAAAACCGCATCGCGTATGGATGGAGGAGATAAGTAATGGCAAAAATGAACTTATTACAGGCCATTAATAATGCGCTTGATATTGCGATGGCTAGCAGCGATAAGGTTTACAGTTTTGGTGAAGATACCGGGGCCTTTGGTGGGGTATTCCGAGCTACTTCTGGCTTGACCGAGAAGTATGGCCGTCATCGCAACTTTAATACGCCGCTGGTGGAGCAAGGGATTATTGGTTTTGCCAACGGTCTTGCCTCGCAAGGCAGCTATGCCGTTGCTGAAATTCAGTTTGGTGATTATATTTTCCCAGCCTTTGACCAAATCGTGAACGAAGCGGCTAAGTTCCGCTATCGTTCAGGTAACGAGTTTAACGTGGGCGGTTTAACCATTCGTACGCCATACGGCGGCGGTATTGCCGGTGGTCATTACCATTCACAGTCTCCAGAAGCTTACTTTGCGCATACGCCGGGCCTGAAAATTGTCATGCCGCGTAATCCATACATGGCCAAAGGCTTATTACTGAGCGCTATTTTTGATCCAAACCCCGTCTTGTTCATGGAACCCAAACGGGTTTATCGTGCCTCTGTTGGCGAGGTGCCAGAAGAAGATTACCGGCTAGAATTAGGTAAAGCGGACGTTGTCAAAGAAGGTAAGGACATCACCCTGTTAGCTTGGGGTGCGCAAGTTGAAATGGCCGAGAAAGCTGCGGAAATGGCAGCTCAAGACGGTATTGATTGCGAAGTTATCGATTTGGTCAGCTTATTACCATGGGATGTTGACACAGTGGCAGCATCAGTGCGCAAAACCGGCCGGTTAGTGATCACCCAAGAGGCGCCTTTGACGGGTGGCTTTGCGAGTGAGGTAGCGGCCACGATTCAAGATCAGTGCTTCTTGTATTTGGAATCACCTATTGCGCGTGTATGTGGATTGGATACTCCTTATCCACTAAGCCATGAAAAAGAATACTTTGTCGATCACCTAAAAGTTTACGAAGCGATCAAAGCTTCGATGACCTATTAAGAGGCCCATGCTATGAGTAAAGATTTTATCTTACCAGACATCGGCGAAGGGATTGTCGAGTGCGAAATCGTTGAATGGTTGGTACAAGAAGGCGATAGCATCAAAGAAGATCAGCCGGTGGTTGATGTGATGACCGATAAAGCCTTGGTACAAATTCCTGCCAAAGAAGATGGCGTGGTGGCTAAGTTGTATTACGCCAAAGGTGATATTGCTAAGGTTCATGAACCATTGTTTGCCATTGCAGGCCATGCTGATAGCGAGTCAGCTAGTGCCGCTGAACCAGCGGCAGCAACAGAAGCACCAGAAGCAGCAGCATCTGCGACTGATAGCAGCAGCGTAACGGACTTTATTTTACCGGATATTGGTGAAGGTATTGTTGAGTGCGAAATCGTTGAATGGCAAGTGCAAGAGGGCGATGTCATTGAAGAAGATCAACCTGTGGTTGATGTGATGACAGATAAAGCTTTGGTACAAATTCCAGCGAAAGAATCAGGAGTGGTTGAGAAGCTTTATTATCAACAAGGTGATATTGCTAAGGTACATCAGCCCTTGTTTGCTATTCGAGTAGCGGGCGGCGCAGCTGCACCAGTAAGCGCAAAGGCAGTAACTGCAGCGACAGCTGAGCTTGGTACTTCAGAGCAAAGCACTTCAGAGCGCAGCACGACTGACAATAACGTGGCGGCACAACGTCCAGGCAAGGCTATCGCCAGCCCTGCTGTGCGACGTCGGGCCCGTGAGTTAGATATTGATATTAGCCAAGTGAAGGGCTCTGGCGCTAAAGGCCGAGTGCTTAAGCAAGATGTAGAGGCCTTTGCCCAAGGTACTGAAAATGCTGCTGCCAGTGCAACAGTAAATGCAACCGCACAGCCAACAGCAACGTCGAGTCAGGCTGTAGGTGGTAAGCGAGTAGAAGCTATTCGAGGCGTTAAAGCCGCAATGGCTAAACAAATGATGCGTTCAGTGAGTACTATTCCGCACTTTACTTATGCGGATGAGTTTGACCTAACTGCTGTCATGGCGCTGCAAAAACAGTTAAAAGAGCGCTACGCTGATCAGGGTGTTCGCATCACCATGATGCCGTTCTTCATTAAAGCTTTATCGCTGGCGTTAAAAGAGTTTCCGGTGATGAATGCCCAGGTCAACGATGACTGTACCGAAATCACTTATTTTGACGACCATAATATTGGCATGGCAGTAGATACTAAAATCGGTTTGCTAGTGCCTAATATTAAACAAGTGCAGAATAAGAGCATCATTGATATTGCTAACGAAGTAACTCGGTTAACCCAAGCCGCTCGTGAGGGCCGCGTCGCCCAAGAAGATATGAAAGGTGGAACTATTTCTATCTCAAATATCGGGGTGATTGGGGGCACAGTTGCAACGCCTATTATCAACAAGCCAGAAGCAGCAATTGTGGCCTTAGGTAAGGTGCAAGAATTGCCACGCTTTGATGCGCAAGGGCAAGTGGTTGCACGTAAAATCATGACGGCAAGTTGGTCAGGCGATCATCGTATTATCGATGGTGGAACTATTGCACGCTTTAATAAGCGTTGGCAGGAGTTTTTGGAAGATCCAACCAGCATGTTAGTGCATATGATCTAGCTGGTAGCGCCAGCTTACTCTAAAGACCCTTCCTAAAGGATAAGAGCCGGCCTAAAAGCCGGCTTTTTTTGGATAAAAATTAAACTAGTGTTAGCCAGGAAAGCTTGTGATAACTTATATTGGTTGTCAGCAATTAAAGATTTTGTCATCGTTGCCGATAACTCGTTATTAGATAATTAACCTTGTAACGGAATTCAAAAAAGGCGGACTATGGAATTTCCTGAGTCGATAAAGCAACAAACCTGCCGGGATTGTTTAAGCGGTAAAACGCTTGGTTTTGACATCAAAATGGCATTTCAGCCGATTGTAGACTGGCACAAGCAGGCTATTGTAGCTTATGAAGCTTTAGTGCGAGGTCCTGAAGGGCAAGGTGCTGGCTGGGTGTTTGAACGCATCAACGATGATAACCGCTATTACTTTGACCAAGCCTGTCGGGTTAAAGCTATTGAAACAGCTACACGCTTAGGGTGCCAAGCCTATCTTAATATTAATTTCTTACCTAATGCCGTTTATAGTCCCGAGACCTGTATTAAAGCGACGATAGAAGCCGCCGACTTGTATGGTTTTGATTTAACTAAGCTGGTGTTTGAAGTCACCGAAAGCGAACAGATCATCGATAAAAATCATTTGCAGCGAATTTTTAGTAGCTATTCTAAACGAGGCTTTAAAACGGCCATAGATGATTACGGTTCAGGCTATGCACGGATGGACTGGCTAGTGGATTTGCGGCCTGATATTCTAAAACTGGATATGCAGCTTATACGCGATATTGAGCAGCATCCGGACCAACAAAAAATGGTCAAACAAGTGGTGCAACAATGCCTGCTACAAGGGACACAAGTGTTGGCGGAAGGTATTGAAACACGAGGGGAACTCGATTGTATTTTAGCTTTAGGGATTCATTTGGTGCAGGGGTATTATTTTGCGAAACCAGAGCTGGAACATTTAGCTAGCGTGCCTTTTTCTAGTCTTTAACTTGTCGAGTTATTCTTCATGAATCCAGTTCAGTTTTCTGGTTGGCGCCTAGGTTTAAAGCTACTTAGCTTTGGCGTACTTGGCTTAGTTGCTATGGCCGGCGCGCATGGCGCTTCACTCAGTTCGACATCAACCTCACCATCGACACCATCAGCAGTGTTATTAGAGCAGCCCCTAACTGCTAGCGCTATTGCCGAAAAGGCACTGGGGCAGTATGCGGTGCGTACGTGGAACACCCGTAATGGGCTCCCCCATAACTCAGTCAATAAAATAGCCCAAGCTAAAGATGGCAGTATCTGGCTTGCCACGTGGGAAGGCCCGGTACGCTATAACGGCCAGACTTTTCAAATCTATGCTGACACCGCAGAAACTAAGATGCCCGAAGCAGGCGCTCTTGATGTATCTATGTCACCTAATCAGCAGTTGATTCAAGTAGCGGGAACTCGCGGTGCGGTCGTGCGATTTGATGGGCAACGTTGGGATTACGTCAAAGTTGGTGATGGCTATATTTTTGAAACCTTGATCGACCAGCAACAACACTTTTGGGCAGCCTCGACCGCAGGTGTTTATCAGGTAGATAGTAGTGGCCAAGGGCAACATAAATTGTATACCCAAACCGAAGGGCTACCAGCTGACTTTACCTTTCGTATTCACCAAGCCTCTCGTAGTTATCGCGAAAACGCCGGCGTATGGGCCGGAACGCGCTTAGGCCTCGCCTATTATCATGCTGCTACTGACAGCTTTGTCCAAGAGCCAAGTGTACCGGCTACTCAGGTGCGAGCCATGCTAACTTTGGCCAATGGGACGTTAGTGGTGGCAACCGATGAGGGCGTCTTTTTTCAACGTGCCTTAGGTGAGTCGTTTCAACCTTGGCCCGTGCCGATTAAAGATCGCGTCACCAGTTTAGTTGAAGGACCCAATGGTTGCCTTTGGGTAGGTACCTTTACGCAGGGTTTAGGCAGGTTTTGTCTTAATTCTGAGCAGTGGTTATCGGTAGAAGATGGCTTACCGAACTCACACATCAACGATCTTTTTAAAGATCGAGATAATAATCTATGGATTGCTAGCCATGGTGGCTTGGTGCAGTTGCGCAATACTTTGTTCAGCAGCTATACCCAAACTGATGGTATCAAGGGTAATAATGTTCGCGCTATTGCCGAAGATGCGCAGGGGGCGATTTGGATTGGTACCAATGACGGTATCAGTCGGCAGCAGGGCGACCGCTTTGTCGCTGTTGCGGGGCAATCAGATACCAACAAAGTTTCAGTGTTAAGCCTGGCGCGTGGTTCGGAACAGTTGATGTATGTTGGTTCTTATACCAGCGGTTTGTTGCAATTAAGCCAGCAAGGATTGAGTGCCAGCTTAACGGCAGCAAATGGGCTTGATAGCAACGAAGTTAGAATCGTTAAGGTGTTACCTAGTGGACATCTGTTGTTGGGCACCCCAGAAGGACTCAAGTTAGTTGCCGCAGAGTTCGGCAAGTTAACTGTCTTGGATAGTTTAAATTCGGCGAACGGTTTGCCAGGTGATTTTATCTCATCTATTACCATCGACCCTAACGGTGGAATTTGGCTGGGTTCAACGCTCACACTCATGTATTTACGCCCACAGGTGGCCGATCCACTGGCCCAGCTAGCGACTACGCCATCGTTTAATTTGTGGCAGCCCGAGGCAGTAGATCTACCAGCTTTTACTGGTGCGCGTAACGTCTTTGCTGGCGTGGTCCACCAACAACGTTTATGGTTCGCGACAGATCATGGTTTAATCACGCGCCCTTTAGCGAGTGACGACTGGCGCTGGTTGTCGCGTCGTGATGGGCTGCCTTTTGATAAGGCTTTTTCGATTAACTTTGATAGTAACCATCATCTTTGGTTAGGGAGTTCTCAGGGGATCGCACGCTTAAGCCGCCAGACCCTTGATGGTTGGTTGAATAGACGTATCACCAACATAAGTTACCAGCGCTTTTCAGAAGCTGATGGCATGGTTACGCGGCAACTGACTACCGGTGGGCCTGCCTCTTTAGTGAGTGACACCAATCAGTTGTGGTTTGCCTCTGCACTTGGTGTGATTGCTGTAAATCCAGCCCAGGCGCAAGCGAATGATGCTGAGGATAATAAGCCTGAGCCTGTATTGCTAGAAGCTATTAACGCAGATAAGCAACTGCTGCTAGCGCCGCAATACGATGCAGCGCAGTCTGTGGACGACCTACAATTAACCCCAACCACGAAGCGTATTACCTTTTCTTACGTCAGCATGACCTATGCTATGCCGGAGCAGTTAGAATATCAAACGCGCTTGGTTGGTTTTGATGATGACTGGATAAATCGTGGCAGCGCTACCGCAGTGGAATACACCTCGTTACCTCCGGGTAATTATCGCTTTGAGGTTCGTGCACGCTATCTAGGTGGGCAATGGAATGAACCCACGGGTATCAAGTTTAGCCAACAAGGGCGATTCTTTGATCAACGTAATGTGTGGTACGCATTGGTGGTACTGGCATTACTACTTGGTGGGTTATTAGGCTGGCGCTTGACCAGCAAGCGCTGAAGCTTGCTGGTTCATCAAGCTACTTATCGATTGGCAACCATACGACGCACTAGCCCGGGAGCAAAGCGTTGTAACCATGGCGCCAGTTTGGATACGCCTGAGCCCACCACCACCTCAGCTTGTTGCTTAGCGATGGCCGCTAACGAGCGTTTGGCACATTCTGCTGCTGAAATGCCCCCAGCATTATCAGGGTCAGCATGACCCAACGCTGAGCCGTCACCAGTAAGGGAATTGTGCGCCACTTGGGTGTTGATAAAACCAGGTAAAATAGAAGTGACCACCAAACCATGGCTGGTCATTTCAGCCCTTAACGAGTCCATAAAGCCAATCACCCCAAACTTAGCACCATTATAACCACTGCGGAGTTTGGTTCCGACTTTGCCGGCAACGCTAGATACCGTAACTATGTGTCCAGCGCGCCGTTCCACCATCCGCGGTAACACCAATTTGGTTAGCGCAATCACGGCAAAATAGTCAATTTCCATTAATTGCCGATAGACTTTTAAGTCGGTGTCTAGAATCAACGAACGTTGCGAAACACCGGCATTATTGATGAGGATATCGATAACTTGATCACCCAAGGCCGCCTGTGCTTGTGCCGCCGCATGCTCCGGCTGATTCAAATCAAGAGCTAAGATTTGGTGGCGCTCTGGATGAGCAAGTTGTTGCCGTACTTGCTCTAATACCTCAGCGCGACGCGAGGTTAGGATTAAATGAGCCCCAGCGTCGGCTAGCTGTTCAGCCATGGCTAAGCCGATGCCTGAGGAGGCACCGGTTAGCCACACGGTTTTACCTTGAAAGTAACTCATACCTGTTAGCCTGCAGGGTAAATGTAGTTAGCTTGAATACCTAGTGGGAAACCAATCATCCAGTAAATGATTAAGAAGGCGGACCACAGGATCAACAAAGTAAAGGTAAAGGGTAGCATCATAGCTACTAATGAACCGATACCAGTACCCTTCACATAGCGCTGACAATACAACACCACTAACGGGAAGTAAGGCAATAACGGGGTAATAATATTACTAACCGAGTCACCTACACGATAGGCAGCCTGAGTTAAATCAGGTGAGTAACCTAATTGCATCAGCATAGGTACAAAAATCGGTGATAACAGCGCCCACTTCGCAGACGATGAGCCCAAGAATAGATTGATAAATGCTACCAGCATGATCAAGCCAACCATGGTGACTCCACCAGATAACTGCAGTGAACTTAAGAACTGGGCACCTTTGATAGAGAGCAGAGTTCCTAGGTTAGAATCGCCAAAGGCTTTAATGAATAACGCACAGAAGAATGCCATGACCATGTAGTAGGCCATGTCTTCCATCGATTTACTCATGGCTTTAATGACATCTTGTGAGTTTTTAAAGTTACCTGAGATATAGCCGTGTACTATGCCTGGTACGATAAAGAGCAAGAAAATCAACGGGACTATCATTTGCATCAGCGGTGCCGCAAAAGATGCTAACTCGCCAGTTGGATCTGCTAATGGAGTATTTTCTGCCGTGGCGGCAAAGAATAGGGCAACTAAGCCCAAAACCATGGTCAAGGTAGCAGCATAAAAAGCTTTACGGTCACGAGGCGTAACATCGTCTAGCACTGGCATATCTTCTTGATCACCATCAATTGTGGCGGTCTTCTTTAACCGTGGTTCAATCACTTTATCGGTTAAAAACCAACCCACAGCAACCACCACCAGCGATGATGCAGCGGTAAAGAAGTAGTTATTGAGCGGATTTAACTGAATAGAAGGGTCGTAAATTTGCGCAGCCGCTAAGGTATATCCCTGCAAGAGCGGATCGATAGCGGAAGGTACAAAGTTTGCGCTAAAGCCACCGGATACCCCGGCAAAAGCTGCTGCAATACCAGCAAGAGGATGGCGTCCTGCAGCGTAGAAAATCACCCCGCCTAACGGAATAACCAACACATAACCGGCATCTACGGCGGTATGGCTGACAATTGCAATAAGAATGAGGACCGGCGTGAGCAGCATTTTTGGCGTGACATTAAGCATCAGTTTAATGGCTACGTTAATAAAACCACTGCGCTCAGCTACACCCACCCCAAGCATCGCAACCAAAACGACGCCTAAGGGCGCAAAACCCATAAAGGTATTGACCATGTTGGCGAGGAAGTCAGCCATTTTGTCGCCCGCCAGCAAGTTTGTGATTTCCACATTATTGCCCGTAAGCGGGTGGATAGCATTAAAGTTAATGCCAGCGAGCAGGTAACTGAGTACCCACACAATCACCAATAAGCCAAAAAACATGACGGCAGGATCAGGTAGTTTATTACCTACCCGTTCAACTTTGTCGAGAATGCGATTAAGCAAGGTAGACGATTCTTGCGAACCAGACATGAGAAAACCCCTTGTTGTATTGTTATTATGATTAAGACGAAAGTATCATACCCCATGTTCCTTCAACAACAAGATGAAAGTTATGATTTGTGGTACTGATGAGGCAGGGCGCGGCCCTATTGCCGGGCCTGTGGTGGCAGCAGCGGTTATTTTAGACCCTGCCAAGCCGATTGTGGGCATTAATGATTCGAAAAAGCTCTCGGAAAAAAAACGTGCAGCTTTGAGTCTCGAGATCAAAGAAAAAGCTTTGTATTGGGCGATAGCGCAATGTAGTGCTAGTGAAATTGATGACCTTAACATTTTGCAGGCTTCGCTGTTGGCGATGCAACGAGCCGTGGCAGGGCTGCCAGTTGCGCCAAGTATGGTGTTAGTGGATGGCAACCATGTACCGCAGCTACAGGTGCCAGCCCAGGCAGTGATTGGTGGGGATGGCTTACATGAATGTATTGGCGCTGCTTCGATTTTGGCCAAAGTAGAGCGCGACCGACAAATGTTGGAGTGGCACCAGCAGTTTCCTCACTATGATTTTGCCAAACATAAGGGCTACCCAACCCCTGCACATCTGGCAATCTTGCGTGAACAGGGGGCCTGCGTCATCCACCGTCGCAGCTTTGCGCCAGTAAAGCGCGTTTTGGGTAGTGTTAGTTAGACAAAATCTTACATTAAAAGAAATGCTTATAAAAAATCTATCGGCTTTTATTTACACAATACTAACACTTGACTATGTTTAATTTAGCTTTAGTAGACCTAGCGGTAGTAGCAGCCCCAGACGGGCAAGTTTGTACGATTGATCCTGAACAAGTGACCTTTGCCGGGGAGGACATCACCGATTTAGCCTTAACCTGTGAAGACGAGGTGGTAGCTCCAACCTTTGCCATGCAATGTACAGTTGCTGGTAATAGTCGTGAACTAACGCTCAACTACAGCATTAATGGAGAAGCCTACAGTCAAGCGCTTACTACCGGAGATGTGCAGTTAGAGCAGCCGGTCAGCCCAGGTGATCAGGTGCAATTAAGTGTGGATGAATTAGTTGGCCATACCTGTAGTGTTACGCCAGCGGAATTTACTGTAGGTGAAACAGCGCCTTCCATAGAGGTAACTTGTTCAACCTTTGGCTCTGTCTCCGTGTTGGTCACCGACTATCAAACAGCGATGCCAATTGCTGATGCTTCGGTAGAAGCTTATGTATTCAGCGGCGAGGCTGGTGCTGTAATTGAAGACGATAGCGCCTATTTGTTACTCGACAATGTGCAAACGAACAGCGAAGGACGAGTTACTATAAGTGGTGTCGGCTACCAAGAGCGCCTCGTGTTACGCGCTGTTGCTGATGGTTTTGCTAGCCGTTCAGATGTAGCGCGCACCAGTACGGAAAACCCTATTACCAGTACCTCGGTAGCGATGATAGCTGTGGATGCTCAAGTTAATTTTGACGCCGCCGCAGCTACCATGGTAACGGTTACTGATTCACCGATGGCGGTTGATTTGCCAGCTAATGCGTTTGTTAATGCTGCCGGTGAAGTGGTGACCGGCGAGGTGACGGCGAAGTTGACTAATATCGATGCTTCATCGGATCCAGACATCATGCCCGGCGAGTATGAAGCCTATGATCCAGAGCAAGATGTGGTGCAACTGATTGAGTCGTTTGGTGCTATTGACGCTAGTTTTTCTGATAGCAGTGGCGGGGCCATTAACCTTGCTGAAGGTACCCAAGCAACTATCCGCATCCCACTAGCGCAACGGGCGACATCACCGCCGGCAACGATTCCGCTTATTCATTTCAATGAAGTGACTGGTATCTGGGAAGTTGAAGGCGAAGCAACCTTGCAAACCGATAGCAGCAGCGGCGCTCAGTATTATGAAGGTGTGGTTGGACATTTCTCCACCTGGAATGCAGATGTGTTGTTTGATTCGATTCGAGTGAATGGTTGTGTTTTTGAAGAAGATGGTGTGACACCGCGTCGCAACGTTCGGATCCGTGCGGAAGGGGTGAATTATATCGGTCGCTCTTCGGCTTATACCAATGGCGAAGGAGATTATTCGATTCGGGTACGGCCCAATAGTCAGATCCTTATCTCAGTGGATGACGCCAGTGGCATCAGTACCACCTTTCCGTTAGTTACTGGTAGTGAAGATATGACCTTGCCAGAGTGCGTGGTCGCAGTGCCAGGAGCCATGCGTGTTACTTTAACTTGGGGCGAAAATCCACGCGATTTAGACACCCATTTTATGGGACCTACCGTGCCGAATGGCGAGGCCAGCACTGAACGTTTCCGAATCTACTACAGCAATAGCAATCAAACCGTCAATGGTGTCACCATAGATTTAGATGTTGATGATACTTCAAGTTACGGGCCTGAAGTTACTACGGTACCAGCTTTCCCGTATCCTGGTATTTATCGCTATGCCGTGCATCATTACAGCGGCAGTGGCAGTGTGTTCCAATCGCCTACGCGGGTAGAACTACAGGTGAACGGTGAGAACTACGCTTTCGCACCCAGCCAAGATGAAGATACCGATGGTACTAATGATACCTGGATCGCGTTTGATATAGAGGTTGCTGAGGATGGCAGCGTTAGCGTGATTCGAGTGGATCAGTATGTACCTCGTGCTAACTCAGATATTGGCAATGATGGTGCTAATAGCATGATGTTGTTTCCTGAAAAGTCAGTAGACTAAGCGCTATTCTTTAGCACACAGAAAAGCCCGCATGCAGCCATAGTGGTGTATGCGGGCTTTGTTAATTGTGAGAACGGCTCTATAAACAGATGCGTTGAATTAACTCGCGCAATTGATTTTGTGCCGGAGCAATTTCATCAATGCGAATGTATTCATCAGGCTGATGGGCTTGGGCAATGCTGCCGGGGCCCATAATAATGGTCTGACAGCCTAACTCTTGCACAAATGGTGCCTCAGTGCAGTAATTAGCTGGCTCCGCTTGGTTGCCAGTAAGTTGTTGTGCGAGTTGCACAATCGTTGAATCAGGCTCACAGCGATAGCCAGGAATCGGCTCATGCATGTGTTCTAAACAAATAGCGCCAGGATACTTAGCTTTTACTTCGGCTAAACGTTGATCGATGATGCCGTATAAATCGCTGATATTCATGCCTGGTAGCGGGCGCATGTCGAGGTGTAATTCGCAACAAGCACAAATACGGTTAGCCGCATCACCGCCATGAATAGCGCCAAAATTTAGGGTCGGATAGGGCACCACAAAAGTACTATCATGATAGCGTTCGCGAAATTCATGCTGTACGACACGTAATTCCGTGATCACATCGTGCATCACTTCAATGGCATTGATGCCCGCGGCAGGATTGGAACTATGTCCGGATTTACCGGTAACCCTGATGGCCTCGGTTAGATGGCCTTTGTGGGCGGTGACCGGCACCATATTGGTCGGCTCACCAATCACCGCATAAGCGGGTTTTAAGTGGCCAAATGCATCGAGCTCACGAGCCCCGGCCATGGTGGTCTCTTCATCTGCCGTGGCGATAATATAGAGGGGCTGACGTAGCTTGGTTAAATCGATACCTCGTAGTGCTTCTAATACAAAAGCGAAAAAACCTTTCATATCAGCACTACCAAGCCCATATAAACGGCCGTCGGCTTCACGAAGTTTAAAAGGATCTTGAGTCCACCGACCTTCGTCCCAGGGCACTGTATCAGTATGACCAGCGAGCAGTAAGCCGCCGCTGTCGCAGCCGTCGGGTACGTAATGAGCCAACAAGTTAAATTTACCGGCCTGATGGTCGAGTTCATGCACATCGATTTGAAAACCAAGAGCTTCAAACCAACGGGCTAATTTTTCGATAACGGGCTTATTGCTGGTGTCCCAGCTGGTATCAAGACAGGAAACAGAAGGGATCGCAATAAGATCGCGATACATTTCTAAAAAACTAGGAAGCTGTGCCATAAATTGCTCCGTACGTCAGCATCATTCATGCACACAGCATACCTCATATTCTTAAAAAGGGTAGGGGCTAGGCTTAGAAGTGGTAGCTTGCTCGCAAGCGTAAGCCATCACCAAATTCATCATCCTGATAGCCGACACCAACCGACAGATTATTTTGGAGATAATAGTTCACCCCAACTTGATACTGATTGTCGGTACCAGCATCGCTGTAATCTACCCAACCCGCGCCAGCATACACTTCAAATTGGTCAATACGTTGACGCAGAATGCCTTCAACGCCCCAAAAACTGCTATCAACAGGGCCCCAGTCTACGTTACCAGCACGTACTCCAAGATCAGCTGTTAAGCCTTGGCTTAACCAAAAATAACGGGCTAATTTGATGCCGAAGGCATCGTTGCTTCCGGCAGTATCGCTATCAAAATTACGGTAGTAACCACTCACGTAATAAGGACTGCTAAATTCATAACTACCTTGGGCAATGATGCTATCACCACCATCATGATTGGTGATACCAATGCTGCCATAGTTGTATGCCGAATAACGAGGACTCGTTTGGGCATCATTACTGCTCTGAGCAAAGCTAGCTGAGCTGGCCATAACAGCCCCCGTTGCGACCACAGAAAGCATGATTTTATTTAGCAATTTCATCGTGATTCTCCTCACTTTTTTACTGCATTTTTGCTACACTACGAGCCTAACATTAGCAAGCGTAAGGCAACTTACCTAGTGGGTTTACTGAACCTTTACCCAGCCAGCCCCTTGGTTTTAAGTACTTTATTCGTTTAAATCTTGATGACACACCGCTTTGGATAAACAACCGATGAATTCAATACCGCACATTGATATGAGCCTGTATGGGCAAGATTTTGATGCATTTGCACAGCATGTTGGCGCTGGCTACGAGCAACATGGTTTTGTGGCTTTAACTAAACATGGTATCGAGCAACAGTTGATTGATGATGCACTCGATATTTGCCGTGATTTATTCGCGTTACCTGAAGCGGTGAAAAAACAGTACCATATTCCTGGCGGTGGCGGCGCACGTGGTTACACGCCATTTGGAACTGAGATTGCAAAAGATGCTAAACATGTAGATTTAAAAGAGTTCTGGCATGTTGGCCGGGAAATCGAAGGGGTTGCACCGTACAAGCAATTAACGCCGAACGTATGGCCACAAGAGCTTCCTGCTTTTAAAACCAAGATTTTAAAGCTTTATGAAGCACTCGATGCGTTGGGTTTACAGGTACTTGAAGCTTTAGCCGTGTATCTAAAACAGCCTCGAGATTTCTTTCACGATAAAGTAAATTTCGGTAACTCCATTTTACGTCCGTTGCACTACCCACCCATCATCGATGAGGGCACACCGTCAGTGCGTGCAGGTGCTCATGAAGACATTAACGTGTTAACGCTACTGGTTGGCTCACGTGAACCTGGGTTAGAAGTCTTAGCCAAAGACGGTAGTTGGATTCCGGTGACCATCATCGAAGGCGCTATTATCTGTAACGTGGGTGATATGTTACAGCGTTTAACCAACGGGGTGTTGCCATCAACTACCCATCGCGTGGTGAATCCACCGGCACCATTCAGTGCAAAATCGCGTTACTCCATTCCATTCTTCTTGCACTTTAATCCGGATGTGATGATCACTCCGTTAGCAAGTTGTATTAGCGATGAAAACCCACAGCGATTTGAACCTATCAGCGCCGATGATTATTTGCTTGAGCGGCTGCGTGAAATTGGTTTAATTAAGTAAGCTAAATCTTAACGCTTGGGCATGAGTTGTGGTGTGAGTTTAATCTTAAATGGGAGTGGTAAGTTGATGTTGAAACGTATTGGAATAGGCTTAGTTGGGTTGCTCTTAGCAAGTTGTGCGCAGGTACAACAACCGCAGCCGTTTCAGTTGGCCGTAGCCCATATTAACGACCACCACTCGCACCTGGTGCCAAGACAGCGAACGGCTATCAGTTACAAAGGCGAAGATCACCGCTTGCAAAGTGGTGGTTTTGCCGCTGTGGCAGCTGCTATTGAAGACATTCGGAATAAACATCAGCATGTGTTAACCCTGCATGCGGGAGATGCTATTACCGGCACTTTGTTTTATACCCTGTTTAATGGTGAAGCAGATGCGGCACTCATGAACCATGTGTGCTTTGATGCTTTTGCCTTGGGTAACCACGAGTTTGATAGTGGTGACAAAGGCTTGAAAACCTTCTTGGATTTTTTAGCGATGAGCGACTGTAGCACGGTGGTGCTAGGTGCTAATGTTGAGCCAGAAGTAGGAGTCTCACCGCTTACGCCAAAAACGCGCTGGGACAGCTTTCAGCCCTATACGATTTTCAATGTTGGCGGCGAGAAAGTAGGCCTGATCGGGCTCGATATTGCTGTTAAAACGAAAAACTCATCGCAACCCGATGCAACCACTACGTTTGCTGATGAATACACTACAGCCGCTTACTATGTTGCTGAATTGCAGCGGCTGGGGGTTGAAAAGATTGGCTTGCTAACTCACATTCAATATCGCAACGATTTGACTTTAGCTGAGAAGTTACCTGCTATTGATTTTATTGTCGGTGGTGATTCACACACCTTGCTTGGCGATTACGCACGGTTTGGTTTACCTAGTGTTGGCCCCTACCCGATGCAAACAGTGAATCTTGATGGTGATCCTGTGTGTGTCGTTCATGCGTGGGAATATAGCCAAGTGGTGGGTGAGTTAGTGATAGACTTTAACGGTGATCAAGTAGCGAGCTGTGGCGGTCAATCACACCTTTTATTGAGCCCAGAGGCGCCCCATGCATTAGCCCAATTACCGCAATTTTGGGCAAAAGCGGGAGATAGCGACGTAACTGAGCTGCTAAGCGGCTATCAGGTTCAGTTAGAAGAATTAACCATGCAGGTTATCGCTGACGTACCTGAACGTTTGTGTCTTAAGCGGATGGGACCAGTACCAGCGCAATGCGGGCCAGGTACTTATTCAGATGCTCACCGCGTTGTCGCTGAAGCTTTTTTAGCAAGTGCGCCGCAAGCTGATTTCGCTCTGCAAAATGGTGGTGGCGTGCGTAACGAAATTAAATCAGGCCGTTTTACTGTCGCCGATGCCTATGGTCTTTTACCCTTCTCCAACACCTTGGTAGAAGTGCAGATTAGCGGGGCAGAACTGCATCAGGTACTCGAGCAAGCATTAGCTTATGCCATCTCCGCTGGCGGCTCTGATGGTGCTTATCCGCATGGTGCGGGGGTAAGATTTGCGGTTGATATGAAGCAACCCGAAGGGCAGCGTGTTAGTCAGCTCGCTGTGCAAAATCGCCGCAGCAAGGCTTGGCAGCCAGTACAGCCAGAGCAAACTTATATCATGATCACCAACAGCTTTTTAGCCGGTGGTAATGATGGTTGGAAATTGCTGGCTGATTTGCAAGCACAAGGCCGCGTTAACGATACTTACGTAAATTATGCGCAGTCGTTTGTAGACTGGGCGCGAGTACAACAAACCATTAAACGACCTAGCGAGCACAGTACTCTTAGCTACCAGCCGGTGCAGTAACATGCCGGTAACCGTATCTAATACAGCACGCTTTGATATTGTGGTGGTGGTGCTGGCGCTACTTACAGCTTTTGGTCCGCTCTCTATTGATATGTATTTACCAGCTTTCGGTGCTATCGCCGAAAGCTACAATACACCGACGAATCGTGTTGAGTTATCGCTAACATCATTTTTTCTCGGCCTCTTTATTGGCCAGTTACTGTACGGAACAGCATCGGATCGGTTTGGTCGAAAGCCACCTCTTTATTTTGGCTTGGCGTTGTATATTGTTACCTCCCTTGCTTGTGCTTATGCGCCCAATCTTGAAAGCCTCATCGTGTTGCGATTTTTACAGGCGATAGGCTCTTGTGCAGGCATGGTTATTGCGCGAGCTATGGTGCGAGATTTGTATACGCCACAAGCTTCAGCCCAGGTGTTTTCATTTTTGATTTTGGTGATGGGGATAGCACCGATCTTAGCGCCCTTGATGGGAGCTTATGTTACTGCTGCGTTTGGTTGGCAAGCTATTTTTATTATTGTGGCCGCGCTAGCGGTGGCGTGTTTGGCGATAGTTCATATTCGCTTACCAGAAACACGTTTACCCAACCAAGCCGTACGAATCAGATCAAGTTTGCCCATTTATTGGGGCGTTCTGCGCGACCGCAGCTTTTTGCGTTATTCGTTAAGTGGTGGCATAGCCCAATCAGGCATGTTTGCCTACATCACCGCATCCCCCTTGGTGTTTATTGAACACTTTGGTTTGTCGCCCACCCATTACAGTTGGCTCTTTGGCTTAAATGCTGTAGGCATTATTGGGCTATCGCAATTGAATGCGTGGTTATTACGACGTCATGATTCTCGCAAAATTCTGAATAAATCACTGCCAGTATTAGGTTTGATTGCCTTGGTACTGTTTATCGCCGGGCATTATAACTGGGGCTTTTGGGGCGTTATTATTCCACTCTTCATGTATATCAGCACGCTCGGCATGGTGTTTCCAAATGCCATGGCAGGAGCGTTAGCAGAGCAGCAAGAGCGAGCCGGTTCGGCTTCTGCAGTAACCGGAAGTCTGCAATTCTTGATTGCTGGCATTATTTCTGCGTTGGTGAATGTGCTGGGACACTACGACCCGTTAGCTATGCTTTATATGATGGGAGCCTGCGGTCTTACTGCGGTGGTCATGTATCGAGTCTTACGCCGTCCAGCCTAAGGCTCTAGGTAGGGATTGAAGCTATAGTTATCCAACGAAAAAGCCGCTCGAAAGTTCGCGCGGCTTTTTTATGGTTGGGTTGGTATTTTCCCGACAACTTAAGGTGTGTAATACGTAGGTGTTCCCCACCAGCCCACCGGTAGTTCTAGGCCAAACACCCAAATAAAGAAGAAACTTGCCCAACCTAATAAGAAGACAATCGTGTAAGGCAGCATCATCGCAATCATGGTCCCAATCCCGGTATCCTTTTTGTAGCGTACCGCGACCGCTAAAATAAGCCCGAAATAGCTCATCATAGGGGTGATGATGTTGGTGACCGAGTCACCAATTCGATAAGCTGCTTGAATGACCTCTGGAGCGTAGCCAATCAACATCAGCATGGGGACAAAAATCGGTGCTGTAATGGCCCATTGCGCCGATGCCGAGCCTAGCATCAGGTTGACGAACGCACACATCAGAATAAACAGAATAAACACCGCTGGGCCGGTTAATCCCACATCCTGTAAGAAGGTGGCGCCTTTAATGGCAAGAATGCTACCAAAGTTAGTCCACCCGAAGAAGGCTACAAACTGCGCCGCAAAAAATACCAGCACAATGTACATGCCCATGGTACTCATGCTATCAGACATCGCATCAATCACATCGCGGTCTGTGCGCATGACGTTGGTGATACGGCCGTAAACAAAGCCTGGAATAGCAAAAGTAATAAAAATAAAGGTCACTATGCCTTTTAAGAAAGGTGAGCCAGCTACTTCGCCCGTTTCAGGGTGACGTAAAATGCCCCACTCAGGCACTATGGTTAAGGCCAACAAGCCACCCAGTGCTAAAAAGCTTAAGCCGGCGCCTATCAAACCACGTTTTTCTAGCTTAGAGAGTGGCTCAATCGTTTGTTCTTTTAAGTTGATAGTAGCTTCTTCTGGATCGTATTTGCCTAGTTTAGGTTCGACGATTTTCTCAGTAACCAGCGTACCCATAATGGCAATCAAGAAGGTAGAAGCGAACATAAACATCCAGTTAGCTTCTGGGCCTACATAATAGTCAGGATCAATCAGGTTGGCAGCTTTGGTGGTGATACCAGCTAAGAGCGGGTCGACGGTACCAATCAGCAAGTTAGCGCTATAACCGGCAGATACGCCAGAGAAAGCTGCAGCCATACCAGCTAATGGATGGCGCCCGAGGGAATGGAAAATCATCGCGGCAAGCGGTACCAAGACCACGTAACCTAGCTCGGCTGCGGTATTAGAAATAACCCCAGAAAAGACCACAGCGACGGTAACGACGCGCGGATGAGCGTTCATGACGAGCCCTCGCATTGCTGCTGATAACAAGCCTGAACGTTCAGCAATACCGACCCCTAGTAATGCCACTAATACCGTACCTAATGGGGTAAAACCGGTAAAGTTGGTCACCAAACCAGTAACAATGCGTTGAATACCTTCGGCATTGAGTAAGCTCACCACCTCAATCTCGGCACCACCTGGACGGGGATCAAGAGCACTTAAGCCAAAATAACTGGCAATGCCGCTCAACAGCACAATACCAATGGCAAATAATGCAAAAAGGGTAATGGGGTGGGGCAGTAGGTTGCCCAAATATTCTACTGTATCGAGAAAACGCGTAAAGGCGCCTCTTTTAGTTGTTGTCGAGGATGCTTGCGGCATGCAATAAAAGCTCCTGTTGTTTGTACTTATAGTAGGTTTCGAATCGTTTCAAGCGCTGAATTGTACACATAAAAAAGGCCAATCGCGAGGATTGGCCTTTGATTGGTGCTATTTAAAGCACTCTGACCCTAATCAAGATTAGGCAGCGTCAGCGGCTTTATTCGCTTGAGCTAGGGCATAGTCACGTGCTGCTTTGCCGGCTAATAGGTCTTCGTGAGCAAAATCGTCCACGTTGATCACTCGTAAGCGACCTGCTTCAGCACGTTGTAGCAAGGCTACTTCATCGTCGTTTAATACGCCAAGCTGTTTACCTTGTTCAGCCACTTTATCCAAGAACATAAATGGCAGGCGGCGGTTATCCGCAGCTTTGCGTACTCGATCAAACAACTCTTCAGCAGCAATGATGTCACGCAAGGTTTGCTCTAAATAGCCAAATTGACCTTCTGGTGACAAGAATTGACCTGCGCCAAGACGTTCACGGCTTTCGTTTGGCTTCAGCAAGATTTTCGCGACTTTGCTATCCAGCTTATCCGATGGACGTTTCACCATGCGACCAAATGGATACATGACAGCTTTCATGACCGCACCAACACCACCAAAATTATCTAATAGCGCTAATTGGCTTTCTTGAAGCTTGTACAAGGTATCTTGCAGTGCCCAATGTAACAAAGGTAAATCAGCTTGCTGACGGCCTTCGTCTTCAAAACGCTTCAGTGTGGCAGACGCAATAAACAAGTAGCTCAACATATCGCCTAAACGTGCAGAAATGCGTTGCTTACGCTTCAATGAACCACCTAACACACCCATAGCTACGTCAGAAAGCAGCGCTAAGTTGGCACTGAAACGGTTCATTTGCTTGTAGTATTGAGCAGTACTGTCACCGTATGGTGCGTTACTGAAGCGCCAGAAACCTAAACCAAGTACCAAAGAACGAACAAAGTTACTCATGCCAAAGCCAATGTGACCCCAGATAGCTTTATCAAAGCGTTCTAGGCCAGCTTTGCCGGTCTCAGCTGAGGCTAGCATTTCTTCTAGTACATAAGGATGGCAGCGAATTGCACCTTGACCATAAATCATCAGGTTACGGGTAAGGATGTTTGCACCTTCTACCGTAATAGCTACCGGTACGCCTTGGTAACCGCGGCCTAAGTAGTTATTCGGACCTAAACAGATGGCTTTACCACCATGGACATCCATGGCGTCGTCCATACAGGCACGCAGTTTTTCTGTCATGTGATATTTAGCGATGGCTGAGATCACCGACGGCTTCTCGCCTAAATCAATACCCTTGGTAGAGAAACTGGTGACTGCATCCATCAAGTAGGCGTTACCAGCTAAACGAGCTAGTGCTTCTTGTACACCTTCCATTTTACCAACAGGTAAGCGGAATTGGCGGCGAATGTAAGAATAAGCACCGGTTGCTAACGCGATAGATTTAACCCCACCAGCACTATTAGAAGGTAAAGTAATAGCACGGCCTACCGACAGACACTCAACTAACATGCGCCAGCCTTTACCGGCCATTTTTGGACCACCGATAATGTAATCTAAGGGTACGAACACGTCTTCACCACGAATCGGACCATTCATGAATGGTACGTTGAGTGGGAAGTGACGGCGACCGATATCAACTCCAGCGGTATCACGCGGAATCAGAGCGGCAGTGATACCTAGCTCTTCTTTATCACCCAATAAATGCTCAGGGTCATACAGTTTGAACGCTAATCCTAACACAGTAGCTACTGGAGCTAACGTAATGTAACGTTTATTAAAGTTAAGCTTAATACCAACGATTTCTTCACCGTTCCACTGGCCTTTGCAGATAACTCCAGTGTCTGGAATAGATCCAGCATCTGAACCAGCCTCTGGGCTTGTTAGCGCAAAACATGGGATTTCTTGGCCATTCGCTAAGCGCGGCAAGTAATGGTCTTTCTGCTCCTTGGTGCCGTAATGTTGCAACAACTCACCTGGGCCTAACGAGTTAGGGACACCTACGGTTGAAGCCAAGATAGTACTTACCCCAGCCAGTTTTTGTAACACTCGAGATTGCGCATAAGCTGAAAACTCTAAACCACCGTATTCTTTCTTGATGATCATCGCGAAGAATTTGTGATCTTTCAGATATTGCCATACATCTTCAGGCATGTCGGCTAGCTCATGAGTGGCTTCCCAGTCATTCAGCATTTTGCAAACTTCTTCACAAGGACCGTCAAGAAAAGCTTGTTCTTCTGCTGACAGTTCGGCTTTTTGAATGCTGTGCAGGTTCTTCCACTTTGGAGCACCACGGAATAATTCACCTTCCCACCAAGTAGTACCGGCATCGATAGCGTCTTTCTCGGTTTCAGAGATTTCCGGCATGACTTTACGGTAAGCACCTAGTAAGGCTTTTGACAAGACGCCACGACGAAACGCCGTAAAGTTAAGCGGAATTAAGATAATAGCTAGTAGGGTCCATAGTACTGGGCCGACAATGTCGAACCAACTACCAAGGGCAAACATACCCACCAAGCCTAAGCTGGTGGCTAGCAATGAACTACGAAAATATAAAAAACCACCTAGTACCACTAGGGTGGCTATAACCCATAAGGCGACACTCATGTTTTGACTCCGTTATAATGTTAGAGGTCTGACCAGTAATGATACGATGAGGTTAGTCAATTTGATCACTATTTTCAAGTGAAATTAATGCTTGGCAGCGAACAAGCAGTTAAACTATTGAGTCAAGTATGAGTCTGATTGAGTGTTAACAGCAGCCACTGATTAAGCTACAGTGGATTAAACTACTCGCAAGCAACGATGAGGAACACAACGATGGCGATTTTGCGCAAGTTGGGCTTACCGATTTACAGCAACACTTTGTGCTACCTCTCTGCAGTTACTGGCATGGCTCTGTTGTTGTCGTTTTGCATGAGCGAGGCAGTGGCGGCAGAGCCAGACCTGTTGCAGCCTTACGAGGCTAGGTACGAGGTACATCGTGGCGGTAGTCAATATGGTGAAGCAGTGCGCGAACTCAGTTACGATGCTACTAACAACACCTACAGTCTCTACACGGAAACTGAAATCAGTTTATTGTTTTTATCTGATCGGCGCCGGTTTTGGAGCGAATTTGTGCTGCACGAAGGCAAAGTGCAATCGCAATCTATGGAATACAAACGCTCAGGTACCGGGCGCGATAAAGGCTTTGCTGGAACCTTTGATTGGTCGCAACAACAGATTATCGATCAGGCTACACAGCAGCCTCTAAGTCTGCCTTGGTTGGCGCAACGGATTGACGAAGCCTCACATATTGAGCAATTACGGTTAGATGTGGCCGAGGCTGATAATGGGGCTGAATTAACTTACCAAGTATTGGATGAAAAAGGCCAAGCGGATGAGCTTATCTATGCAGTGCAGGCGCGTGAAACCTTGCGTTTACCCTACGGTGATATCGAGGCCATAAAAGTGGTGCGAGTGCGCGAGAACTCGCGGCGCGAAACTGACTATTGGTTAGCGCCTGAGTTGGATTATATGCTAGTGAAGATGACACAGCGCAAAGATGGTGACGAAGTTGCCTCGCTATTACTGAGGCAACTACTGAGGCATTAAGAGAGACAGTAAGAAAGACAGTAAGAGAGCCAATCAGCGCAGTAAGCCATAAGCAACAGGGCAGATTAGTCTTCGGCGTAACCAGCCGGGCCTAATAACTGCCCATCCAGCACCGCACCCGCAGCGCTCAGATGCAACCTGCCGCTACAAAACCAATGCACCACTAACGGATAAATCGCATGCTCTTGCGTATGCACACGAGCTTGCAAATCAGCGGCGGTATCATCAGCAAAAATAGGCACTTTTGCCTGCAAGATCACGGGGCCGCCATCTAACTCTTCAGTAACAAAGTGCACACTCACACCGTGTTCTTCATCACCAGCATCGAGCGCCCGTTGATGAGTGTTTACGCCCTTGTATTTAGGCAACAAAGAGGGGTGAATATTAAGCATACGACCATGGTAATGACGGGTAAAGTCAGCGGTAAGAATTCGCATAAAGCCAGCTAAAACCACTAAATCAGGCTGATAGCTATCTACCAACTGCTGTAACTGGGCATCGTAGAGTTCGCGCGTCGCAAACTCTCGATGAGATAGCACCGCCGTTGCAATGCCAGCAGCAGCGGCTTTTTCTAAGCCTGCCACTTCTGCTTTGTTGCTGATCACAGCGACCACTTGGCCAGCCACTTTGCCGGCCTGACAGGCCTCAACCAAGGCCTGCATGTTGGTGCCAGAACCACTGATTAAAACAACAATGCGCTTCATGAATTAATTTCTACTTGCGCTTCGTTGCCAACGCGAGCTGCAACTTCACCAATCTGCCAGGCATCTTCGCCATGCTCACGTAAGAGTTGAATCGCTAACTCTGCTTTATCAGCCGCCACAGCAATGATTAATCCCACGCCGCAGTTAAAGGTACGATACATTTCTTTGGTGGTCACGTTACCTTGCTCTTGTAACCAGTTAAATACCAACGGCCACTGCCAGCTGCTACCATCGATGACCGCCTTCGCAGCATCTGGTAAGACGCGTGGGATATTCTCCCAGAAACCACCGCCAGTAATATGCGAAATAGCGTGAGCGTCAACCTGCTCCAACATGGCTAGTACAGATTTGACGTAGATTTTGGTAGGGGCTAATAAGTGCTCTGCTAATGGCTTGCCATCAAGCATGGTGGTGCTTGGGTCGGTCTCGCTTACTGCTAGAATTTTACGTACTAACGAGTAGCCATTCGAGTGGGCGCCAGAAGAAGCCAAGGCAATTAACGCATCACCTGGTGCGACTTTAGTGCCGTCAATAATACGGTCTTTTTCGACAACACCTACACAAAAGCCTGCAATGTCATAATCCCCATGCTCGTACATGCCAGGCATTTCCGCGGTTTCACCGCCAATCAAGGCACAACCAGCTTGCACACAGCCTTCACCAATACCAGTCACCACATCGGCTGCTACGTCTACATCGAGTTTACCGGTGGCATAATAGTCGAGGAAGAAGAGAGGCTCAGCACCTTGCACAATTAAATCGTTTACACACATAGCGACCAAATCGATACCTACGGTGTCATGCT
Organism: Pseudidiomarina sp. WS423; assembly: GCF_050750165.1. Classification (NCBI taxonomy): domain Bacteria; kingdom Pseudomonadati; phylum Pseudomonadota; class Gammaproteobacteria; order Alteromonadales; family Idiomarinaceae; genus Pseudidiomarina; species Pseudidiomarina sp. WS423. Next base: position 493,541 of record NZ_JBOJLN010000001.1, on the reverse strand, counting down.
TTTTAAGGTCGATAGCTAACCGTAATTTAGTGCCTACGCCATCGGTACCAGAAACTAAAACCGGCTGTTTGTATTTGGTGGGTAATTCACACAAAGCCCCAAAACCACCAATGTTACCCATCACTTCTGGGCGCTTGGTACGTTTGGTGACGCCTTTAATGCGCTCAACTAAAGCATTACCTGCATCAATATCAACACCAGCATCTTTGTAACTTAAAGAAGGTTTTGTAGTACTCACGGGCGGTCCTCAGCGTAGCAGAATGAGCAACGGCTTGTTACTAGCCCTGAGCATAGCGCTCTCGAGCAGCAACAAGCGTTGCTAAAAATTTGCGCGTTAGTTTATCACTTTCGCCCGGAGGGTGCGACAGGATTATTGCGCGGTGATGGGCACCAAACGCTGTTTTTCGGCTGGGGTTAGGTCTTCCATAAAACCAATTTTAACTACCTGCCCCTTGTTGTTATTGCTGGCATCAAGAGGCACATGAACATGTTCAGGCAGATTGAACATAGCCCCAGTAAGTGGATCAACAATCAACATGCCTGGTAAACCGCCAAACAATAAATTACCAAAATACCAACCATCTAAACTTGCAGTGAACGTATAATCGCGACTGCTATAGCCTTGCATACTTACACTTAAGGTGTATTTTTCGCCTTGAAAATAGCCGGCTGATGAAGGCAGAGTTACAGTTGCTGGCGTAACACCTGAATCGACGCGGACACCCTTGCTGTTAGTTAACACATAGGCAGCGCCGCTTGGAGTTGAGTCGAAATTAACGGGGTAATCTGATTTACTTACAATACTTGAACAACCGGAAGCCATTACAGCCGCCAACATTGCCACCATCCACTTACTTTGATTCATTGCAAATATCCTTATTTTACTTATTTTTTTGTTTATTGAGTGATTGTATTAGCGCTAACTTAAAGCGGATAATAGCGTTAACCAGACACTTAGTTGTGCTTCATTAATAGCGCCGAAAATTTATCAGGTCGGTGTGTTTAGTACAATAAGCTATATGAGCTAAATTGATGAAAAATATACAGAATTATAGTGTCGTTTTACGCCAAGCGACACGCACCGATGTCGCACAACTGAGTCAGATAGAAACGTTGAGTTATACTACCGACCGAATCAGTGCGCGCAGTTTTAAGCGTTTTATCGACCAAGGTGTGGGCGATTTTCAGGTGCTTTGTGTCGATGACCAAGTGGTGGGTTATTTCATTGTGTTGTATCGCCAAGCTACCGAGTTAGCTCGCTTGTATTCCTTAGCGGTGCATCCAGAATTCCGTCGTCGTGGCTACGGTCGGCAGCTGTTGCAGGCAGCAGAAGATGCTGCCGATGAGCGCTTCTGCTTGTTTATGCGTCTGGAAGTAAAAGTAGACAACATGGCGGCTTTGCAGATGTATCACGCAGCCGGCTACTACGATATGGAAATCCGTGCTGAATATTACGAAGACGATAGCGATGCGGTGGTGCTACAAAAATTGTTACCGCAATTTGAGCGTAGTGATTTAGATCAAGATCAGGCCCGCTTAGTCCCTTATCGCACCCAAACCACCGATTTTACCTGTGGCCCTGCTAGTCTTTTGATGGCTATGGCTTACTTTGATATCGCGTGTGCAGATGCTCATCATGAAGAGTTAGAAATCTGGCGCGAAGCAACGACCATTTTTATGACATCTGGGCATGGCGGTTGCGGTCCACATGGGCTGGCGCGGGCAGCGTTAAAGCGCGGTTTACAAGTAGAACTGCATGTTAGCGAAGCTGGCCCTTTGCTGTTAGATTCGGTGCGTAGTAGCGATAAAAAGCAAATCATGGCACGTATTCAAGAAGCCGATATCGCTGCTTTAGAACGAGAGCAAGTACCTATTGTTATTGGTGAATACCCAGTCGCACAACTCATGGCAGATTTACAGCAGGGTAAGTTAGTCATTGCTCTGATAAGTACTTATGTGTTCGATGAAAGCAAGGCCCCACACTGGGTGCTTATATGTGCCGCCGACGAGCATTATGTTTACATTAATGACCCAGACCAAGATACCTTTGCCTGGCAATCGCCCGCAGAACGGCAATACATTCCCATTCCTATCGCTACCTTTAAACGAGCCTTTGGTTTTGGTAAGCGGAAGCAGCGCGCAGCCGTGGTGCTGAGCCGCGCGCCGGGTTAATTGGGAGAGTAGTGATAAAGCTTAAGATTTGCTGCTAGCTTTGGGCTTTTTAACCGTCGCGTTTTTCATGGTTAAACTGTCATCAAGTGGCAGCGATATTAAGCCAGCGCCAGAGCGCAAGGTGACACGGTCGCTATGGCGCTCAAGTACCTTACCGTTAACTTCAAGCTTAAACCGAGGTGATAAAAACGTTGACGAAATCACCACATGGTCAGACTCGATATAGTTACCCATGCGATCGTTAAGGTAGAGTGCTAGGATCTCTTCAAAGCTCTGTTCTAGCGCGCCATGAACGGTGGTATGTTCGGTGTCGTTCATACCATCGGCGATGTCGGCAAGAGGCAGGTGTAACGAGGTTTGATGAGTATAACGACCGCCCCAAACGCTGCCATCAGCTTGCGCAACCTCAACAATTAACGCCGTACCCATACGAAGCATTTCATCCTCATCGCGAACAACCAGAACAAAGGGATGAAAGCGAACCTCTGAATTTGCGTTGTGTTGCATGGCTTGCTTGGTCGCGGCTTGACTAAACATATCCGCCACTGGCAAGGGCAATTTGCCATAGAGCTGCTCAAGGTCAGCATCGGTTTCAGCTTGAATCATGCCAATGTTAGCTAGCACACCCAGTGGCCCGAAGGCGACGCCAACCGCCACGCCGCCACCGCCAAAGCTCTGCACGTAGGCAATGTCTTTAGCTTCGTCGAGATGAACCTGCATATGGCTTGCAGTTTTTACGCTTTCATTGGTAAACAGCTGATAACTGATTTCTTGATTTGCATTGAGAGCAGGTGCCGGTGCTTGAAAGTAGGGAGCTGCAGTACAGCCAGCTAAAAATAATAGGCTGCTAAGCAAAAAAAAGTGACGCACAAAGTTATCCTTTATTGTTGTTATTATCGACGGCGGCTAGAATACGAGAAAACAAATATCTAACGCAATATGGCGCAGATTTTTATTTACGTTGCTAGCACTTGAAATTGCTGACAGCAGCACCATATCAGTGATAGACTTTGACAAGTTAACCTTAGGGGCTGATCTGGATTCGACGGGATACACGAAACCCAAGGTGCATGCCGAGGTGAGGCTGGCCTCGTAAAAAGCCTCAACATAATAGTTGCAAACGACGACAACTACGCTTTAGCGGCTTAATAACCCGCTGAGTCCGACCCCTAGCGCTTTGTCTGTGAGACTAGGATCAGTCGGTTCACCCCAAAGCAGACTCGCGTGGAGGCTTCGCCCGTAGCCAAAGCGTTAAAACCAATCGGGATCGTCACCTTAAGTAGCCTGTTTGTCGGCGACTTGGTGATTAACTAAATGACAAACTAAGCATGTAGGACCGAGGATGTAGGTATTGCGGACGCGGGTTCAACTCCCGCCAGCTCCACCAATTCTATAAAAGGGGATGTCTCACGACATCCCCTTTTTTCTTTCTAAGGCACGTAAAATAAGGCTTTCACAGGCGTTCACTTTCCCAATTCATCCCCAAAAAACCAGCCCCAGCCTGAGTTTTTAGTATTCCAATTTGTATTCCAAGCGATTTTGGGTAAACTCTTTGGAATACATCGAAGGGAGATATGCTTATGGCGCGCTCTACTATTGGGCTCACGGATACAGCCGTCAGACAACTCAAACCTAAAGACAAGGACTACGTTAAGTCCGATGGGAAAGGCTTACAGCTGCGAGTGAGAGTGAATGGTTCTAAGCTTTGGAACTTCAATTACATTCACCCGACGACAAAGAAGCGCGTGAATATGGGGCTGGGTAGCTACCCCGATATGAGCCTTAAAAAAGCCCGTGAGCTCACAGAAGCTGCTAGAAGCCAAGTAGCTGAAGGGGTAGACCCTAAGCTTGCCAGAGAGGAAGAAAGAGCGGCACAACGCTACTCAGAGAACGCGACTTTGAGAAAAGTTGCTGAAGAATGGTTCGAGGTCAAAAAAAGTGAGGTGACTGCTGACTACGCTGATGATATTTGGCGATCGTTAGAGCTACATGTATTTAACCGTTTAGGTGAAACGCCGGTTAGCCAGATAAGTGCTCAAACGGTCATTGATGTATTACGACCGGTTGAGAAAACAGGGCGGTTGGAAACCGTTAAACGTGTAATTCAGCGGTTAAACGAGATAATGAATTACGCTGTCATTAAAAAATTAATTACTGGAAATCCAATCGCTGCCATCAAATCTGCTTTCAAGAAGCCCAAGAAGCAGCATTTACCGACAATTACCGCAAAAGAGCTCCCTGACTTCCTAAGAAAGCTCCATGAAACCAACGTTACGTATATTACTCGGCAGGTTATTAAATGGCAGTTACTAACAATGACCAGGCCATCTGAGGCTGCTGGCGCTAAATGGAGTGAGATCCAATGGCTTGATGACGGCCAAGCTAATTGGTTGATTCCGGCTGAACGGATGAAAAAGCGTCGCCAGCACACAGTTCCACTGTGTGAACAGGCATTGAGGGTGCTGGAGGACATGAAGAGCGTAAGCGATCAATACGAACATATATTTATCTCACTGCGAAAGCCACAAACGTCCATTAACAGCCAAACAGCCAATATGGCGTTAGACGTATGGGTTACCAGGATAAACTCGTTAGCCATGGTTTGAGGGCTTTAGCCAGCACCATTATGAACGAGGAGGGCAAAGATCCTGACCTGATCGAATCAGCGCTGGCGCATGGTGATCCTAACCAAGTGCGAAGTGCTTATAACCGTGCGGATTACCTTGAGCGTCGCCGTGAATTGATGCAGTGGTGGGGGGGGTATTTGGATGAGGCTTTTAGAAAAGATGCCGGCAGCTTTTAACTTAGAAGGTGTCTGCTGTTTTTTAGCTGCCGGAGGCGGAATCGAAATGGTTTTATATAGTCTTGATTATTATATATTTTTATTGCTATAAAAGTTGTCTTGTTACTTTCTGTGTTACTAAAGAGCCAATTAACGATTTAGACTCAAATGCCCAACTACTTGACTGCGCCGAAACTGAGTTTGCTTTGGTTTGAACAAATTGAAAAGGGCTAGCTTATAACGATAAAACTTGGGTTTTAGAATAAAAGAGTTCTAGAGCGTCACAGAAAAGAAGCCCTCTCCAATTCTTCACTGATTTTGTCTATCAACCGTATTAACTCCTTAGCCTCTAGTTCGTTAATATTGTTTAAGCTACACCGAATTTTTTCCGGAATCTTCTCGGCCTTTTGTTGTGCCGTTTGTCCCTTTTTAGTTAGTTTTACGCGCTTTACCCTGCCGTCAGCTTCGTCTTTTTTGATCGAAAGTAAAGATTTTGAGGCTAACTTTTTGAGAATCAAGCTCATCGTGCCTCCATCAATTTTGGTTTTATTCAAAAGGTTTTGAATAGTTACGTCATCCTTCTCCCATAATGCCATCATCGCGATGTACTGAGGATAAGTTAGATCGAGAGCTTTAAGCAGTGGGCGGTATGCGCGAGTAAAAGCGTTAGTCACCGCATAAAAGCGGTGGCAAATTTGCTTGTTTAATTCTAAATTTGAGTTTGTCATTTTATTTTATCCTCCTGCTTTATTTTGTATGCAAACAACTTGACTTTCAAGTTTAGTTTTCTTACTATTATTTTGCATACAAAGTAATAGTAAGAAAACAGGAGATACACATGGTTTTAGATAAAGTACTTTATACAGCAGTAGCAACAGCTCAAGGAGGGCGAGACGGTTCTGTCAAGTCATATGATGGGAACTTAAATATTCCCCTTTCAGTGCCTAAAGAACTTGGAGGGAACGGTGGTAAGGGTACAAATCCTGAGGAGTTATTTGCTGCGGGCTATTCAGCATGCTTTATTGGCGCATTAAAAAAGGTTGCTGGAGAGCAGAAAATTAAATTGCCAAATGAGCTATCTATCACCGGGAAAGTTTCAATTGGCCCTATTAAAGAAGGGTTTTCAATCGGTGTTGAGCTTGAAATAGAGATGGGAAATATGAACCGTACGCAGGCGCAAGAGTTAGTCGATAAAGCACATCAGGTATGTCCTTATTCTAATGCTACTCGTGGTAACATTGACGTGGAATTGCGTGTTCACACAAATTAGGAACCTCACAAATTGAATTTAATCGCTGGTGCTAATGGCTCTAAATACACCAGCGCTTCTTCCCAAGCTTCATTCTAGATTTCATGACCCACCTGACGAAGCTATGCTTCCGTTGGGTGGTCATTATAAGCGCCAGCTAATGCTCGATAGTGGTTTGTAACAGCTGGCTCAGGGCAAAACACCGGGCTTATTTTTTGTCTCGATATTTAGTTGTTTTTATTGTGTCTTATGAGAGCTGATACTTTTTAGTAATTTTTGAAATTGAGGGTTTTCCCTTAGTAGCTTTCGGCCTGTACCAATAAGCAACTCAACTTCCTCTTCTGGTAAGCCGAGAGTTGTCGGGATTAAATTGAGGCGATTTCTTAGACGGTTTGATGATACCGATTTCAACTCGATAGATATTAGGTGCGCTTCGACAGGTATTCCTTGTGTTTTTGTTTCATCGACCCACTGCTCTAATTTAAGCTTTATTAAATCGGTTGTTTCATTATTGTACAATTGAAGTTGCGCATCAGTAACCGCGTTTAACGTTTGACGCATTGATGGAGGGGGCGAACTCTTATCCATGCTTGAGTCGACTTTTACTGATGCGTTTACGGCTATGATGGCAAAATGTCGTGGGATTGAATAACTATCCTCTCCATGGATCATGCTAAAGTAATTTACTATACCTCCTGTTAGCTCAACAGGGTCAGTTATAATCCTGAGACCCAAATTGTCCGATACACCTCCGTCTACGAGGTGAACAAAAGGACGTTCTTTTTTATTGGAATAAGAAAGTGCTGCAGAGGCAGTATTCCGAATACTGTGTTTCCCAATGGAAGTTTTACTGGATAAAAAGTTGATGGAATCCGTAATGTCACATGTATCGTAATTCTTCAGTACGATGGGGTCGAATAGTAAAGGCATAGCAGCTGAAGCTGCTACTGCGCTGGCTACGGGGTAGGTAGATAGATCTGAGCATATTAAATTGAAGTAGTCCTGTAGAAAGGAAAATCTAGCACCTTGAGATAAGTCTGTGGCATTGATGGCTATATAGGGCGGACCTTTTTCGAGCATGTCGCCAAATGTATATTCTCCAAATCCTGCATCAGCATATATTCCGACAGTATGATCAGTTATTCCTAAATTTGAAAACCAACGAAGAGGGTTTAAAACTGTTGAGATTATTTGCTCCTTTAAATCCCGTGTTAGAAGCTTATCTTTGAAATCATAAAAAATTTTGTCTCGAAACAAACCATAGTAAGCCGCCGTTATGCTGCCGCCCGAAACAGATGAAATAAAATCAACTTCATCTAAAAGTCTTGTCGATTTGCCACCTATAGTGACATTAGTATCTCTTAGTTCTTCTAATACGCCATAAGACAGAGCAGAAGCCCGTGTTCCACCTCCGGAAAAAGCCAAAATAAGAGTTATTCCCTTGGGGTTTCCAGCTCGAGCCGCTGAGAATAATGTACCAGAAGTTAATTCAGTATCATTTTTTCCAGAAATAGGCTCATTTTTAATTTGCCCTATTGTGCTGCAGCCTAAGCTGGTAACAGAAGCTGATAGGATTACGAGAAGTCTAATTTTATAAAAAAGAAGCTTCATTTAAACTATTCGCTCTATGGTTTTGAACCGTTAGTGTTTTTTTGCAAACTGTGCTTTTGAGACTTTAGTTGTAATGAGAATAGCACTGCCGCTATAAGCATTGGTATAAAGAAAGTTCCTAATAACGCCTGGAAAGCGGCCAATAAGCGCAAGCTTTCAGTGGGTTGAAAGTCTCCATAACCTAAAGTGGTCCATGTCACTACTGAAAAGTACAGGGCGTCAACAGGACTAAAAGAGATTTCCTGACCGTATAAAATCCCAGCTCTTTGATAAAGAGTGGCAAACGCAAAAATAGTTACATAGATGGCTAAAAACATCTTGCTAAGTTGGAGCCCAACCTTGTACTCGCGATACTTTTTGAAGATATTCCAAAGTGAAGTGATGAATACTGTAGAGATAAAAAAAATAGTGACCGACATATTTATTTCTGCATCAGAGGCGAATAGTAATGCGGTATAAGCAATGGGAACAAAAACAAAAATAATAACCATCCACGCTATACCTAGATACTTTAGTATTCTATTTAGCATTTTTATGACCTATAGCATTCCAACAAAAAAACCGACTAATATGACCATGGTTCGTACATAAAGTGATTAAGAAAAAATGGCGCTTTACCGAGTAAGCCAACTCACTTTTCAAAGCAACCAATCAATGGGTAACAATGAAAAAAATCCGGCCGAAAACCTTTGAAACCAGGTTGTTCCTGGCTCTGTATCGTATCGGCGATGATGGCTGCCGTTTTGCTCAAGCCAGTATAGCGAACCGGATGGAGCTAAGCGCACTTCATAGGCGCTGTAAGGGACTTCTTCGATAAAGACATCTGCCATCGTTGATGCTATTTCGGGGCTCTCAATAACAAAGCCAAGCTCAGTATTGAGCCTTGCTGAGCGAGGGTCAAAGTTAAATGAGCCAACAAAAACACGTTGTCCGTCAACGGCAAACGTTTTTGCATGAAGGCTGCTTGCTGAACTGGAGAAACTTGTTTCGACAGATTCATAGATAGTGGTATCGGTGCCAACAGTACCTGGGCGCATCTCAAATAAGCGTATATCAGCTTCTAAGAGACGTTTCCTCCACTTTGCGTATCCCGAGTGCACAACGGCAACATCGGTAGCGGCAAAGGAATTTGTTAACACACTAATACTCACCCCGTTTTCCGCAATGCTCTCTAGCGCTTTTACTCCCGACAGGGTTGGTACGAAATAGGGAGAAACCAGTAATAATTGCTTTTTAGGTTGACCAATTATCTTTCGGAGTGCGTGAACAATGAGTTGATCCGGCTCAGCTTTACCTAAGGCTTTAAGCGGGCTATCACTCACTATTTGAGTTTCAGCCCAAATAATTGAATCGTTATCCAATAACTCACTGAGATCGGATGGTTGATCAATATTAGTTTGATGAATAAATAAAGAGGAGTCTGATGGCGCCGTTGATTGAGAAATAAGTTCATAGGGGTAAGCTGAGTTACTGTTCCAAAAAGCGTCAAAATCGCTGGATACTTTCGCAACTACATCTCCTATCGCAAGAACATCCAGATCAGCAAAAAGAATACCATCAGAGCGGTAAAAATAGTCATCACCGATGTTTCTTCCCCCGACTATCGTAGCTTGATTGTCCACAGTAAGAGACTTGTTGTGCATGCGTCTGTTTGCTCGTGGGAAGTCGGTTATAAACCCTAGTACTCGAGAGCTTCTGGGGAGAAATGGGTTAAATAATCGCACTTCTATACTAGGATGACCGTTTAGCCTTTGTAAGGACTCGTCAATATCCCGGGAGTGAAGATCGTCCAATAACAACCTAACCTTTACACCACGATTAGCAGCTTGGAAAATGGCTTTAGTTAAACGTTGCCCAGACTTATCGTCACGCCAGATATAATATTGAATGTCCAGTGCAACTTGTGCATTGTTGATTAATATCAGCCTGGCATCTAAGGACGGCTCTGCTTCGGCTAAAGGCATTATACCGGTACTTTCGGGGGAGTTTCGAAGTATCGGAGATAAGAACTGACCAAGCCGAGTGCTTTGAGTTTTTGAAACTGGCACAGAGTAGCTTGGCGTTCGCTGTTCTAAGTCGGGCAGACTGCTGCAGGCGATACAGCTAGAACAAATAATGACCATTAAAACGATATGGTGTAAGCGCATAATAAAGCCAAGTTTAATTGGCTTTCTCCCTTCTTTGGCCGTCCCAGGCAAGCATTGCCGGAGTTAATAGAAGCGTAATAAAGGTCGCAACTAACAGTCCGCCAACCAGTGCTGTAGATAACTGGATCCAGTATTGTCCTGAAGGCGCCCCAATAAAAATATCCCGCTCAAAAAAGTCGACGGTTAACCCCAACACCATAGGTAACAATCCGACTATCGTCGTTGTCGCGGTGAGAAGTACCGGGTTTAAACGTTGCATTGCTGCTTTTACCGCAGCTTCCATCGGCGATAACCCATCCGAGCGGTACTCGTTATATGCGTCAATTAGAACGATATTATTATTTACTACAATACCCGCCAGAGCCATAATGCCGATTCCGCTCATTACTACAGAAAAGGGCTCTTGCCGCACGAGTAATGCAAGCAGCACGCCAGCTAAAGAGAATACAATAGCGGATAGCACTAAAGCACTCTGGAAGAAGCTATTCAACTGTAATAGTAGGACGAACAGCATTAAGAAAATGGCTAAGGTAAATGCCAGTAATAAAAAGCTCATGGCTTCATTTTGGTCGTCAAGCTCTCCGGTAAAATCAAACTCCACACCTTTGGCAAAATCACTCTGCTTGATCTTCTGTCGCAACGTTTCCGTTGCTTCGCCAACAGTCACTCCAGGAACAAGACCTGATTCAATTGTTTGTACGTTGCGTGAATTCACACGTGTGATAATAGTTGGACTTAAACTCGGCGATAACTGGACAAAATTCTCTATAGGCATGAGACCTCTGCTTGTTGGAATGCGCAAATTAGCGAGATCTGCCATTGAGCGCTCTTCCCAAGGATAGCGTATACGAATATCGACTTGCTCTGGTGCCGACTCAGGCAAATAGGTGCCAACTAAGACACCATCGGTCAATAGACGCGCTAAGGTACCTAAGGTCGCGACATCGACGCCATACTCAGCAGCTTTTTCACGGTCCACATCAATTTTTATCTGTGGCTTAGGGGTCGCCATGTCACTGGAGGTATCAATAAAATCATCTGATTCTTTCATTATCTCGAGTAACTTACCCACGGCTTCAGGCAATAAGCTCCGATCTTTCGCTGACACTTCTATAGAGACGGGACGAGCAGAGGACGGACCGCTTTGTTGTTTTTCAATCTTTAGTGCTATCCCGGGTAAGTTGTCTGTTTTAGCGCGAATACGCTGTATGATTTTTGCGGCAGAATCACGCTCCTGCCAATCCAGCAAATCAATTTGTAGTGTACCAATAATTTCTGAGTCCAGGTTGGCTTTCAGCCTTTCCTCAACTGACCCGATGGTACGAGAATAAATGCGTTCAATGCCCGCGACCGGCTCAACGGCCTTATCGACGAGCTTAACCAGATTATCAGCTTCACTTACTGATAAATTACCATCGGCTTGAACTTGTATTTGTATACGATCGGCCTCGATGTCAGGGAAAAAGTTTACGCCTTGCCCGAGCTTGCTGTAGAGGAAAAATGAAAGTAATAAGACAAACAGGCTGACCAGCAAAGCAAGTAACGGCTTATCCACCATATAGCTAACCAAAGACTGGAGTTTTGAGCTTTTGTCTGCTGTTTTTTTTGATTGTGAGGTCACTGATACTTTGCTTTTTACTGAGGACCCAATTATCGGAACGAAAACCAGTGCCATGAGCAAAGACATGAGCAGTGTTATGATAACAGTGGCGGGCAGATAAAACATAAATTGCCCGGCCATACCAGGCCAAAAGAGCAGTGGTATAAATACGGCGAGGGTGGTCATTGTCGACGCAATAATAGGCCACGCCATGCGTTGGGAAGCTGCCAGATAGGCTTGTAATCGGTCTTGTCCTTGTCGACGATAGCGCTCCGCAAGGTCGACCACGACAATGGCACCATCCACTAACATACCAATGACTAAAATGAGTGCGAACAGCACCACGATGTTCAGTGTAATACCCAGCAGTTGCAGCGTTAGAATGCCGCCAAGAAATGAGCCTGGAATCGCAAGAGCAACGAGCAGGGAAGCTTTGACGCCCAAAGCCACCACGACAGTTAGTATGACGAGAATAATGGCGAGTATGACATTGTTTTCAAGGTCGCCCAGAAATTGCTTAACATCGTCGGCCTGGTTTTGCATATAAGCGACATTAACGGTTGCAGGCCAGTCGGTGCGCTCCTGTTCGACCATTTGGGTTACACGATCGACGACGTCAATCACATTAGCGCTGCTCAGTTTTTTAATATCAAGTGCTATCGACGGTTGACCATCAATACGGGCGTAACTGACGGGATCTTTAAAGGTGCGTCGAACTTCAGCGACATCGCTTACCCGTACGACATTATTGGGCGTAGTTTTTATCGGCATCTCGAGTACATCGACAATGTTCTCAATGGTGCCAGGGATGGCGACGCTAATGCGTCCTGCCCCGGTATCCATTGCACCCGCGGTAACCAGAAGGTTGTTATTACTAATAGCCTGCGACACCTCCGCTAATGAAATGTCGTAAGACTGCATAGCTAATGGTTCAATGATGATCTCTAACAGATCTTCACGATCACCGGACATATCGACTTCGAGTACGCCATTAAGCGTTTCAAGTTTATCCTCTAAGTTACGTGCCAGTTGGATTAAGTCCCGTTCGGGAATATTGCCTGAGAGCGCGACCGTTAAAATGGGGAATAAAGACAGATCAACTTCTTGCACCGTGGGCTGTTCAGCATCGGATGGTAAATCTTGCTCTGCTTTTTCAGTTTCATCTTTGACATCACGCAATGCTTTTTCATTGTCGAAGCCTGCGGCAAACTCCAGTTGCAACATAGCAAAGCCTTCACCGGCTTGAGCGGTTAAAGTATCTAAACCGTCGATGCTTTGTAATTTTCGCTCAAGCGGCTCGACCAATAAGCGTGCGCTGTCTTCGGTTGAAATGCCGGGGTAGCTTACGGTGACGGTGAATACCGGAATGTCGATTTCGGGTGCTGCTTCTTTGGGAATTGTGGCGTAGGCGATGCTGCCCATTATAAGCAACACAGCGAGTAACAGTATCGCTGCGCGATTGCGTGAGAAAGCGGCGGCAATAAAGGCTTTCATTATAATTCCTCGCCTTTGTCATAATCAGCAGGTACGGGTTTGGGGGTGACTTTTTGACCGGCGGTCAACGAACTATGGCTAATGATGACTAAACGCGTTTCGTCATCCAGCCCGCTGACCCATAAGGCATTAACGTCTGCCCGCTCCACAGTAACTGGAGAAAAACGTGTTTCGTTATTGTCATTAATGGTTAAAACACCCATGCGGCCAGCCGCATCTATTTTGATTTGGGCCGCAGAAATTTTGTGTGCTTTAACGTTGTTGGTTTCAATAGTGACTTCGGCACTCATACCGGAAGGGATAGGGTCGTTCTGGTTTGGGATGGTTATTTCAACGCGAAATGTCCGGGTCTGCGGATCGGCAATAGGAGCGATAAAGCTGACCTGTCCCTGACGATCAGTACCACCGATAAGTTTGACCGTCGCGGGCATGTTGAGTTTGAGCCTGTGAATTTGACTTTGTTGTACGTTAATAATGGCGATTAACGGATCGTTATCGATAAGCTCTAGTACTTGGTTGCCGGCTGACACATAAGCACCTTGCTCAATAAAGCGTTGATTGATAACGCCGCTGACCGGTGCTGTCAATTCAGTATTTTCAATATCGAAGGTAATACGGCGAAGCTGTGCTCGTGCTGCTTCTAGTTGTGCTTCCAACGCCTGGAGTTGAGACTGGGACGACAAATTTTGTTCGATGAGCTTTTTCGTCGCATTGAAGTCGCTTTGTGCTTTTTTTACTTGAGCTTCTGCCTGAGTGCGTTGAACTTCGCGATCATCAATAGAAAGTTTTGCAATGACATCACCTTGGCTAACCTCAGCACCGCTGTCGGCAATCATTTCGAGCATGCCGTCAGTACGTGCTCGAATATTAAGTTGCTGATTTGGTCTAATTTCGCCGTTTAGTGTCAACTCGCGAGCCACAAGCTGGGCTTGACTATTTCTTACTGCAACTGACGGTAAATTGCTCTTAGTTGCGTTTGTCTTTTCGGTATCGCCTCTGAAGATGAAACCACTGGCTATCCACAAGAAAACCAAGGTTACGATGGCAATAAATACGGCTATAGAGCTACTGATTCGGCCTTGCTGCTTGTGCAGTGAGCCACATGATGATGAGGTCATTGATGTTGCACCTAAATTATTTAAATGTTTTCGTCAAACGTCAATTTTTCTGACTATTGAGCATGGCTTAGCGTTCGGATTTCAACTCCAACAGCAACTTTTTCACGCTTTCATCGTAGAGTGTATTAAACCTTTCCAGCTCAGTAATTTTCTCCTGAGCTTTAGAATTCTTAATACTTGCTTTGGCTTCCGTTATTATCTTTTTCGCTTCTTCATGCTGTTTTATCTTTAATTCCAGCAGCGAATCATAAGGGTTGGTACGCATTACAAAATAGTTTTGGCGCTTACCAGGCAGCGCTCTGCGTTCGACCAGGTGGAGCATTTCCAAAAAGCGAATATTGGTGCTGACACTTCCTTTACTTATTTCAAGTAAGCTCATGAGATCGGCTGTATTTAGTGGGGCATCAGATATGATAAGAGCCGCAATTATTTGCCCGGCAATGCGAGAAAGACCATAGCCCTGAGTGTGCATGCCCATATCGGTAATAAACTGTAATTCTGCTTCGGTAAGCTTATTCATAGTAAAAACTTGTTAATTTGGATAATTTAAGCCTAAGCTGTTTAGCCTGTTCAGTCAAGCCTGAACAGGCTAAACAAACTTTTTCAAGAGATATGAGAGTGATGATTAACCGGTTTTTAGTATTTTCAATTCTTAACCTAACGTTGTTCGTGATACCTATTTGTCATGGTGAGCAACTTAATGCATATGAACTCTGTATTCTAGAGCGAGTAATCACTACCTTGATGTAGAGGGGCTAAAAGGTAATGCGCCAAGTCGCCGACCAAATAGGTTCCAAGATATTGAAAGGATGAGATCAATCAAAAAATTCCGAGAAACAGTTGCCCTGACAATAACGGGAAACGTCGAACCTGACTCTGTTTTAGATCATGAGTTTCGGTGGATAAGCGAAAGATGATTTACGTTTGATGAAAATAGTATTTGCTGGCTAGGGCTTAGAATAGATTTTAGTATTCCAGATTGTATTCCAAAATCTTTAGCTTTATTAAAATATTTAATATTATCAAGTAATTAAATCTAAAATAAGACTCCCGCCAGCTCCACCAATTCCAATAAAAAGCCGCTCATTCGAGCGGCTTTTTTATTTTCGAGCGGCGGCAGCGCTCTGAGCAATAGATAACTTCCTCCCAGCAGCGTTCCCATTTTTTGCGCCAACTGAATGGGCGTTGGCAAACGGGGCAGACTTTGCTGGGTAAATGTTGCTTCTTAGTCACGAGCCAGCTCTATCAGGTAATCGGCGAGGGCGCCCATACCTGTAGCGGTAACACCAGCGCGCTGTTCAGCGGCTTGGTTATAATTGGTGTTGGTGTTTACGTCGTAGACAAACAACTCACCGGCCGCATTTTCTATGAACTCAATACCAGCCACGTCTATTTGATTCGTATCTAAGAAGCCTTCAAGCTTGGCAATAATGTCGTGGTTGTTGAAGCGCTCGGTAATCGAGAACTTATGGGCTTGCTCGCCGGTTGGGCAAAACTGATCTTCAATAGAGCAGTTATCCGCCGGGCAGAGTTCAAAGCCATCTTCGGTATTGACTTGAACTGTGTATAAAAACTTGCGGCCAATAAATTCGGCGCGGGTAATAAAGGGCTGTTGGGGCTGAATGTATGCTTGCAACAGCCAAATACCGTCAAGGGGTTCATCAAGATCGGTACGGGCCAAATAGTTCTTCAGCGTTTCGACAGACTCAAAGCGCTGTACGCCCAAGCCTTTACCACCGCGGTTCGGTTTTAAAATAAGCGGCCATTGGTTGAATGCTTGTGCTGCGGCAACAAGGTGCTGTTTGCCAACCACAGCATGTGTGCGTGGCACCTTGAGACCGGCGCGTTGCAAGGCGGCATATTGTGATAATTTGCACACTTCAAACGCTAATACTTGGCTATTGTTTACAACAGTGCGGCCAAAGCTTTCCAGTCGTGTCAGTACCGCACGCGTTAACTCAGGGGCAAAGCGGTGGCCACGGGTGTGTGAGGATGCGCTCATGCGGTTGTAATAAACCGCATCAGCAGGGGCTTCATCAAAAGCGACCGTGCCGGTATCTAAAAACCATTCCATGGCCGTGACTTCGCGCTTCGCAAACTCAGCTCGCAGCGGTACTAACCACTCGTCGTTCTCGTGCAGTATAACTATGTTGCGCATGTAGCTCCCGGTTACTCAATCTGGTGACATTTTGATGTGCTTATTACAGCTTATACCCGGGAAAACGATCAATTCGAAAAAGCTATAAGCCAGACCAAAGAGTTCTAGGTAAGCCAAGTTGCGCAATATAGCTGCAGCAACTGACCTGTTAGTAGCCTCTAGGCACAACAAGTCGCAGCATTATTCGGTCATAGCTTTCGTAGCGTTCCAATTCACGGCGCGCCATTGGCCGTGTTGCTTTTGCAAGACGCCGGTATTGTAGAATCGCTGGGTGGGTTCGGTGCTATCTACGGGAGTAAGAACCAAGGTGAAATTCACCAAGATGGCGTCGCCAAAGCGTTTAAATTCAAAGTTTTCACCGGTGTACCAAGCGGTGACCTCGCTTTCTGCAAGCGGCGGTGCTTCGCTGAAGCCTTGCGCGAGTTCAGGCCAGCCAAAACGTGTGCCGCTTGAGCTGGTGTAGGTTAATTGTTCTGACCAAAAGGCACGGTGCGCAGCGCTATCATTCACACTGGCGCCATACAAAAAGGTTTCAATGGCTTCTTGCACTTCCTGTTGCACTTGCTCAGTTGCATTCGCTTGCGCTGTTGTTTGAGCAAACAGGGGCTGACTATACAAACAACCAAATACTAGGCTAATTATGAGCAGTTTTTTCATGTTCTTGGTCCGATGACAGTGAATAAGGGTGGTTTTACTCTAATAGTTTTACGGAAGTAACACTATCTTTTGCTCTCGATTTCCTTTCTGCGCTTTCTTTTGATGCACAAGAAGCGCTATGATCAGGCTACTCTTATCTGCCTAATTAAAAGAAGTAAAATTATGAGCCTACCCAATTGCCCAAAATGTAATTCAAGTTATGTTTACGAAGACCAAGCATTGTTGATTTGCCCCGAGTGTGCCTATGAGTGGAACCCGAATGAAGTGGCTGAAGAGACTACCGTTCAAGTGAAAGACGCCAATGGCACGCCGTTGGCTGAAGGCGACAAAGTGACATTAATTAAAGACTTAAAAGTTAAAGGTTCGTCGTTGGTGTTGAAAGTGGGTACCAAGGCAACAATTAAGCGCTTTGCCGATGGCGACCATGACATCGATTGCAAGGTAGATGGCGCCGGCGACATGATGTTGAAATCGCAGTTTGTAAAACGCCAAAGCAGCTAGTAATCAATGAAGAGAAAACCATGAAAGTAGGCGTGTTTGACAGTGGGGTTGGCGGTTTAACCGTGGCTAAGTCGTTGCAACAAAGTGGCTTGTTTAGCGAAATCACTTATTTTGGTGATACCGCTCGTGTTCCCTATGGCAACAAAGATAAGGCGACTGTCACGCGCTACGCACTTGAGGCTGTTGAGTTTTTTAACGGGGCCGATGTGGATTGCGTGGTGGTGGCCTGTAATACTGTCAGTGTAACAGCGCTAGAAGCTATGCAGCAGTTTTCTAATAAGCCTGTGTATGGGGTGCTAGAACCTGGTGTGATGGCATTGCAGCAATTAGCGACGGTGACCAAGCAGACCCGGGTATTAATTATTGCGACTCGTTCAACCATAGCCTCGGGTGCCTATCAACATCGTATTCAGGCGCTTGGGGTGGAGCAGATGGATGCTATTGCGACCCCGTTGTTTGTGCCGATGGTAGAAGAAGCTTTATTTGATGGACCAATTTTACAGGAGACCATGCGTCATTACTTCAGCTCTTTGACGAAGCCTGATGTGGTGTTATTGGGTTGCACGCATTTTCCGTTAATTGCTGAGCAAATTGCTCAGTACTTTGGTGGCGTGACCACCATTCACTCGGGTGAAGCTATGGTGGCTTGGTTACAACAACACCTTGAATTGCCCAAACAGTACGCACAAACACCCATCCGCATTTTAGCGTCAGAAAACGTTGAAGCAGTGAAGCGTACGGCCAAACATTGGGGCTTAATACTCTAGCTGGAAGCTGACCATTGAAAAGGGCTGTTAACCAAAGCGATAAAGTCATGCTCGGCGAGGGGGCGAGCAATCACGTAGCCCTGGGCTTTTTCACAGCCTAGCTGTTTTAACAAAGTAATGGCAGCGAAATCCTCAACTCCTTCTGCGGTCACCTTTAGCCCTAACGCATGCGCTAAGTCGATACTAGATTTAACAATTTTTAAGTTGCGGTCGTTGTTATTGATATCGAACACATAGCTACGATCGAGTTTGAGTTCGGCCACCGGAAATTTACTTAAATAGGAAATGGAAGAGTTGCCGGTACCAAAATCATCCACCGCACATTTGATTCCCAACTCGCTTAGTTGTGTGAGTACCTCTAGGGCCCGTTCAGAGTCGTCAATCAAGCCGGTTTCAGTGATTTCAAATTGCAAGCAATGGGCATCAATACCTTGCACTGCCTGTTTTACAAAACTAACAAAGCCCGCTTCAGTTAAATCGCGAGTGGATACATTGACACTCACATGCAGGCCACGCTGACAAAGTTGATGACGTTGCATACTGGCCACCGTTTGTCGAATCACCCAGCGGGTCACTTGTTTAATTAATCCAGATTCTTCAAACAGCGGAATAAACTTGGTGGGCGCAATGAGGCCAAGGGTTGGATGATTCCAACGTAGTAAAACTTCAACCCCAGTGATTTGCTCACTACTTAAATCAAGTTTGGGTTGATAAACCAGATAAAAATCGCGCATGCCATGCTCATGAAATTCTTTGAGTAGGCGCAAATCATCGGCATTGGGCTCAATCTCTGGCTGATATTCTAGCCAAGTATGGCCGGCTTTTCGGGCGATCGAAACCGCAGTTAGCGCTTGTCGTAACAGTTCATCGGCAGTTGGCGGTTTGACTAACATTTGTGCGGCGAGGCTTTGGGTGAAGTTGCTTGGATAGCGCGTAATACCAAATGCTAAAACCGGCTCAAAATCTAATGATTTGAATTGTAGCGGTTGCATGGCTAATTCAACGAGCCGTTCGTTGGTCAGCTCAGCCTCTGCTACAGCCGCAAATAAGCCAACGCCAAAATGAGCCGCAAAAATAAATCCTTGTTTACGTAACCGTTCAGAAAACTCAATCAGGAGATCATTGGCTACGGGGTAACTAAACACGGTGGTTATAGATTCTAGATTTGCAATTTTTATGACTACCACAGCAAAGGCTGCCGGTGATTCTTGGTGCAACCGCTGCTGCACTTTTTTTCTAAAAGCTAGGCGGTTATATAAGCCGGTTACGATATCGTGTTCTGCATGATATTGTAATTTTAGATTGAGTTTGCGCCTGGCGTTAAGCTCTTTCTGGATGCGTAAGGTTTTAAAGCGAACTTGGCTTTTCAGTGAATAGCTCCATGCCCAACCAGCCCCAGCCAGCAGCAGTAATGCTCCGAGCAACCAAGCGACAGCTTTCAAATTATCTGTAAAAGTGCGGGGTTGCCATTCTAGTTGCGGTTGCCAGCGCTGGTAAATCTCGCGGTAGCGCCCGTCAATTTGTAATACCCCTAGTTGCTGATTGATAAAAGTCAGCATCTGTTGGTTGCCTTTTTTCACCCCAAAACTATAAGCGAGAGGCCAGAAGGGCGGGCTAGTTTGCTGCAAGGGGAGCTGGTGATTAGCAATCAGATGTTTTGAGGTAGTAGTGACTTCAACACAGGCATCGGCGCGCTGTTTAACCACTAATTGCAAGCAGTGAAGCTCATCTTCAGCGCGCACAAGGGTGAATGAATAATTAGTATCACGCAATTGTTGTTCGGCATAGGCACCTGCGGCAACCGCGACTCGTTTTCCTTCAAGTTGGGCAAAGCTACCGTAGCTGGCTATTTCAGCGCCGGTACTAGCGCCTGAAAAAATGGCGTGAGCGACGTAATAAAAAGGCTCAGAAAAATCAAAGGTACTAGCACGAGCTGCTGATGGAATGAGGGCAACCACGTCGGCATCGCCTTGTTGCACTGCCGCTAGAGCATCTTCCCATTGCATTAAGTGTTGCTCGGCAAGGATTCCTGTGTTTGCTACTAAGGCTTGCTCTAAATCAACAATAAAGCCTTGCGCCCCTTGTTCGGGGTGTTGCCATTGCAGCGGTGGGTAGTTTTCTGAGCCTACGAAGCGGATGGTATGTAAGGGCTGCTCAGCAGCTGCTTGGACATAACTTGCGTGGATACCCAGCAAGCTTAAGCAGAAGCAGTAAAAGCAACCTTTGTGCATCGCTGTAGCCCATGGCCGCCTGCGGCCGAAAGTTAAGTAAGTGTTTCATTTAGAATGGCAGAATTTTGATATTTTGCAATATCTTGTCAGGATGATTGCGGAATGAATGCGATGAGAGTTAAATTTGCTGGTCATGACAATCGCAAGGTGCTTGGCTAGTACTTGAAAGAAAGGTCTAACAGGGTTAAAACATGATCTATATCTTATGTATTAAACGTACTTTTGTTAATATGTGTACATACCGAGTATGTGTACTTCCGAGTATGTGCAATGAACAACATAGGCACCCAACAAAATATCCTGTATAAACGTTAAGCCGATAGCATTCGAAGTTGTAAAGCTATTCCTCTGTTTAGCTAGGGACCATGCATGCCACTTGATGACGATAAAGCCGCCCATATCTATGATTTGATAGCTGCCAAAGCAGCCCTGCCAGATATTTTGGAGGCTATCAGTGGCTATGTAGAGCAGCGCTTAGATCAGGCGATTGTGTCGATCATGCAATATGATGAAAGTGACGACAGTTTAAGTTTAATTGCAGGGGCGCAACTCACCACAGATTATTGGCAGGCGTTGCAGCATGTGAAAATTGGGCCTGAAGTTGGCACCTGTGGTAGTGCTGCATACTTACGTAGGCCGATAGTGACTGCAAATATCGCCGAAGATAAGCGTTGGATAGCTTTTGCTGGTTATGCGGCTGCTGAAGGGTTGCAGGCCTGCTGGTCGATTCCAGTGCTGAGTAATAGTGGTACTTTATTTGGTACTTTAGCAACCTATTATCGACAGCCGTGTGAACCTCAGCAAGCAGAGCTCGAGCTGATGCAGCGTGCCGCAGCCTTGGTGAGTTTGGCCTTTGAGCACCATTATCAAACACTGCAACACGAGTTAACCGATAAACGTTTCCGGTCGTTATTCACGCAGCATCCGGGAGCGGTATTTGAAATAGATACGGACGGTTTTATTCTGGCTGCAAATCATCCGGTCGGGGGCATTAATCAGCAATCGTCACAACAAGCTATTGGTAAGAATTTTTTAGATTTAATTGATGTGAGCCAGCATGAAGCCGCAAAGCAGTCGTTTGCGCAAACCTTGCAAGGCAAAGCCAATAGTTATGAGCTGATGAATCCAAGCGAAGGTCAGCCGCAGTGGTTTGATATCACCAATTTGCCCATCACTATTGCGGGTGCAGTGACTGGGGTGTTTTCGATTGTGCAAGATATCAGCCAACGTAAACACCAAGAGCAGCAGTTAAATGTGTTGCAACGAGGTATTGCAAGCAGCCCCAATGGAGTGGTGTTAGCAGACGCACAAGCGCCTGGTATGCCACTGATTTATGTTAATCCAGCGTTTTGTAAATTAACGGGTTACACCGAAGCTGAGGTGTTAGGGCGTAATTGCCGTTTTTTACAAGGTAAGGATACCGACCCAGACAGCGTTAGCGCTATTCGCGATGCGATCCAACAGCATCGGGAGATTCAGGTGACGTTGCGTAATTATCGTAAAGACGGCACTGCATTTTGGAACCAACTCTTGATTGGTCCGGTGTTTGATGCAAATCATCAATGCACTCATTACATTGGTATTCAGCAAGATATTACCCTCATTCGCGAGCAAGAAGACCTGATAGCCAGTCAGCGCACCCATGATTTCCTCACCGGCAGCGCCAATCGACAAACCTTTGAGGGCCGTTTAATTCAGGCCTGTAAGCTTAGTCAGAACGGGCGGTTACCGTTAGTTGTGATGTCTGTAGATCTCGATGGATTCAGGCCGATTAATGATGCGTTAGGGCATGTTGTGGGGGATCAATTGTTGTGCGCCGTGGCTGATAGAATACGGGGGTTATTAACCAAGGAAGACGTGTTGGCACGCCTAGCCAGTGACGAGTTTGCCATCTTACTCACCGATGACGGTGCGCTAGAACGTGGTATTGAGCTGGCCGAAAAGTTACTTGAATTGTTATCTCAGCCGTTTGAGTTAGGCCCTCACAATGTGCACGTGAGCGCCAGTATTGGTATCGCTGATAATCAAGGGCTAACTGGTAGAGCGATAGAAATGATGCACCATGCTGATATGGCGATGTACGAGGCTAAGCGCCAAGGGCGTAACACCTGGCACTGGTATGATGGTAGCGATGCGCAACATGGTGCTGATTATGCACAATTGCGCCATGATCTGATGGAAGCTATTACTCAACACCAGTTTGTTCTGCATTACCAACCGATTTTGGTCGCGCAAAGTCAGACTGTAAGCTCTTACGAAGCCTTAATCAGGTGGCAGCATCCACGCCGTGGTTTGCTTTATCCGGGTGATTTTATTCCGCTCGCTGAACAAACCGGACAAATTGTTGCGATCGGACAGTGGGTGTTAGAGCAGGCAGCTAAAGATATTGCTGCTTTTAATCAACAATCAGCAGGGCAGCAGGCGGTAACAGTGGCGGTGAATATTTCGCCGTTGCAGTTCCGTCGTCAGGGCTTTTATGAAGAACTCAAACGGGTACTTCGAGTATCTGGGCTGGCTCCAGAGTTGCTCGAATTAGAAGTGACAGAAAGTGTGTTAATGATGGGGCTGACCGAACACGTGGTATTTTGAATGAGATCTGTGAGCTTGGAGTACAGGTATCTATTGATGATTTTGGTACCGGTTATTCAAGTTTCAGTTATTTACGTGATTTACCGGTGCACACGTTGAAGATTGATCGCAGCTTTATTCGTGATATTCCAGCTAATCAGCGCGATAGCGCTTTGGTGCAAGGGATGATTCAGATGGCTCATCAACTCAGCTTAAACGTGGTGGTAGAGGGCATTGAAACGCTTGAACAATATGAATTTATGCGCCAACATGGCGCCGATTATTTACAAGGGTTTTATTTTGCGCGGCCGGCCCCGTTAACTTGGTAGCCTTGAGTTGGTCGTGATGGCTAGGGATTAACGTGCAGCTCAATGACTTTTATCAGGTGCTACAAGAGTACCGTGAATTTTGGCAATTTAAACCTTTCGCCTATCAACAATGGCCCTGGCAACACACTGATTTGACCGCTAGTTTAGCCCAGCTGCAGTTGCCAGAGATCGAGCTGATTGACAGTGACAAAGAGCGGCAACGGCAGTTTTTCAGTCCTTATTTTCCAGCAGTCTTCAGTTTACCTGAGCTCAGTCAAATACCTGCTCCGGTGGAAACGCCACCGTTACCATTTTGGTTAACCAACGGCATTGGTGGGCGCAAATTAGCGCAAATTGAAGCCTTTATCAGCCATTTGCCGCAATCTCAGTTACCTTTGCTAGAGTGGTGTGCAGGCAAGGGCCATTTGGGACGACTGGCTAGTTTTGTACAACAACGCCAAGTTGTCAGTGCCGAGTGGCAACAGAACCTGTGTGAGCAGGGGCAGAAGTTAGCGCAGCAATGGCAGTTACCCCAGCAATTTGTCCCAATTGATGTGCTGTCGGCAGCAGCGGCACAACTCTTGCAGCCGAACCAACATGCGGTAGCACTGCATGCATGCGGGCAACTCCATCTCAGCCTATTGCAACAGGCTGTTGCTCGCGAGACCGAGTTCATTAGCCTAGCACCTTGTTGTTACCATCTTATTCATGATTCACACTATCAGCCGCTATCGACGCAAGCCCAGCAGCAAAACCTGCACCTAGCTAAGTTTGATCTGCAACTCGCAGTGCAAGGGCAGGTTACCGCTGGGCAACGTATTACGCAGCTACGGCATAGCGAAATGCAGTGGCGGATGGCTTACCATGCGCTCTACCAGGATCTGCAGCAGCAAGTTAACTATCGTCCGCTGGCCTCGGTGTGTAAGCATTGGTTTAGCGGCGAGTTTGCTGATTTTGCGCAGTGGGCGGCGGCTCAGCATCAGTGGCAGCTACCAGCTAAGGTCGATTGGCCATTCTATTTAGATCGTGGCCGACAGTTAGCTTTACATGTAGCCCGGTTAGATTTAGTGCGGCACGTATTTCGACGTCCGTTAGAGTTATGGCTGTTGCTAGATAGACTGGAATTCTTGCGTGAGCATGGCTATCAGGCTGAATTAAGCGCCTTTTGTGACTATCAGACAACGCCGCGTAACGGTTTAATCACGGCGCAAAAAATAGCTGCGAGTTAACTCGGAAAAATACTTGATGTAGATCAATATTTACTCTGCCAATTACTTCTATCATGACCTTAATAAAACCCCACAAGGAGTATGGTCATGAACCTTCTAAAAGAATTTTTTACTGATCCCGTTATCTTTTTCAGCTTTACTGGCTTAGCGATAGTGATTGGTATGTGTATATTTTATGCCATCTTCTTTATTACCAAAGCTGCAGCAGCCGAGGCTGAGCAAAACAAAAATCTTAAGCCAAAAGTTTAAGGGCTCAAAGATTGTCATGCTTGGTGAGCCAGTGGTAGCCGTGCGCTAACGGATACCGCTGGCTTTTTTTATCTAAATAACGTTGTTACTTGCATCGCAGCGACTCGTACTGTATAAATAAACAGTATTCTATATAACGAGGAATTTCTTCAATGGCTGTAGTCACTCAATTTGTGGTTGTACGCGATGGGGCTGAGAAAATGACGTTTACTTCAAAAGCTGAAGCCGATGCTTATGACAAAATGCTAGATATGGTGGATCGCCTGATGCCGTTATTGGCAGCAAGCGGTGTTGTTACCGAAGAACAGCAACAAGAAGATTTAGCACTTTATATTGCGCAGCAGCGCGAACACATGCTGGTGGCCTTAGGTGCTAAGAAACCGACCAAGCCTAAAGCTGTGAAAAAGTCCGAAGCAGCGTGATCTCCTGCTAGTCAAGTTACGTAGTGAAGTCTATAGTGCTCTTATCATGCAATGTTAAAAGGCCGTTCTATGTTAACTCGAGTTTCTTTCATTGCTGCAGCTGTTGCTGCGGCTTTTGCTACCCTATCAGTGGGCGCCATAGCAGCCGATCAACCAGCTCAAGTTAATCCTTATGCAGCACCGCAAAGCGCCTCTGCCACAGACTTTATTGAAGTTTTCGCAAAACTAAATGGCAAAACACCAGGCTATCGCAAAGGACATGCGCGCGGAGTCTGTGCTGCTGGTGAGTTTGTACCAAGTGCAGCGGCCCGCCAACGTTTTGCTACCCCTCTATTTGCAGTGGATAAAGCACCACTCATCATGCGTTTTTCGATGGGCGGCGGTAATCCCAATGCTGATGAGCGTCGTGGTGCGCGTGGATTAGGTATTCAATTTCAATTAGATGATAATCAATTTCATCATATTGCGGGATTAACGGTGCCACTCTTTGCGGGTAAGAACCCTCAGCAATTTTTAGGGCTATTGCAATGGAGTGCCAAGATTCAAGCGGGTGAAGCAACCCCAGCTGATCTTCAAAAATACTTTGCAGCCAATCCAGAAATGCAAGCACAACGCGAGTGGTCGCAAGGTCGCCAGGCTTCTGCTGAGTATACCTCATCCAATTATTATGGCATTCATGCCTTTTTCGCCGATCAACCCAATGCCGCTGCACAAGCGTTCCGCTGGCAACTAGAGCCGGTTGCGGGTGAGCAGCAATTAACGGCAGCAGAAGTTGAATCGCTCCCACCAAGCTTTCTTGATGAACGCTTAACCGAACGGCTGAAAAAAGATGGCAAGGTAGTATTTAATTGGGTTTGGACCTTAGCCGAACCGGGTGATGCGACCAATAACCCAGCGCAGCTTTGGCCGGCCGATAGAGAGCAGGTCACGATAGGTACCATCACTGTAACTAGTAGTGGTTCTGATCAATGTGAACCGGTTAATTTTGATCCTATGCGGGTTGCTCTTGGCATCAGTCCTAGCGACGATCCTGTGCTACCGATCCGTTCAGTTGCTTACGCTATCTCGCAAGGGATGCGTTTAAATAATCAGTAACTTGGATTAGTCTTGGTTGCTTGAAGGTTGTTGCAAATCTTCAAGCAACTGCTTAAATACAGGATCATAGCGCAGTAATTCACTCCCGACATGAATCAGTG
Organism: Pseudidiomarina sp. WS423; assembly: GCF_050750165.1. Taxonomy (NCBI): domain Bacteria; kingdom Pseudomonadati; phylum Pseudomonadota; class Gammaproteobacteria; order Alteromonadales; family Idiomarinaceae; genus Pseudidiomarina; species Pseudidiomarina sp. WS423. The sequence goes on along the minus strand of NZ_JBOJLN010000001.1, from coordinate 467,082 downwards.
TATCAGCTTGTTCTTTGTTGAGTGATAAACTGGTTGGGATTTGATTAATAAAGCCCCGCCGTTGCTCCTGTTGCACGCCATCAAAACTAATTTCGATAAAGTAAGGTTTAACCTGTTGGCCAGAGCTGGATAACTCATGACCCCAGCGATCTATCGTGCGGCGCATTAAACTGATAGTAGCAGCGTTGTAGCGGTGCAATTGGGTGTCGGTTACAGCACCTATGGTAGGCTCAATATCGGGAATCTTGTTGGATTGTTCAATGTCATATTGCGGCTTAGTGGATGCATTCACTGAGATCACGACCAGATGCTTGGAAGGCTGGGCACCAAGGCGAGTTAAGAACTTCTCGATACCACCACCAATTTCAACCATTTCATAGAATGCCATGAGCCCTAAATTATCAGTGATACCACCATCAACAAGATGAATATACTGACGTTCATCTTTGGCGGCATAACTGCGCATAGCTGTGATGGTGTCGTGCAGGTGGGGCGATAGTTTGGCCTCTGCAATATCTTCTTCATTAAGTTCGCGCAGGTAGTTCTGGATAGGGTTGAGGCAACCTTTGTGATTTTTCAAAACAACAGGGTTTAGCATCACAGGTACTGCAGATGAAGCAGTAACTGCTCGAGCAATAGGATAGTCAGCGATGTTAGAGCACAGCAGATCAAAATATTCTTGAATAAAAGAAAAGCGAATACCAGCGCCTAAATCACTCGCATTGATAACGATAAAAGGTGCATCTTGACGCTGTTGCAAATCAGCAAAGGTGGCACCGCGGAACAACCGTTGTTCATAGATGCCCGTGGCAATATCAGTGCGTCCTCTATTGGAAAACCATAACAGTGGGCTAAGCACGCCATACACCCACTCGGTGACATAATCGCGGCGCAGAAAATCGTCTTCAAAATCGCTAAAGATTCGTTCGCCATGCAAGCCATAATAGGCTGCGGTAAAGCTGCCGCCGGAGACGGAACTGATCATGTCGACTTCACTCAACAACGAATGCTGTTGACCTTCGAGTTCTAATGGGGTGTCGCGGAGCGCTTGTAACACCCCATAGGACAAAGCCGCGGCACGGCTACCACCGCCAGAGAAAGACATAATGACTGTGACATCATCACGGCCTTTGTGACCACTGTTGTAGTCCAACATCGAATAGTTCTGTTGTCCATCACTGCTGGTTTGTGAGCTATTGTCGATGATGCCGTACGTCGCACAGCCGGAAGTCACCAAGCTTATCCCTAAAGCTAAGGTGATTTTAAAGCGAGAAACAAACCTCAATCTGTGCACGTGATGTCCTTTGGCTAGATCCAATAATAAACAACTGTAAACTTAAGTTATAGCTAAATGTGAACAATATCTGTTCTATCTGGAAGCTACTGGTTATAATGCCACCTAAGACAAAGCCTGGTAAAGCACCCAAAGCCAAACTAACGGCATAAATAAGAACAAAGAGGCAGCTGTGTTAAGTACCCGTTTTCAGCGAGGAACCTTTATGGTAGCAGTGAGTTGTTCACTGTTATTAGCTTTCTTTGCGATTGAGCACTTTCATAGCTTGCATTATCAACAACTCCGCCAACAGCAATTAAGTCAGGCGCAAACTCAATTAGTGAAGTTCCGAGCTAATTTAGAGGCTGAACTTAATGCCGCCTTGTATGCGAGTTGGGGCTTAGTTAATTACCTTACCTTAAATCCGCACACTAGTCCGCAGCAATGGCAGCTGTTAGCCCAAGGTATAATAGAAAACCATCAGAATATCCGTAACCTAGCCATCGCTCCAGATAATATGGTCAACTTTGTCTATCCTCTAGCAGGCAACGAAGCTGTGCTTGGCGTTGATTACAGTAAAATTCCTGAGCAATTGGCGATGATTGACGCAGCTCGACAACAACGGCAAATGTTAATTGCGGGTCCCGTTGACTTGGTGCAAGGAGGACGTGGCGTTATTGCTCGAATTCCTGTTTTTTATCGCGCTGAGGATGGTACTGGCGAGCAATATTGGGGTAGTGTAGCCGTGGTTCTTGATTTAGATCAGTTGTTGCAGCGGCAGCAGCTGACGGAGTTAACCGCGCAGTATAAAATAGCTATGCGGGGTACCGATGGTAAAGGCGCTAGTGGCGATATTTTTATGGGTAGTGAAGCCATCTATGCGCAGGCAGACTTTTATGATGCGGTGCAATTTTTAAATGGCTCTTGGTCGATTGCTATCCAGCTTGACTCGCAGCAATTGGGTTCGGTGTGGCAACAGCAGCGGGTTCGCCTAATCGGCTATCCGTATGTAACAGCTTTGTTTTTAATGCTGATGGCATTATTTAGATGGTACCGGCGCACCTACCAAGAGGCTATGTTACCACTCACCGGGGTGGCTAATCGTCGCGCTTTAGATGAGCGTATGCAGGTACTCATGCAAGTGTATGAGCGGCACCAAATTAAGTTTGCCGTGATTGTGGTTGATCTTAATGGCTTTAAGTACGTAAACGATAGCTTCGGCCATCATGCTGGTGATTTGGTGTTACAGCACACCGCACAACGCTTGTTAGTCAATACCCGTGCCACAGATACGGTAGCGCGATTAGGTGGTGATGAGTTTGTACTGGTGTTGATGGGGATTGATAACGAACGTGTTGTTAGTCGGCAAGTCGATAAATTACGTGCAGCATTGAATCAACCCGTGGTGGTTAAAGAACAACAGATTGCGGTTTCTGCTAGTTTGGGATGTGCGTTGTTTCCTATGCACGGACAAACAGTAGAGGCCTTGCTGCAACATGCTGATATTCAGATGTATAAAAATAGGCGGAAAGAATGACCTTAAGAACCCCATTGCGTACCGATAAAACCTTAGCCGAGCTTATTGAAGTTATCCCTGATGCGGCATTGATAGTCAATACCAATGGGCACATAGTGCTGGTTAACAGAATGCTGGTGAACATGTTTGGTTACCAGCGTCGTAAGGATATGGTAGGGCAGTCAATGAATATTCTGCTGCCTGACCAAGTGCGCCAACATCATGATCAACACATGCGCTATTTTTTCGAACAGGGAAAAAATAGACCCATGGGGAAAGGCTTTAAATTTGCCGGCATCAAGGCAAATGGCGACACCATTTATGTTGATATTATGCTCAGCCATGTCGAGTTTGATGGTAAAGATTTTGCGATAGCTTTTATTCGCGATACCACCAGCAATAAAATCGTTGAAGATAGAATTAGACGAGAGCTTGAGCGCGAACGAAAGCTGGCTATGACTGACCATCTCACAGGGTTGGAAAATCGGCGCGCTTTTGTTGAAGAGCTCGAAGGCAACATTCAAAGCTTAGCAGAGCATGGCTGGCAATTTGCAGTCTGTTTTATTGACCTTGATGACTTTAAGTTGGTGAACGATAACTTAGGCCATCAGATTGGCGATGACGTTTTGCAAAAAGTTGCACATATTCTGAAAGCCAATTGTCGTGGCTCCGATTTAGTAGCACGCATTGGCGGTGATGAATTTGCCACGATTCATGCCGGTGCTAATTTGCAAGATGCTATGCACGTGTTAGAGCGGGTTCGCAGTAGCATAGTGCAGGAGTTATCAGCCGATAAAATACCTGTAACCTTGTCTATGGGGCTTTGCCATTGCTATGAGCAACAGCGCCATTACAGTGTGTCTGGTATTCTTAGCGCGGCTGATCAAGCTATGTACGAAGCCAAACAACAAGGCAAGAATCAAATCAAGATTGCATGCGTTGACGCTGATTTAGATTCTCAATAAAAGTGACTAAGTTTTTTACTGGCATAGGTCGCGCATACAAATAGCCTTGAAACTCTTCGCAGCCCTCACGTTTTAAGTAAGTAGCCTGTGCATGAGTTTCAACCCCCTCTGCTACAACACGCAGATGCAGCGCTTTGGCCATAGCTAGAATGGTGCGTACCAGCTTGGCATCTTGGCTATTGTTGGTAATATCTTGCACAAAGCTTTGATCAATTTTTACTTCTTTAATCGGCAGTAAACGCAACGTATTCAGTGATGAGTAACCGGTACCAAAGTCATCTAGGGATACTTGTACACCTTTGTCATGCAACACTTCAATCACCCGTTTAACCCCTTCTAAATTTATCAGAGCTGCGCTTTCGGTCAGTTCTAACTCAATCACTGACCAATCTCCGGGTAATTCAGCGAGGTTTTTGATAAAACGGTCACAGCTACCACTGCCATTAAAATCAGTGGCTGATACGTTAAAAGAAACCCTTGGGATGTGTTTGTAGAGGAGCTGATGCTCAAGTAACTCGCGGATGCCTGTTTGCATGACAAAATCGGTGATCTGACAAATTAAACCATGCTGCTCGGCCAGCGGGATGAATTGATCCGGCGGAACTAAGCCACGTTGTGGATGATGCCAGCGAACTAGCACTTCAACGCCGGTGATAGCTTGGGCATCGGTGCAAAATTGTGGCTGATAAACCAAACTTAATTGCCGCTGGCTAATGGCATGGCGTAGATCGTAGAGCAGGAGACTACGTTGATTAGCTAATTCACCGTAGCTTGGGTCATACACCTTATATCGACCGGGGCCACGACTCTTGGCTTCATCCAGAGCTTTTCCTGCATGGTCGATTAACGCATCGCTATGCTCGCCATCGCGCGGAAACAAGGCTACACCGACACTGCAACTAAGGCGCAAATCTGGCAGTGCGGCCAACTGAATGGTGGCAATCCGTTGTTGCAAATTATGGATGAGCGGCTTAACGGCATGGGGCCATAAGGCTTCAGGCAGGGCAATAGCAAATTCGTCACCATTAAAACGTGCAATAAAGGCCTGTTGATGACAACTGTCACGCAGAATTGCAGCAACTTCTTGTAGGTACTTGTCGCCCGCAGCCAAACCGGCATGAACATTAATTTGTTTAAAACCGTCAATATTCACCAACAGCACTGCTAATACCAGTTCATGCTCACGAGCGTAGCTTAATTCGGTATTAAGTTCTTGGCCAAACATGTGGCGATTCAGTAACTTGGTGAGTTCATCGCGTTGGCTAATATTGCGTTCGCGTTGTAAGGCTTTGTAGGCAAGAAAATAGAGTAGCAACGCAGTGAAGATAACGTAGCCAAACCCTTTAAAGGTTTGTAACTCGGTAATGTAATCGCTGGCACCGGCTAGCGAAAAAACGAATTGGTCAGAAAAGCGAATCCATACCAAACCTAACACCAAGTAGATGGCAGCAATAACCCCAGCGGTTTGGCGTGGTGACATAGACGTCTCCTTGCGATGACGTGAACACAGCTATAGTGTGTTCTTTCAACATAGCAAGGAGTACGTTATTTTGCCAGTTAGATGAGCGAACAATCGCTTGTTTTTTAAGCGGCTATCGGTTTAAGTACTGCCCATGAAAGCGAAGATGATCCGCAATAAAGCTGGCGATAAAATAATAGCTATGATCGTAGCCTGCTTGATAACGCAAACTAGCCACGGCATCCTTAGGTAGGTGCTGTAAGGCTTGCGCTAAGGTTTCTGGAAGCAATTGCTCGGCTAAAAAATTATCGGCGCTGCCTTGATCCACCAAGAGCGGAGGGCAGTGTTTATATTGTTGCAATAGCTGCACAGCATCGTATTCGGCCCAGCTTTGGGCATCCTCACCTAAATACCCGCGCAGGGCTTTTTTACCCCATGGGCATTGGCTAGGATGACTAATAGGAGCAAATGCCGACACACTCTGATAACGTTCAGGGTTGCGCAGAGCAATCACCAAGGCGCCATGGCCGCCCATAGAGTGGCCACTAATACTGCGTTGGCTGGTAAGCGGTAGGTGCTGCTCAAGCAAAGCTGGCAGTTCATCCACAATGTAATCGTACATCTGATAGTGTTGCTGCCAAGGAGCTTGGGTGGCGTTCACATAAAATCCTGCGCCTTTACCGAAGTCGTAAGCACCGTCAGGATCATCGGGCACCTCATCACCACGTGGGCTGGTATCTGGAATAATCAGAGCTATGCCAAGTTCAGCTGCAACGCGTTGGGCACCGGCTTTACTGCTAAAGTTCTCATCGGTACAAGTGAGCCCAGATAGCCAATAGAGTGCAGGTACGGCTTGGTGTTCTGCTTGCGGTGGTAAAAATACACTGAACTGCATCGCGCAGTTGAGCACCTTAGATTGGTGCTCAAAGCGTAATTGACGGCCACCGAAGCTTTTAACTTCGTTGACTTTATTTATCATAGTGAATAACCGTCCGAATCGATTTACCTTCATGCATCAAGTCAAAAGCTTCGTTGATATCTTCTAAGCCCATGGTATGGGTGATGAAAGTACTCAGCTCAAACTCGCCTTTAAGGTATCTTTCTACGTAATCAGGTAATTGACTACGACCTTTTACGCCACCAAAGGCGCTACCACGCCAGACCCGACCGGTAACTAACTGGAACGGGCGGGTGGAAATTTCTTCACCAGCACCAGCCACCCCAATAATCACTGATTCGCCCCAGCCTTTATGGCAGCATTCTAGCGCTGAGCGCATGACTTTGACGTTACCAATACATTCAAACGAGAAATCCACGCCGCCATCAGTCATTTCGACAATCACTTCTTGAATTGGACGGTCGTAGTCGCTTGGATTAATACAATCTGTGGCACCTAGCTTACGCGCAATATCAAACTTAGATTCGTTAATATCAATGACAATAATACGGCTGGCTTTCGCCATCACTGCGCCAATGATCACTGACAAACCAATCCCACCTAGACCAAACACAGCAACGGTATCGCCAGCTTGTACTTTGGCTGTATTCATTACTGCACCCATACCTGTGGTGACGCCGCAACCTAACAAACAAACCTCTTCGAGTGGGGCCTCTTTGTTTACTTTGGCTAACGCGATTTCTGGAACAACGGTGTACTCAGAAAACGTTGAAGTGCCCATATAGTGATAAATGGGTTGACCATCTTTAGAAAAACGAGTGGTGCCATCAGGCATTAAGCCTTTACCTTGGGTAGTACGAATGGCTTGGCAAAGATTGGTTTTACCTGATTTACAGAACTTACACTCACCGCACTCGGGGGTGTAAAGTGGAATCACGTGGTCACCCACAGCAACTGAGGTCACGCCTTCACCCACGGCTTCAACAACACCGCCACCCTCATGGCCTAAAATAGCAGGGAAAACGCCTTCAGGATCGGCTCCCGACAGGGTATAGGCATCCGTATGACAAACCCCAGTGGCAACAATGCGTACTAAAACTTCGCCTTTTTGTGGCGGCATTAAATCTACTTCTTCAATTTTTAATGGCTCGCCTGGTGCCCATGCAACCGCGGCGCGAGTTTTTATCATGTTCATACATCATCCTTTTGGGTAGAAAGTAAGTAACTGGTGTCACTATTGTAACGGCTACGCAGCAAAAAAGAAAGGCTCAAAAAAAAGCCGCTCACAAGGAGCGGCTAAACACACTTACAACGCAGAACTTAATCAGCTAACGCCTTATAAAGGGTTGCCGTCAGCATCAAGTTTAGTTACTTCGCCTAAGTTAAGCGCACGTACATCGGCTTCGATTTTGCTTAAGTCACCCACGATGACCCAAGTTAAACCTTCTGGACGAATCACGTCTTTGGCTACTTGGCGAATGTTGTTCACCTCTAGGCTGTTAACACGCTCACCGTAGTTTTCCAACCACTGCATGTCTTTGCCTTTTTCTAGAGTGCTTACGATAGAGCCTAATAAAGCGCCTTTGGTTTCATAAGCTCCAGGCAATTTCGCCGTTTTGTTAGCTTTAACTTTAGCTAACTCTTCAGCCGTTGCTGGTTTGTCACCTTCGTATTGCTTCAGTTCTTTCACGATTTCTTGAATAGACTCTTTGGTCTTATCGGTCTGTACTGGAGCAATGGCTAGGAACATACCCGCCTCGTTATTGCCAATCCATGAGCTACGCGCACCGTACGACCAACCTTTGTCTTCACGAAGGTTCATGTTCAAACGGCTGGTGAAGCTACCACCGATGATGGTGTTCATCACGTCAATGGCTTCGGCATTATCAACTTTGTCTGATGGTGCTACATGACCAGCAAAGATGGTTGATTGTGGTGTGCCAGGTTGGTCAATCAAGAACACTCGATTCACTGATTGTGGCGCCACGTCGCTAAATTGCTTGGTTGGCTTAGCCGTAGCTGGAGCCTGCCATGCAGCTAAGTACTGCTCTAGCAAAGGTTTGATTTCAGCTTCAGTAGTAGCACCAACAATCACTAAACGAGCATTGTCAGGACGTAACCAAGTGCTGTGGTGAGCGACTAAATCATCTCGCGTGAGCGAGTTGATTGATTGCTCAGTACCAGAACCTGTAAGCGGTTGGCTGTAGGCATGGTTATCACCGAACAACAAGCTTGGCATGATACGTAGAGCTTGGCTGTTTGGTTGCGCTTTCTCACGTTTGATGGTTTCTAACCAGTTGCTGCGCTTACGATCGATTTCATCTTGGGCGAAGGTTGGGTTAAGTAGCATATCTGCGAACATATCTAAGCTTGGTGCTAAGTTCGAAGTTAATGCATCCATGCTGATGCGAGACGTATCTAAGCTAGCGCTTGCATAAAGGCTAGTACCTAGGCTTTCTAATTGACGCGAAAACTCTAACGCATCACGGTTGCTGGTGCCTTCACGCATCATGCTCATGGCGAAGCTAGCAGTACCTACTTTGTTACCAAAGTCGGAGGCATAGCCACTGTCAAAAATCAGGCTCATTTGTACGGTCGGGATGTCGTGACGTTCCGCCAGTGCAACTTCTAAGCCGTTAGACAAAGTGAAGGTGTTGAGTTCTGGCAAATCAAGCTCTGGCAATTCGCCAACTTCTGGTAATTTAGAACGATCAGCAATCTGTGCACCTGGGGTGTAACGAGGTTGTGGTACCACGTTTAACACAAAGGCGCCATCAGTTAGCCAGCGCTGCATTGCGCCTTGGATATCGGCTGCAGAAGCGGCTTGAATGGTTGCTAAGGACTTTTCAAACGACCCAGGGTTGCCGTGATAGACTTCACCAGCTGCCAAGATATCTGATTTACCGCCAAAGCCACCAATACGCTCAGCACCGCGAACAAAGCCAGCTACTTGGCTAAACTTAACCCGCGCTAATTCTTCGGCGGTTGGGCCTTCAGTCATTAATTTATTGAGTTCTTCATCGATGATAGCTTCGATTTTAGCTAATTCAACACCTGGCTTAGCATCGGCAATCAACATGATTTGACCGGCTAACAAGCGCTCGTAGTTAAAACCAGACGCCATGCTCGCGATCTGCTCATCATAGACAAGGCGTTGATACAAACGTGAGTTTTTGCCGCCGGCTAAAATATCTACCATCAGGCTCAGGTATTCTGAGTCATCAGTGCCCATTTCAGCGGTATTCCAAACTTTGTACAGGCGTGCAGCTGGCACGTTGTCTTCCATGGTGGCACGTTTGGTACCTTCACGCTTAGCGACCCAGCTTTCTAGTTTCTGTAGCGGTTTACCGGCTGGAATATGGCCGAAAAATTCTTCCATTTTTTCTTTTGCGGTCGCTACATCGATATCACCAGCTAACACAACCACGGCGTTAGCCGCACCGTAGTAATCATTAAACCACTGGTGTACATCATCTAGAGAGGCGGCATTCAAGTCATCCATCGAGCCAATCACTGACCACGAATAAGGGTGACCTTGTGGGAAAGTTTGTTCAGCTAGGAAACCAAAGGCTTTGCCATACGGCTGTGCTTCGCCTTGGCGTTTTTCGTTTTGTACCACACCGCGTTGCTCATCAAGCTTCTCTTGGGTTACTGCACCTAACAGGTGACCCATGCGATCTGATTCCATCCATAACGCCATATCTAAAGCAGGCGTAGGCACGTTTTGGAAATAGTTGGTACGATCGTTGTTGGTGGTACCGTTCATGTCGGTCGCACCAGCGCGTTCAAATGGACCGAAATACTCGTCGTCGTAGTTTTCGGTACCGTTAAACATTAAATGCTCAAATAAGTGTGCAAAACCAGTTTGGCCTTGTTTTTCGTCTTTTGAGCCAACTGCATACCAAACGTTAACAGCAACAATCGGTGCTTTACGGTCGGTGTGTACAACGACCCGCAAACCATTGTCTAAGGTAAATGATTCGTAGGCGATATCTAAGTCAGGCAGATTTTGTTGCGCAGCTGCAACAGCTTGCTGACGGTTATTCTGAGTTTCAGCAGTTGTTTGACAGCCAGCTAACAATACTGTGGCTACCGCAACTGCAGTGAGGGTTTTGGTAAAACGCATAAGTTAATGTTCCCTGTTTGAGTCTATTGACCAGCCTATCATAGTCAACTTAGCACACAGTTGTAATCCATAAGCGGTGGGAAAAATGTAACAAGATTGGTCAAATTCTCTTAATTCAGTTACAACTTGCTAGGTTACAGCGCTTCCAATTAGCTGCCGAATCAAGGATAATTGCCGGCTGTGGTCGGGCAAAAAGAAAGAAAAACGCGTGGGAAAAACAACTATCATCGCCATCGCTGGCGCTTCTGCTTCAGGAAAAAGCCTCTTTGCATCAACGGTTTATCAAGAGTTGGTGGCAGAGTTAGGCGGTCAAGGTATTGCTATCTTAGCTGAAGATGCCTATTACCGTGACCAAAGCCATTTGAGCTTTGAGCAACGCCAACTAACCAACTATGATCATCCGTCGGCGTTTGAGCATGAGTTGCTAGTTAAGCACTTAGAGCAATTGCGTGATGGTGAAGCGGTTCAAATGCCGCAGTATAGTTACAAAACCCACACCCGGGTGCCCGACACCATTAAAGTTAATCCGGGTAAAGTCATTATGGTAGAAGGTATTTTACTCCTAAATGACCCGAACTTACGGAAGTTGTTCGATATTTCAGTGTTTATGGATACCCCCCTTGATGTATGCCTACTGCGGCGCATGATTCGTGACGTAGAAGAGCGTGGCCGGACTATCCAGTCTGTTGCTGACCAGTACCAAGAAACCGTACGACCAGCCTTTTTCGAGTTTATTTTACCGTCGAAGCAGTTTGCTGATTTAGTCGTGACTCGCGGCGGTCAAAATGAAATCGCAATCGACCTAATTAAATCTAAAATTCGCCAGCTTTTGGCTGAATAAAAAACCACGGTCCTGATATTTATGAATAGTTTTCTCGGCATCGCCATCATTCTTTTTATTGCCTACTTATTCTCGTCTAATCGTAAACAGATCCGCTGGCGCACCGTGGGTGGAGCCTTTGCGATTCAATTAGCCTTAGGTGCTTTTGTGCTTTACGTGCCCTTCGGTCAAGACGTGCTGTATGCGGTGGCATCTGGGGTTGCTAACATCATTGCCTTTACCGATGCCGGTATAGACTTTATGTTTGGCGGTTTAGCCTCAGCTGATTTTGGCTTTGTATTCGCCATTCGAGTGTTGAGCGTGATTGTTTTCTTCTCCTCACTTATATCAGTGCTCTATTACGTGGGCATCATGAAATGGATTATCAAAATTCTCGGCGGTAGCTTGCAGAAGATCATCGGCAGCAGCCGTCCCGAATCTATGTCAGCGGCAGCAAACGTGTTTGTCGGACAAACCGAAGCGCCGATGATGGTGCGCCCATTTATTGCTAGCATGACCAAATCTGAATTATTTGCGGTGATGGTAGGCGGCATGGCCTCCGTATCAGGTTCGGTGCTAGCTGGGTATGCGGGGGTTGGGGTTGAGTTGAAATACTTGATTGCCGCGAGCTTCATGGCAGCGCCAGCGGGCTTGCTGATGGCGAAGATGATCATCCCAGAAACCGAAAAACCCCGTGAAGATCTCGATAGCATCATTGAAGGCGCTGACATTGAATGTGCCGATGATGAGGTTGAACAGCGTTCGGTCAACGTGATTGATGCAGCTGCTGCAGGTGCTTCTAGCGGTGTTCAGCTAGCTATCAACGTGGGCGCTATGTTGATTGCCTTTGTAGCATTAATTGCTTTAATCAATGGCCTGTTTGGTTGGGTTGGTGGCTGGTTCGGCTACCCAGAATTGTCGTTACAATTGATTTTTGGTTATGTGTTTCAACCGGTGGCTTATATTTTAGGAGTAAGCTGGGATGAAGCCCAGTTGGCTGGTAGTTTTATTGGGCAAAAGTTAGTCATTAATGAATTTGTGGCTTATCTTGATTTTGTGAATTACCAAGATCAGTTAAGTGAGCATAGCCAAGTGATCATCACCTTTGTGCTTTGTGGCTTTGCTAACTTTAGCTCGATTGCGATTTTATTAGGTGGCTTGGGCGGTATGGCGCCCAGTCGTCGTCATGATATTGCACGCTTAGGCATGAAAGCACTGTTGGCCGCTACACTAGCGAACATGATGAGCGCGGCTATTGCTGGTTTCTTCTTTACCTTAGGCGCAGCTTAAGCAATTGCTGCGCTAGAGACGATAAGCTAGTACCAAAAAAGACCGCGAATAGCGGTCTTTTTTTATGGTCGTAACCCAGGTTTAGCCTATTTTTGTGGGTGCTTACGCATCACACCTTCTTGCATGGTAGATGCCACGAGCAACCCCTCACGCGTGAAAATTTGACCTCTTACTAACCCCCGAGCACCACAGGCACGAGGGCTATCAATGGCGTACAACAACCATTCATCCATCCGAAAATCTTGGTGAAACCACATGGAGTGGTCAATCGTTGCCATCTGTATGTAGGGCTGAGCAAAGCTATGGCCGTGTGGCTGCAATGCTGTAGGTAAGAAATTGAAATCAGAAGCATAGGCCAATAAGTATTTGTGCACCCGTGGGTCGTTTGGCATGTCGCCGTTAGCTTTCAGCCAAACATAGCGGCGCGGCTCGTCGACATGAGGTTTAAATGGATTATTGGCGGTGACAAAGCGCATTTCTATCGGCTTTTCACAAATAAATTTGTTGCGAATACTAGCTGGAATCAAGTCAGCGTGTTCGCGATAAATATCAATATCAGACACTAACCCCTCAGGACCTGGCACCTGCGGCATCGCATCTTGATGCTCAAAGCCCGGTTCGTCTATTTGAAATGACGCTGTCATATAAAAAATAGGTTTGCCAAACTGGATGGCTTGTACCCGCCGCGTGGAAAAACTCTTACCGTCACGAATGGCTTCGACATCATACACGATAGGTTTATGCGCATCGCCTGGACGTAAAAAGTAGCTGTGTAAGGAATGGATTTTCCGATCTTCAGGTAAGGTTTCTTTTGCTGCGGACAATGCCTGTCCAATCACCTGACCGCCAAACACAGCACCAAATCCTAAATCTTGGCTTTGCCCCCGGTAAATGCCTTGTTCAATAGTTTCTAAACGTAAGAGGTTAAGCAAATCACTTAATACTTGGCTCATGGTTGGTTCTCTTCCTTAGCGAACTTGATTAGCGCTTGATCACGAGATAGCTACCGCAACAACATCGGCCTGGCTATCAATTAAAGCAGGTGATTATAGCCCGCAGGGCAACAGGGTAAAAGTAGCTAATAAGCTAATTGAATGCTTTTGTCCGTGCGCTGTTTAGCTTGATACATGGCATTATCGGCATGCTGCAAGAGGTCTTCAAGAGTTTCGCCATGCTGGCCGTACAACGCAATCCCAATACTTGGAGTTACTAGAACGTGCTGTTGCGCTAGGACAAACGGCGAACCAAAGGCTTGATAAAGATGCTCAGCGACACCTTGAGCCGCACTGGCATGTTGAATACGATCAGCTAATACCACAAATTCATCACCGCCCATCCGCGCAATTAAATCGTGACTGCGTAAACTCTGCTGAAGGCGTTGGGCAGCTTGCTGGATCAGTTTATCGCCCCCAGCATGGCCAAATCTATCGTTAATTTGTTTAAAATGATTCAAATCGAGGTACATCACTGCCAGTTGCGCATTAGTACGCAGGCGCTGCCGGGCTTGTTCAAAAAATGCACGGCGATTGGCAATGCCGGTAAGGGCATCGGTAGAGGCTAACAGCTCAAGCTGTTGCAGCAGTTGTTCGCGTTCCTCTTCCATCTGTCGCTGCGCAGTAATATCACGTGCCACTGCAACGCGCAGATCACGATCGACAAAATACCGAGCTGACCATTGAATCCATGCCACACTCTGATCGGCGCGCAGGTAGCGATTAACAAAATGAGTTTGGGCTTCACCACCCATAATTTTCTGCGCCGCCGCGCGGGTGCGTTCATGGTCATCCGGATGAATAAAGTTAAACATGGATTGTCCCAACATGTGTTGGGGCGTTCGGCCAAACACGCGTTCAGCACCTTGGCTTAAGTAGACGAATTCACCGGCTCGATTGACCACACAAATGGCATCGAGTAACAAATCCATGTATTCACTGAGTGCTTGAAACGCTTTAATATCGGTAGCCATAAGTTCCTTTGTGAGGCAAACAGGGTTAGTGTGCACCAGTGTTCACACAAGTTACATGTTTATAGGGTATATTTTAGTCGAAGGCAACAGGGCGGTGGTTGATCTTTGTATGAGAAGGTTTCATAGTGAATATCAGTAGCTTAGTTTAAGTGATCGCGCACTGACGTCGACTAGCGTATTCAATCATTTCAAGCTAGGCTTTTAGGATGTTGCAAAAATAACCAGCGAAGCCAACTGAATCGGGGCTTAGCGGTTTTTACAGATAAGGAGTGCCTCATGTCGAGTAACGACAGTTTTAACACCTTAAGTACCTTAGAAGTTAACGGTAAAACCTATCATTATCACAGTCTACCAAAGGCGGCCGCGCAACTCAGCGAGCTCGCAGATATAGACAAGTTACCTAACTCCATGAAGGTTTTATTAGAAAACTTGCTACGCAATGAAGATGGCGAGACCGTAACTAAAACTGATATTGAAGCCATTGCTAAGTGGTTGCACGAACGCAGTTCAGATCGTGAGATTCAGTACCGGCCAGCGCGGGTGCTCATGCAAGATTTTACTGGGGTACCAGCGGTGGTTGATTTGGCAGCAATGCGTGATGCTGTTGCTAAAGCGGGGCAGAACCCGAATCAGATCAATCCATTATCGGCGGTAGATTTGGTTATTGACCATTCGGTGATGGTAGATAAGTACGCCTCAGCAGAAGCCTTCAAACAGAACGTAAAAATAGAAATGGAACGCAACTTTGAGCGCTATCAGTTTTTACGTTGGGGCCAGCATGCGTTTGAGAACTTCCGTGTGGTGCCGCCTGGCACCGGTATTTGCCATCAGGTGAATTTAGAATATTTAGCTAAAGTAGCTTGGACCAAGCAACAAGGCGATAAGACCTATGTGATGCCTGATACCTTAGTCGGAACCGACTCTCACACGACCATGATTAATGGTTTGGGGGTACTCGGTTGGGGCGTCGGTGGTATTGAAGCTGAAGCAGCTATGCTAGGTCAGCCTGTATCTATGCTGATACCTGAGGTGGTTGGGTTTAAATTAACCGGACGCTTACCGGAAGGCGTTACCGCTACCGATTTAGTTCTTACCGTGACGCAAATGCTACGAAAACATGGCGTGGTCGGTAAGTTTGTTGAATTCTATGGCCCCGGTTTGGACCATTTGCCACTGGCTGACCGCGCCACTATTGGTAACATGGCGCCTGAATATGGTGCAACTTGTGGCTTTTTCCCGGTCGATCAAGAAACCTTGCGCTACTTGGAATTGTCAGGGCGTGATGCCGATACGATTGCTTTGGTTGAAGCTTATGCTAAAGCGCAAGGCATGTGGCGTGAAAGTGGTGATGAACCAAGTTTTACCGCCTCTTTGGAACTTGATTTAAGCACGGTAGCAGCGTCTTTAGCAGGGCCTAAACGGCCACAAGATAAAGTTGCTTTACCACAATTAGGTGCGGCTTTTGATTTGTTCTTAGAAAGCAATGGGCAAGCGAGCGAAACGGAAAAATCCCAACCTGTGGCAGGTACCGATTATGAACTTAGCCATGGCGATGTGGTGATTGCTGCTATTACCTCTTGTACGAACACCTCTAACCCAAGTGTGATGATGGCGGCCGGTTTGGTGGCTAAAAAAGCCAGAGAGAAAGGTCTGCAACGCAAACCTTGGGTCAAATCATCGTTAGCGCCAGGCTCTAAAGTGGTCACTGACTACATTGCCAAAGCGGGATTAACCCAATATCTAGATGAACTTGGATTCAATTTGGTAGGCTACGGTTGTACCACTTGCATCGGTAACTCAGGTCCGTTACCAGATAATATTACTGATGCCATCCGTGCTGGCAATTTAACCGTAAGTTCGGTGCTATCGGGTAATAGAAACTTTGAAGGTCGGATCCACCAAGATGTAAAAGCAAACTGGTTGGCGTCACCGCCCTTGGTGGTTGCTTATGCGCTCGCAGGCACTACCCGCATCGATTTAAGCAGCGAGCCCTTAGGGACAGATAACGACGGAAACCCGGTTTATCTGAAAGATATTTGGCCAACCAATCATGACATTGCACAAGCGGTGCAGTTAGTTGATGGTGATATGTTCCGCAGAGAATACGGTGAGGTGTTCAAAGGCGATGAAGAGTGGCGTGCCATTCCTATTGGTGAGGGCGAAACCTATCAATGGAGCGATGATTCAACTTACGTGAAAAATCCGCCGTACTTTACTGCGATTGACCAGCCGTTGGCGGCTATTACGGACATCAACAAAGCGCGAGTTCTCGCTTTGTTTGGTGACTCAATTACTACGGACCATATTTCACCCGCGGGTTCAATTAAAGCTGACTCGCCGGCAGGTAAGTATCTACAAGAGCATGGCGTAAAACCAGCAGACTTTAACTCGTACGGTTCACGTCGCGGTAACCATGAGGTGATGATGCGCGGTACTTTTGCAAATATCCGCATTAAAAACCGTATGCTAGATGGCGTGGAAGGCGGATATACCCGTCATATTCCATCAGGTGAGCAATTATCGATTTATGATGCCGCTATGCGTTATCAACAAGAACAAACACCTTTGGTGGTGCTAGCTGGCAAGGAATATGGAACCGGCTCTAGCCGTGACTGGGCAGCTAAAGGTACCACCTTGCTGGGCGTCAAAGCCGTTATTGCTGAGAGCTTTGAGCGTATTCATCGCTCTAACTTGGTGGGGATGGGCGTGTTACCACTACAGTTTGTGGATGGTGAAGGAGCGCAAGCTCACGGATTGGATGGTACTGAGCAAATCAGCATCTTGGGCCTGAGCGATGAGCTAAAAGCCGGACAAATGCTTACTGTGCAGGCAGCAAAAGAAGATGGCAGCACGGTTGAGTTTAAGGTGAAATGTCGCATCGATACCAGTAACGAGCTGCAATACTATCGCAGTGGCGGTATTTTGCATTATGTCCTACGGCAGATGCTAGCGGCATAATAGCTAGCACCTGCAGTTAAGAAAGACGGTGGTAAGCGGCTCAAATATTGAGCGCGCGACCGCCGTCTACTTTTATGGATTCGCCAGTAACATAGGGGTTATCGCGTAAAAAACGTACCGCCGCAAGCATGGGCTCAAGGCCTCCTTCAACTTTCAAAGGCGTTTGCGCTAATACTTTACGACGATGTTCTGAATCATGCTCGGGTAAAAATAAAATAGGCCCAGGCTGAATAGCATTGACTCGTATGTGCGGGGCTAAGTGCTTGGCGAATGCCTGCGTGAGGCTGGCTAAACCCGCTTTCGCCGCACAGTAAGCGATGTAGTCGGTGGCTGGGCTATCCACATAGATGTCGGTGATATTCAGCACCATAGCTTGCTGATTTTGGCTTTGTCGTAATAATGGTGCCAGTTCACGTATGAGCAAATAGGGCGCTGCCGTGTGTACATTTAACACAGCCGTTAAATGATCTAGCTGGTCATCCACAGTGGCGTTGTTGAAAAAGCACGACGCATTATTGACGAGCAAATCAAGTCGCTGGGTGTGTTGCTTAAGTTGCTCAGCTAACGCTAACACTTGGTTTAAGTCTGCTAAGTTGGCGGCCAAACCAACAGCTCCTAATTGTTCGAGCTCGGCAATACCGTCGCGCGAGGTATGATAGTGGGCGAACACTTGGTAGCCCTCGGCTAGTAGTGCTTTGGCTAAGGTAAAACCAAAGCGCCGGCCGGCCCCGGTAATCAAAGCAACGGGTGTTTGAGGAGGAGAGTTAGCTGGCATGGCGTTTTCCTTCATATAATTGCTGCCATTGGCGTTGTAAGTCTGGCACCACATCGGCTAGATAAGCCGGCACTTGTTGCCATACTTGCTGATGCGTTGCTGTGGTTGGTGCTTGCAGTTCACCTAATATATCTAAATCCATCGGCCGATCTTTATGGCTACAGTTTGGGTCGGTGCGGTCTCGACCTAAACTGGTTTCAATCGCATTAAACTGCTGCTTAAGTTGTTCGGGGTTATAACTGGTGCGTAATAGCAGCAACGCATTTAAGAATTCATGGTCGGTTTCAATCGCCACCGGCTGGGTATACAAGGCTGCCGAATACCAAGCCTCGCCTAGGGTGGTTAGCTGCTGCTTGGCTAATTTAAAATTCTGCTCAGGAGCTAAATTGGCCCCCATACTACAAAGATAGATTCGATTCATGCTAATCCTTACGTCACGATTGCTGTGAGCATACCCCAAGTTGCAATGATTTTCTGCACTTGCTAGCCTGTAACAAAGAGCTACGGGAAGGACGAGTGCCGCAACCAACAACCAAGCGCTTTATTATTGAGTTATTTTTCTCTATCACGCTGCTAGCGCTACTATTGTCGCTGATGCAGGCGGGACCCGCCAGTGCTAACTCCAAAGCTAGCCTGCTCGCTGAACCTAACGCCCTTGAGCTCACCAGTGTAGAGATGAGCAAAGAAGGTTATTTTGTGTTGCGTAGTAATACCGCTCCTGCAGCCACAACCTGGCAGTTAGAGCGGTGGTCCGCAGCACCTACCGCTACCCAGTTAAACAACCAGCAACCGCTAGCACTTTACCCTTGGCCGGCTAACACCCAACAACTGACCTTGTCTGGCTTTGCCAACGGCACTTACTATTTTCGCTTGCGAGCTAGCAATAACAACTACAGTAACGTGGTGAAGGTACAAGTAGATCACTACCCGTTATGGCAAGCCCTGAGCTTATTCAGCTTGGGATTAGGGCTGTTCGTGATAGTGGTGGTGGTGATTGTAAAGGGAGCCTATCGCTCCGCTAACGCTACCGAGGAGCCTTAATGAGCAGTGCTTATGCCCTCACTCCGCAACTCGGCTTAACGCTGGTGGTGCTATTTGGTTTAGGTTGGATAGCTTTCGGCTATTGGTTGGGGCGCAGCAACCGTAGCCATGAAGATTTTGCCTTGGCTGGGCGACAAGTAGGGCTGGCCTTGGCTGCTGCTACCGCCATGGCTACTTGGGTGACCAGTAACACTACTCTGGTAGCACCGCAGTTAACCTATCAGTTTGGGGTGTGGGGCATGGTTGGCTATTCTTTTGCAGCGCTCGGCCTGTTGCTGTTTGCGCCCTTAGCAAAACGGATAAAGCAACTCATGCCCGGTGGTTATACCGCTGGTGATTTTGTTCGCAGCCGCTACGGCAAACCGGCCTGGTATCTATTCTTAGTCATTTCTGCGGTTTATGCCCTTGCCTGGTTGGTCAGTTTGGGCATGGCCGGTGGCATCCTCCTGCAGGCACTCAGCGGTCTTGATTACCATCTGGGGATGACAGCTATTTTGGTGATCTGCGTCGGTTACACCCTGTTTGGCGGTTTTAAAGCGGTGATAGCTACAGATTTTGTGCAAGCAGTCATCATTATTATCGGTGTGGTGGTGGTAGCAGGGCTATTGCTAACCCAAGTGAGCGTTACGAGCGTGCACGAACAGTTAACGCAGCAGCACCCGCAATTATTAGATCTGCTGTTCCCCGCAGCAATCATGTTTTTGTTTAATAATATTTTTTTCGGTTTGGGCGAGATTTTTCACTCAAACGTGTGGTGGACACGGGCACTATCATTCAAGAGTCAGGTTGGCGCTAAGGCGTTCGTATTGGGTGGCTTGTTGTGGCTACCGATCCCCATAGTCACCGGCTTTATTGCCTTAGCGGCGCCACAGCTCGGCATTTTCCCGCCATCGGCAGACATGGTTGGCCCAATGGTAGCAGCGGCAGTATTGGGCAAAGTAGGGGCCGTGGTGGTATTTGTGGTGGTCTTTTCAGCCCTGGCCTCGAGCTTAGACTCCTTGCTTGCCGCTAGCGCAGATTTACTTACTCGTGATGTCTATCAACAGCAACTGCGGCCACAAGCCAATGATCAGCAATTATTAAAGGTTAATCGCTACAGTATTGTGGCCTTGGGTATTTTAACTTGGCTGCTTTGCTTACCTCAGCTAGCTACGTTGGGAGCACTGCTTAATTTTGCTGGCGCTTTTGTTGCCAGCACCATCATGCCGATTATTCTAGGGCTATATCAACCCAAATTAACGGGCAGCTACGCTACTGCGGCCATGCTACTTGGCACCTGTGCTGGTTTAGTAGGTTACCTGCTGATTGGTTTCTATGTAGCTGCGTTACTATCCTGTTTGATATCTAGCAGTATTTGTATGATTGGCGTGATACGCAGCCGCAGCCGATTTGATTGGCAGTTATTACAACAACGACAGGACTAAAGCATCATGTTGATAAGCGCAGAATGGTTACAAGGACTCATTTTAAGTTGCTTGGTGTTAGCCGCCGTAGCGCCCCTAGTACTCTTGTTGCTGTGGGTGCGCGATTGGCGTCAGCAAGGCTTGTGGTAGCCCCAGATTATCTTAAGTTAGGAAGCTAAATTTATGAATACAAATGATATTTCGTTTGAGCGTAAGCGGCCGGATGTGTACGGAGACGCTCATCCCAAGGCCTTGCTGAGGGCGATTCAAGAAGATGGCGATTATCTCTTGCAACTGGCCAACCAACATATAGTAGCGGGCGATCAGCTCGATCAGAACACCATGAAGCAACTGTTTCGGCTAGCGGCTAAAATAGAAAGTAATCCGAAGCGGTTTAGCTCTCCTTTGCAAAATAAGATCCTGATTAGTGCCTTTTATGAGCCTAGTACTCGTACGCGGTTAAGCTTTGAAAGCGCTTGGCACCGATTAGGTGGCGATATCATGTCGATTACCGATCGTTCTACAACGGGTATTGCCAAAGGTGAGGCTTTAGCAGACGTGGCCGAGATGTTTAATAACTACGGGGATTGTGTGGTGCTTAGAGATAACCAGCAATCGTCCTTGTATGAAATGATGGATGCGTTGCGCATCCCCATTATTAACGCTGGCAATGGCTTAGATGAACATCCCACCCAAGCGCTGGCTGATTTGTATGCCATCTTCAAGTGGCGCCCCGAGCTGTTGGATGCCCGTTCGGGGGCCCAAATTAAGATCGGTGTGATTGGGGTTCCTAATAAAATGCGCACGGTGCGTAGTTTGCTTAAAGGCCTCTCAGTATTTGCTCATGCGGTGAGTGAGTTGGTGATTATTCATGATGCCGCCAGCAGCGCTGAGCTTTTTGCGCCGGGGCAACGAGAGCAATTAACGCAACGCGGCATCAAGGTGACCACGAGCACCGAGCTCAACGATTGTTTACCCAGCCTCGATGTGGTTTACATCAATGCTATCTCGTGGGAGGGCGATACTTTTCATACCTACGGTGATGCTTTTCATTTACATGCTAAGTCGCCACTTAAAGCGGATGCGATTATTTTACATCCGTTAGCCCGCGGCGAAGAGCTTTCAACAGAGTTGGATCATACCCCGCACAATTGGTACTTTAGCCAAGCTCGAGGGGCGGTATTTTTACGTATGGCGTTGCTGACCTGCATGGTAGAGCGTGCTGAGCGAGTGATTGATGTTGTCTAACGCAAGGAGAGTTGTATGTGTGGAATAGCCGGAATTTTTAATCAGCATGGCCAAGCACCACAGCCGCAAACCTTGGTCAATATGGCCGCCATCATGCACCATCGTGGTCCAGATGGTTTTGGTTACCAAATTTTGAAAGACACGGGCGTCGGTTTTAGCCACGCGCGGTTGTCTATTATCGACCTCAATGAACAGCGTGGGCGCCAGCCATTTGTCTCTACAGACGGTAACTTGCTATTAGCCCATAATGGTGAATTCTATGATTTTAAAAGAATTCGAGCGGAATTAACTGCAGCAGGGGCTCGTTTTCAGAGTAAAAGTGATTCAGAAATTGTACTGCATCTCTACCAAGCCTATGGTTTAGCTGAAACGCTGACGCACTTGCGGGGCGAGTTTGCTTTTAGTTTGTACGATCAAACCGAAGATTGTCTCTATCTTGTGCGCGACCGCTTTGGCATCAAACCCTTGTATTACACCATGACAGAGACCGGCGTGGTGTTTGGATCTGAGTTAAAAGTGCTGTTTGCCCACCCAGAAGTCACTCGAGAGTTTTCCGACGAAGGCCTGTATCACCAGTTAATCCAAGTGATGGTGCCAGGCACTACGGCCTTTCAAGGGGTCTATCAAGTGCCTCCGGGGCATGTGGTAAAAATCAAACGACGCCATGGGCAACTGGATATTTCTTCGCACTGCTATTGGGATGTGAATTTTCCGCTAGAGCGTGATTATCCGGGCGCTGAGGTGAACGAACAAGAATACATTGATGGGGTTCGCAAGCACTTGCTCGAGGCGGTTCAGCATCGTTTAACGGCAGATGTGCCGGTGGGATGCTATTTGTCGGGCGGGATTGATAGCTGTGCTATTTTAGGCTTATCAGCAGCCGCCAGTCAGCATCCGATCAAGGCTTTTACCATTGGGTTTGACGCCGACGCTTACGATGAAACGCCTATTGCCGAAGAAATGGCCGCCGCCACCGGTGCCGAGCATCATATTATGCGGCTAAATAGCGATGATTTGTATGACCATTTTGTCGCCACCATCTGGCATACCGAACGAACCATTTATAACACCCTTGGGGTGGCTAAGTACCTTATGAGCCAGCAAGTTAATCAGGTGGGCTATAAGGTGGTGTTAACAGGTGAGGGCTCTGATGAGTTGTTTGCCGGATATCCTGCGTTTCGTAAAGATATGTTCTTGCACGGGCTCGATCATCTCCCTGAGTCGGAGCGGCAAGCCTGGCAGCAGTTGTTAGAGAAAAATAATCAACTCTTTAAAGGCGCCATGTTAGCGCGTGAAGAATTCATTAGCCCAGCCTTCAACGCTAAAATGGGCTTTACTCCGAGTTGTGTGCAGCCTTGGTTAAGTTGTGGTGAACAAGCTTTGCCATTAATTGCGGCAGCTAGAAGGCAGCATTTAGAAGATTATGATGCTGGTAAAGCTATTGCTGAGACCTTAGATGAAACCATGTTACAAGGTCGTCATCCACTGGATAGAGCACAATATGTGTGGATCAAGACCATGTTAGAAGGGCAGATTTTAACTTGGGGCGGAGACCGAGTTGATATGGCTCACTCGATGGAAGCACGGCCAGCGTTCTTAGACCATCATTTGGCGGAGTATGCATTCAAGGTACCGCCGCACTTGCGTATCAAAGGCAATAAAGAAAAGTATGTGTTGCGTGAAGCAATGAAGGGACTCTTGCCCGAGGTATTGTATAAGCGCGAGAAATTTGCCTTTATGGCGCCGCCGGCGCACACAGATCCAGCTAAATGGCAGGCGGTATTAAAGCTGGCGCAGCACTATTTATCAGCTGAAGCTATTGCGGAAGCGGGGTTACTGGATTATCAACAGGTACAAGAAGTGTTTCAGCGACACGAATCAGAGCAGGTGCCTATCGATGAAAAAGTACAGTTAGATGCCCTTATTAATCATCTGCTCGGGGTGCAGATCATGCATCATCACTTTATAAAAACTGATGTGCCAGCCCTAGCTCAGCAACGGGCAGATGAGCTAGGCTGGCATGCTTAAGCAGTTAGGTTAGCGTACCAGCTGCAGCAATGCTTGAGCTAACTCGGTGTTGTCTAAATAGCCACGGAAGGCATCGGCACCAGGGCCGGTTGCCATCACCGGAACATCAACCGCGGTGTGACCGGTGGTGGTCCAGCCGGTGCGAGTGTGTTCGCTAATGATTTGCACCAATACCTTACCTAGCGGATATTGCCGATCGCGGCCACGCAATGAGTCGTCAATCTGCACTTGCTCTAGCTGCTGCCATTGTTGTTCCGTTACCGGTAAGTTCAGGATCGGGGCTAGATAATCGCGCCATTGCTCACGCGGTAGTTGCAATAATTGCTTGGTCATTTGCTCTAACGAAGCAGTAATGCCCATAACCTGTTCTGAATGCCATGCGTATTCACCGCCTTGGCCTAGGGTTAAACCACCGGTTGAATGGTCGGCAGTAATCACTAATAGGGTATTCGGGTGCTGCGCTAGGTACTCACGAACAACCTCTACTGCGGCGGCAAAATCGGCCATCTCATGCACCGCACAAGCGATATCGTTGGCATGCCCACACCAGTCAATCATGCTGCCTTCTACCATCAAGGCAAACGGCTTGTTGGTTTGCTGGCTTTGCTCGGTGAGTAAGCGTAAGGCTTGACTGGTCATGTGAGCAAGGCGGCCAGGCTTATCATCGATGGCGAAAGGTAAGGCTTTGTCAGCAAACAAGCCTAATACCGGCAGTTGCTGTTGTTGATCCAGTTCAGAGGCATCGGTAAGGATACTCAAACCTTGCTGCTGCAACTGCGGCAGCCAGTTTTTATCATCCCGATGAAAATACTGATAGCCGCCACCTAACAACACATCAAAGCTCCAGCCACCGTTAGTGACTTGGCTGGCATAGCTATCGGCAATCTCGTTATATTGATTTCGTGAAGGGTGATGGGTAAAAAAGCTAGCTGGTGTGGCATGGTTGACTTGAACGGTAGCGACAGCACCTGTGCCCCAGCCATGTTCACGAGCTTTTTCCATCAGCGTTTGTTGTGGATTTTTTTGCGCATCAATCCCAATCGCACCATTGTAGCTTTTCACACCTGTAGCAAGGGCAGTTGCGCTGGCAGCTGAGTCGGTTACCCAAGTATCGTCATCAGGATAGGTGGTTGCGGCGCCGGTTAACAGATCATCAAAAGGAGTTGCTGCTAGCTCGCCGGCACCAAGTTCACTCATGGCATAGCGATAGGCTGAAATGTATTCAAACCCCATACCGTCACCAATCATGAAAATAATATTAGGTGCACCGGAGCTTGTAGCCGTTACATTAGCTGCTGCGCTATTGCCGTCAGTTGCTGGCTGGTTAGCACATGCGCTGAGTACCAGGGCGGCGGCAATACTACTGGCAAGGCGACCAAATTTAACCGCGGGGGCCGAAAACTTCATAACAACTCCTAAAAATAAAGCAGGTTTAATAGTAAAGCTTAAAACTTAGCTATGACAGCTTAATGACAAGCTAAGGTTCAGTTACTGGGCGGTGCATTGGCGCTGCGTTCGCTTCCACACTTTGGGTAGCCAATCGTGGCTGTTATCATCGATCACAGCTAACGGATACTGCGCACCAAGATGGTACGTGGTATTGGCAGCCACCTCTAAACTAAAGGTCTGCGTGCGCGGTTGTTGCCGATAACGACGAAAGTCTTTGCTGGCAATCAATTCCATCAGCTCGATTTGATAGGTACCAGGACTTAATTGCACCACTGCCGTTTGTGCATCAATGCTACGGTTATTAATACGAGTAATTAGCACAGCATACAAGTCGTGTGCGGCTGGTGGTTGTTGAAATACGCTAATGCGTCCACACACCTTACTTTGGTTAGTGGTAAGGTTGAGCTCATTAAACTGATGATCAACAATCAACCGCCAGCCGGGGATCAAGGTAGCTTGGGCTGGACCCGAGAGGGTGATGCTTTGTTGTTGGCGCAGCACTTGTAGGGTGACCTGCTGCTGATGCTCCAAACTTTCTAGATAACCTAACACCGCATCTAAACCAACTTCCGTCAACACTAAATCATCGACCTGCTGTACGACATCGCCTTGTTGCAAACCTAATTGAGCGGCCATGCTGTTGCTACGCACCACCAAAACGGTACCGTTGGTGCGCAACACCGCACCCCAATCAATATAGCTACGCGGCGGTTCCTGCAATAATACGGCTGGCTGTGAACCATAGAGTTTACTCGCGGCAATAGCGGTATCACGTGCCTGCTGGCGGATCTGTTCTTCGCTTTGCTGGGCCGCTGCCGCGGTACCAGCTAAAGCCATAAAGCAAACTGCAAGTAACAAAGTGAGGGTAACTACAACCAAGCGATAATAAGCAGTCATCTTACCAAGCGTCCCTAGTCAACATGCTGTTACGAGCGGCTAAAAGTTGCTCAATGGTGGCGCTGTCGGCCTCTGCCAACACCGCTTGTTGAATTTGCCGATCCATGGTTTCTAGTTGATAGTCGGCAGCCAGCAGCATCGGTTGTTGTGAGCTTGCTGGAGCGGTCGCTGGGATCATTTGTTGATGGTAGGGTCCGGCTAACCAAAACCAGGCCAGTGTGGCCGCAGTCGGCAACAATAACCAGGGCCAGCGAGCTAAGGTAAGTTGGCGCCGGCGTGGCTTAGGCCAAGTCAGGTGCAAATCAGCGGTTTGCTGGGCCGACCATTGGCGTAGTTGTTGCTTCAGCTGTTGCTCTTCACGAGACGTCATTGGGGCCTCCTGTGGGTGCATCGAATTGCTGTGCTTGGCGCAATTTTTCTAGGGCGCGTTGATACCTTTTACGCACGGTAGCAGCATTGGTATCAAACATGGCAGCTAACTCATTATGATTATAGTCTTCTACTAAGTATAACCATACTAAGCTGCGTTCGGCAGCAGTTAATACTGGCAGAATGTTTTCTAACTCACCAAAACTGTGCCAGTCGGTGGTTTGGCTGGGGTCTGCGTTAGTATCAAGCAGTTGCTGATAGTCGCTGTCGAGGTCTAGATCAAGATGCTGCTTTCTAAGTTGTGCGAGGGCATAATTTATTGCAGACTTTTTCAACCAGCCGCCAAAAGCTTGTGGCTCACGTAGTTGGGGTAGCTTTGCAAAGGCTTGCAGAAAGACTTCTTGCGCCCAATCTTTGGCTTGCTCACGGTCATGACACAAGCCAAACAGGGTTTGCAGTACGGGCCGTTGAAATTGCTCAAATAACTGCCGCTGGGCGGTGTTTTGGCCACGCTGAGCAGCTTGCACCAGCGTGACACTAACCGGTTGACCAAACCCTGTTGCGCTCATGGTTGTTACTTAAAATTGAATATCAGCATACACAGGGTCATGGTCAGAAGCTCGATACGCGGATGGCGCATACCAATGGGCTTGGGTATCAGCGTAACTGTACTGTAGTGCAGTTGGCTCATCAGCGTTAATCGACCAGATACCTTGCTTAACGACCCGCGGATTCAAAGCTGCTGAAACGAGCAGATGATCGAGACTGCCCGCTTGAGCGTCATACACATAGCTGTATGCCGCTGCATCAAAGCTATCCAAACGATTGTAGTAACCTTTGCCAAGCAGGGTAGTGATAGGGTCTTCTTTGGCGTACGCGTTAAAATCACCAAGCAGCACTCGTAAGCTATGCCGGCTCAGCTCGGGGTGCTGGTCTAACGTATCAGCTAAGAGTTCAGCCGATTGGGTGCGCGTGGCATTCCAACAGGCTTGGCCATCGTCTTGATTCGCATCCGGGTGGCTACTATCTTTCGGGCAACTGCCCTTAGATTTAAAGTGGTTAACGGCAACTACTAGATTTTCGACCGTATTAAGTGGTGCAAAACGTTGAATCAGTGGTAACCGGCTACGGCTATCAAAAGGAGCCTGATTGATGCTGACAACGGCTCCTTGAGGCTCTACTTTGTCGCTGCGGTAAAGCAAGCCATTGGTGATAGTATCGCTACCAAAACGCTCGTCACCTGCCTGAATAAAACGCCAAGGCTGACCTGTTTTAACTGCTAGCGCCTGGGTTAACTCAACAATAGCGCTGTGCTCAGCGTAGCCATCGTTCTCAATTTCCATCAAACCTATGATGTCAGCATTCATCGCTGCCAAGGCGGCTACGATTTTATCGTGTTGGCGTTTAAATTGTGCGGCCGTTTTAGCACCACGTTGAGTAGGGAAAGTTTTTGCGTCGCCTTCGCCGTTGAAATAATTGAGGACGTTAAAAGCCGCCACTCGAATGGTGTTTTGGGCCGGTTGTGGCAGTGCCGCTGGGCGCGGATTACTAGCCTCAAACGTTAACTGAGTGGTTGGTTGCAAGCGGTACTGACGCTGATATTGGCTCATAATACCTACGGCGCCCTGCAGGGTATCGCCACTGCGCAAGGTGTTATCCGCACTTAACTCAGGCGCAGGGTAAGGCACTTGAGCAGGGTTTGGCGCCCGATTGTCATCAATTAGTAATTTCGCCAGTTGGTTTTGCTGTGCAAGTTGCTGGGCATCGGCTCCAGGAGCAACCACTTGGGTTGGGGTATAGAGGCGTTCATGGGCAACTTCAAATTGGCCATGGCGCGCTAACTGATAGTGTCCGTTAACTACTAAATCTTGGGCAAAGGCAACTAACATGCCCTCGTATTGCTCAAAACTATTCGCCTCAGCCTGAGGCAGCTGCAGAGCGATCGGTTCAGGTAACGTTTGTGGCGTACTACAGATGCTGACGTTGCTAACTTGCTGCAGTTGCGTTAATTGTTGCGCTTCAGCAACCACCCCGGTCACATAAACGAAACTACCTGCTGCAGCCGTTGCCGGTAACTCTTCAGTGGCAATAAAAAGTCCTTCAGCAGTAGCTGGGTCTTGATCTTGGTCGGCACTGGTACTTTGGATAAAAAAACCGCCCAGTTGCTCTGTTGCAGTCCAATCAGCGGTAATAATGCCCCGCGTGGTAACCATTTGACCAACCAGCGTAGATCTGTCGCTGGACCCCTGAATGGTCGCAATGGGGGTGGTGTCAGCAAGGCAGGCAGGATTGGTTTCAGTATTGGCACAACTGGCCAGCATCAAGGCTAGTGGCGCAAGTGCAACCGCACGGATTAACTTCTTGGTTGGAATGTTAGCGCGAATTGAATTTTTGTTGTTCATAGCTTCCTACTTCAAGTATCTCGGCTGCATCTAGTTTTTCTGCATCCATCATGGTGGCAATTCGTTGCATCGCTGCCACCAATTGAGATTGTTCCCAATCAGCGAGCGCTTGAAACTTACCGATAAAGTTTTCTTGCAAAGGTCGCGGGGCATCAGCTAAACGGGCCTGACCTGCCGCTGTTAATGTTAATACCACGCGACGTTTATCTAACGTACTGCGTTCGCGGTGAATCAACTGCCGGTGTTCAAGACGGTCAATCACGTTACTTACGGTGGCTGGGCTTAAGGTAATATTCTGTGCAACTGAGCTGGCAGTTATCCCGGCGGGGCAGGCTGCTATCTCACGTAAAATCAGCAGTTGTGGAGCGGTCAGCCCGGTTGTTTTATTCAACTGCTTTGAATACAAATCAGTCGCGCGAATCACCTTGCGCAAAGCTAATAATAATTCTTCGTATTTTTCCATAGATATCTCTCCCTGACTAGCGTCTAGCGGAGCGATCGGTCCGTCTAATTTGTACCACTAAGCCTAATTTAGGATGATCAAAGTAATGGGTTTCGTGACTAATCACTCGGCGTAACTGTTCTAAGCGGTAACTTCGTAAGAACCAATCACTAGTACTTTCAGTTGCTGTTAGCTGTTGCAGTGCCTGCTCAACTTGCGCACTCAATTGACGTTGATTGAAGCGCACTGCTTGGGGTTCGCGCAGCTCTAACTGGCTGTCGATATGTAAATAGTTGCCTACCAAATAAATATGAAGCAAGCCATCAAGCTCCCACACAGCTTCAGTGCGTTGGTTATCTGGCCGGGGCTGGCGTAATGGTGGCGGATTAGGCGTGCCCGTATCACTGTAATTTAATTGTAATTGTTGCTGGTTGGCTTGTTCTAGTAACCAGTTAAGTTCGGTGAATAATTGCTCGCTCGCCGGCGCAGTTGCTTCGCTGCCAGTCAGCGCAGCTTCAGGTTGCGATGGTAGGTCAGTAGCACTGACTATCGGTGGTAGTTGATAGCCCGAAGGTGCATACTCATGACCGTAATTTTTGCCACCAAACAGGCGTAGGCTGTAATTCTGATTACGAGTAAAGACCGGGGTACGGTAGGTAACATGGAGTAAAGGTGTTCCCACCCGCCGACGTTCTAGTTGCTCACGCATCTCAGTTAACTGATGTTGGCTTGCATCGAGCAAAAAGGGGCGCGTTGCCGTATTGATATCGCCGTTATAACCGCTGATCACCTTGGTTGGTGCCTGCGCTAGGCTGCGCAGCATCAGCTCGGGCTGATACCAAGGCCGGCGCTGCTCTAAATCTAATTCAGCTTGCTGGGCACACCAGAGGCTTGGAGCGCGAATCGCAGAGCTTTCAGCTTCAGTTCCAGCTTCAGGGCAAACGGGTAAATCGAACAAGAGCGCCCAAAAATTAGGTGCGTAGTAGCTACTTAACAAGTCATGCGTGGGGCGCAATTGGCGTGGTGCTAGCCACGGGAAGTTTTCACTGGTGTCAGCATCGAGGTGTTTAAAAACTAAAACTTCGACTTCAAACCAGCGCCAGCTTTCGGGGTCACTCAGTTTACTTTGGGCAACCGCAGTGGGAGCCAACATGCTACTGGTGATCATGACCGCCAACGGCACCAGCCATGCTGCTACTGAGCCTAAGAGTTTTGCTTGGGGGCGAAGTGAATGGCTGCTACTTAGCCTAGTTAAAAGCCTCATTCTGTGCCTCGTAATAATTGCTCCAACAGAGACTCTACCAGTTTCAACCGTGCTTGAGTATCTTCAGTTTTCATAAGAATGCGTAAACGATTAGGACCGTCTAGTTTATAGACATTCGGTTGGCTTTGGATAAGCTCAATCAATTGTGCTGGTTGTACCTTATTATCTGGGCCAAACTCTAAACTAATTCCCTGTTGACTGCCTTCTATTCTGCGCAGTCCCAGCAACGCAGCTTGGTGACGAATAGCGGTTACTCGTACTAAGTTTTTAACGGGTTCTGGCAGCAAACCAAAGCGGTCAATTAACTCAACTTGAATCTCATCTAACTCGCGTGGGCCGTTGGCGCTAGCAATACGCTTGTAAAGGCTTAATCGAATATTCACATCGCCAATATAATCTTCCGGCAGCAACGCAGGAACACGTAACTCAACCTCTGCTTGGGCTTTTAACAATTGCTCAAGTGCTGGTTCTTTACCATCACGCATGGCTTGCACGGCCTGCTCGAGCATCTCCATGTATAAGGTAAAGCCGATGCTTTCAATTTGGCCACTTTGCTCGTCACCTAATAATTCACCAGCGCCACGAATTTCTAAGTCGTGAGTAGCTAGCATAAAGCCAGCACCAAGATCTTCCAGCTGCGAAATAGCCTCTAAGCGTTTCAAGGCATCTTTGGTCATGCGTTTTGGATGCGGCGTTAACAAATAGGCATAAGCTTGATGATGGGAGCGCCCGACGCGGCCACGTAACTGGTGCATCTGCGCCAAGCCCAAATGATCAGCGCGGTCCATAATGATGGTATTGGCCGTAGGCACATCAATGCCTGTTTCAACAATGGTGGTACAAACCAAGACATTGAAACGCTGATGATAAAAATCAGACATGATACGTTCAAGTTCACGCTCACGCATCTGTCCATGCGCCACAGTGATGCGTGCTTCGGGCACTAATTCTGCCAATTCGCGTGCAGTTTTTTCAATGGTTTCAACATTGTTGTGGAGGAAATATACTTGGCCTCCGCGCAAAATTTCGCGTAACACAGCCTCACGAATAGTGGGTTCATCATACTCGCGTACGAAGGTCTTAACGGCCAAACGTTTGGCGGGTGGGGTCGCAATAATGGATAAATCTCGCACCCCATGCATGGCCATATTTAAAGTTCTTGGAATTGGCGTTGCGGTTAAGGTCAGAATATCAACATCAGCGCGTAAACGCTTAATCGCTTCTTTTTGGCGAACGCCGAAGCGATGTTCTTCATCGACAATCAGCAAGCCAAGATCGTGAAAGGCAACATCGGCGCTCAGTAATTTGTGAGTGCCAATCACCAAATCAATCTTACCAGCGGCGAGGTCTGCTAGGATTTGTTTGGTTTGTTTGCTGGTTTTAAAACGTGACAGTACTTCTACGCGGATGGGCCAATCAGCAAAGCGATCTTTAAAGTTCTCAAAATGTTGTTGTGCCAATAGGGTCGTAGGCACTAATACTGCCACTTGTTTGCCATCGTTTACCGCAACAAAAGCAGCGCGCATGGCTACTTCTGTTTTACCGAAACCTACATCGCCACACACCAGCCTATCCATAGCTCGGTTACTTTGCATGTCATCGAGCACGCCAGCGATGGCTTGTTGTTGATCGTCCGTTTCTTCAAATGGAAAGCTCGCCGCAAACCGGCGATAATCGTCTTGGTTAAGCTGAAAAGCATAGCCTGGCTTGGCTTCGCGTTTAGCATAAACATCCAGTAACTCAGCGGCCACATCACGAATTTTTTCTGCCGCTTTGCGTTTGGCTTTTTCCCACTGATCGTTGCCTAATTTGTGTAGTGGAGCTGACGCTTCTTCACCGCCGCTGTAACGGCTCAGAACATGGAGTGAGGCTACCGGAACATATAAAATGCTTTGTTGGGCATACTCAATAGTCACAAACTCGGTTGTGATACCACCAGCCTCGAGGGTTTTCAGCCCCTGATAACGACCTACACCATGATCAATGTGCACCACCGGTTGGCCGATACGTAACTCAGCTAAGTTACGCACCATATTCTCGGCGTTGATGCCAGTTTGTGACTCTTTGCGGCGACGCTGGCTAATGCGGTGCCCTAGCAACTCAGTTTCAGTAATAATGGCAAGTTGTTGGGCTGGGAGGAGAAACGAGTGTACGACCGGAGCAATGCTAATAGCTGTCTGCGCGCTGCCATCGACAAATTGTTGCAGATCATCTACTTCGGCGAGCGCCAACTTAAGTGGTGCCAATAATTCCCGTAAGCTTTCACGGCGACCTGCAGATTCAACTAAAAATAGCACGCGGTACTGTTGCTGCTGTAGCTGGGTGAGCTTGTTGCGTAAGTTTTGCAGCGGGTCTTTGAGCTGGTGATTAACTGCGATATCGGCAAGGGCTTCGGTAGCAAAGTGCTGCGGCCCCGGCTGAGCTTTATCGCTGGGTACCATGGCACGCACCCGCGGCAATTGCTTAAAGCCAGCATGTAGTTGATCGACCGTCATGAACACCTGATGCGGTGCCAACAGTGGACGCAAGGGATCATAGCGGCGTTGTTCATAACGTTGCTGAATGTCATGCCAGAGGCTGTCTAAACTGCCTTGGATATCACCAAAAGTGACCAGCAGGGCATTGTCCGGTAGATAATCAAATAAGGTCGCCATCTGCTCAAAAAACAGCGGCTGGTAATACTCGATACCGCCCGGAAAATGTTTATTAGAGACCTGGTAATACACTGAATCGCGCTCATTTGAGGCATTAAACAAGTCGCGGTAGCGAGCCCGAAACCCCTCAATTGCGGTCTCGTTAGTAGGAAACTCGTGAGCCGGCAGTAAATTGATTGCGTCTATTTCGGTTGCCGACAGTTGGGTATCTGGATCAAACAGTCGAATAGAATCTAATTCGTCGTCAAAAAAATCAAGCCGGTAGGGCTCATCGCAGCCCATCGGGAATAAATCAAGGAGCGAGCCGCGCACGCAAAATTCACCATGCTCCATGACTTGCGCCACGTGGCGGTATCCAGCCCGCTCTAGGCGTTGTCGTAGTTGGTGAATATCTAGCTGTTGCCCTTTGTTCAACTGCAATGCTTGACCGCTGACAAAATCTTTCGGTGCCACCCGGTGCAGCAAGGTATTGAGTGATACAATCAAAGCTCCGCGTTTGAGATCTGGCAATTGCGCGAGCACTTTGAGACGCTCAGAAATAATATCTTGGTGCGGTGAAAAGCTATCGTAAGGTAGGGTTTCCCAATCAGGAAACACCCACAGGTGTTCTCGCCAAGTTGGCGTAAAGTAGGCAATTTCTTGCTCGAGACGGTGCGCTTGTGGCGCATCCGGTGTCACTATTAAGACTGGACCGGGATGATTTTCAATGGTTTGGCCTAGGGCCATAGCAACGCTACTGCCATGTAACTCTTGCCAGGTAAGATCAATACTTGCTGAAGTTGGAGTAGGAGGGCTGAAAATTGATACCTGAGTCATGAATAAAATACGTCCGGATAGCCAACAATATAGGTTGTGATGAAGTATACCTGAACTTGCCGCTTGGATCAGTGGCGAGTTTTCTTTATGCTTGCAGCGCGTTAATTTTTAGGAACATGCATGGGCCAGTCAGCAGCAATATACCTTGGGCTTCGATATAGTCGTGCCAAGCACGGCAGTAAGTTCACTCGTTTTATTAATCGGTTTGCGTTTGCCGGAATTGTCGTGGGCGTCGCGGCACTCATCGTGGTGAGCTCGGTCATGAATGGTTTTGAACAGCAACTGAAACAACGTATTTTAGGTGTGGTGCCGCAACTCACAGTGAGCAGTGCTAATACTGCCGGCATCAGCGCAACCGACACTTTTATTCAGCAATTGCCAGCATTACCGGGCGAGCGCGCGAAAGTGCCCCAGGTAAGTAGTGCCGGGGTGGTGCAAAGTGGCGGTCAGCTGCGTCCGGTACTTATTCAAGGGTTATTTCCTGAGGTGGCTGGCGCCGCCGTGCAATGGCAACCGCTGCAACAGCACCTACAGTTTGGCGAGATAGAACGCCTGCAAGCAGGCGGTTATGGCGTTCTGATTGGTCAAGCCTTAGCGCAACAATTGGATGTCTGGCCCGGTGATAGTATCCGCGTGATTGCAGCCGCCGGCGGGGTTTACACACCCCTAGGCTTAATGCCAGCGCAACGGCAATTTACCATTGTTGGCATTGTAGCCATGCAATCAGAAGCCGATGGTCAGCTACTGGTGATGCACGGTAGCGATGCCGCACGGCTACTGCGTTTACCTGATTCACAGGTATCTAATGTGCGTTATTATTTCACCGATCCGTTTCAGGCGATTAGCGCTGCCGAATACTTGCAGCAGCAGTTGGGGCCTGACTTTAATGTGCGAAGCTGGCGCTCTCAATACGGTGAACTGTTTGATGCCGTAAACATGGAAAAACGCATGGTCGGCTTGATGCTTGGGCTGATTATCGCCGTCGCTGCGTTTAACATAGTGTCAGCGCTGATGATGCTCATTCAAGATAAGCAGACCGATATCGCTATTCTGCAAACCATGGGCATGCGCAAAAGTGGTATCTATCAGATGTTCCTCATGCAGGGCCTTACCAATGGCGTGATTGGCAGCCTGCTGGGGCTTACAGCGGGGGTATTGCTGGCTGGTAATTTAAACCAAGTGTTGAGTTTATTACAGGTAGATTTGAGTTTTACCGGGCAAGCCGGCTTACCTGTGCTAATGCAACCGGAGCAAATTGTCACGATAGTGCTGGCTGCGTTGTTATTGACCTTGTTAGCAACGTTATATCCAGCTTGGCGCGCTAGCCAAACTCAACCAGCACGGGCGTTAACCTATGAATAACCAAGCAGATACCGCAGCTGCGGCGCTTAGAGAGGAAGTACAGATGTTAATGGAATGCCGTCAAGTAAGTCGCCATTATCAAGATGGAGACCGGCAATTACAGGTGTTGCAAGAGGTAGACTTAAAGATAGCTGCCGGTGATATGCTGGCCATTGTGGGTAGCTCAGGGTCTGGTAAATCTACCTTATTGCATTGTATGGGCGGCCTCGATCAAGTGAGTTCGGGCGAGATCCTCTATAAAAACCAAGCCATTCAGCAGTGGTCGAGCGCGCAACTAGCCGATTGGCGCAATCAGCAATTGGGCTTTATTTACCAATTTCATCATTTGTTGCCAGAGTTTAATGCCCAAGAAAATGTGGCGATGCCACTGTTTATTGCTGGGGTGAAACGCGCAGAGGCACTCAAACAGGCTGCAGAATTGCTCGAACGAGTAGGGCTGCAGGCCCGTGCACGCCATCGTCCTAGCGAGCTATCGGGCGGTGAGCGCCAACGAGTAGCCATCGCGCGGGCGCTGGTGAATCGCCCCCAATTAGTCCTCGCTGATGAGCCCACAGGTAATTTGGATGATGCTACTGCAGCGAGTGTTTTTGCTTTGCTGCAACAGCTTAATCAAGAGCTGGCAACGGCTTTTGTGTTGGTCACACATGATCAAAGTTTGGCGGCACAATTGCCACGCACTCTCCATTTGCAGCATGGTAAATTGGTCACGGCCAGCGCTTATGCTGCAGCGCAGCGAGAGACAAACTGATGCGAGCTTGGCAGTTAGCTTGGTTATTGGCGCGACGTTTTCGTGGTAAGCGTGAGCGCAGTGGCTTCGTTAGTTTTATCTCGGCGTCTTCGACGTTAGGGATAGCCCTTGGCTGTATGGTGTTTATCACTGGTCTAAGCGTGATGAACGGCTTTGAAGAGGTGTTACAGAAGCGTTTTTTGAGCTTGGTACCGCAAGTTGAATTTAGTGCGGTTAAGGGACAGCTTAAAGACCCTCAAGGGATTATTGAGTTGGCGCTAGCTCACCCTCAGGTAGCAAGTGCGCGAGCCGTTATTCGTAGCCAAGCATTGATCCAGCAAGGCACCGAATTTGTCGGCGTGCAACTAGAAGGTATCGCTACGGAACAGCCCCATGCCATTGCGGATTACATGCCAGCTGCAACCTGGCAACAATTACAACAACAACCTCGTGGCGTCGTATTAGGTAGTCAACTAGCAGCTCGTTTAGACGTCCAAACAGGAGATAAATTAGCCTTGATGGTGGCTCAACAGGGCAGTTTCAAACAGCCTAAACGCCAAGCTTTAACCGTGGTGGGTACTTTTACCTTCGGTGGCCAAGTGGATCATCAATACGCCTATGTTGATTTAACTACTGCGCAAGCCCTGATGGGCTTCAGTGAGGGTGCGCAAGCGGTTGAATTAGCGGTGACGGATATTTTTGCGGTGCAGCAAATCGCCACGCAGTTAGGCTATCAGATTGATGATTATGTGTATCTTGACCACTGGATGCGCTCGCAAGGGCATTTGTATCGCGATATTCAATTGGTGCGCTTGGTGATGTATTTGGTGTTGGTGTTAGTGTTAGCGGTGGCCTGCTTTAATATCGTCTCAACTCTGGTGATGACGGTGCAAGAAAAACAGCGCCACATAGGTATTTTAAGGACCATGGGATTGCGCCGCGTACGCATCATGCAGGTATTCATTTGGCAAGGCCTACAAAATGGGGTGTTGGGGATTAGTCTGGGCGTGCTGGCAGGAATTGTTCTGACGAGTTCGTTGCCCTACGTGCTGCAGTGGTTTCAGCAGCTAACGGGGGATACCTTGCTGGCAAGTGACGTTTATTTTGTCACTAGTATTCCCGTGCAACTGCAAGGGTTAGATATTGTCCTCGTGGCCTTGGTTGCTTTGCTGATGAGTGGTTTAGCAACGCTTTATCCGGCTTGGCAAGCATCGCGCACAGACATCGTTAAAGCTATTAGCGCAACTTAGTCTTCGCGCTAAGGCAAACAAGTTAATCAGGATCGTTGGAATGATTCCGTTTGTCTTGTTTGTGCGTGCGCTCATGGGGACGCTGTGCGTGCGGTAAATGCTCAATTGCCCGCTCTTTGGCTGCCGCTAACATGCGTGCAGCTCTGGCGCGCCAAGCATTTACCACAGACTGTCGCCAGAGCAAACTGATACTGATATAACCGATAATACTGACCAACACAGCCACAATAAAGCAGCCCAACAAAAAGGCCGGGCCAATAGTTCCTATGCTTTGCGCCAGCCAGCTCCAGGATAATTCAAACGCAAACGGCTGATTGCCTTGATCCAAAACCCAAGCCCCAAGCAAGTAGCAAAAGTAAAACAACACGGGCATGGTGATTGGATTCGACACCCACACCAAAGCTACTGAAAGTGGTAAATTAACTCGCAATGGAATGGCCGCAGCAGCAGCTAGCAGCATTTGAAACGGCACCGGGATAAAGGCAAAGAATAAGCCCACTGCAAAAGCCCCGGCGGCGGAGCGTCGGTTTAAGTGCCAGAGGTTGGCATCATGCAGCAGACTTCCAAATATCTTCAAGCTACGACTATTACGAATAGACTCATGGCTTGGCATGATGCGTTGAATAAATTTCTTCGGCATTTTTTCTCGTTCAGACCTGTTGGGTCACCAACTAAGGTACAACATCCATGGATAGGTGGTTGTGCGCCGGGCTGTTTGGGTTTGCGTTAAGCTTTACTCTAGGCAAACCGATAGCATTCTGGCAATGGCTATTAGCCTCAACTTTAGTCGTAGTGGCTACATTCTATTGGCCTGCACAGCGCCGGCATAGCATCTTGTTAGGGTGCCTATTGTGCGGTATTGGGTGGGGCTCTGGCAATGCCTATTTCAGTCAAAACTGGCAAATACCCCCAAAGTGGCAGGGGCAACATGTAACCATAAACTTAGTGATTGAAGAGCTCCCACAACATGCTGAGGATTATTGGCGTTTGGCTGGAACGCTGACCGCGATTGATGGTGAAGCAGTACCATCAGCATGGCTACAACCGAGTGTAAAAGTGCGTTTGAATTGGTATGAACCTACTGCAGAGCGTCTGCCTCAAGCTGGAGAAACTTGGCAATTGCAAGTCAAGCTGAGGGCCCCGCAAGGAGTTCGCAATGAAGGTGGTTTTCTTTACCATCGTTATTTACTGAGCCAAGGTATTGTGGCGCTTGGCAGCATCAAGCAAGGCCACTATGTAGCTGGTAGAGCAAATTTACGACAACGCCTCTTTAATCGAATCGCACAGTTAGAGTTAAGCCAAGGGGGCATTTTAGCTGCATTGTTGGTAGGCGAGCGGCAACTTATTCCTACCGAGCAGTGGCAGGCTTATCAGCGCACCGGGTTAGCGCACTTGATTGCTATCTCAGGATTACATCTAAGTTTAGTTGCCGGTTTTGTGCTGCTTAGTGCCAAGCAACTGGGGCGGCGGCTGGGGCAGCAGCGCAGTAGGCGTGAACGCTTGAGCTTGGTGCTACCGAGTGCTTGGTTGGCCTTGTTAGTGGCGTTAGGCTATGCCTATTTGGCGGGGTTTGCTACCGCTACTACGCGCGCCTTTGCGATGTTGCTGGTGGTGTTATTACACAAACAAGCTGGCCTTTACACGCCGCCCTCGCGAGTGCTGTTGCGCGCGGTTGCGCTGGTATGTTTGGTGGAGCCATTAGCGCCATTGCAGCCAGGCTTTTGGTTATCGGTGCTGGCCGTTGCGAGTATTCTATTTATGCAGTGGCGCTGGCTGCCAGCTCAAGGTAAAGGTCGGGCAATCAGAATGCTCTGGCGGTTAGAGTGGGTGTTAACCTTGTTACTCTGGCCGCTTACTTTGGTCTGGTTTGGTGGTTTGCCGCTATTAGCTCCAGTAACAAACTTACTTTTGGTGCCTGTGTTCTCCTTGTGGGTGTTACCGTTAGCTTTACTGGCTCTGTTGGCGATGTTGCTACAACTTAGTTGGCTGAGCGAGTTGCTGTTGCGAATTGCGCAGTGGCCGATAGAGCTGGTTGAACCTGTACTCCTGTGGCTAGCACAGCAACCATGGCAATGGTTAGCAGCCGAACATTCCGCACCACTGGAACTCTTGTTAGTGGGGTTAGTCTGTTGGTTTTTACCGTTAGCTTGGTATTGGCGTTTAACCAGTCTAGCCGCACTGCTATTGGTGTTAGCTATCCAACAGCAGTTGGTGCAGTACCAACAGCATTTGTGGGTGCATGTATTGGATGTAGAGCAAGGCAGCGCTGTGGTTATCGAACGCCAAGGTTTTGCGCTCTTGGTGGACGTGGGCGCGCGCTGGCCTAGTGGTGGTGATATGGCAGAGCGGGTGCTACTGCCTTTTTTACAGCAGCGTAGATTAACCCCCGAACTGGCTTTTATCAGTCACACGGACAGTGATCATCGCGGCGGCAGCGCTACGGTCAAAGCTCGTTATCCGCAGGTGCGTTGGTTCGGCAGCAATGAAGGCAGTGCTTGTGTGGCTGGCCAACAGGGTGATTGGCGCGGTGTGCATTGGCAAGTACTGCACCCGCGCCAACTGTCGGATAATCAACACAACGATCAGTCCTGCGTGTTGAAAATATCCTACGGCGCATTACAGATGTTACTCCCTGGGGATATCTCCACCCGTGCCGAACGCCAATTGCTAGCCCAGCTAGCACCAGTAGAAGCCGAGGTACTGGTGTTGGCCCATCATGGCAGCAATAGCTCCAGTGAGAGCTACTTTTTGCAGGCGGTTAAACCAAGTATCAGTATCGCCAGTAGAGGCCGAAATAACGCCTATGGGATGGTTAGCCCAGCGGTAAAAGAGCGGTTGCAGCAGTTACAGATCCCGTTGCTAGATACGGCCATGGGTGGGCAGATAAGCATCTATGCAGATAGTCAGCAGTGGTATGTACAACAGCCCTATGCCGCAGCTGTCAGGCCATGGTTTGACGCAGACAACTAGCCAGTTACTAGGTAAAACGGTTAGAATGGCGCTAATCTATGGCTAAATGATGGCTAAACAGCATATTACATGAGCACAGAAACTATCCCAGACGCTGTTAAACAGCGCACTTTTAAGCGCTTGTTAGCGTACATAAAACCTTATCGTGCAGCCTTTGCACTGTCGATTTTTGGCATGTTAGGTTACGCGGCAGTTGATACTTTTTTCTTCTCCCAGATAGAAACCCTGATTGATGATGGTTTAACCGAACATAACCCTAAAATTTTGCTTTACGGTGCAATTTTTGTACCTTTGGTTTTTATAGGTCGTGGCTTATTTAACTTTATTTCGACCTACTTCTTGAATTGGGTAGGTTTTCGGGTTGTGACAACCATGCGGCAACAGCTGTTTGACCACATGGTGAAGTTACCCGTTAGCTTTCACGACAACCACTCAACCGGCGAACTGCTGTCCAAAATTACTTACACCTCACAACAAGTCGCTGAGGCTAGTAGCCGTGCGGTGCTTGTCTTGATCCGTGAAGGTGCCTTTGTGATCGGCTTGTTGAGCTTGATGTTCTATCATAGCTGGCAGCTTAGTTTAGTATTTTTGGTGGTGGGACCGCTTATTGCTAAAGTGGTGTCCGTGGTTTCTAAACGTTTTCGGCAAGTATCGCGCCGTATTCAAACGGCGATGGGCAATGTCAC
Organism: Pseudidiomarina sp. WS423; assembly: GCF_050750165.1. Classification (NCBI taxonomy): domain Bacteria; kingdom Pseudomonadati; phylum Pseudomonadota; class Gammaproteobacteria; order Alteromonadales; family Idiomarinaceae; genus Pseudidiomarina; species Pseudidiomarina sp. WS423. The sequence goes on along the minus strand of NZ_JBOJLN010000001.1, from coordinate 426,028 downwards.
CACCACGGCAGAACAGATGCTAAATGGGCATAAAGTGGTGGTGATGTACGAAGGCCAAAAACGCGAATCTAAACGCTTCAGTGATATTAATAATGTCACTCGTAATCAAAATATGAAGCTGGTCACCTCGCAATCTCTAAGCACCTCGGTGATTCAGCTGATCGCCTCTTTTAGTTTGTCGATGGTGTTGGTGTTGGCCAGCTTTCCAGAGATGCTCACAGAGCTCTCGGCAGGTGCCTTTACTACTTTGTTAACGTCGATGATCATGCTACTGCGTCCGCTCAAACAATTAACCACTGTCAATAGTGATTTTCAACGAGGCATTGCTGCGGCGCAGAGTATCTTTGAAGTATTAGATGAGCGTCCAGAGCAAGATACCGGCAAGTTGGTGATAGAGCGAGCGCAAGGCAATATTCGTTTTGACGATGTACAGTTTGCATATGGCGATAGCGATGCGCCGGCCTTGGATCACGTTAGCTTTGAAGTGACGGCGGGTAAAACCTTGGCCCTGGTAGGGCGTTCGGGCAGTGGTAAATCGACCATCTCGAACTTGCTGACACGTTTCTATACCCCGCAAGGGGGTAGGATCTTGCTTGATGGCGTGGATATTTACGACTACAAACTCAAATGTTTGCGGCGTCAGTTTGCGTTGGTATCTCAGCATGTGACTTTGTTTAACGATACCATCGCCAATAACATTGCCTATGGTGCGCGTAGTGAAGTAACCCCAGAACGTATCCGCGAAGTAGCAGAACAAGCCTTTATCACCGAATTTACGGATAACTTGCCACTTGGGTTAGATACCATGGTTGGTGAGAATGGGGTGATGTTATCTGGTGGTCAGCGTCAACGGATCGCTATAGCCCGCGCTTTGTTGCGTGATGCTCCGATTTTAATTTTAGATGAGGCGACATCGGCGTTGGATACTGAATCAGAACGACACATCCAAAAAGCACTGAGCCGGTTACAGCAGAATCGTACCTCGATCGTGATTGCACATCGGCTATCAACCATCGAAAATGCCGATGAGATTTTAGTGATGGAAGACGGCAAAGTTCTAGAGCGTGGCAGCCATGCCGAGCTTATTGAACGTCAAGGCGCTTATTATCAATTGCACAGCCTGCAGTTTAATGGAGGCGAGTTGTAATGGCGTTGCAGCGGGCCTGGTACCGGCCCCGCTTAACTTGGTGGCTCGTTTTGCTGCTGCCGTTACAGGCCTTATTTGTGCTTCTGAGTAACCTGCGCCGGTGGAGTTATAAAATTGGCTTAAAGCGCGCTTATCGAGCGCCAGTTCCAGTCATTGTGGTAGGTAATATTAGTGTCGGTGGCACGGGTAAAACGCCCGTCACCCAAGCGCTAATTGCCTGGCTAAAAGCCCAAGGCTGGCAGCCCGCTATCATTTCACGCGGGTACGGCGGGCAGGGGCCGTTTCCCTTATTGCTCGATAGCACTATCGACCCCGCCATTAACGCGCGTCATAGTGGTGATGAGCCTTGGTTATTAGCGCAGCGCTGCCAGGTACCGGTAGCCGTTGGCAGCAACCGTGAGCAGAGTATCAAGCTGTTACTTCAACAGCATCCCCAGATTAATCTTATTGTCAGCGATGATGGCTTGCAGCATTACGCCTTAGCTCGTGATCTTGAGCTGGCTGTGATTGATGCTGAGCGCGGCCTTGGCAATGGTTGGCGCTTACCCATGGGGCCGTTACGGGAGCCGCAGCACCGCTTACAACAGGTAGATTTAGTGGTGCAGAATGGCACGGGTGAACGCAGTTGGGGCTGGCAGTTTAGCTTGCAAGCTGGCAGGTGGCATCAAGTAGCAAGTCAGCAGCCGATGCCATTACCTCCCCCGCCTTATGTGGCTGTGGCTGGTATTGGTCATCCGCAACGCTTTTTTGCCACTTTAAAGCAGCTTCGTATCGAGCCGGCAGCTTGCTATCCTTTTGCCGACCATTATGCTTATCAAGCCAGCGACTTTGCGTCCATGCCAGCTGACCATACGGTTTTAATGACGGAAAAAGATGCCGCTAAATGCCGCTCTTTCGCCCCTGAGAACTGGTATTATTTGCCGGTGCAAGCGCACTTTGAACAAGATTTTTGGCTGCAATTGCAACAGCTGCTAGCGCCTCTAGCAGCCCAACAGCAAGTCGCCCTATCAACGGAAGCGAATGGATAGTTTGCAGGTTTTTGAGGAGTAGAGAATGGCTGTAGATAATAAAACATTAGCAATCTTGGCTTGCCCCTTATGTAAGGGGCGCTTGGTTTGGCATGCGCCAAGCCGAGAATTGATTTGCCGTGGTGATAAATTAGCATTTCCTATTCGTAACGATATTCCCATGCTGTTGACGACCGCAGCACGTGAATTAACAGCGACTGATTTGGAGCAACTTCCCTCATGAGCTTTACAGTGATTATTCCGGCGCGGTATGCCTCCACTAGGTTACCGGGTAAGCCGTTGGCGATGATTGGTAATAAATCGATGATTCAGCGGGTGTATGAGCGCGCTGCAGCAGCCGGTGCTGCGGAAGTGATTGTTGCCACCGATGATCAGCGTATCGTGGATGCGGTTGAGGCATTTGGTGGGCGCGCTATGTTAACCTCAAGTGCCCACAACTCGGGCACTGAGCGCATTGCTGAAGTGATCGAATATTTAGCGATTGCGGATGATCATGTGGTGGTTAATGTGCAAGGTGATGAGCCTTTTATACCGCCTGAGATAATCCGCCAAGTAGCAGACAATCTAGCCAATCAAAAGCAAGCACAGATGGCGACGTTAGCCGTGCCTATTCATAATTTAGAAGAAGTCACCAGCTCTCATGCAGTAAAGGTGGTCACTGATGTGAACGGCTATGCCTTGTACTTTAGTCGGGCGCCAATTCCTTACGAGCGCGATGGTTTATGCCGCGCACGCTTAGGTGAGCTTGCCGACTATCGTCGCCATATTGGCATTTATGCCTACCGGGCAGGTTTTGTTTGGCGTTATGTTGAGTGGGAGCCAAGCCCGCTTGAGCAAATCGAGTCGTTAGAGCAATTACGAGTGCTTTGGTACGGTGAACGCATTCATGTTGCGGAAGCCATTGCGTCGCCGCCGGCTGGTATTGATACACCAGCCGACCTAGCACGAGCTAATCAGGAAGTAACTGACTAACTTTTATCTGCGCGTGCTGGCACAACCGCTGCCAGCGCGCTCGCATACCTATCAAACGGGCATAGGCGTAAGGTACCAAGAACAAACTGGTGAGAGTCGAGAAGACCAAACCACCTATTATGGCAATCGCCATAGGTGCATAAGGAGGACCATCGCCACCAATTTGAGTGGTGCCGAAGGCTAACGGCAACAAACCTAATACCGTGGTTGAAACCGTCATTAATATGGGCCGCAAGCGGCTGACACTTCCCTCAATGATGGCTTCTTGCAGGCTTGCTCCGCTAGCCAGTAATTGGTTGATGCGGTCGACTAAGACAATGCCATTATTCACCACAATTCCCATCAGGATCAAAATCCCGATCATGGCCATCACGGAAATCGACTGTCCGGTGATGAGTAGCGCCCAAAACACCCCAACAATAGAGAATAAGAGCGAGGTTATGACCGCTGTCGGGAGCAGGATTGACTCGAACAACGCAGCCATAACAATGTAGATCAGAGCCACGGCAAGTAGGGTATTCACCAGCATAACGCTTTCGTTTTCACGTTGCCGTTCAAAGCTACCATCTAAACTCCACAAATAACCCTGCGGTAACTGCAACTGACTCAGAGCCGCGGTGATTTCATCACGTGCTTCGTTGGTGGTAAGGTCGGTTAGGTTAGCATCAATCGTTAATGACGTACTAGGTTGCCGGGTTTAACGTAACGAAAAGCAATGTAGCCACTGATAGGTGCTCGAATCTCGGTTTCTGCGAGATTTAATGCTGCCATGTCGTATTTCGCTTGTAATATCTCGGCTTGAAAGCGCAATTTGTCATACGCATCGGCGCTGATCATGTCGCGCTCAGCCATATCCTTTACACGTTTTAATTCTTGCTTAGTGGAGTTTAGCTCGGCGCGAGCTTGGGCAACCTGTATTCGATATTCGTCGTCACGCATGTGAGCGAGTAATTGTCCAGCTTCAACATAATCACCTTCCTCAACCAAAATCGTTTCAATAATGCCCGTGGCTTTACTGGTGACATCAGCTTCATCGCGCGCTTCAAGAGTTGCTGTCGATTTAAAACTTGAGGTTATTTCACCAGCCATAACCGTCTGAGTGGCAACTGGAATACGTGCCACCTGAGTTTGTTGTATGTCTACAGCGCTTTCGTTATTAGCGCCGGCATCGCTACAGGCACTGATAGGTAGTGCTAGCATTGAGAGCAAGGCTACTGCGGCAAATCGATTAGTATTTCTGTAGGTGTTCATCATCTTGTCCCGATTGAATGCGTTAATCACTCGTTATTATTAGATATTGGTTTTCGGTCAGTAGGTGTTGGTGTAATGACCAGATATGAAGACAGATGCATAGAACGTGCCAATTTTATCACTAGCGTTTAAAAAATTGGCTTAACCCTTTGTTTTAAAGGTTTTATACAGGTGCCTCGATGGTTTAGATGAAGACGAGACAGAAAAGGTTTATTGAAGAGAAAACAAAAAAAAGCACTCCGAAGAGTGCTTTTCACTAAAAAGTGGCGATTCCCACTGAGATGTTAGCGTTTCAGTGGTTTAAAATCGCGTTGTGCTGAACCTGTGTATAATTGACGTGGACGTCCAATCTTCTGATTCGCTTCACCCATCATTTCGTGCCAGTGTGAAATCCAACCGACAGTTCGCGATAAGGCAAAAATAACCGTAAACATATTAGTAGGAATACCAATAGCTTTCAGGATGATACCTGAGTAGAAGTCTACGTTCGGGTACAGTTTCTTCTCAACAAAGTACGGGTCTTCAAGAGCAATACGCTCAAGTTCCATAGCGACATCTAACAATGGATCTTGGATGTTTAACTCTTTGAGTACTTCGTGGGCACTTTCACGCATGACGGTAGCACGTGGGTCAAAGTTCTTGTAAACGCGGTGACCAAAGCCCATCAGACGGAACGGATCGTTCTTATCTTTGGCTTTTTCAACGTACTTAGGAATGTTTTCAACAGAACCAATCTCACTCAACATACGCAAGCAAGCTTCGTTGGCACCACCATGAGCTGGTCCCCACAAAGATGCGACACCCGCGGCAATACAAGCGTACGGGTTAGCGCCTGAAGAGCCGGCTAAACGTACGGTTGAGGTTGAAGCGTTTTGCTCATGATCCGCATGCAAAGTGAAAATGCGATCCATAGCTTTGGCGATGGTCGGGCTGATTTTGTAATCTTCAGCCGGTACTGAGAACATCATATTCAAGAAGTTTTCAGCATAGCTCAGGTCGTTACGAGGGTACACGAACGGTTGGCCGATGCTAAATTTATAGGCCATCGCAGCAATCGTCGGCATTTTAGCGACCAAGCGATAGCCACTACGTAAGCGCGCTTGCTCGTCGTGAATATCGAGATCAGCATGATAAAACGAAGATAAAGCTCCGGTAACGGCACATAGCATAGCCATAGGGTGCGCATCACGACGGAAGCCGTTAAAGAAATTATGCAAACCTTGGTGAACCATGGTGTGCTTGGTGATGGTTTGCTTAAACGCATCATATTCTTCACGCGTTGGTGCTTCACCGTGCAGCAACATGTAACACACTTCGAGATAGTCCGCTTGAGTCGCTAGCTGATCAATAGGATATCCGCGATGCAGAAGAATGCCTTGCTCACCATCAATGTAGGTGATCTTTGATTCACAAGATCCTGTTGCTAGGAAGCCCGGGTCGAAGGTGAAAAAACCATGCTTGCCTAAAGTACGCACGTCAATTACATCATAGCCGGCTGTACCAGATAAAACTGGCAATTCAATGGATTGGCCGTCAATCTGCAGGGTGGCTTTACGATCAGCCATAAGGAAATCTCCTTGTTTAAGTCTGCTTCATCACTAAAAAGGGCGATAGAATTTACTAGATCTTAACCCTCCGTGTCAATTCAAACAGTTGTTTGAACCACATCTTTGTATTGATTTAGGTCAACACTGAGTGTCTTGCTAGGCAACACAACCGAGTATGATTACGCAACTGTGTGACAGTTAGATTATCGCCCATTAACTTTTTCGGTGCTAGCGGTGATCGATGCACCGGGTTTGTTAGTTTGCTTGCAGTTGGCAAGAGCGTCAACTGGGATCAGCCAAACGATGACAAAAAAATCCAACTGCTGTTATACGCTCATCCCTGTGCGAGCGGTATACTACTAAGGTCGGATTGTCATTTAGTGCTGGATTTTATTGTCTTGATCTAATCTGAATTAATTTGCGTTTTTAAGCAGAAAGCCGCTGTTTGATAATTGTAATTAAGTGTTATGGCTTATATACTTTGGCGGCGATCTCACAGGGTCCTCTAGTCAATGCTCGATTATGAGGATGTTTGAAGTTCCGAGCATGTTATCAATGCTTTTCTGTAAGGCACAACAATCGTGAAAAAACAAAGACCTGTAAATTTAGAACTAAGTACTATTAGATTTCCTGCTGCGGCAATCAGTTCCATTCTCCATCGCGTGTCTGGTGTTATCATGCTAGGCGGTGTTGGCTTTTTGGTCTGGGCGCTAGCTACATCATTGCAATCAGCTGAAGGCTTTGCGCTCGTGCAAGACCTGCTTACCGGCTTCGTTGCTAAGTTTATTGCTTGGGGTATTTTAACCGCCTTGGGGTATCACTTGTTAGCAGGTGTACGTCACATGGTTATGGACCTTGGTCACTGGGAAGAGCTTGATTCAGGCCGCATCAGTGCACAAGCCGTATTCGTTTTAGCAATCCTTGTTTCAATACTGGTAGGGGTGTGGTTATGGTAAAAGCAGCTTCAACCTTCGGCCGTTCAGGCAGCCACGATTTTATTTTAATTCGTGCATCCGCCATCATCATGGCGTTATACACCATCTTTATGGTGAGCTTCCTGGTGTCAGCCGACACGTTAACGTATGCAACTTGGACTAACTTATTCGCTAACCTAGGTATGAAGATCTTTACCATGTTGGCCTTAACCGCGGTGTTAATTCACGGCTGGATTGGGATATTCCAAGTTTTAACTGACTACGTTAAAAACACCGGCTTACGAGCTTTTCTTCAATATGTGGTATGTGTTGCACTTATCGTTTACTGGTTAGCCGGTTTATTGGTAGTGTGGCCAGTGGAGGGTGTCTAAGTGAGCGTACAAACACTCGAATTTGATGCCGTAGTAATCGGCGCTGGCGGCGCAGGTATGCGCGCTGCTTTACAAATTTCTCAAGCGGGCATGACCTGTGCCTTGATGTCTAAAGTATTCCCAACTCGTTCGCACACAGTTTCAGCGCAAGGTGGTATCACCGTAGCGTTAGGAAATGCGCACGAAGATAACTGGGAATGGCACATGTTTGATACCGTGAAAGGCTCAGACTATATTGGTGACCAAGACGCGATCGAATACATGTGTAAAACAGGTCCGGAAGCCATTTTGGAACTAGAAAACATGGGCTTGCCTTTCTCACGTTTCGAGAATGGTAAAGTTTATCAGCGTCCATTCGGTGGTCAATCAAAAGCCTTTGGTGGCGAGCAGGCAGCGCGTACTGCAGCTGCTGCCGACCGTACCGGTCACGCCTTATTGCATTTGCTTTATCAGCAAAACGTCAAAAATAAAACCACCGTTTTTTCTGAGTGGTATGCACTAGATTTAGTTAAAAACGAAGACGGTGCCATTGTTGGGGTGACCACCCTGAACATCGAAACTGGCGAAATCTTCTACGTTAAAGCGAAAGCTGTGGTGTTAGCAACGGGTGGTGCGGGTCGTATTTACGCATCAACCACCAATGCTCACATCAATACCGGTGACGGTGTAGGTATGGCATTACGCGCTGGCGTACCAGTGCAAGATATGGAAATGTGGCAGTTCCACCCAACTGGTATTGCCGGTGCCGGTACCTTAGTAACTGAAGGTTGCCGCGGCGAAGGTGGTTACTTGTTGAACAAAGATGGCGAGCGCTTTATGGAGCGTTATGCTCCGAATGCTAAAGATTTAGCATCGCGTGACGTGGTAGCTCGTTCAATGATGACGGAAATTCGTGAAGGCCGTGGTTGCGATGGTCCATTAGGGCCACACTTGAAACTGAAACTAGACCACTTAGGTCGTGATGTTTTAGAAAGCCGCTTACCAGGCGTGTGCGATTTGGCTAAAACCTTTGCTCACGTTGATCCAGCCGAAGAGCCGATTCCAGTTATCCCAACCTGTCATTACATGATGGGCGGTATTCCTACCGATGTTAACGGTCAAGCATTGCAGATCGACGACCAAGGCAACCCTACGCCAATTCACGGCTTATTTGCCTGTGGTGAGATTGCGTGCGTATCGGTGCACGGTGCTAACCGTCTTGGTGGTAACTCGTTGTTAGACTTGGTGGTATTTGGTCGTGCAACAGGCTTACATTTGGCCGAGGCAATGGCATCATTGGGCGATGCGAAAGAAGCTCGTCAGGATGATATCGATGCTGCGTTGGCACGTGTTCGTCGTTGGGAAAACAACAAAGATGGCGAAGATCCGGTTCAAATTAAGAAAGATTTGCAGCGTTGCATGCAGTTAAACTTCTCGGTATTCCGTGAAGGGAAAGCGATGGCTGAAGGCTTAGAAGAGTTGAAACAGATTCGTGAGCGGCTGAAAAATGCACGTCTTGACGATACCAGTAAAGAATTCAACACCCAGCGCATTGAGTGCTTAGAGTTGGATAACTTAATGGAAACTGCCTATTCAACCGCAGTAGCAGCTAACTTCCGTACGGAAAGCCGTGGTGCGCATAGCCGTGCTGACTTCCCAGATCGCGATGATGACAACTGGTTGGTACATACCGTGTATCGCCCACAAGATGAATCTATTGTGAAGCGCGAAGTTAACATGCAGCCTAAGCTGCGCGAAGCATTCCCGCCGAAAGCGCGGACTTACTAAGGTTAGGTGAAACGATGAAGACGTTGAATATTTCAGTGTATCGTTACAACCCGGACGTTGATAACGCCCCGTACATGAAGGATTACTCCATTGAAGTGGAAGCTAATCGCGACATGATGGTGTTGGATTTATTATTGTTGCTGAAAGAGCAAGATCCAACGTTGGCGTTCCGTCGTTCATGCCGTGAAGGTGTATGTGGTTCTGACGGCCTCAACATGAATGGTAAAAACGGATTGGCTTGTATCACGCCATTGTCAGCTCTTAAAGGTGGCAACAAGAAAATCGTGATTCGTCCATTACCGGGCTTACCAGTGATTCGTGACTTGATTGTAGATATGAGCCAGTTCTACGCTCAATATGAGAAGATTAAGCCTTATCTGATCAATGATGACAAAACTCCACCAGCGCGTGAGCGTCTGCAAACGATTGAAGAACGTGCGAAATTAGACGGTCTGTACGAGTGCATCTTGTGTGCATGTTGCTCAACCTCTTGTCCGTCGTTCTGGTGGAATCCAGATAAGTTTATCGGTCCTGCTGGCTTGTTACATGCCTATCGGTTCTTGATTGATAGTCGTGATACTGCCACCGAGCAGCGTCTTGATGAGTTAGATGATGCCTTCAGCGTATTCCGCTGCCATGGCATTATGAACTGTGTCAATGTATGCCCGAAAGGGTTGAACCCAACCAAGGCTATTGGACACATCAAATCCATGCTATTGAATCGTGCGATTTAACCATTTCGCATAGATTTGCTATAGTTGTGGCCGAGCTGTATCGAAATAGCCATCCAGCTTGGGTGGCTATTTTTTTGTAAAACGAGTGTGAAGGAACAGCGATGCAAGATGGCGTAATGCAAGCCTGGCTAGAATCCTCCCACCTAGCCGGTGGTAACATGGCGTATGTCGAAGAGTTGTTTGAGTTATATCTCGACGACCCGACGTCGGTGGGTGACGAGTGGCGCACTTTCTTTGATCAGCTGCCGCGTGAAGGCAGTGCTCAAGATACTAAGCACAGTACCATTCGTGACCAATTTCGTACCCTTGCCAAGAATAAATTGAAGCAAGCAGGCACTGCTGCCGCAGGGGCTCCTGATCAGAAGCAAGTGAAGGTCTTGCAGCTGATTAATGCGTATCGTTTTCGTGGCCATCAGCACGCCAACCTAGACCCGCTTGATTTGTGGAAACAAGAGCCGGTTGCGGACTTGTCGTTAGAGCACCACGAGCTTAGCAAAGACGATTTTGACAAAGAATTTAATGTAGGTTCGCTAGCCGTTGGTCAAGAGACCATGAAGCTGGGCGAAATCTACCAAGTGTTGAACGATATTTATTGTGGCTCAGTGGGTGCTGAATACATGCATATCGTGTCAACCGAAGAAAAACGTTGGATTCAGCAACGTCTAGAAGGCGTGCGTGGCCGTCCTAAATTTGAGCAACAGCAGCAACGTAAACTGTTACAAGAGTTAACTGCGGCTGATGGCCTGGAAAAATACTTAGGCTCAAAATTCCCAGGCGCAAAACGCTTCTCGTTAGAGGGTGGCGATGCTCTGGTACCTATGCTTAAAGAGTTGATTCATCGCAGTGGCGAGCACGGTGGCAAAGAAGTTGTTATCGGTATGGCGCACCGCGGTCGTTTAAACGTGCTGGTGAACGTCTTAGGTAAAAAGCCCCAAGATCTATTTGATGAATTTGCTGGCAAGCATGCCATCAGCAAAGGCTCTGGTGACGTGAAATACCATTCAGGCTTTTCGTCAGACTTTGCTACTAAAGGCGGTGATGTGCACTTAGCCTTAGCATTTAACCCATCGCATTTAGAAATCGTTAACCCGGTGGTGATGGGCTCAGTGCGGGCACGGATGGATCGGTTAGGCGATAAAGATGGTGCCAAAGTGCTACCTATTACCATCCATGGTGACTCTGCCATCGCTGGCCAAGGTATCGTGCAAGAAACCTTCAATATGTCTCAAACCCGCGCCTACCAGGTGGGTGGTTCGATTCGTATTGTGGTGAACAACCAAGTAGGTTTCACCACTTCTAAGCGTGAAGACACTCGTTCAACTCAGTATTGTACTGATATTGCGAAAATGGTGCAGGCGCCAATCTTCCACGTTAATTCAGATGACCCTGAAGCTGTGATTTTTGTGTCTCAGCTAGCGCTCGATTTCCGCAACACGTTCAAACGCGATGTGATGATCGATTTAGTTTGTTATCGCCGCCATGGCCACAATGAGGCCGATGAACCTAGTGCAACGCAACCGCTAATGTATAGCAAGGTGAAGAAGCACCCAGTGCCTCGTGCCATCTATGCTGAGCGTTTGGTCAATGCAGGAATTGTGGCAGCGGATGAAGCAGAAAGTTTGATCAATAACTACCGTGACTTACTTGATAAAGGTGAGATCGTCGTAGACGAATGGCGTGACATGAAGAGTCACTCGTCAGATTGGAAGCCATATATTGGTAACGAGTGGGATGTTGATTACGACGCAAAAATTAGTCGCGAACAGCTAACTAAGCTTGGCGAGGCGATGAGTACTGTGCCAACAGCTCACAAGCTGCATTCACGAGTTCAAAAAGTTTACGAAGAACGCGCTAAAATGGCTGCCGGCGAAAAACCAGCAGATTGGGGTTTTGCTGAAACCTTAGCTTATGCCAGCTTGGTGGACCAAGGGGTGCATATCCGTCTTACTGGGCAAGACTCAGGCCGCGGAACCTTCTTCCATCGGCATGCCGTATTGCATAACCAAAAAGACGCAAGCACCTTTATGCCGCTAAATAATATTCGTGAAGGCCAAGGCCAAATCGAAATTTATGACTCGGTATTATCAGAAGCAGCGGTGGTGGCGTTTGAATACGGTTATGCTACCGCAGAGCCCAAATCGTTGGTAATGTGGGAAGCTCAGTTTGGTGATTTCGCTAACGGCGCACAAGTAGTTATCGACCAGTTCTTAAGCTCAGGTGAACAAAAGTGGGGCCGCTTGTGTGGTTTGACTCTATTGTTACCTCATGGCTATGAAGGACAAGGGCCAGAGCATAGTTCGGCGCGGTTAGAACGTTTCTTGCAACTGTCAGCAGATCATAACTGGTCGGTGTGTGTTCCTACCACACCTGCTCAGGTGTTCCATATGATTCGTCGACAGCAGTTACGTCCCGTGCGTCGTCCATTGATCGTGATGACGCCGAAGTCGCTGTTACGGCATCCGCTAGCGGTATCTGATCTTGAGGATATGACCAGTGGCGTGTTCCAAAATGCGATTGCTGAAATCGATTCTTTAGATCCGAAAAAAGTGAAACGCGTGGTACTCTGTTCCGGTAAGGTTTACTACGACTTGTTACAAGAGCGTCGTAAACGCGAGCAAACCGATGTAGCAATTATTCGGGTTGAGCAATTGTATCCGTTCCCAGCGGAAGAAATGGCTGAAATCATGAAAGATTATCAGCATGTAAAAGATTTTGTCTGGTGTCAGGAAGAGCCTCAGAACCAAGGTGCATGGTACAGTAGCCAGCACAATTTCTGGGCCGCAATTCCGAAGGGCGCTCAGTTAACGTATGCCGGTCGTGCTGCATCTGCTGCACCAGCGGTAGGCTATTTGTCTGAGCACAATAAACAGCAGCAACAATTAGTCGATGACGCGCTAACCATTAAATAGGTGATAATTGACCATGGCTATAGATATTAAAGTTCCACAATTACCAGAATCAGTTGCTGATGCAACTGTTGCTACTTGGCATGTTAAGCCAGGTGACAAAGTTTCACGTGACCAAAACCTTGTCGACATCGAAACCGACAAAGTGGTGTTAGAAGTCGTAGCAACGGATGACGGCGTGATGGGTGACATCATTGCTGAAGAAGGCACCACTGTAGGTGCTGACGAGGTTATCGGTAAGCTAGAAAAAGCTGATGGCAGCGCCGCTAAAGCAGAAAGTAAAGACGACAGCAAAGCTGATAAAGCTGAAGCTAAGGCCGACCAGCCAGCTGCTAAACAAGCATCAGGTTCTGGTGAAAAGCTAGAAGTTAAAGTTCCTCAGTTGCCAGAGTCAGTTGCTGATGCGACCATCGCTACTTGGCACGTTAAGGCTGGTGATGCAGTAACTCGAGACCAAAACTTAGTGGATATCGAGACCGACAAAGTGGTGCTAGAAGTAGTAGCTCCTGCTGACGGGGTTCTGGCTGAAATTAAGTTTGACGAAGGTGCCACTGTAGGCGCTGATGACGTGATCGGTATTGTTGAAGCAGGCGCAAGCGCAGCTGCAGATTCAAGCAAAGCAGACGACGCTAAAGAAGAAGCGACTGACGAAGGTGATAGTGAAGTGGCTGGCCCAGCAGTACGTCGTATGCTAGCTGAAAATGGCTTGCAAGTAGCTGATGTTAAAGGCACTGGTAAAGGCGGTCGGGTCACTAAAGAAGATGTTGAAAAGCATCTGAAAGACGGCAGCAAAAAGGCTGAGCCAGCGAAAGCAGCAAGCGCCCCAGCTGCGGTAGCAACCGGTGAGCGTGAACAAAAACGTGTGCCTATGACGCGTTTGCGTAAAACCATCGCTAAGCGTTTGCTAGAAGCAAAAAATGCAACCGCCATGTTAACCACTTTCAACGAAGTTAACATGAAGCCAATCATGGACTTACGTTCAAAGTACAAAGATGAATTTGAGAAGCGCCATGATACCCGTTTAGGCTTTATGGGTTTCTATGTCAAAGCTGTTACTGAAGCGTTGAAGCGTTTCCCTGAAGTGAATGCATCGATTGATGGTGATGACATCGTTTATCACAATTATTTTGATATTAGCATCGCTGTCTCTACGCCACGTGGTCTGGTAACTCCAGTATTACGTGATACTGATAAGATGAGTATTGCTGATATTGAAAATGGCATTCGTGATCTGGCACTTAAAGGTCGTGATGGCAAACTAACCATGGAAGATATGCAAGGCGGTAATTTCACCATCACGAACGGTGGCGTATTCGGCTCATTGCTTTCAACTCCAATCTTGAACCCGCCGCAAAGCGCTATCTTGGGTATGCACAAAATCCAAGATCGTCCGATGGCGGTTGATGGTAAGGTAGAAATTCTACCTATGATGTACTTGGCGTTATCTTACGACCACCGCATCATTGATGGTAAAGAATCCGTTGGCTTCTTAGTAACCATCAAAGAATTGTTAGAAGATCCACAACGTTTATTGTTGGATATTTAACAAATAACACAGCCGCTTGATGTCAGTTACATGACAATGACACAAGCGGCTATTATTTTTCCGCACAAAACGTTAAAATGTGTGCGAAATTTTCGGGTAAGCAGCATGACGCTGCTTTTGTTGTTCAAACGAATCGGAAGATCATCATGAACTTGCATGAGTATCAGGCTAAACAACTCTTTAGAGAGTTCGGATTGCCAGTATCTGAAGGCTTTGCAGTAGACACTGCTGATGAAGCCGTAGAAGCTGCTAAAAAAATTGGTGGCGAGCGTTGGGTTGTTAAGGCGCAAGTACACGCAGGCGGCCGCGGTAAAGCGGGCGGCGTAAAATTGGTTTCTAGCTTAGACGAAGTACACGCATTTGCGAGTAACTGGTTAGGCAAAAACTTGGTGACTTATCAGACTGACGCAAACGGTCAGCCGGTCGCTAAAATTTTAGTAGAAAGCTTAACTGACATCGCCTCAGAACTTTACTTAGGTGCAGTTGTTGACCGTGCAACACGTAAAATTGTGTTCATGGCATCAACCGAAGGTGGCGTAGAAATCGAGAAAGTTGCAGAAGAAACTCCAGAGAAGATTCTTAAAGCAATCATCGACCCAACGGTTGGCGCACAGCCATACCAAGGTCGTGAACTTGGTTTCAAACTAGGCCTAAATCCAGAGCAAGTGAAGCAATTCACTAAAATCTTCTTGGGCTTAGCGAAGATGTTTGAACAGTACGATTTCGCATTGTTAGAAATCAACCCGTTAGTGATTACCGACCAAGGCAACTTGCATTGCTTAGACGGCAAAATCAACATCGATAGTAACGCCCTGTATCGTCAACCAAAAATCCGTGAAATGCACGATCCTTCACAAGAAGACGAGCGTGAAGCCCAAGCAGCTAAGTGGGAATTAAACTACGTAGCTCTAGATGGCAACATCGGCTGTATGGTGAACGGTGCTGGTTTGGCGATGGGTACGATGGACATCGTTAAACTTGCCGGCGGTCAGCCAGCAAACTTCTTGGATGTTGGTGGCGGCGCAACCAAAGAGCGCGTTACTGAAGCATTTAAAATCATCTTGTCTGACAACGCTGTTAAGGCTGTTTTAGTTAACATCTTCGGCGGTATCGTTCGTTGTGACATGATTGCTGAAGGCATCATGGGCGCAGTTGAAGAAGTTGGCGTGAAAGTACCTGTAGTAGTGCGTTTAGAAGGTAACAACGCAGAACTAGGTCGGCAGAAATTAGCAGAAAGTGGCCTCAACATCATTGCAGCAGAAAGTTTGTCTGATGCAGCTGATAAAGTGGTTGCAGCGGCAGGAGGTCAATAATGTCTATCTTGATCGATAAAAACACCAAAGTCATCTGCCAGGGTTTTACTGGCGGTCAGGGTACATTCCACTCTGAGCAAGCTATTGCCTATGGTACGCAAATGGTTGGCGGTGTAACTCCAGGTAAAGGCGGTCAAACGCACTTGGGTTTACCAGTATTCAACACGGTACGCGAAGCTGTAGAAGCAACTGGCGCAACTGCTTCAGTTATCTACGTACCAGCTCCTTTCTGTAAAGATTCAATTGTTGAAGCTGCAGATGCTGGTATCGAGCTGATTGTATGTATCACCGAAGGTATTCCAACCATCGATATGCTGTACGTTAAAGAATATTTGACGCACAAAGGCGTTCGTATGATTGGTCCAAACTGCCCAGGCGTGATCACTCCAGGCGAATGTAAGATCGGTATTATGCCAGGTCACATTCACAAGCCAGGTAAAGTAGGTATCGTATCTCGTTCAGGTACCTTAACCTATGAAGCTGTTAAGCAAACAACTGACGAAGGTTTCGGCCAATCTACTTGCGTAGGTATTGGTGGTGACCCAATCCCAGGCTCAAACTTTATCGATATCTTAGCGATGTTCGAAAAAGATCCAGCAACTGAAGCTATCGTTATGATCGGTGAGATCGGCGGTACTGCTGAAGAAGAAGCTGCAGAGTACATCAAGCATAACGTAACCAAGCCAGTAGTATCTTACATTGCTGGTGTGACTGCTCCTCCAGGTAAGCGCATGGGCCATGCTGGTGCGATTATTTCTGGTGGTAAAGGTACTGCAGACGAGAAATTCGCAGCCTTAGAAGCAGCTGGTGTTAAAACCGTGCGTAGTCTTGCCGATATCGGTAAAGCTTTGCGTGAAAAAACGGGCTGGTAAGCTCTGCTTCGGCATCCTTGCTAACTTAAATAAAAGCCGCTCTATGGAGCGGCTTTTTTGTGCGTGCAAGATCATGGCTTTATCTACAAGGTCCATAAGGGTCGTGGTAAGGTGGGGGACAAGCTTACATCTCAATCTTTTCTCAACCGTCAAACCGCAGAGTTGCTGGAGCAGACTATGGTAAACCGTCTCAAATTAGTTGTTCTTTTTGCAATAGCACTAGTAGCGTTTGCCGGAAATTCCATTCTTAATCGCTATGCATTACTTGAGCCTGCCATAGATCCTGCTTCATTTCTTGTGATCAGAATAGTGAGTGGGGCTGTGATGTTGGTGCTGTTGGTGTGGTTACGTAGCTTCTTTCATCGGCCGCAAAAACAACCCTATAGTAAGGGCAGCTGGTGGGGCGCACTTACTCTAAGTTGGTATGCTATTGCTTTTTCTTATGCCTACGTGGAGTTGCAAACAGGATTTGGTGCGTTAGTGTTATTTACCGCGGTGCAGTTAAGTATGTTAGCTATAACCCTCTATCAAGGCACGCGGCTAAGCCGCCGAGAATGGTTGGGGGTGGTCATTGCCTTTGCCGGCTTTGTGTATTTGCTGGTGCCTAGCATGCAGCTACCATCGTCACTTTTAGCTGCTATGTTGATGGCTAGTGCCGGTGTGGCGTGGGGATTCTATTCAGTGCATGGACGCGGACGAGGTTTTCCGCTCGCCAATACTGCCTTTAATTTTGTCCGCGCTATTCCTTTTGTGTTAATCGCTTTCTGGTGGCAAGCCCCTGAGCTCATCGTATCCACCGATGGGGTGATGCTGGCCATGGTTTCTGGAGCTATTACTTCAGGCGTCGGTTACGCTATCTGGTATTTGGTGCTACCCCAAATAACTGTGACGACCGCCGCTATTGGACAATTGTTAGTACCATTAATTGCTGCCCTAGGAGGGGTTTTGTTTGCTCATGAAGTACTTACCATGCATTTGCTGATTGCAGCAGTTGCAATTATAGGTGGCATCTTAGTGGTGGTGCTTAAACGTACTTAGATGTACTGAGATACACACAGCAACCCATAGACAAAAAAAAGCGACTCGCTAGAGTCGCTCAAGAGCTTAACACACAACAAATAGATACTAGAGTGAGGCTACTGCGGTTGCCGCTGCTGCCAAGGCAGTTGTTCGCGGTTCTTCACCTAGGTTAACGCCTTCAGCACGAATGATGTGAACATCAGTAATACCAACAAAAGCTAACGCTTGTTTTAAATAGCTTTCTTGATGATCCATGGCTGCTGCCTCACCTTGGCTGTAGATACCACCGCGACCTGATGCTATGTAAACGGTTTTATTGTTAAGTAAGCCAACCGGACCCTGTTCGGTATACTTAAAGGTCACGCCAGCTTTTAAAATACGATCTAACCAAGCTTTCAGCTGAGTTGGGATAGTAAAGTTGTACATAGGAGCGCCGATGACTAACACGTCGGCCGCTTGTACCTCAGCAATCAATTGCTGAGTAAGAGCGTTGTCGCCGTCTAATAATGTGCTTGCGTCTAAATGAGGCACAGGCTGCGTGACTAAGTCACGGTACACCAACTGAGTAGGCGATTGCTTCGCACTCAGGTGCGCAACTATGTCGGCGCTTAGTTTACGGCTGACAGACTGATCAATAAAAATGCCTGAATCTATGTGTAGAATATTCATAACAACCTCTTAAAATTTTGCGCTGTATGCTTGGGTATTAATTGATGATGGCTATTCTACACTGTTCCATTTATGTCGGTAGCTAGGTATATTGGAAAGCATCGTTCCATATATGGAACAGTTGAGTCGTTAAAGGAAACCTATGGCATTACCTGATCTCACTAATTATTTAATCTTTGCCAAAGTGGTCGCAGCGGGCAGCGTCAGTGCCGGAGCCCGTGATCTGAAGATGCCAAAATCGACTGTCAGTCGACGCTTAACCGAGTTAGAAGAGCAGCAGGGGGTAAGGCTGCTGCATCGAAGTACACGCGGCCTTAAGCTAACCGATGTGGGCCAGGCTTTTCTGGTGCATTGTGAAACGCTAGTGGCAGCGGCCGAAGCGGCGCAACAAGTGACGCAACTGGTGATGGATACACCGCGAGGGGATATTCATGTGAGTTCTCCCTATGCTATTAGCCAAAGCATGTTGGTGGCGTTATTACCCGAATTTATGGCCTTGTATCCTGAAGTACGGGTGAATCTGATGGTGACGAATAAGCCTGTGAACCTGATTGATGAGGGCATTGATGTAGCGCTGCGGGTGCGCTCAAGTATTGAGGATTCATCGCTGATTGCAAGACCGCTGGCCGATGCTCCCTTGACCCTTTATCGAAGCCCTACGTGCGGCGACGTTGCTGCGATAGCTAAAGAGTTACAACATCCGTTAGATTTGGTGCATTTTCCACATTTAAGTTTGCACTACACCAGCGGTCAATATCGCTATGACTTAACCTCAGATACGGGCGATAAATTAGCAGTGAGTTTCCGACCTCGGTTAATCACCGACGATATGATTGTTCTCAGAGAGGCTGCAATTGCTGGGTTGGGAATGGTGGCGCTGCCAAATTATTTGTGCCAACAGGCGGTAGCTGCCGGGCAATTAGAACGCGTGTTACCCGATTGGTCATTGCCACTAGGTATTATGCATATGGTGTACCCTTACCGCCGAGGCTTGCTGCCTGCGGTGCGGGTCTTTATAGATTTTTTGGCAGCCCGACTGCCGGTGATTGCGAAACGTTCGTTAACAAATATTGATTGAGTTTTAGCGCCGCTTCACTACAATCATTTAAACAAGCGTTTAAGTTTTATCGAAAACGCACGACTAATAACGATTTCAGAACAACACAAGGCCCAGACGATGGATTTTTCTCCGAGTGCCAAGACCCTGCAATATCGGCAGCGGTTAATTGACTTTATGCGCGAGCATATTGAACCAATAGAAGCCAATTACCACAAAGAAAATCGCCGCTTGAACCCAGATGGGCAATGGCGTGATTGGCAAGTCGCCCCGATGATTCATGAGCTTAAACAACGTGCCAAAGCAGCTGGGCTATGGAATCTATTTTTGCCCGACGCGGAACTCGGGGCAGGATTAACGACCCTCGAGTATGCGCCGTTAGCCGAGGTGATGGGGCATAGTTTAATTGCACCGGAAATTTTCAACTGCAATGCACCTGATACCGGTAACATGGAGGTGTTGTATCATTTTGGCAGTGCCGCGCAAAAGCAACAATGGCTAACGCCCTTGCTTGCCGGTGAGATTCGTTCGGTTTTTTGTATGACAGAACCGGATGTTGCCTCATCGGATGCAACTAACATGCAAACGCAAATTACTGCCGATGGTGATGATATCGTTATTCATGGGCGTAAATGGTGGTCTACTGGGTTAGGTCATCCACAGGCGAAGTTTGCCATAGTGATGGGCCTCACTAACCCGGAAGCAGCTAAACATCAGCGCCATAGTATGGTCATTGTGCCGCTTGATACCCCCGGCGTCACCGTGGAACGAATGCTCCCTGCTTTTGGTGAGTATGATGCACCGTACGGTCATGGCGAAGTGCTTTTTGATCAAGTTCGAGTACCTAAGGCAAACTTAATTAGCAACTTGGGTGACGGGTTTAAGATAGCTCAGGGGCGGTTGGGGCCAGGCCGTATTCATCATTGCATGCGCGCCTTAGGGGCCGCCGAGAAGGCCCTTCAGTTATTTATGCAGCGAGGGGCTGAACGTATTGCGTTTGGCAAGCCGCTGTTGCAGCTTGGTGGTAACTTAGAACGGGTTGCCGATATGCGGATAGCTATTGATCAAGCGCGACTGCTGACCTTTTATGCAGCATGGAAAATAGATCAAGTTGGGGCGATGAAAGCCCTTGCTGAAATATCTGCAATCAAGGTCGCGGCACCTAATGCCTTGCAGATGGTGGTAGATGAAACCATTCAATTATTTGGTGGCGCCGGCATGAGCCATGATGTGCCGCTAACTGCTTTGTTTGCCGTAGCGCGCGCCTTACGCATTGCTGATGGTCCAGATGCTGTGCATCGAGCAACCATTGCTAAAGTTGAATTAGCTAAGTATCGGGAGCGCTAAGTGCAACAAGAGCAACATGTGCAACAAGAGCAAGCATTAGAAGATAAAGCCGGTCAGGTTCGTCCCGGTGAAGAGCTACCTGAAGCTGAGCTACTAGCTTATTTACAGCAACATTTAGAGGGCCTAACTGGGCCGATGCAGGTGACCCAGTTTAGTGGTGGGGCTTCAAACTGGACTTACCGTCTAGCTTGCGCCAATGCCGATTTAATTTTGCGGCGGCCACCGGCTGGCACTAAAGCTAAATCAGCTCATGACATGGGCCGCGAGTTTCGTATTCAGCAAGCGCTGAAATCGGTTTATCCCTATGTGCCTAAAATGCGCCATTATTGTGCAGATGAAAGCATTATTGGGGCCGATTTCTATATCATGGATCGGCTGCATGGCATTATTCCACGCAAAAATATGCCGCGCAATTTAGAGTTATCCACCGCGCAAACACGCACCTTATGCCAACGTGCGTTAGACTGCCTCATAGAATTACATCAAGTTGACATTCATGCGGCCGGCTTGACGGATCTTGCTAAAGGTGAAGGCTACACAGAGCGCCAAGTGAGTGGTTGGAGTGAGCGCTATCGCCGCGCTAAAACCTGGAATGTGCCATCGGGTAAAGGCATCATGCGGTGGCTAGCTGAACACATGCCAACCACCGAAACCATTTGTATGACCCATAATGACTTCCGCTTTGATAATTTGGTGCTAGATAGCCAAGAGCCCACCAACATCATTGGGGTGTTGGATTGGGAACTGGCGACTTTGGGTAATCCATTAATGGATATTGGCAACAGCTTAGCCTATTGGATTCAAGCCGATGACGATGCTATTGCCCGTTCTACCAGGCGTCAGCCAACGCATTTGCCGGGGATGTTTACCCGTCAGCAAGTGGTTGATTACTACTGTGACAAAATGCAGTTTGATGCATCAGATTTCGCTTTTTACGAGGTGTTTGGGTTGTTTCGGTTAAGTGTGATAGCGCAACAAATCTATTATCGCTATCACCATGGTCAGACTCGTAATCCAGCTTTCAAGAATTTCTGGTTTTTGGTGAATTATTTGCATTGGCGCTGCCGCAAACGAATGAAACAAGGATAATGCATGCGTAAAACAATATTGATAACCGGCGCAAGCTCTGGATTAGGTGAGGGCATGGCCCGCGAATACGCTAAACAGGGGCGTGACCTCGCCCTATGTGCCCGCCGTACGGAACGTTTAGAGCAACTTAAAAGCGAAATAGCGCAACAGTATCCGAGCGTGAAAGTGTCCGTAAAAGCCTTGGATGTAAACGATCATGATGCAGTGTTTCAGGTGTTTAAAGAGTTTCAACAGGAATTTGGTAGCATCGATAGAGTGATCGTGAATGCAGGCATGGGCAAAGGTGCATCGCTAGGAACTGGCTATTTCTATGCCAATGTGCAAACCGCACAAACCAATTTTGTAGCTGCCTTAGCCCAATGTGAGGCGGCCTTAGAGATTTTCTATCAACAACAGCATGGCCATTTGGTGACCATTAGCTCTATTAGTGCGTTACGAGGTATGCCGCGCGCCATGACCGTTTATGCCGCTACTAAAGCTGGCTTATTGGCACTGACCGAAGGGATTCGCGCTGATTTAATTAGAACCAAATCAAAGGTTAAAGTAAGCGCTATTTTACCTGGGTTTATACGCTCTGAAATTAACGAAAAAGTTAAGAACACGCCCTTTATGGTGGATACTGAAACGGGCTGTAAGGCTTTGGTGAAGGCGATTGAGCGAGAGCCGGTACAAGCTTATGTGCCCGGCTGGCCATGGGCGTTGATTGGCTTTTTAATGAAGCGTCTGCCGTTAAAGTGGGTGATGAAGTTAGGTTAACTCGTGTTAGCCCTAAGGCAGCGGGCAGTCGTCAGTGCGCTCGCTGCTTACCGCTAGGGTGAAGGGTTGACCTTGTTCATTACGGTAAATCACAGAACTTTTTGCCAACTGTAGGTCACCACGGCTATGACTGTGATGAATGATGAGTTGGCCATGTTTAGCTAAGCTCACAGTCAGGCATTGGCCTTGCTCGGCAGTCGCGATACGTTGCCAATCGTTACTGAGTGGTTGGCGTAGCCAGACTTCAAAGCCTTGCCATTGCTCACGTTTACCGCGTTGGCACTGGTAGACTTGAATTTCAGCGGCTACGGCAGACTGGTCGTTGGCTTTGAGTGGTAACACCTGCAAGGCTTCGCAGGCGGCCGCGGTTGGCGGCTCTGGCTCAAAGACCCACCATTTGTATAACAATACCGACACAAACAGCACGGCTAAAGTGATCACTGCAGCAATAACCCATAACATCAGTCGGTTTGCAGCAGAACGTAATTTAGCCAGCATTGTTTATCCTTTTTTGCTCAATCAGTATTAACATCGCCAAATCTTGGGTGGCCATTATCCCAATCTTGTTGTGCTTGCTCAACCCGTGCAAGCTCGGTGCTGACAAAATTCCAGCGCATAAACAGATGTTGACCAAATGGCTCACCACCTAATACCAGCACTCGAGTATCTGCGGCAAGCTCTATTTCTAAATGGTCACGTTCACTGCCTAGATCCAGTAATTGATGGGCAGTAATGGGCTGGGTTAGTTCACTGTCCACCAGATATAAGCTGCCACTCACGATATAGATAGCATGTTCAAACGAGGGGTTAAGTGACAAGCTTAGCACTGTGGTACGAGGGGTGGTTAGGCTTAATGCCAGGCTTGGATGAAAACTTAGCGCAGGTGATTGCCAGCGCTGCTTCAGTAAACGGTCGTAATAGTCGCCAACAATTAGGGTGGCCGTGCATTCGCCTAGGGCAAACTGTGGCAAATCGCGATAGTGATCAAAGCGTGGGTAAGTTAGCTCATCAGCTGGGGGTAAGGCGGACCATAATTGCAGCCCATGCAAAGGCTGGGTGGGATTATCTTGCGCTATTTCGGCATGACTGATACCGCGGCCTGAGGTCATTAGATTTAACTCACCTGGGCGCAAGGCTTGTTGATAACCTAAGCTATCATAGTGCATGAGTTCGCCCGAATATAACCAAGTTATCGTCTGTAGCCCAATGTGCGGATGAGGCGGGATATTGAAATCCTGATAGGCGGGCGTTGTTAGAGGACCGAAATGGTCTAAAAAACACCAAGGACCAATCATTCTTAGCTCTGCTTGCGGCACCACCCGCTGCACTTGCAACTGAGCGGTTAATGGCTTGGTTTTGCTATGCAGGATCTTTAATACACCGCCGCCTGGATTAGAGTCACATTCTTGTAAGTGCTGATCGTTGGCGCTTCTACTCATGGGCTTTACTCGCAAAGGGTAGCTAATATCGATAGCCATCAGTATGGCATTGGCCACGACAATAGTCGAATATCCACCCAAGAGGCTTTATTCGGCATCCAAATTTAAGTAAGGTGAGGTCCTAACCTAAGGAGATAATCATGATTTATGCAATCTTGATTCTAGTCATCGGGTTTGCCGCTATGTTGAGCGGCGTATGGGAGCACAACCTGGTGACCATTATTATTGGTTTAGTCATGCAAGCAGGTGGTGCAATCGGATTTTTTATCAGTTGGCGCAAAGCCGCTAAGCAAGGACATATAAACAACAATGACAACTAGTATTGCGAAGCGAATTGCCGCATTGGCTGTAATTATAGTGGGGCTGTTGTTACTGGTGCTAGCACCAGCAGGCGATGCCACCTCAAGTTATCGGATTGTTGGCCTGTTAGTGGCTGCTGCCGGTGGCGCTTGGCTAGGGGCGCAACGACGAGATACCAGTGAGGTGACTGATGAACCTTATCAGCAGCCCGTATTGCGTTGGTATCAAGCACCGATTGTGTTGTTTCCCATTATCTTAGTGATTGTGGCAGGCTTAGTTTATTTGGCCATGTAGCTGCCGTGCCCAAGCTAAACTTGAGTAAAACAAAGACCTTTTGATTATTACTTTAGAGCCCTAACAGGGCTCATTTCACAGGATGAATTATGGCGTTAACAACCCGATTAGTCATTTTGGCTGGTTTAATTGGCCTGATGTTTTATAACCTCAGCGACCAGCGCCTTGCCGCACTTATTATTGATTACCAGTTAGGCTGGTACAAGCTGGGCGTGCCACTTGCTTGGGGCTTGGTGTTGGGAGCCTTGCTGCAGCTGCTTGGGCTGAAGCAATTGCATAAATTTTTAGAGCCTATTACTTTTATTGCCGTATGTGTGATGACCATCGGATTAACTGGTGCGGCTGCTATTTTCGGTGCTCACCAAACGGCGATCTTGATGTTGCCGGCACTACAAATAGCCACCATAGGTTTGGGCGTTTATTTATTTGCCTATAGCTATGCGCGCTTTGCCGGAGCACGAGAATCGTCATCAACTGCCACAGGCAAGGATGAGTGATGCTATTGAACTGCGATATGGGCGAGAGTTTTGGCGCCTGGCAGATGGGCAATGATGCGGCAGTGATGCCGTACATTGATATGGCCAATATCGCCTGTGGCTTTCATGCGGGTAGCCCGGCCATCATGGCTGAAACCGTAGCTTTGGCGAAACAGCACCAAGTATTGATTGGCGCGCATCCGGCGTATCCAGATTTAGAAGGGTTTGGGCGCCGTTCGATGAGTTTTCAGCAAAGCGAATTAGCCGCCATTTTAACCTATCAGATAGGGGCTATGGAGGCTATTTGTGCACAACAAGGGGAGACTTTAGCTTATGTTAAACCCCATGGCGCCTTGTATAACGATAAGCAAAGTCAACCGCATTTGTTTGAGACGGTCGTGCAAGTGCTAGCGGAGCGTAATCGTCATCGTCAGCAACCCTTGCGCTTAATGACCCTAGCTCCGTTAGTTTCGGCCGCAAACACCGCCGCTACTTGGCAGCAACAACTTGCTCACCGCTACGGCGTGCCGTTATGGTTTGAGGCTTTTGCCGACCGGCGTTATGAGGCCAACGGTCAGTTACGTGCGCGGCGCCATGCCGATGCAGTGTTACAGACCAGCGCTGAGATTCTCAGCCAAGCCCAAGCGCTAGCCCAGCAACACCCCATTAACGCCAGTGATGGCAGTAGCATTCAGTTGCAGGCCGACACCTTGTGTGTGCATGGCGATAATGCTGAGTCCATAGCTACGGTAGCGGCTATTCGTAAAGCCCTCACCGAGATCACGCGGTCAACCACAGGTACGACCGCAGTCAAGCCGCAATGACAGCAAGGTTATCAGACTCCCTGCAGCCCCTAGCACAGGTGGAAATAGCTGCCGCAGATGCCTTGTTGGTTCGTTTTGCGAACCGAATTGATCGCAAGATTAATGCGCAAGTATTGGCTTTGCGAGACGTACTGCAACAGCGACAGCAGAGCGGCCAGTGGCCTTGGCTGTTGGAGCTAGCACCGGCCTATCATAGTCTGCTGGTGCAGTTAGATATTCGCCACATCTTGCCCGATGCCGCTCAACATCAGCTCCAGCAGCTGTTAGCACAGCCCGCGCTGGTGCTGCAGTTGCAGGCTGCAACGCCAGCTAGTAAGCCTGATACAATCCACCAGATTGACGTGTGTTACCACCCCGAGTTCGCCGCTGATTTGCAAGCTATTGCCAGCGCTGCGAATTTGTCAGTAGCCGAAGTGATCGCCTTACATACCCAACCCACTTACCATGTGTATGCATTGGGGTTTGCGCCACAATTTGCCTATTTAGGAGATGTGCCCGAACCACTGCGGATGCCGCGTTTAGCCACGCCTCGACAACAGGTCCCCGCCGGGAGCGTAGCTATTGCCAATCAGCAAACAGCGATTTATCCGCGTACCTCGCCAGGTGGATGGCAATTGATTGGACGAGCAGTAAGCTGGCCCCAGTTGCAAGCAGGTGATCAAGTTCGCTTCCGGTCGATTAGTTTAAGCCACTATCAACAAGCGGCAGCAGCCATTCACTCAGCGAGCGCGCGCGAATGAGCTTACGCATACTGCAATCTGGGCCGCTAACCACTCTGCAAGATTTTGGCAGATTTGGCTATCTACACCAAGGTATCAGTGTGGGCGGGCCTCTTGATGAGCAAGCTTTTCTGTGGGCTAATAGGTTGTTAAATAACCACTTTAATGCGGCCCAGTTAGAAATTACCTTGGGTGGCTTTCGTGCAGAATTTACCGCGGCTACGGCGTGGGTTGTGACAGGGGCTGAGCTGCCTATGAGCCTGAACGGTCAACCAGTGCCGGCGCAGCAGGTTCAACTGGCAGCGGCTGGTGACGTCCTGACGGTCGCACCGGGCGGAGTTGGCTTACGCGCTTACTTAGCTGTTGCTGGCGGCTTACTCGCCACGCCCGTCTACGGCAGCGTTGCTACCGTGGTGCGTGATGGCTTAGGAGGATTGCAGCAGCAGGGACAAGCAGTGCAAAGTGGCGATCAGATCGCTTACGCAACAGTGCCTGGTTATCGCACTCAGCTGGGGCGCCGCCCCGGGCGCAGCGTGGCGCCGCAGTTACCAACCGCAGCCACAGGCGCTCGCGACAAACCTGTTATTCTAGAGGTGATAGCTAGCGGACAGTATGCGCAGTTTGAACCGGAGCAACAGCAACTCTTTACGGATCAGCTGTACCAAGTGACGCCAGCCCAAGACCGGATGGGGGTGCGTTTAGCCGCAGCCGAGCCTTTGCAGTGGCCTCATGCACAAATCATTTCTGAGCCACTACCGGTCGGAGCTGTCCAAATTCCCCCCAACGGGCAACCGATTGTGATGCTCAAAGACCGGCAAACGCTGGGCGGTTATCCCAAACTAGCAACCCTAACGTGGCGGGCTCAGAACACGCTGGCGCAATTGCCAGCGGCTACGGAAATACAATTTCGCTGGGTTAGCGCAACCGCGGCAGCGCGCCACTTGCAGCAGGTTTATCAATTCTTTCAGGTGCAGCGTTAGGCCTTGCACCTATGCTAAGAACCTGCGATCATAGCGGTCATTTTTTCAGGTCTATTTACTGGAGACAACGAATCCATGGCAGCAGATGCGCCCCGTAGTAATTTCATTCGTCAAATTATCGATCAAGACCTAGCTTCAGGAAAGCATAACCAGGTACATACAAGGTTTCCGCCAGAGCCAAATGGTTTTTTACATATCGGTCATGCCAAATCCATCGTGTTGAACTTTGGCATTGCTGAAGACTATCAAGGCACCTGTAACTTACGCTTTGATGACACCAATCCGTTGAAAGAAAAAGTGGATTATGTGCACTCGATTCAAGCCGATGTGCAATGGCTGGGATACCACTGGAATGGTAAACCACGTTACTCATCTGATTATTTTGAGCAATTACACGGTTATGCGGTAGAGCTGATTGAAAAGGGCTTGGCTTATTGTGATTTTTCGAGCCAAGAACAAATGCGAGAAATGCGTGGCACCCTGAAGCAGCCGGGTAGCAATAGTCCTTATCGAGATACTAGCGTTGCAGAAAACCTGCAAATTTTCGCGGACATGACAGCGGGTAAGTATCAAGAAGGCGAAGTTTGTCTGCGTGCCAAAATCGATATGAGCTCACCTTTTATGTGCATGCGCGATCCGGTGATTTATCGGGTTCGGTTTGCTCATCATCACCAAACGGGTGACACTTGGTGTGTGTATCCTATGTACGATTTTACTCATTGTATTTCAGATGCTATTGAGGGGATCACCCATTCACTTTGTACCCTTGAGTTCCAAGATAACCGTCGCTTGTACGATTGGGTCTTGGATAACATCAGCATTGAATGCCACCCCCAGCAGATTGAGTTTTCGCGCTTAAACCTGCAATACACGGTGATGAGTAAACGTAAACTAAATCAATTGGTTGAAGAGCAACGAGTGAGTGGTTGGGATGACCCTCGTATGCCAACTATTGCTGGTATGCGTCGCCGCGGCTATACGCCGGCTTCTATCCGTGAGTTCTGTCACCGCATTGGTGTCACCAAAATGGATAATCAAGTAGAGATGAGCATGCTGGAGGCTTGTATTCGTGATGAGCTAAATCAGCATGCGCCTCGTGCGATGGCGGTATTAGATCCGGTGCGTTTGGTGATTGAGAACTATCCGCAGGATCACGTTGAACAACTGCAAGCGCCAAATCATCCGAATGATGACAGTATGGGCACTCGCACGGTACCTTTTGCGCGCGAAATATTGATTGAAGCCGATGATTTTCGTGAAGAAGCCAACAAAAAATACAAGCGTCTGGTGCTTGGAAAAGAAGTGCGGTTACGCAATGCCTATGTGATTAAAGCCGAGCGCGTTGAAAAAGACGAGCATGGCAATATCACCACTATTTTCTGTAGCTACGATGCTGATACTTTAGGCCAAGATCCTGCCGATGGACGTAAAGTAAAAGGCGTTATCCATTGGGTTGCAGCGGCTCATGCTAAACCAGCTGAGTTTAGGTTGTACGATCGCTTGTTCCAAGTGCCAAACCCAGCAGCAGAAGAAGATTTTGCGGCCACGCTTAATCCACAATCTTTAGTGGTTAAACATGGCTTTGTGGAAGCCTCGTTAGCTGACGCTCAGGTAGAAAAAGCTTATCAGTTTGAACGTATTGGCTACTTCTGTGCCGATAGCAAAGACCACAATGCTGAGCATTTGGTCTTCAACCAAACGGTAGGTTTACGTGATACTTGGTCCGATGAAGGCGAGTAAGCTAATTTAGCAAAAAGTTAAATAGATTTGCGTTACCGCAACTTTTAATGCCACAATCCCTGCTAGTAAAACAGCAGGGATTGTTTGTTAATGCCGTTACCGAAAAACCCATACCCCGATTTAAGTGATGCCCAAGTACGTGAGCAGTTGCAATGGCTTGAGACCATTATGACGCGCTCAAAAGTAGCGACTTGGAAGTTACATCGTCCCAGCATGAAAATGTTCATCAACTCGGCCCTAGCTGAGTTGTTAGGCCAGTCATGGCAGCGAGAACAAAGCTATCCTTTTGAGTTGTTAGTGGAAGCGATGCATGCAGAGTGTCGTCATTCGGCTATGGCTGTGATGCAACAATTGTGGGCTGGCGATCTTGAGCATGCTGATGTGATCTTTCGGGTGACAGCAGCACATGGCCAAGCGCGTACCATTCGCGATACAGTATCGGTGATTAGTCACGATCGGCAAGGGCAAGCTGAATGGCTCACCGGAGTCTGGATTGATATGACAGACACAGTGATGGCCCATCATCGCTTGGAGCGAATAGCTAGTACTGTGCCTGGGGTTATCTATCAGTTCTCTATGTATCCTGATGGGCGTATGTGTTTTCCTTACGCCAGTGCGGGTATCAAAGCTATTTATGGTGTTGATGCGGACGTTGTTAGCACCGATGGCAGTGCCGTGTTTGATGCCATTCATCCGGCTGATCGTGAACGGGTACGCAGTAGCATTCAGCAATCAGCCGAAAGTCTACAGCCTTGGTTTTGCGAGTATCGTATTGTACGAGGAGAACAAACCCGTTGGGTGGCCGGTAACGCTATGCCAGAACTGGATGCCGAAGGCGTGTATCACTGGTTTGGTCAGATCGTGGATACCACGTTAGATAAACAACGTGAGTTAGAGCTGGAAGAAAGCCGAATCACCTTAAAACGAGCCCAAGAAATAGCCGAGTTAGGTTACTGGAAAGCAAATTTTGCTACCGGCGAGCTCTATTGGTCAGATAAAATTTACGACATTTTCGGGCTCGATAAAGATACCGTAAAACCTAGTATTAGTTTGTTTCAGCAAGCTGTTCACCCAGACGATTTAGCGTTGGTGTTAGCGAGTGAACAACAGGCAAAAAAATTCGGCACGCACGATGTCGTGCATCGGATTATTCGCCCGGATGGAAGTGTTCGTTGGGTGCACGAGTTAGCTGACTATAACCAGTATATCCATGAAGACATTCTGATCGGGACAGTGCGAGATATCACGGAACAAAAAATTTATGAGCAAGAGCTTGAACGCTTGTCCATTACTGATGAATTAACAGGGGTTTATAATCGGCGCTATTTTATGCAGCAACTTGAGCAGTTGGTAGTGCGCTTTACGCCTTCTACCCAAGCCGTTGTAGCTATCTTTGATATTGATTATTTTAAACAGATTAACGATAACTACGGGCACGCCGAAGGTGATGCGGTGTTACGTCGCTTAGCTCAATTCATGCAACAGCAATTACGCCCCGGTGATATCTTCGCTCGTACTGGCGGAGAGGAGTTTGGATTGTTACTGCACCGCACTAATGCGGCAGATGCCAAGCGTCGCCTTAATGCAATTCGCATCTTAGTCAATGAATTAGAATTTGTGCCTAGCACAGGGACAGAGCAGCCTTATCGAGTATCGGCAACCATTGGTTTAACCAACGTGCATGTTGATGACGACAAGGATAGTGTGTTGTATCGAGCCGATCACGCCCTTTATTTTGGTAAAAACAAAGGGCGTAATTGTGTTATTTGGGCTGACGACGAGGCTGATGCCGACGTTGGCTAGGTTGTTGGGCTGGCTTTTTAGGAGCCGGCCGACCTTTGTTTAAATCAACCGGTTGGTAGCCAGGCGCACTGATACGTTCAAGTTTTTGATCAATCAACCGCTCAATTGCCTTGAGTTGTTTCACTTCTTCCGGGCTCACTAAGCTTAAGGCATGGCCACTAGCACCAGCACGTGCCGTACGGCCAATACGATGCACGTAGTCTTCAGCAACG
The DNA here is from genome assembly GCF_050750165.1 of Pseudidiomarina sp. WS423. Classification (NCBI taxonomy): domain Bacteria; kingdom Pseudomonadati; phylum Pseudomonadota; class Gammaproteobacteria; order Alteromonadales; family Idiomarinaceae; genus Pseudidiomarina; species Pseudidiomarina sp. WS423. The sequence goes on along the minus strand of NZ_JBOJLN010000001.1, from coordinate 394,914 downwards.
TTAGGTAAGTCGTAGTTTACTACCAGTGGTAGTAAATCGATATCAATACCACGTGCAGCTATATCAGTAGCAACTAATACCTGTACTCGATTATTTTTGAAGTCATCCAGCGCTTTGGTACGGGCACCTTGGCTTTTATTGCCATGAATGGCGGCGGCCAAAAAACCATGCCCATCCAACTGCTTCACTAATCGATTAGCACCGTGCTTGGTACGAGTGAAGACCAACACTTGCGGTGTATTGCGTTCACGCAAGAGTTGCGCCAACAATTGCGTCTTCTGGTTTTGTTCAACACCATAGATGGATTGTTCGACTCGCTCAGCCGTAGTGTTTGGAGGGGCGACAGAAACTTCTACAGGATCATTCACCAAACCTTTTGCTAGCGCTCTAATTTCGTCTGAAAACGTCGCTGAAAAAAGCAGGTTCTGGCGTTTCTTCGGTAAAATCCTTAAGATTTTCTTGATGTCGTGAATGAAGCCCATGTCTAGCATACGGTCTGCTTCGTCTAACACCAAAATCTCAAGCTGATTAAATTTGACGGCATTTTGTTGAAATAAATCTAATAACCGACCTGGGGTAGCAATGAGGATATCGACGCCTTTGCGAAGTTTCATCATCTGTGGGTTGATACCCACGCCGCCAAACACCACGGCAGAGGATAAACTCAGATTTCGACCGTAAGTAGCTACGCTTTCTGCCACTTGGGCAGCAAGTTCACGCGTAGGGGTCAGAATTAAAGCACGCACATGGTTTGAGCGTGCGCGCTCACCATCTTTGAGTAATTCTAAGATAGGTAAAGTAAAACCAGCGGTTTTGCCGGTTCCTGTTTGTGCTGCTGCCATCACATCTTTGCCTGCTAACACAGAAGGTATGGCTTGTTGTTGAATGGGGGTAGGGCTGGTATAACCTTGTTCGTTAAGAACACTTAAAACTTCTGGCGCTAGGCCTAAATCAGAAAAACTCATCAACGGCTGTGGTCTCTTTTTGCGTGAGGAGGCTACCAGTATCACACTGGTAGCATCGGTATCTAGGTAGGATTATTCGCTACTTTGATTGTTTTCGCAGGTATCTGGTGACTGACATTCACCATACAAATACAAGCTATGATTGGTCAGTTTAACGTTATGTGCGGTAGCAATATCACGTTGACGCTGTTCAATCATTTCATCTTCAAATTCAAAAACATGACCACAGGTTAAACAGACCAGATGGTCGTGGTGGTCTTTATTGCTTAGCTCAAACAGTGAGCGACCGCCTTCAAAATGGTGACGACTTACAATACCTGCATCATCAAATTGGTTGAGAACGCGATACACGGTAGCTAAACCTATCTCTTCGTTTTTCTCCAACAAGATCTTATACACGTCTTCAGCACTTACGTGCTGATTAGCCGGGTTTTTGAGTATCTCCAGCACTTTAATCCGTGGTGAAGTTACTTTTAGTCCGGCTTTTTTCAGTTGTAATTCGTCTTTGCTGCTCATGTCTCTACATCGCTTAGTTAGGCGAGTTGGTCTAAGCCCATCTCTGTACGGATTTGCGCACACCATTGTTGCACGCGCTCTTTAGTGAGTTCAGGCTGACGATCTTCGTCGATGCCTAACCCAACAAAGTGGTCATCATCAACTAAAGCACGTGAGGCGTCAAATTGATATCCTGCGGTCGACCAGTGGCCAATGATAATTCCGCCACGTGCCTCAACGATATCGCGCACGGTTCCCATGGCATCAAGAAAATACTCAGCGTAATCTTCTTGGTCGCCACAACCAAAAATAGCAATCAGTTTGTTGTTGAAATCAATTTCTTCTAATTCAGGGAAGAAATCGTCCCAATCACATTGGGCTTCGCCGTAGTACCATGTTGGAATACCGAACATTAACAGGTCGTATGAGGCGATGTCTTCTTTGCTGGATTTGGCAATATCAAATACATCAATTAGGTTCTTACCTAATTCTTTTTGAATCATCTGTGCAACAGCTTCGGTGTTACCGGTGTCACTTCCAAAGAAAATACCAACACTAGCCATAAATTCGTTACTACCTACTTAACTGTGTATTACATGCCTGCTTCCCAAAAGGCTTGAATAATGCCTTTTGCGATAAAGCCAGCACAACCTAAAAACAAAACCAACCAAACAAACCAGCGGCCATACTTGGGTACGTTGCCTTTATTTAAAACGTCTTGAATAGCTAAGCCGATCAGCAAAAACAGCACAGCAATGGCAAAATTCGTCGCAAGCGCTTCAATTAATTCGTAATGTTCTGACAACATAACAGCAACACCATTTCATTAGGCCGGAAAAATAAGCGCTGATTATAGCATGCAACCGGCTCAGGTGCGAGAATGTTGCTGGATAAATGCAAGCGCCAGACGGTTGAAAATACGTGGCTTTTCAGCATGCAGCCAATGCCCAGTACCCTCAATGATTTTCATCTCTATGTTACTGAAACGAGAACGAATTTCGTCCTCGTGTTGCGCTAATAAATAATCGGAATCGCCACCTTTGATAAACAAAATCGGGCCTTCATAGTGACCGTCGCGAACGGCGCCAGAAATCGCATCGTAACAGGTATCCAAGCGCGCTAACGGTAGCCGCCACTGATAGCCTGTGTCAGTGTGCCGCAGATTTTTCAGTAAAAACTGCCGCACGCCGCGGCTGTCAATACTTTTAGCCAGCTGGCGATCGGCATCTTGACGGTTAGTCACGGCGTCTAAATCCACGCTAATAAGAGCTTCCAGAATATGCCGATGGCGCGGGTCATAAGCTACAGGAGAGATGTCCGCCGCTATGACACTAAGGGTTCTATCGGGATAGGTTAGAGCGAACTCCATCGCAATCTTACCGCCCATCGAATGCCCGACCACATGTATTTGGTGTAATTGCAAATGGTCTAAAGTGGCAGCGAGGGCTGCTGCCATACTGGCATAATCCATCTTAGCAAATTCAGGAGAATCACCGTGGTTAGGAGCATCAACTAACAGCACTGGATAATGCTCGGCTAATTCTTTTGCTAAACTTTTTAAGTTATCTAAATCGCCGAACAAACCATGCAATAGCACCACGGGGGCCTGCTGCTTAGCTGCATCTGGTGACGGGCCGAGCTGTTCAAAATTAAGAATCTGTGCGTTACTCATGTTGAATTCCTGTACCCTTGGCGTTGCTTGGGTATAATAGCGTTTTGGTGAACCTTGTAAAACCACCCACAACTTAAAAGAAGCGAACGGGTAATGACAAAACGCATTGAAATTGATGACGAATTATACCGATTTATTGCCGGTCATACACTGCATATTGGCGAGAGTGCTTCGGCTATTTTACGCCGGCTGCTAAATTTACCTGCGGTAGTAGCTACCACCAGTACCACCGAGGCTGGTAGCGAACAGCCCACTGCTGCACCGGTAGTTGCTCAGCCACCAACCACACAACAAGCGATTGTGAACGCCAGTGAGCGCACGGAAAAGTTATCTATGCCAGCCGGTCGGCAGATTTTTGATGTGATGACCCGAGCCGATTTAGCCGGGCAACGCAGCGTTGTCGCACGCTTTCTCTATATTCTTAGTATGCTTTATAAATGCCACGCTAAGCAGTTTGACCAAGTGCTGCAGATTAGCGGTCGCGACCGCCAATATTTTGCGAAATCTGAAGCTGAATTAGCGGCCAGTGGCACCAGCACTAATCCCAAGCAGATTCCGGATGCACCTTATTACGTGGTGACTAATAATAACACCACCCGCAAGAAATCGATGTTAACGCAGGTGGCACTTGAGTTAGGTTACAGCGAGCAACAGGCAGAAAAAATCAGGGACTTTTTATAATGGCGATACATGCACGGGCCGGACAGCCCGCACAAGCAGAAGATTTGACCAATATTGCGCAGTTAGTTAGCGCATATTTTGTCAATGATGTGGACCCTCGCGATCCAGCGCAACAGGTAAAATTCGGTACTTCAGGGCATCGTGGTTGTGCCTTAGACTGCTCCTTTAATGAGGCACACATTCTAGCTATCAGCCAAGCCTTGGTGCGCTATCGTGAAGAGCAGGGGATTACTGGGCCATTATTGGTGGGGCGGGATACCCATGCTTTGTCTGAAGCCGCATTTATGACGGCCCTAGAAGTTTTTATTGGTAATGGCATTGAAGTACAGGTTCAAGCCGATGATGGCTACACGCCAACGCCGGTCATCAGTCATGCAATTTTGCGTTATAACCGCGGTCGTACTCGTGATCTAGCGGACGGAGTGGTGATTACACCTTCGCACAATCCACCAACCGATGGCGGCTTCAAATACAATCCTCCACACGGTGGCCCTGCCGATACTGATGCTACCAAAGTCATTGAAAAATATGCGAATGCGTTATTATCATCAGAGCTTTTGGGCGTAGAAGCCGTGTCCTATGCTGAGGTACGAGCTAGTCGCTTACTGCAGCAAGTGGATTGGCGCCAGGCGTACATAGATAGTCTGCCTGAAGTGATTGATATGGAAGCTATCGCCAAGCAAAAGGTTCGGATTGGCGTGGATGCGATGGGCGGTGCTGGCGCAAGTTATTGGGCCTTAATTGCAGAGCAATACGGCTTAGACATCGAGGTTCATAACGCCGCGGTAGATGCTAGTTTCCGGTTTATGAGCCTTGATAAAGACGGCAAAATTCGAATGGACTGTTCGTCTCCTTATGCTATGGCGTCCTTATTAAAATACAAAGATAACTACGATATCGCCGTAGGTAACGATCCTGATTATGATCGCCACGGTATAGTAACGCCCACCCATGGTTTGATGAATCCTAACCACTATTTAGCTGTTGCGATTGATTATTTGTGTTCACAGCGCCAATGGTCGTCAACTCTGGCTATTGGTAAAACCTTGGTATCTAGTGCAATGATTGATCGTGTCGTCGCTGCGCATCAACGTGAGCTGCGCGAGATGCCGGTTGGGTTTAAATGGTTTGCGCAAGAATTGCATCAGGGCATCACGGCGTTTGCCGGTGAAGAAAGTGCCGGTGCAACTTTTCTAGACAAGCAAGGGCAAGCTTGGACTACCGATAAAGACGGTATCATTTTAGCGCTATTGGCGGCTGAGATTTGTGCGGTAACAGGGCGTAACCCTAGCCAACATTACGATGATCTCTGTGCCAAGCATGGTACCAGTTATTATCAACGCGTGGATGTCAGTTCATCGAGCGAGCTGAATGCCGCTTTTGGTGATATTCGTGCCTATAAGCTAAAGATTGCTGAGCTAGCAGGTGACAGTGTGCTAGATATTACCACCAAAGCACCGGCCAACGGTGCTCTTATTGGCGGGGTTAAAGTCACCACTGCCAATGGGTGGTTTGCGGCTCGGCCATCAGGTACTGAGCCAGTGTATAAGATCTATTGTGAGAGCTTTGTCAGCGCTGAACATCTTGCTGAAATGACCAGCCAAGCTCAGCAACTGGTGCATAGCTGGCTGCAGGGTTAACGCCCCGCAGCAGCTTCGTCGTCTTGATACTCTTGCTCATCAGCTAAGCTGGTGAGCAATTCATCGGAGGTTTGGGTCGGGGTTAACATCGCGTAAGCACTGTGACTTTGGTCTTCAGGTTTGGCACGGCGAGTCACACGATAGAGTGAGTAGCCGCAGACAATACTGGTGAGCACCATAATCAATAAAAAGAAGTAATCTACCGCACCAAACTGCATCAATGCTGCCACCGATGGTGCGCCTATGATTGAACCCATGCCACCTACTTTTATGATGGCCCCAGTTGCACCAACCATTTGGTCTTTATCTAAAAAGTCGTTGGTGTGAGCCATGCCGAGAGAATAGAGTGGCAGGGCGCAAGCGCCAAACAAACCTACACACAAATAGATTAACCACACCGTTTCTGAACCCAATTGTGATAACACAAAGGCCATGATGGCGGCAGTACCAGCACAGGCAGCCATAATAAAGCGTCTATCGATGCGATCTGATAATAAACCTATTGGCGCCTGTGCCAACATGCCGCCTAAAATAAAGGCGGCCATAAATAACGATACTTGCCCTACGCTTAAGCCGATATAGGTGGCGTACATCGGGCCGATGCCATAGAACATGGCATAACAAGCCTGCATGATAAAGGCACTTACCATGCCCAAAGGCACTACCTTCAGCAATGAGCGAATGGGCACTTTCTTGGCTTCGTGGGTGGTTGGTTCAACAGTCACGCTGATTAAGATCGGAATCAACGCTAAGTTGATCAGCAGGGCAACAATCGCAAAGGCAAGGAACCCAGCCGGGTCAGCAACCCCGAGAATTAATTGCCCAGCCACTAAACCACCGTAAATAAGTACTAAATAGACCGACAACAAGGTGCCACGGTTTTTATTGTCAGCCATGGTGTTAAGCCAGCTTTCCACGATCACAAAGATGGCAGAGATAGCAAAACCGGTCAAAAAGCGCATTAGGAACCAGACTACCGGATTAACCCAAATGGCTTGAATTAGAATTGAGGCAGCGGCTAAGGCTGCTAAGCCACCGAAAGCGCGAATGTAGCCAACCCGCCGAATATCTTTCGGGGCCCGAGTGGTGCCAAATAAGAAGCCGATAAAATACGCTGACATGATCACCCCGGTGGTGAGGGTACCGAAGTCTTCAATGGTAGCGCGCAAACTCAACAAGGTGCTGGTCATGCCGGTACAAATACCAATCAGGGTAATGCTGGTCAGCAGAGAGCTAATAGCGCGCAGTTGTTGTTTTAACATGGCGGCAATCCTTGTGTGTTGCGGTGTATTTTTGGGCGGCAATGATGGAAAGTTTACCACGTTGTGAAAAATTCGGAAACGTCAAGAGGTTATCCACAGCTTGTTACTTGCTCCTGGTTCGTAGGCTGTTTATGATGCACCTATTGTTCTTATCTGAGGTTGCTATGATCGCTGCAGTGATGAAACCCCTATGGCTGGCATTGACGCTAGCACTGGTCTTAGTGGCAGCTACGCCAGCGCCGGTCCAGGCGGCACTTGAGTTGACCCGCATGTATCAGGCGCAAATCGCCGTGAATGACCAATCGGTGGCACAACGTAACCAAGCGTTGCGTGAAGCACTCACCTATACCTTATTAAAAGTTTCTGGCGACGAGCAGGTGTTATCCCACGACTTAGTGCAATCGGCATTGCAAAATGTGAGTAAATTTGTGGTGCAGTATGGTTATCGGCAAGCGCCTGCAGTAACCCAGCCAAAAAGCAACTCCAGTAACCTTAGTAATGATGATACAAGTCCAGCTCCAGTGCAGGAGTTACAGCTATGGGTACAATTTGACCAACCGCAAATAGACCGTTTGTTACAAGAAGCGGGTTCTGGCGTCTGGAGTAATTTACGCCCGGAGTTGTTAATTTGGACTGTCTATGAAGACCTCAACTTGCGGCGGCGGTTACTCGGTAGTGGTGATAATCACGAGGCTAGCGAGTTCATGCAGCAGTTGGTAACACATGCCAATGCCCGCGGTTTACCCATTAAGCTGCCCTTATTAGACCTAAATGACAGTATGTCATTAAGTGTGCTTGACGTGTGGGCGCGGTTTGAGGATACCTTAGCTTTTGCCAGTAGTCGTTATAGCCCAGACGGTGTTATTACGGCTCGTGTATACCAGGCCGAACCAACCCCCAGCGATGCCGCAATAGAAGGTGCCGCCGAGTCAGCCCCGCAATGGGTACTTGATTGGGTCTTACAATTAGGCGAGCTGCGTTGGCGGGGCGAGGTGAGTAGTTCCGAACAAGTGCAATTAGCTCAGCTTTTTATTAGTGATGTAACGGCACAATTGGCACAAAGGTACCGGATCAGTAGCCATGCCGGTAGCACTCAACAATGGCAACTGCAGGTACAAAATGTCACCTCGTTAACGCAGGCTATCGCCGCCGAGCAATTCTTGTTAGCCTTGCCGTCGGTGGCAAATGTGCAACTTGAGGCTTATGGCGAGCACACCGCACAATTTAATTTATTGCTGCAAACCAATCCCGGCCAAATTCTGCAAGCTATCGATCTATCCAAGCAGATGCGACCAGTCTCGGTGCCTGGGCACGAGACTGAGCCAGCGCAACCCAATTATCGCGAACGCTTCTTGGCACCACAGACGCCAGAACAACCACCAAAAACACCGCCGATGCCGGTGTATCGTTGGGTTGGTAGCGAATGACGCAAGCCCAATTACCTCTTGCTATTCAGCTTCCTGATGATGAAACTTTTGCGACCTTTGTGGTGGGGGACAATCAGGATGCGCTAGCGCTGGCGCTTACACACACCGACACCTTACTGTACTTGTGGGGTGCTCATGGCGTGGGTAAAAGCCATTTATTACATGCCATCTGTGCAGAAACGCAAGAACCTTTGATGTACGTGTCGTTACGCGAGCTTTATGGGCAAGTGCAACCACAGGTTCTGCAGGGATTAGAGCGCTACAAGTTAATTTGTCTCGACGATATTGATAGCGTAAGCCATGATCCTGATTGGTGCTATGAGCTATTTGCCTTGTTGAATCGCTGTCGCGACCAACAAGTACAACAGCCGCAACAGGCGTCGCGATTATTGGTGACGGCGCATGCCGGGCCTGCTGCATTAGAAGTGGCCTTGGCCGATGTGCATTCGCGGTTACAGTGGGGTGTGGCACTGCAACTGAAAAGCTTAAGTGATGGCGACAAAGCGCAAGCGCTGCAACTACGAGCAAAAACCTTAGGCTTGCATTTAAGTGCAGATACTGCGCAATTTATGGTGCAGCGCTTGGGGCGTGATATGCGTACGTTGATGGCTTGCTTGAAGCAACTAGATAGAGCATCGATTGTCGCCAAACGGCGCCTAACCACGCCGTTTGTCAAACATGTCTTGGGTATTTAGGTTTGGTCTTTGAGTTTCTTCAGCCCTAAGCCCTGAGCTCGGCCTTGAGTGCGGGCGTAGCCGGTGCAGCCAACAAACGCAATACAAGTTAAGACAAGCTCGGCTACCGCTAGATATTTAGCCTCGGTAGCTACCCACAACAGCGTTAAACTATGTAAAAAATACCACATCAAAATGAAGTTGGCCCACGCATGAGTGTATGGTTTGCCGCGAATGATACCGGGCGTAGCAAACAGCAAGGGTAGTACCCAAAACAGCAACCGAAAGGTCAAACTGAGCTCGCTCGTGTGGGTGTAAAACAGTTGCCACAGCACCATAAACAATAATAATCCGATATAGCCAGTTAAAGCCATAACCCGAAACGTACGAATGGTTTCAGCAGAGGCAATAGGTTTACTGGCGTTAGCATCGTTCGTCATAGAATTCTCACCGTTGTTTGACCGTCAAGAGATGGGCTTAAGCAGCCGCTTTTAAGGTAATCGCGAGGCTGGCAACGCGCCGGCCTAGCGCAATGGCACAGGCATATTCGTCCTTACTCAACGCCGTTGCAGCATGGCTAACATGGCTGGCACCGTAAGGTGAGCCACCGGTTTGGGTGGTTTGAATAGCCGGCTCAGTGTAAGGAATACCGCATAGCATCATGCCATGATGTAACAAAGGTACCGCCATCGCTAACAAGGTTGATTCTTGCCCACTATGCATACTACTGCCAGAGGTAAACACCGCCGCAGGTTTGTCTTGTAAGCTACCTTTTAACCAAGCTCCGGCCGTGGTTTCCCAAAATTGCTGTAAATGTGCACTCATGTGACCAAAGCGAATAGGGCTACCTAAAATTAATCCGTCACATTGGTTAAGCTCATCAGCGCTAAGCTCTAAATCACGTGCGCTGGCTGGCTCACCTGGTGCTGCGACTGTGCGTAGCAGGGCAACTGCACCCGTTTGTTCAACCCCAGCAGCAATCGCATCAGCGAGTAACTGAGTACTGCCGTTACGGCTGTAATACAAAATAATAATCTGAGTTAGGTTGGCATCTGCCATGGCTGTCGTCCTTAGGCCAGTAGCTCAAGCACAGCCTCAGGCGGACGCCCCAAGCGAGCTTGCTCAGCGCGTACCACGATGGGGCGCTCAATTAACTTCGGATGAGCCACCATAGCTTCAAGTAGAGCTTGCTCGTTGGTTTCTGCGGCCAGATTCAGCTCTTGATAAATGGCTTCTTTGGAGCGGATCAATTCCCGCGCCGAAACCATGCCGAGTTGCTTGACTAACGTAGCTAGCTGGCTTACCGTCAGCGGAGTTTTAAGGTACTCAACAATCTCAATCGATGCTCCTTGTTGCTCTAGCAACTGCAAGGTTTGTCGACTCTTCGAACAACGAGGATTGTGGTAGATGGTGACAGTAGTCATGTCTGAGTATCCTTTTGGCTAAAATCTACGTATAACAAGAATAAGAGTAAATTACGCAATAGCTTAAGGGAAAGCATATGGTTTGTCGATTATTGAAAGGCGCAGGACAACTGGCAGGTGTGGCCTTGCTTGCACTCACGTTAACGGCCTGTAGCAACGAGCCGGAGGCTGATTTCCATTCAGATCAACATGGACCAGAGCAATGGCAACAGCTGCAAGGACGTTATGTAGTGGTGAACTATTTTGCAGAATGGTGCGCGCCTTGTTTGCGCGAACTCCCTGAACTTAATGAGTTTCATCATTTGTACGGCGACCAAGTGAGCCTTTACGGGGTGAGTTTTGATGGCTTAGACAACGTCGAGCTTGCTGCCTTGCGAGAGCAATACAGTATTGAGTTTCCTCTCATTCAAAATCAGCCCTTGCCGAATTTGCCGTTCGCCACCCCGAATGCGTTACCAGCTACTTATATTGTCACCCCAGCGGGTGAAGTAAAAGGGCCGTTATTAGGTGAGCAAACCATTCAATCGCTGAAAAACGCCACCGATTTGAATTAATTACGGAGCTCGTCAACTTGCCGCTTCTGCTCCATGAGTTTATCGATGCGAGCTTGTAAGCGGCGTTTGTCGAGGTCGTGTGCGTTTTGCTTGTGGGCGCTATGGAGATAATTAATCGATTGATCGAAAGCACCATGCAGCGCTGCCAAGTCTGCTTGCACTTCGTACATGCCACTAATATTGCCATTTAATCGATAGGCCGTAGAGAGTAAATCTAAACTTACGATATCTTGCGGATTGCGTTGTAAAAAATCACGCAGTAAATCGATAGCTAGTTGAAACTTGCGCGCTTTTACCGCGGCGTTGGCAAAGTTTAAGGTAATGGTACGTTCATTAGGCTGTCGCATATAGGCTTGCTCTAGCAATCTTAAAGCCTCGTCATAGCGTTCTTGCCCTAATAAAATATCCGTTTGCACATCAAGATAGAACGTATTGCGTGGGTCTGCTTGCAGCAAAGGTGCCAGCGTTGCGGCTGCTTGCTGGTGCTGATTGTCGTCGAGATACCAAATCGCCAAGCCGTAGCGAGCTGCAGTTGCATACTCAGCAACATTAGAACTCATAGCTCGTTGCAATTCAGCTTCAGATTTTTGCCGTAAATGTCTGGTTTCGGCTCGTATTTTTGCTAACCAGAATTGCTGTTCATCGCGTTTAACCACTCTTGGCATTAGCGCTACTCGCTGCCGCGTGTCAGCCACCCGTGATTCAGTATAAGGGTGGGTTTGCAAAAACTCCGGCAGGCGCGTGGCGTAGCGGTACTGCTCTGCTAAGCGGCCGAAGAAATCGGGCGCGCCGTTTGGATCAAAGCCCGCTCGCGCAAGAATATCGATACCGACCCGGTCGGCTTCTTGCTCAAATTGCCGAGTGTAGTTGATTTGTACCTGTTGCGCCCCTGCCGTGGTGGTGGTCATTGCCGCCATGCCTAGGGTAGGGTTAATCACTGCCAATAATAAAGACCCTAGAAAAGCTGACATAGTGGTAGCGGAATTAGCCTGCATACGCTCCATATTTCGCACTATGTGACGTTGCGAGACGTGGGCGATTTCGTGACCTACTACCGCCGCTAATTCAGATTCAGTGCGGGCAGCAGCGATTAATCCGGTATGCACACCAATATGCCCACCAAAGAAGGCAAACGCGTTAATGGCGTCATTATTTACCCAGAAAAAAGTATAGGGGAAACGCACATTGTCGGTAACCCGAACCATACGGCTGCCCATATCATGCAGGTATTCATCTAATACCGGATCGTGAATAAGTGGCGCCGATGCACGTATTTGTCGCATATAAAGATCGCCATAAATAAGCTCACGTTCAATCGACATCACCCCTGCGCCAGCGGTACCTATCTCTGGCAGCCGGTCTTGGGCGCTAACTGGGGTCGAGGTGGTTGCCGATAAACTTAAAAGTAAGCTTAAAGCTATCGCACTGAAAGCCCCGGCACTCGTCTTGAGCGCTGCTTTAGGAGATGTCTTTGATTTGCTAGATAGTGCTAAATGACGCTTCAACTGCATGATTTCTTACCTTAAATGATGTAGCTATGAGTCTAGTTGACTGAAAAGGTTCCGTGAATTTCAGTTCAGCTACTGTAACTCTTAGCCCGACCCAGCTATCATGTGATATCTCACAAGCAACTGCAAACGCTAACAGGCTTTTTAGCAAGGAAACTTGAACATGTTGCAATACTTAAAAGACTGGTATACCCGCAAGTTCTCAGATCCTGATGCTGTTACCTTATTCCTATTATTAGTGACTAGTTTTGCTGTCATTATCTTTTTCGGGGATATCCTAGCCCCTATCATTGTTGCCTTAGTGTTAGCCTATTTGCTTGAATGGCCGGTGCAGCGGCTACTACAAACCGGATTACCCCGGTTAACCTCGGTACTCGTGGTGTATACCGGCTTTATAGGTGTCTTTATTATCTTGTTGCTGTTCATGGTGCCAGTGATTTGGCAACAAACGGTGACGTTAGTGGCCGAGCTGCCGCAAATGCTTAGCCAACTCAAAGTATTGCTTAACCGTCTACCGGAGATGTTTCCTGGCTACATTAGCGAGGCTAATATCAATCATTATGTGCAAAGCACCACCGAGAAACTGCTCGCGTTTGGTGAGAATTTACTCAGCCAATCCCTTAGCCGTCTCGTGGGCGCCATGGCACTACTCATTTATTTGATTGTGGTGCCATTACTGGTGTTCTTTATGCTTAAGGACAAACGGCAGCTTTTGGATCACATCAACGCCATCTTGCCCAATAATCGCCGCCTTATTTCTCAAGTAAGTGATGAAATGAACCTACAGATCATGAATTACATTCGTGGTAAAGCCGTTGAGGTGGTGATAGTGGGTGTGGTGAGTTATTTATGTTTCACTTTATTTGATCTGCGCTATGCCCTATTACTCGGTGTGTTGGTTGGTTTTTCAGTGCTTATTCCTTACATAGGTGCTGCCGTAGTTACCTTACCTGTGATGCTGGTGGCCTTGTTCCAGTTTGGCTGGAGTGCCATGTTTGCTTGGGTGATGATTGCTTATCTGGTGATTCAGGCGCTCGACGGTAATGTGTTGGTGCCTTTGTTATTTTCTGAGGTGGTGAATCTTAATCCGGTTTACATCATTGCTGCAGTTTTAGTATTTGGCGGATTTTGGGGATTCTGGGGCGTGTTTTTCGCTATTCCGCTAGCTAGCTTGGTGAAGGCGGTGATTACCGCCTTACGATCGCCGCCAACCGTGGCTACTGAAACAAAGTTAGCGGACCAAGAGGCTAACAGTTAGGCATCAGCTAAGTAGTCGAGGACCACTTGGTGATGATCTTTGGTTTTAAATTTATCAAAGACATGGGCGATAGTCCCATCTTGGTTAATCAAAAAGCTCATGCGGTGAAGGCCATCATAAACCTTACCCATGAACTTTTTTTCACCCCAAACGCCAAAGGCTTCGGCCACTTGATGATCTTCATCACTAAGTAAGGTGAAATTGAGCTGATCACGTTCGCTGAATTTTGCTAAACGAGTCGGCGCATCCGTGCTAATACCTACGACGGTGATGTTATGGGCGGCAAATTGTTGTTGGTGGTCGCGTAGTTGCTGCGCCTGCACTGTGCAACCTGGGGTCATGGCTTTTGGATAAAAATAGACTAAGACACGTTGTTGCTGCAGTAACTGCGCTAAGGCAACCTCGTTTTGTTGGGCATCAAGTAACGTAAATTGTGGGGCTTTTGCACCTGCCGCTAATGGCTTCATACTGCGCTCCTAGTTCATACATGAGTGAGAATACGATACTCATCATAAAAGATGCGCCGCAGGAGCGCAAAGAGCAATCAGCAAAGATGAACCAGCGCTTGTGTTTAGAGGGTGGTAAAAGTACCATGGAAATCAGAATGAGATTGAGGGGATAGTATGCTAACAGGCAGTATTGTTGCGCTGGTGACGCCATTTACGCAACAGGGCAATATTGATTACACAGAATTAGAAGCCTTAGTTAACTGGCATTGTGAGGCTGGTACCGATGGTATCGTTGCCATGGGTACTACGGGTGAAGCCGCGACTATGAGTCACGACGAACATGTCGATGTGGTCAGTGCAGTTGCTGAAATCGCCGCAGGGCGTATTGCAGTTATTGCTGGTAACGGCTCGAACTCTACCGCGGAAGCGGTCAATCTAACTGAGCGCATGAGCCATCTGCCTTTGGCCGGCTTTTTAAATGTGAATCCTTATTACAACAAGCCTTCGTTGCGCGGGCTTATTGCTCATTACACGGCTTGTACTCAAGCCAGCGATTTGCCACAGTTACTGTACAACGTGCCTGGGCGAACCGCGGCCGATTTGTTACCCGAACAAGTGGCTGAACTGGCTCAAATCCCGAATATTGTCGGTATCAAAGAAGCTACTGGTGATTTAACACGAGTGGCACAACTGCAAGAACTTTGCGGCAAAGATTTTATTTTATTGAGTGGTGACGATCCTACTGCCTGTGAATTCTTGTTGCGAGGTGGTCATGGGGTTATCAGTGTGACTGCGAACGTTGTGCCAGCCCAAATGAAACAGATGATTAGTGCGGCGGTAGCGGGTGAGCGCGAGCAAGCTGAGCGTATTGATAGCGAGTTGGCTGCATTGCACGAAGCTATGTTTGTACAAGCAAACCCGATACCAGTTAAGTGGGCACTAGCCTTGATGGATAAATTACGCCCAGTTTATCGATTACCGATGACTGAGCCGGAACTTCCGCAGCAACAACATATCGAACACATACTAAAACAAGCTGGATTAATCAAAGCGGAGTAAGAATGAAATTAAAATTAATCGCCTTGGCCTGCTGCAGTGCAGCCATGGCTGCTGGATGCAGTTACACCCCAGCCGGGCAAGCGCAAGGATCGTTCGAATACACAAATGTGCAGCAACGCCCAGAATTACAAGCCGCTGATGGTTTAAACAAGCCGGTTAGCACTAACCGTTACGAGATCCCACCGGTACCTGCGAGTGAGCCTATTGGTACTGAAGTCGATATTAATGCACCAGTAGTGGTTTGGCCCTTAGCTGATGGCAGCCGGGTAGAAGAAACCGAGCAACTGCCACGCATTTACTTTGATGAGCTTGAGGGGATGACTAATATTTCTGATTACGTGTGGAACTCGGCATTGCAAGGGTTACAAGCGCGTAATATTGGAGTAGCAGCCACCCAAGATAAACAAGTGATTAGTACCGATTGGCTAACCACTCAGTATCAAATAGGTGAGAACGAAACGCCCTTGCAAGTTCAACGGCGCTTTAATTTAATCATGGAAACTGCGCCACACGGTCGCACTGCGTCCTTATTGGTTGAAGTTGCAGAGCGGCAAGATAAGGGTCCAACTATTGGTGAGGTACTTGCCTCTAAACAAGATCGTGATGCCGCTGCAGGGTTGTTAAACCAAGTAGTTAGTGAAATTGCTATCATGCAATATCAAGGCGTCGGCAGCTTAACCGAAGACGGTACTTTAGCGATTGATACAGGCTTTGATGATGAAGGCTCGCCAGCGATGGTATTGGGCGCTAGCTTTAACTTCAGTTGGACCTTAATGGCCAGCGTCGTAGAAGAATTGGGCTTTGAAATTGATGACTTGAATCAGTCTACGGGCCGCTACTATTTGGATTACGATAAAGACAAGTCAGGTGCTTCAAGCCTAGCTTTTTGGCGTAGTAGCAAAGAAGGCAAGTTAGATATTGCCAATGGTAGTTATGAGTTAAAAGTGACCGGTGATAGACGTCGTACCACGTTAACTTTCTTCACCAACGGCGAAGCTTTTAGCGCGGCTGAGTTAAATCGAATTTTTGCGCCTGTAGCTGCTGAAATTAAACGCCAAAGTGAATTATAATAGGCGCTTCTTACACCTGCTTGGAGACCTAGTTGCTCATGGAAAAACGTACTGAATTGTATCGCGGAAAAGCGAAAACTGTGTTTACCACGGATAACCCAGACCGCTTGATTCTTGAATTCCGCAATGACACCTCAGCTTTTGATGGTGAAAAAGTAGAGCAGCTAGACCGTAAAGGTATGGTCAATAATAAGTTTAATAACTTTATTATGAGCAAACTTGAGGCCGCTGGCATCCCCACTCAATTGGATCAGGTATTGAGTGATACTGAAACCCTAGTCAAAAAACTTACCATGATTCCGGTCGAGTGTGTGATTCGTAACTATGCCGCCGGGTCGTTAGTACGTCGTCTTGGGGTTACCGAAGGGCAACAGCTAAATCCGCCTACTTTTGAGCAGTTTCTGAAGAATGATGCGTTGCATGATCCTATGATCAATGAATCTTTAGCGATCAGTTTTGGTTGGGCCACCGCCGAACAATTAGCCAAGATGAAGGAATTAACCTTTAAAGTGAACCAAGTATTGCAAGCCTTGTTTGATGAGGCTGGCATGTTGTTGGTAGATTTTAAACTTGAATTTGGTGTTGATAGCGCTGGTAATATTGTCTTAGGCGACGAATTTAGCCCTGATGGTTGTCGTTTATGGGATAAAGAAACCCGCAAAAAACTAGATAAAGATCGCTTCCGCCAAGGTTTAGGTGGGGTGGTTGAAGCTTACGAAGAAGTGGCATCACGTTTAGGTGTGCCACTGTAACTAAGCGTCTTTATCACTATCCCAATCGTCATCATGCCGCTGCGAGTGTTCTACTTTCGGCGGCATTTTCATAGGTGCGGTATGGCGTAACAGCATGATATTGCCAATGACAATACCAAAAACGATAAGTAAGGCTATCCAAACCATGCGCTGGCTCCTGTCACCTCTGGGCTACAGATGGTATCGACATACCGCTGTTTTAGTTCAGTTAACTGCGCCAAGATATAGCTTTTACCAGCAATATCAGCCTCAGTTATGACTTGTCGCAATAGCTCATTGCTTAATTGTTGTTGTGCGGCTGCAGCACATTCAACATGGCTGATGTGCCAAGGTTCAGCTGCCACCCCACC
The DNA here is from genome assembly GCF_050750165.1 of Pseudidiomarina sp. WS423. NCBI lineage: Bacteria > Pseudomonadati > Pseudomonadota > Gammaproteobacteria > Alteromonadales > Idiomarinaceae > Pseudidiomarina > Pseudidiomarina sp. WS423. The sequence continues at coordinate 377,674 of NZ_JBOJLN010000001.1, read as the reverse complement.
TTGATAACGAGCGTAGGGAAAGAAAAAGCCAAACTCTTGTGCATGGCTCTGTAGCCATTGCCACATGGAATAGCAGGGGCCGCCCTCTTGATACTCGTTAGCAACCAGCTGTAGCTTGCTCTCATGGGCAGCAAAGGGGCGTGGGTCGTACACATCTATATCCGTGCCCCAATGATGGCGACTTGCGCCGGGTAGGGCAGAATAAAGCAAAATCGCCTCGACTTTTTCCCCAGGGCTTAAATGCTCGGTAGCTAGTTGTTCGCCACGGTCATTGTAAATGGGGAGCTCACCATAAAACTTTCTATTCCAAATGCTTAGCTGTCGGTCGAAGTCACGAAAACTCGAAGCAACAGCAACTTCAATGCCGGCACTTGCCGCAGCCTTTTGCATGGCGGTAAAGGCTGCGGCCACCGGTGCTTGTAACAACACCTGCGGCGCATCAGGTAACGCCTCTAAGTGACTTGTCGTACGACCGGTAAGTTGCGCTGCCGTTAGCATAGAAGGTGCTCCAGAATACGCTCATAAATATCTGTGAGAAGTTCCAGATCTTGTTCTTTAACACATTCGTTTACTTTATGGATGGTTGCGTTCACCGGGCCTAGTTCAATCACTTGGGCACCCGTTGGCGCAATAAAACGGCCATCCGAGGTACCACCAGCAGTAGATAACTCAGTTGTGCGCGCCGTGATTTCCGTGATCGCCATTTCGGTTGCTTCTAGTAAGCGTCCTGATTCGGTAAGAAAAGGCTCACCGTTTAGCTTCCATTGCAATGAGTAATCAAGGTCGTGCGCATCTAGAATGGCGATAACCCGTTGTTTTAAACTTGTGGCAGTACTTTCAGTACTGAAACGGAAATTAAACTGCAGATGAAATTCACCAGGAATAACATTGCCGGCGCCGGTGCCAGCATGCAGATTGGAAATCTGAAAACTAGTAGGTGGAAAGTACTGATTGCCATCATCCCAATGTTCAGCACATAACTCGGCGATGGCAACAGCGGCTTTGTGTACCGGATTTTCGGCTAAATGGGGATAAGCCACATGACCTTGAATACCAAACACCACCAAATCACCAGTGAGGCTGCCGCGACGGCCATTCTTTACAACATCGCCGACGTGGTTTGTACTTGAGGGCTCTCCTACTAGGCACCAGTCGATCTTCTCTTGTCTCGCTTCTAACGTCTCGATGACCTTGGGCGTGCCATTGATAAACGGGCCTTCCTCATCACTGGTAAGTAGAAACGCAATACTACCTTGATGATCCGGGTGTTTCTGCACAAAACGTTGGGTGGCTTTAACCATCGCCGCTAAACTGCCTTTCATGTCAGCAGCCCCACGGCCGTACAAATAGCCCTCGTGGCGAGTAGCAGCAAAAGGCGGGAAGCGCCACGCATGTTCTGCTCCAGCTGGGACCACATCGGTATGCCCAGCAAAACAGAATAACGGAGCCTTGGTACCACGGCGGGCCCACAGGTTGGTGGTATCAGCGAACACCATAGACTCCAATTTGAACCCTAACGGTTGCAGATAACTCCCAATAAGCTCCTGACAACCTTCATCGGCGGGGGTTACCGAGGGGCGCTGAATAAGCTCACAAGCTAATTCAATGGTACTCATGGGGTAAGCTCTAAAAATTGTTGCCAAGCAGTACTATTAAAACCAGTCAAGTAGCGGTCTTCTTGTGCTAGCAAAGGCCGTTTCATTAGTGTGGGATACTGCTGTAACAAGGCAACGATAGCGTCATTGTCGCCTTGTTTCACACTTTGTTGCTGGGCACTGGTTAATTCTCGCCAACTGGTACTGCGCTTATTGACTAAAGCATCCGCTCCCAGTTGCTGTAGCCAGCTACTTAAAGTGGTGCTAGCGACGGGTTCGACCCGCACATCGTGAAAGCGATAGGTTATTTGGTGTTGTTCTAACCATTTGCGTGCTTTTCGCACGGTGTCACAATTGGTGATGCCATAGACAGAAAGGCTCATGGATAAGGTCTCTTGTTATCGTTTAGTGTTACCAGTTATTCTACTATTGTAGTGTTCATCGCAGCATTGATCTACTATAACGACATTCTGGCAAAGGCGCTGTGAATTCTCCACAAATTATGTGGATAACTCTGTGGGTTAGCTGCTTTGAACTAAGTAAGCCATTGAAAATCATGGCAAAAGTTTTATGGTTGAATAGTGACCAGTTTGTCTGAAGAATGATCTGTCAAGGTTTATCTAAAGTATTTTCACCAGCGACTTGGATGAACGCGGTGCGTTAACTCATTAGCATCAATAAGAGTATCCTGACTATGAGCCAATCCTTTTGGCAGAGTTTTAAAGATGGCCAAGCTTATGCTGCCATCTGGCCTAAACATTCAGTAGTAGCAGCCATGACGGAATCACGAGTGGTTCCAGCGGTTCGCTTAGCTGCGCGCTGGATGCCAGCCCTAGCTGTGCTGAACTTTGTGTTGCAGTGGCAGTTACAAGGGCAGGCGATGCAACCGCAAGGCATCGTCACCTCATTATTTATGCTGAGTTTGCCGTTTCAAGGCTGGTACTGGCTGGGTAAACGCGCCAACAGCAAGTTGGATGCGCGGTTACAGCATTGGTATTTAGATTTAACGCAAAAATTGCAGGTGCAGCCGCGGCCAGAGCCGCGCTACATGGATTTGGCTAAGCTGATCCGTAAGGCGCTGCAGGAGCTACCACCGGATCAGCATTAGCAATCTTAGAACTGAAAGGTAGACCAAATAGGGGCATGATCGGACGGTTTTTCTATGCCGCGTAATTCATAGTCAATCCCACTATCAATGCATTGCTCAGCTAACACCGCAGTGGCTAAGATTAAATCAATGCGTAACCCGCGGTTATCATCAAAGCCACGTGAGCGATAATCAAACCAACTAAATTGATCCATGCTATCTGGATAGCGAGTGCGGAAGGTATCTACCAGGCCCCAATCTAGGACGCCATTAAGCCACTCGCGTTCTTCCGGTAAAAAACTGCACTTGCCGGTGCGTAACCAGCGCTTAGCATTATCGGCACCAATCCCGATATCACAATCTTGATGAGAGATATTTACATCCCCCATCACAACTAAAGGTTGGCTAGGATCTTGTGTGGCTAAGTAAGCCATTAAATCGGCATAGAATTTTTCTTTAGCCGGAAACTTCAACGGATGGTCACGGCTTTCGCCTTGCGGAAAATAACCATTTAAAATGCGTACACTACGACCATCGTCGCTTTCATAGTCGCCCATAATCATGCGCCGTTGTGCATCCTCAGCGTCTCCAGCAAAGCCGTACTGGACATTAGTGAGTGGTTTTTTACTGAGTAAGGCAACGCCATAGTGGCTTTTCTGGCCAAAGAAGACCACGTGATAGCCCATCGCCTCAACGTCTGCGAGCGGAAATTGTTCATCATGAACTTTGGTTTCTTGTAACCCAATAACATCGGGTTGGTGTTTGTCGATTAAAGCTTGTAGCTGGTGCAATCTGGCACGAAGACCGTTGATATTAAAAGAAATTAATTTCATCAAAAACTCTCATTTCGGTTCATTCTAGAAGTTATCGGCAAGCATAGCAGATTGCCGCAATCGGTGCGACAGTGGGCTGCCTTGGGGTATTAATTCAGGTATACTCGAAGCATAAATTATCAAAAATCATTAGGTTGTATTACAGGGCAGTGAATCATGGCAGGCGATTTAATTCGGGTACGAGCTGGACGACAGGCGTGGCAGCAGATTAAAGAACAGGGGTTGCGACAACAAGATATTGAGTTGTTGCTTGGTGCTTCTGGTGGGCCTAAGTGGTTTATATTGCAAGGCTTAGATCGCTATTTCTTTGGTGATTTCTTTGCCGCACGGCAGCGTCCGTTGAATACTTTAGGAACTTCCGCTGGCGCTTGGCGTTTCGCCAGTTTAGGCCAGCAAGATCCTGTTGCAGCAAGTGACTTGTTTTGTCGCTTGTACCGAAGCCAAACTTACAGTGCTAAACCTGATGTTGCGGAAATCACCGAAGAGGCACGCAAGTTATTGCATGAGTACATTCCTGATGCCGCAGTGGCTGATATTTTACAACAGGATCGATTTCATCATCATTGGATCGTGACTCGTTGTCGTGGACTTACGGCGCACGAAGGCAAACGTCAACTGCTGGGATTATTAGGCTCTGCCGCCGCCAACAGCGTTAGCCGTAAGTGGTTGGGACGCTTTTATGAGCGGGTGGTTTTTCATCATCCGCATGCAAGTGCTGAGTTTAGTCGCGCTTGGCGTGATATGCCGACGGTACATGTTCCGTTAAGCGAGCAAAATTTTAAACCAGCCTTGCTAGCAACGGGCTCCATTCCCATGGTCTTGGCTGGAGTAAAAGATATTATTGGGGCTCCAGCAGGTACCTATCGCGATGGCGGTATTACGGATTATCATTTTGATGTCGATTTGTCTGCCGTACCAGGATTGGTGCTGTATCCGCATTTTCATCAACAGGTGGTACCAGGTTGGTTTGATAAGAACTTAGGCTGGCGGCGTACGCATGGTAAACAATGGCCTAATGTGATCTTAATCACGCCAACAGACGAATTCATTGCGTCATTACCTTATGGCAAAATTCCAGATCGTACAGATTTTGCTAAGTTGTCGGTTCCTGATCGTTTTGCTTATTGGCAGCAAGCAGTACAGCAGGGACAGCAACTAGCAGCGCAGCTACAGGAATGGATTGAAAGTGGTGAAATTCGCAACAAAGTGGCCTTGTGGTCTTAGGAGAACAGCCAATGAAATTTACAGGTAGCCCCAAATTTAGCCATCAACAACGGGATCGAATCGGTGTGCTTATCACCAACCTTGGTACTCCTGATGCGCCCGATACGCCATCACTGCGACGTTATCTACGCCAGTTTTTGTCGGATCCTCGTGTGGTTGAGGTACCTCGCTTATTATGGTGGTTGATTCTTAATTTAGTGATTTTGGTGATTCGCCCTAAGCGTTCGGCGGCCGCCTATAAAACCGTCTGGACCGAGCGTGGTTCGCCTTTACTGTTCCATACGCAAGATCAACAGCGAGCTTTGCAACAGGCGTTAGCGCGTGATTATGGTGACGATGTGTTGGTGGAATTTGCCATGCGTTATGGCAACCCAAGCATTCAGCAAGGTTTACAGTCGCTGTTTGAGCAGGGCGCAAGAAAACTGGTGGTGTTGCCTTTGTATCCGCAATATTCGGCGGCAACTTCGGGCTCAACCTTTGATGCAATAGCGGCAGATTTTACCCAGCGGCGATGGTTACCAGATTTCAGGTTTATTGCGCATTATCACGATTACGCGCCTTATATCAAAGCAGTTGCTCAATCGATTGAGCGTTACTGGCAACACCATGGTAAGCCTGATAAGTTAGTCCTGAGCTATCATGGCGTTCCTTTAAAATACTTGCACCAAGGTGACCCTTACCATTGTGAGTGTCATAAAACATCGCGATTAATCGCTGAGCAACTTGGTTTAAGCAAGGACCAATACGTGACGACCTTTCAATCACGATTTGGTCGTGAAGAGTGGTTGCAGCCCTACACTGATGCTACCTTAAAAGCATTACCGGGGCAGGGGGTTAAGAACATTCATGTGGTTTGCCCTGGCTTCTCGGCTGATTGTCTTGAGACCATTGAAGAAATTGGCGAAGAGAATCGTGAGTATTTTATCGAAGCTGGCGGCGAAAATTATGGTTACATTCCAGCTCTGAATGCTGAACCTGAGCATATTGAAGCGCTAGCTCAGTTGGTTCGCGACAATCTAGTCGGATGGCAGTTACATCACGACGAGAGCGCTCGAGCAGCTCGCGCAGAAGCCGTACAAGCGGCATTAAAAAAGAGTAAATCTGCCGGTTAACAAGCCGGTTAAGGAGTTCATCATGACAGTTGATAATCACCAGCAACCAGCTGCAACGAACGATGACCATAACAGTAGTGAGGATGAGCGGCATCGGGTGTATCAGGTGAGTGCCAATCGTGGCCGAGCTAAGCACAAAATGCGCTACGTTGAAAGCATGATAGCCGATGAGGATAGTGGTGATTGCCGGTTGTGTCGCGGTGCTTTGGCACCTAATGATGAGGACCAAGCAGCCACCACCAATACGGGTGATCAGGCTGATACAGACCTGACCGCGAAGCCACCGAAAGCACCATGAACGCAGCTAGCTCGGCACCTCAGCCGTCCGCTTATGCTACCCCGTTACAAACGCTGAAACGGCAACATCCTGGCTTAAGCGGGGTGTTGCCGTTAGTGGCAGCGCCAGATGCTTTTGCTACCCGCGTGTGGCTGGCGCGCCAAGCTCAACATAGCCTTGATCTGCAATACTACATTTGGCGACATGATCGTACCGGTACCTTATTATTCGAAGAATTGCATGCTGCTGCCGACCGCGGGGTGCAAGTGCGGCTACTGTTAGATGACCACAATACCGCTGGGCTAGATGCCATTTTGTTTGGCTTACAGCGCCATCCAAATATTCAGATCAAGCTGTTCAATCCACTCAAATTGCGGCGCCCACGGTGGCTCAACTATCTGCTTGAATTTCGGCGTTTAAACCGGCGCATGCATAACAAAGCTCTTATTGTCGATCAGCAGGTGTTGGTAAGCGGTGGGCGTAATATTGGCGATGAATATTTTGGCGCCACTGATGATCGTCTCTTTGCTGATTTAGATGCCGTCATGGTTGGCCCAGTCGTGGATCATGCTGTCAGCCAGTTTGAAAGTTATTGGCAATGCTCAGCAGCAGTACCTATCAATCAACTCATCACCTTAACCAAGCCACAGCAACTGAGCCTGCTGGCACAACGCGCGCACGAGGTGAGCCAAGATCCGAAGGCCCAGCATTACATGCAAGCGTTACGGGATTCTAATTTTGTGCAGCAGTTAATCCAACACCAGCTTGAGTTTGTCTGGTGTGATATCAAACTTGTGGCCGATGCGCCCAGTAAAATCATGGGGCGGGCGCGTGGGCGACAGTTGTTGAGTCAGCAGTTACAAGAAGTGATCGGGCAACCGCAGCAGCGGGTACGCTTGGTTTCGCCATATTTTGTCCCAACTGCAACTGGGGTTAAACTGCTCACAGAGATGGCAGCTCGTGGTGTTCATATTTCAATTCTAACCAATGCGCTAGAAGCAACCGATGTGGCAGTGGTGCATTCTGGTTATGCTAAGTGGCGTAAGCCGCTGCTGCGGGCAGGGATTGAATTATTTGAATTACAGCGAATTTCACCGTTAGCCCGCAAAAAAGAACGTCAACTAAGACGGCAGCGGCTGAAGGGGAAAGAGCGGTTAGGTAGCTCAGCATCAAGCTTGCATGCAAAAACCTTCAGCGTCGATCAACAACGGGTGTTTTTAGGTTCGTTTAACTTTGACCCACGCTCTGCGCAATTGAACACTGAGCTAGGGTTTGTGATTCACAGTGAAGTTTTGGCGAAACGTATTGATGATGCCTTTGTTGAAACTGTACCCAACTACGCTTATAGTCTAGTGTTAGAACCACATGTCCATGCCCAGCGAGCGAAACTCGTTTGGCAAGAACGTCTGGGTAGTCAAATAAGTCAATATCATAGCGAACCAGGCACCTCTTGGTGGCGTCGCATGGGCATGAAGACCCTAGCGCTGCTGCCAATTGACTGGTTGCTTTAGCGAATACGGAGCAGCCGATTCGCCTTTCTTAAGCCAAGGAGTATGTATGCGATTAACCTTTTTAGGTGCAGCCGAAACGGTAACAGGCTCTAAGTATTTGCTCGAAACTGCCACCACTCGAGTGCTGATTGATTGTGGGATGTTTCAGGGGTACAAATGGCTACGGCGGCGCAATTGGCAGCCGCTACCATTAGGGATTAATCATGTTGACGGGGTCGTGCTTACTCATGCTCATCTCGATCACTCCGGCTTTTTACCCTTGTTGTATCGTGAAGGTTACCGTGGCCGCGTGTTTACTCATGCTGCTACTGCTGGCTTATGTGGCCTCTTATGGCCTGATAGCGGCAAGATCCAAGAAGAAGACGCAAAGTTCTATAAACGCCATAAGTTAAGCAAACACCAAAATCCAGAACCTTTGTACGATGAAGCCACAGCAGAAGCAGCCTTAACACTGCTTGAGCCGGTTGAGTTTCATCAACCTTTTAGTATTGGCGATATTCAGTTCAGTTTACGACCAGCAGGACATATTCTTGGAGCTGCTAGTGTCATTGCTGAGGCTGATGGCGTGCGGATTGGTTTTAGCGGAGATGTTGGGCGGCCTAACGATATCTTAATGATGCCGCCAGAGCCACTGCCTGAATTAGATGTTTTGTTATTAGAAGCAACCTATGGCGATCGGCGCCATGATCCGGAAGACCCTTGGCAACAGTTAACTGACGTCGTAAACGAAACCGCCAGCAGTGGTGGGGTGTTACTGATCCCAAGTTTTGCGGTAGGACGGGCTCAGTTGTTGCAGCATATGCTGATCACCCTGATGCAGCAAAAAAAGATCCCTCGGATGCCGATTTTCTTGGATAGTCCAATGGCTATCAATGCATCTGAGCTGTATCAACAATTTCATCAGTATCACCGCTTAACAGCCGAGCAATGCTATGCGGCTGCAGCAGGAGTTGAATACACCAGGCATGTAGAAGATTCGAAACAAATAGCACAGCAAACTGGGCCTCATATCATTATTGCTGGTAGTGGGATGGCTACTGGTGGGCGCATCTTGCATCATTTTAAACATTGGCTGGGGGATCATCGCGCAACCGTCTTGTTTTCTGGCCATCAGGCTGGTGGCACACGTGGCGCCAAGATGGTGCAGGGCGTTGAGCGAATCAAACTGCACGGTGAGTGGTTGCCCGTGAAAGCCCGTATTCGGCAGCTTAACGGTTTGTCAGGACACGCCGACTACAGTGAAATAGGCGATTGGCTGAAGGCCTCCAAGCTACCGCCACAGTTGCAGATCTTCTTGGTGCACGGTGAGCCTGATAGTCTTGAGGCCATGTCAGATTACCTCAAACAAGAAACCCCATTTGATATCAACGTGGCTGATTATATGGGTGTGCAGCACTTCAAGCGCTAAGCTTGCGGGCTTTGGCCCGCAGTTTATACCAGCACCAGTACCAAGGCGGTGGTAAGCACCGCCAAGATAATATTCAACATCAGGCCTTCGCGGACCATATTTTTGATGGTGACTTGATTGGATGCAAACACAATCGAGTTTGGCGGTGTTGCAACGGGCAAACAGAAAGCACAGCTACAGGCAATCGCCGCAGGAATCATCAGCACTTCTGGGGGTAATTCTAAAGCGGTTGCAGTAGCAGCTAAGACCGGCATCAACAAAGTAGCGGTGGCGGTATTGGATGTCACTTCAGTTAAGAAGCTTACCGCCAAAGTTAAGGCCAGAATCAAGAGCCACAGAGGCAAGCCTCCAAGCCCAACTAAGGCTTGTCCGATAATATCGCTCAGCCCGCTTGAAACAAACCCCTGGGCGAGCGCAATACCACCGGCAAATAGCAGCAAAATCCCCCATGGAATAGCCACCGCATCCTGCCATGTGAGCAACGGTGAGCCCTGCTTGTCGGTCACAATAAAAAGTGCTAGTACTCCAGCGAAAGCGACCGTAGCATCGCCAACACCAGCCAGCCCTAGCCAATCGGTCCAGCCACCGAAAGGAGCGGTACGAGTTATCCAGAGTACAATGACGGCGCCAAATATCCATAACACACGGCGCTCGTTACTTTGCATGGTTGGCAGGTTGGCTAAGTGGAGCGTAACGCTACCTCTGAGTGAGCGCGTTAACCACCAAGCAATGACAGGAATACCGACAATGACCAAGGGTAACCCTATTTGTAGCCAACGTAAAAAACCAAAGCTGGTGCCAGTATAGCTCTCGTAAACCGAAGCAAAAATTAAGTTGGGCGGGGTGCCGACTAGGGTAGCGACGCCACCTAATGAAGCTGAATAAGCTAATCCTAGTAGCAACGCACGCTGAAATTTATGATCATTCGCAGCCTCGGCCAATGCTAAAGCGACTGGCAAGAGCGCTAGCACGGCCGCCGTGTTAGAGATCCACATCGATAAAATAGCAGTAGCTAACATAAAGGCAAATACCATACGCCGCCCGCTGCTAGCGCCAAGACGCTTCACTAAACCAAGCGCAATGCGTTTATGCACACCGCTAACCTCAACTGCTTTGGCGAGCATGAAAGCACCCATAAACAGCAGAATGATGGGATTACCTAAGGCGGCTGAGACCTCATTGACGCTCGCGACGCTGCCCAAAGGTAACAAAATAAAAGGTAGCAACGAGGTTACTGGTAATGGGAGAGCCTCGCTAATCCACCACCAAGCCACCCAAATGGTGGTGGCTAAGGTCCAAGCCGCTGGCGCCGGTATCTGCCCCCAGTGTTGGGCTAAGAGATAGCTCACAAGTGCCGCTAACGGTCCTAGCCATAGTGGATTAAACCAAGATTTTAAGCTATTTAGCATGGCAGAGGCTCGCTGGTTAAGGGGTATCTAGTTGGGTTTTTACGTGAATGACTAATTTAGCAGAAACTAAGTTTATTTGAAATTTTAACGCTTTACGCATAGGGTAAAAAGAAACAACTTACAGGAGAAAGGATTTATGTCCGCAACCAAAGCGAAGTGGAACTCCGCTATTTTGGCACCGGTCTTTATACCCGCTGTTGCCGTCATCGCCTTGTTAGTCATAGGCACCCTAAGTAATCCCGAGCTAGCTGGCGAGGTGTTCAGTGATGTGTTGGCCTGGATAACCGCTGATTTTGGCTGGTTCTACATGCTAGCGGTCGCTATTTTCTTAGTTTTTATTGTTGTGGTGGCTGTCTCCAAGTGGGGCCGAATAAAACTAGGGCCTGATCATGCAGAACCTGAGTACAGTTTTGTGGCTTGGTTTGCCATGCTGTTTTCGGCTGGTTACGGCATAGCCTTACTCTTTTTCGGGGTGGCTGAGCCGGTGCTGCATTATGCAAGCCCGCCGATGGGGGCACCAGAGACGGTCGATTCTGCTAAGCAAGCCATGCAAATAGCTTACTTTCACTGGGGCTTTCATATTTGGGCTATATACGGCTTGGTTGGTTTGGTGTTAGCTTATTTCTCTTTCCGTCATGGTCTGCCGTTGTCGATGCGTTCTACTTTGTATCCACTCATCGGCGAGAAAATCCATGGTCCAGCTGGGCATGCCGTCGATACCTTTGCCATTCTAGGGACCATGTTTGGTATTGCTACCACCTTGGGTTTATCGGTGATTCAAATTAACGCTGGTTTGCACTATCTGTGGCCCGATATTCCGATCAATTCAACCGTGCAGATTATCGCTATTGCGGTGATTACTGTGTTTGCTATTTTATCGGTGGTAGCGGGTCTAGACAAAGGGGTTAAACGACTCTCCTACGTCAATATGGTGTTGGTGCTCTTCTTATTGTTATTTGTATTTTTTGCTGGGCCAACGGTCCATATCTTGGAGACCTATTTACAAAACACCGGGGCCTACCTGAACAATATTGTTGAGCGAACGTTTAACTTGCAGGCTTATTCACGGAGCGATTGGATTGGTAACTGGACCTTATTTATTTTTGGCTGGACCATTGCTTGGGCGCCATTCGTTGGTTTGTTTATTGCGCGTATTAGTCGTGGCCGAACCATCCGTCAGTTTGTGTTCGGGGTGATGTTTGTGCCTACCATGTTTACGTTCTTTTGGTTCAGCGTATTTGGTGACACCGCATTGAATTTAATTATGAACGAAGGTTACACAACCTTGATTACTGAAGTGCAAAACGATGAAGCCATCGCGTTATTCAAGTTATATGAACGCTTACCTTGGACAAATATTTTGTCGTTTGCCACGGTGGTATTGATTGTTACTTTCTTTGTTACCTCGTCAGACTCGGGCTCGTTAGTGATCGACTCGTTGGCCTCCGGTGGACGAACTGACACGCCGGTATGGCAACGGGTGTTCTGGGCCTCGTCAGAGGGGCTTGTGGCAGGGGTGTTATTGCTTGCTGGAGGGCTAGGAGCGCTACAAACCGCAGCTATTGCCAGTGCTTTACCCTTTGCGGTGGTGATTCTTATTGCAGCGTTTGGTATGTGGCGTGCGTTGGTGATAGAGGGACATCAGCATGCTAGCTTGAAAAGCGCGATGCGTACCCACCGTCGTGGGGTTCATGCAGGGCCATCCTATTGGAAGAAGCGCTTAGCCGGAGTCGTTGATTTTCCTAAACAACAAGCAGTGCGAGAGTTTATTGAGCACACCGTAATGGAAAGTTTAGGTGATGTTGCAAAAGAACTTAAAGGGCAGCAATGGCAGGCCGAGACTAGCTTTGATACCGAAAATATCCGGGCTATTTTTAGCGTACAAAAAGACGATGAAGTAGATTTTACCTACGAAGTGCGGATGCGTGCCTATCAACGCCCCCAATTCGCGGTAGATAAATCGAATGGTAAGGATCGTGAATACTATCGAGCTGAAGTCTTCCTGCGCCAAGGTGGACAAGCTTATGATTTATACGGTTATGAGCCGGGCGATATTATTAACGACGTGATTAATCAATTTGAAAATTACTTGCAGTTTATGCATATCTCACCAGGGAGCTTACCTTGGGATTTAGAGCAGCATGATGACGACTTGAAATCATCGTAATGATAGTGCTTTCTTAACGCAAAAGCCCCGCCCAGTGTAGCTGAGTGGGGCTTTTTTTAGGCCATCACAAGTGCTTTAACAATCTTGCTTATGCGTGCTGAGCCAAATAAACTTTAAGCTCTTCTAACGGCATAGGCTTGGCATAGTAGAAACCCTGAATGTAGCCGCAGCCTAGCTGTTTGAGCATAGTAATTTGCGCTAGGGTTTCGACACCTTCAGCAATCACTTCCATATCAACCTGGGTGGCCATATTGATGACCCCAGCAGTGATCGCCTGATCACTTGCAGATTGGTCTATGTCTTGCACAAAAATACGGTCAATTTTGAGTTTGCTAACCGGGAGCTTCTTCAAGTAGCTCAGCCCAGAAAAGCCTGTGCCAAAATCATCAATCGCAACTCGAATACCAACCTCTTTAAGGCGCTGCAGAACCTCGATGGTATGATGTGAGTTCTCCATAAGAATACTCTCAGTCAGTTCTAATTCGAGGAGATCGGCAGGGGTGCCCGTTTCCTCGAGAATGTTCTGTACCTGGTCGAAAAAGTCAGCACGGTGAAATTGTAAAGCAGATAAGTTTACCGCAACTCGGATAGCGCCAAATTGTTGCATCTCGTGCACATCGGTGCAGGCTTTACGCAGCGCCCAACGCCCAGCTGGAATAATTTGTCCGGTAGACTCAGCCAGTGGAATAAACTCGCCCGGTGAAATGAACCTGCCATCTGGAGTTATCCAACGCATCAACGCCTCAACGGTAACCACGCGGCCGCTATGCAAATCAATAATAGGCTGGTAATGAAGCTGTAACGCATCATCATCAATGGCTTGCTGAAATTCACTCCGTAAAATAACATTCGCTTGATAGTTATCATTGTTGGCGGCTTGATAAATCTGGAAGTGATTGCGGCCCTGTAATTTAGCCTGGCTCATGGCTATATCAGCTTGCTGAATCAATTCTAACGGCTGCTTTATCTTCCGAGTGTAATAGGTCACCCCAATACTCGCTGAAATGTAAATATTGTGGCCCTCGACATGGTAGGGTTCATCAATCACATCCATCAGCTGTTGAACTAGGCTTGTTACCGTGCTGGTATCCTCAATTTCGCTGATTACAGCAACAAACTCATCGCCGCTAAAGCGGCTGATAAAATGCGGAGCTTGAATAAGTCGCTGCAGGCGCTCAGCCGCCTGTTTCAGAATCGTGTCGCCAACTTTGAGACCAAGACTGTCGTTCACTGGCTTAAAGCCATCTAAATCGATGAATAACACGGCCAAAGTACCTGGCGCATGCCCTTGTTGTTGACGCTGCACTAAGCTTTGTAGGTGCTGCTCTAAACTGAAGCGGTTGGCTAAACCAGTGAGTGCATCATGGCTGGCCTGATAGGCGAGTTGCTCTTTATCTGCAACCTGTTCAGTAACATCATGCTGTACTCCCAAAAAGTGAGTGACGTTGCCTTGTTCATCTCGTACTGGCGACAGGTATAATTCATTCCAGAAACTACTACCATCTTTGCGATAATTAAGTATTTGCGTACGAAAATCTCGTTTTTCACGCAGCGCTTGCGCGATTTCGGTAACCGTAACTGGATCGGTCTCAGGGCCTTGTAACAAAGCACAGCTCTTCCCCACGATCTCGTGATAGGAATACCCTGTTATCTGTTGGAACACTTTGTTCACATAAACCACTGGGAACCCAATCACATTCGCATCTGCAATGACAATACCATTGACGCCACTATCAATGCCGCGACTAAGCAGCAGCCGTTGTTCAGCATCTTTTTTGGTTTGGGTAATATCTTTGGCGACCCCAAAGGTACCCAGTATGTGTTCGTTTATTTTGATGGGCAGGTTGGTCAGATCTAAGTCTATCTCTTGCCCATGCGCAGCGATGGCGGTGACCTCGTAGCGCTGACTATGGCCAGCTAGCACTTGTTCAAACAAAGCAGCAACCGATGGATGCTGACTGCTTGGTATCAGCTTTCTGTAATGCATGCCAAGTAATCGTTCGCGAGGCAACTGCAACAGCTTGCAGAAAGCATCGTTCACCTGACTGAGGCAGCCATTAATATCTAACGAAAAGGCTGGGTCTGGGTTGTTATCAAACAGCGAGCGGTAGCGCTGTTCGCTTAAGCCGAGTGACAACTGCTGTTCACGCATCAGCCGGTTTTGTTGAAACATCAGCAAAAAGGCCATGCTAAACAATAGGCCCAAGGCCACAATGACGCTACGCATACCGGCAGCACGATTGAGGTCAGCAAAGCTATGTAAAGTAGCCGTTAGGGTTAAGTTTGGCCCGTGAGGTATCTCAAGTAACGTGGAAGCGAGCACCACTTCATTGCCATGAGATGGCTTGCCCTCGTCAAAACTACGCACAAAGCCACTACCCAGCTGCGTATAGATTTTAATTTCATCATCTGACACCCGCGTATCAGGGTTCATCATTCTGTTCAAATTAAGCGTAGTGAGTAGGTAGCCCGGCTGACTACTCACTCGATTTACCGGCACCAACAGCAGTGCCACGGCGGGTAGATCACGCTTGGCAAAACGCAGGGGAGGGATGAGATACTGAGTTTGTTGAGGTTGTTGTGCCAACCATTGTTGCACTTCTGCATCACGCAGAACTTCCGCTGCTAGGGCAAAACTATCATCGCGGTCAAAGCGCCAGAGCGGTTGTGCTTGGGCGTCGAGTAACGAAATCGATAAGATATGAGGGATATCCCGCATGTAGGCCTGCACATCTGATTGTTGCATATCAATCGCGAGCCGATCATCTGCTACCCGCCAGCGTTCAACCATACGCTCAAGTAGTTGAACATTGACATGGGCCATTTGAATCCGAGCTTTTGCAACCCGTTGTAGGCCATTATCAGCAGCTGTTTGAATTAACTGCAAATGGCTTTGCCCCATATAAAACCATGTTGAGCAGGTAATAAATACGGCTAAACCACCTAGAGTGGAGGCGGTGCGATTAGGCATTCGAATAGGGGGTGCTTGGCGATGACTGGCAAGTAAAAAGGCAATCCCAATGAGTAATAAAAGAATACCTGCAACCCCGGTAATATCGGGATGCGGGCCAAAAATCATAAAGCCGCGAGAATCAAAATGAGCGACTAAAATAATACTACTGGCAATGATCACCACCAACGCTAGGGTGCGCACCCACAGCCGCTGTACTATGCCGCGAGGATTGAGCATAAGCATGGTGCCAAGCAACATGAACAAGGCCACCATGGGGGTGTATAACACAGCTTCGTAGTTGGCGAGCCACGGCATAAACAATACGCGGTTTAAGCTTGAGTGTACCAATAGACTATGTAAGGCGAAGCCAACAATCACCGCACCTGCGGATATTTGCAGCCAACGTCGTGCAGTTAACAGCCCCAATAACGCCGCAGCAATGGCCACACAAATAACTGCGGAGGTGTTAGAAAGCATGCGATCAAATAAGCCCGTGGGAGGGCTGATGAGGTTGGTCAACAACCCCCAAGCGCCGATGGTCGCAGTGGCGGCTAATCCAGTGAATAATGCTGCGGAAATCACCGCCGGATGGACTCTGAATGATGTCATAGTTGGCTGTTATCGTTTTCTTGTAATTCTTATGTAAACAGCACTATATGAGAACCAAGCGGACTTGGTCAACCGTTGTCACAGGGTTGATTCAGGATATTTTATGGGTGTAGGTAACAACTCAGCAACAAGCGGTCTTCGCCCGGGCCTAAAAAGTCAGCTAAATAGGCTTGTTCGCTAAATCCTAACTGCTGATACAGCCCAATGGCTGCGGCATTGTTGGGGGCCACGGTGAGCTTTACTTCACGATAACCCGCCGGCAGATGCTCAAGCCATGCTTGTAACAATTGTTTGCCTACGCCTTGTCCACGCCAGGCGGAGTTAACTAGCACCGACATGATCCAGCAGCAATCGGGTTGTTGGTCGGGGGCGGCCATGATGTAACCCGCTAACTGCTCAGTCCTAGTCGATAGCCCGGTGCCCTCTGCGAGCCATTGCAAGTGCGGCCACTGCGCGAGCGCTTGATAGAAGAGTGGGGCTGGATAAGCTTCGGCGCCGTACTGGTCGTATTCTAGCGCAGCTAACTGCAGCACATCGGCTGCAGTTGCGATACGTACATTTAGGGCAGCCATTAGCGCGTAAACTGCACCGAGAAAGTCACAGGTACGCTGTAATCAATCCGTTTTAATCCGGCAATGTCACGTAACTGATTAATCCCCTCGGCTAATTTAAACGCTTGAGTATCAATCATCAGCGGTTGTACGGTGGTTGCTAAAAAACGATTTTCCGCCAAGCGTGTGACCTGCAAGGTGGCATTCAGTTTCTCAGTCTCGCCGGCAATAAACACACTTAAGGGTAAGCTCAGAGGTAAGCTCTCGCCCACTTGTAAGCGCAACAGCGGAGCTTCTTCTACCGTAGCTGTGGCAGTCACAACCGTGTAATTGTCAGAGTCAAACAGGTGCTTCAGCATGCGTTCATTGCGAATCGGTATCAGTGTATCTAAGCTAATCACCGGGATTTCGATGCTTACTTGGCTGTCGAGCCACTGGCCTTGTAGGTCAGTAAAACGATGCACTTCTGCAACCACATCATTTTTGACCGAAACAAAATGTAGCTGTGATAATTCGCTATCTAATTGCCATTCACTTGCTTGTACCGCAGCGGTGGCACTTAATCCCAATAGGCTGCTGGCGGCAATGGTTTGCAGTGCCAACTGTTTAAATTTGGTAAAAGGTAATTGCAACATCATAAGCTCCTTGTTTCTGTAGAGGATATAGCCATATCAACATGTTATTATTACGCAATAAGTATTATGATTGTTCACCAGCACATTGTACGAGTAAATCAACGAGACCGCCATGCAAGTTGCAGACACTTTAAGCCAAGTTATCTCGGAATTTGAATTAACCGGTAACATCACCAAGCCCCTAATTGCGACTCTGATTTTAGTGTCGGCGATTTTATTGGTACGGGCGATATTGGCTAAGTTTATTCGCAAAAGTGTCAGTACTACCGAATTAAGGCGCCGTTGGTTAGTGCAAACGCGCAATGGTTTGTTGCTGTTGATGATGCTGGGCTTAATGCTGATCTGGGCGGAAGAATTACGCACCTTAGCCCTAGGTATTGTGGCTATTGCGGTGGCGTTTGTGGTGGCAACCAAAGAACTCATCATGTGCTTAACGGGCAGTTTAGTTAAGTCCGGCAGTAGTTCGTTTAGTATCGGCGATAGAATTCAAATCAAAGATTTTCGTGGCGATGTGATTGATCAAAACCTACTGGCGACCACCCTATTAGAAGTAGGGCCGGGCAAGCACAGTCACCAACGAACCGGGCGCATGATAGCTATCCCTAATTCGTTGTTTGTGTCGGAGCCGATCATTAATGAAAGCTACACCCATGATTTTGTCTTACATGTGTTTACCGTTCCTTTTAAACGTGAAGACAACTGGCGTGCAGCACAAGCTGCGTTTTTAGAATCGGCTAATCGGCATTGTGCCGATATCCTTGAGTTTGCCCGGCGCTATATGCAACGCATGAGCGATCATCGAGGCATAGATGTACCCTCAGTGGATCCGCGCGTTACCATCACGGCTCCCGTTGCTGGTGAAATACACTTAATTGTTCGGTTTCCGGCTAAAGCTGGAATGCGTAGCTATTTAGAACAAGCTATTTTAACCGAAGTGTTTGAGCACCATGATTTTACCAACAAGAGCAGCACTGCCGAGCTAGGTGTTAGCAGAAGTGAACGCAGCAGCACCGAGACTGCTGCGGAAATCATCACGCCACCGCTTACTTAATCCGTATCAGCACTGGTAGCGAAATGTTGCTCGAACTCAGCTTGCGGCAGCGCTGGCGCGTACAAGTAGCCTTGCAGTAGGTCACAGCCTTTGGCGAGCAAATGATCTCGCTGAGCCGGCGTTTCCACCCCTTCGGCAACAATATTCATTGCTAAGCTGTGAGCCAGCTGGATCATGGCTCCCACAATTGACGCCATGGATGGAATCACTAGCATGTCGCGGACAAAAGTAACGTCAATTTTGAGTGTCTCGAACGGCATTTCTGCTAAATACAATAATGATGAGTAGCCGGTACCAAAATCATCAATCGCAAAGTGAATGCCATGGTCACGTAGCTGCGCCATTTTTTCGGCGACAGCTTCGACATCATGTAGTAATAAACTTTCAGTCACTTCAAGTTTAAGTTTACTTGGGCAAACGCCGTAACGTTTAACCGTATTCAGCACTCGCTCAACAAAGTCGGGCTGCTGAAATTGCATACCGCTGACGTTGATAGATAACACTAGGTTGCTCAGGGGCGCGTGGTATTGCCACTGTTTTAGCATAGCGCACGCTTGTTCTAGCACCCAATGGCCCACCTGAATAATAAGCCCCGTTTCTTCTGCTAGCGGGATAAATTCAGCAGGGGATACAAATCCACGTTGTGGATGCTGCCACCGAAGAAGTGCCTCTGCGCCTACCCATGAGCCATCGGCATCCACTTGCGGTTGTAAAAACAAAGCTAATTGCTGTTTCTCGATAGCGTTACGTAAGTCGGCCTCAAGCTCTAAGCGCTGTTGCGCTTTTAATGAAAATTCGTTGTCGTAACATTCAATGCCTGTTTGTCGTTGCTTTGCATGCGCAAGGGCTAAGCTTGCTTGTTGCAGAGTCGTCTCTGGAGCCGTGAATGCATCAATGCGGGTTACCCCAACAGACACCGTGCTCAGATGGCTATAATGGCCCAATTGGTATTCTTCTTGAAGGTGATCTCGCAGCGCCTGAATTTTAGCAAAGGTAGCTTGTTGTTCTGCGACACTGGCATCGCGTTGGCGGCAGGGAAGGACCACAGCAAAATCATTGGCGCCCAATCGCGCGACAAAATAATGGCCGTTGCTCCAATCAAGAATACGTTGCGCTACTTGTTGGAGAAGTACATCGCCATAGCTGCTTCCAAAACTGTTATTGAGAGCTTTAAATTTATCTAAATCATAGATTGCTAAAACGTGAGCTGCACCAGCGCTAGCATTTGGCTTGAGCTGCTGATTTAGAAGCTGTAAATGCTCGAGCAACAGCGCGCGATTAGCTAGGCCAGTTAAACTATCTTGGGTGGCCATCGTACGGATCATTTTTCTAGCTTCGCGTTGAGATTTAGCATGAGCGTAAAAGCGTTGGTCAACTTTACTACCAAGGGTAGCCGCAATCGTGGCTGCAATCAGACTAAACCAAACCACGTAGGCCAACCAGTTATCGTGTTGATGGCCATGCATGGCTAGTTCTTTGCTATAAAAACGGGCCGCTAACATCGCAGTGTAATGCATGCCGCTGATGGCTGCGGCGATGATGGCAGCAGGAAACAAGCGACTCACTAGACGTTGTAATTGGCCATCACGTTCAAAACGCAGCAGACCGCGGTAAGTTAACATGGCTACGATACCTAGGCTTAGTGCTACCACTAAGGAGGTGAGAAACCACGTAATGTCATAGACTAACGCGCCATTAAAACGCATGGCTGCCATGCCAATATAATGCATCGCACCAATCCCCAGCCCCAGCACGAGGCCAGCGCTAATGGTTCTGCCCGTAGCGGCCGTTTGGCGAGCATTATCATTGAGCGCCGGTAGTTGACTGTGCAGGGCGTAAGCATTGGCTAAAATAGCAGGTATCACTGAGAGGATGGTCAATCCAGTATCATGATGAATGGCCAGTGGAATTTGAAATGCCAGCATGCCAATAAAATGCATACTCCAGACTGCCACGCCGGCTATTGCGGCACTTATCCATAACCATAAGTTGCGATAAAAGGCATGGCGATAGCTTTTTGCTCGGCTGAGAGTTAACAACGACGTGTAGCTACCAACTAATGCAGCTAGGTAGGACAACATCACCAAGCCTAAATGATGAGAACCGGGTATGGCGCTGTAATTGAATTGGCCGAGGTCGAAAAAATGGCTTAGGGCTTCATGCATGTTGTTGTACATCCTTTGTTAGTCATTTTGATGAATAACGTAACCCATGCGACTTTAGTTTAATTGTCGACAATAAAATTGATTTCAACCTTGGAATTCCATTTCCAAGGGCGTAGAATAAGCTCAATTCAAAGATACTGTCGACAATCAATCGGGTAACGTCATGACAACCGAAGCTGCCATTATACATAGTCCTATCTGGCGTTCGCCGATCACTTCGGCCGATCGCGTCTTACATGAAATTCAACGGGCGATCGTAGCAGGTGACATTGCTGCGGGCAGCAAAATCAGCGAACCTGAATTGGCGCGGCGCTTTGATGTCAGCCGTGCGCCTTTGCGCGAGGCGTTAGCGCGACTAGAACGTTGCCACTTGATTGAACGAACGCCTAATGCTGGCTCTCGTGTCGTTACCTTATCGACCGCAGGGCTGCAAGCTTTATACCAAATTCGTGAAGAATTAGAGGGCTTAGCCTGTCGTTTGGCTGCCACCAACATGGATGAGCATGAAATTGAGCAGCTGCGCCAGTTGCTAGACCAACACCTCACCAGCCAACGAGTACGCGAAGGTGAAAGTTATTATCAAGAGGCGGGCGATCTTGATTTTCATTATCGCATTATTATGGGTAGCAAAAACCCTTACCTCATCAATATGTTATGCGATGAATTGTACTTTTTAGTACGAATGTATCGAGTTCAATTAGGGATGAATGGTCCGCGCGTGTCGCGTGCGTTTGATGAACACAAAGCTATTATTAATGCCATCGCTAATCGCGATGGTGAACTGGCGGATCTGCTGATGCGCCGCCACATCGCTGCCTCGCGTGGCAACATTGAATCTAAACTACAGCAATTGGGGAAATAACATGACTCAAGTACACAGTGCCGGCGCTAAGTTTCGCCAAGCCATTGCCGCCAACAAACCGTTGCAAATTGTTGGCACCATCAATGCTTACACCGCCATGATGGCAGCACGGGTTGGCCATCAAGCACTTTATTTATCGGGTGCCGGCGTTGCCAATGCTTCATTTGGTTTACCTGATTTAGGTATGACGTCACTGAATGACGTGTGTGAAGATATTCGACGTATTACTGGCGCAACGGATGTGCCCTTATTAGTTGATGCTGATACGGGTTGGGGCGGAGCCTTTAATATTGCCCGTACGGTGAAAGAAATGACGCGCGCAGGTGCGGCAGGTTTTCATATTGAAGACCAAGTAGCGCAGAAACGTTGTGGCCATCGCCCAAACAAAGAGATCGTGTCACAAGCAGAGATGGTAGACCGAGTTAAAGCTGCAGTAGATGCTCGCATTGATGATCAGTTCTACATCATGGCGCGTACCGATGCGTTTCAGCAAGAAGGCCTCGCCGCAGCGATTGAACGTGCACAAGCCTGTGTTGAAGCTGGTGCTGATGCGATTTTTGCTGAAGCAGTGCATACTTTAGAACATTATCAAGCCTTTACCGATGCGTTGAACGTACCTGTTTTAGCCAATATCACCGAGTTTGGTGCAACACCGTTGTTTAGCAAAGATGAGCTAGCTGAGGTTGGTATTGAATTAGTGCTATACCCACTTAGTGCCTTCCGCGCCATGAACAAAGCAGCCTTAAATGTGTACGAAAGCATTTTAGCCAAAGGCCATCAGCAAGACGTAGTAGACAGCATGCAAACCCGCGCTGAACTGTATGATTTTCTGAATTATCACGCCTTTGAAGATAAATTAGATTCATTGTTTAAAAAGTAGAGCAACAGCGCTAGTGGGTTTTAACTAGATCGATATTGGGGTGGTGGCAGTCAGCAAATAGCTGCTATCACCTTAAGATTTCAATAATAAGGAGTTAATCATGGTTGATAAGAAACTAACAGGGGCCGGATTGCGCGGTCAAGTAGCAGGAGAAACGGCACTTTGTACGGTAGGTAAAAGTGGCTCAGGCCTAACCTATTACGGCTATGACATTAAAGAATTAGCCGACAAAGTGAGTTTTGAAGAGGTCGCATACTTATTATCACGTGGCGAGTTACCGAACGCGACACAATTAGCTGAGTTTAAAGCGCGTCTTAAACAACAACGTGGACTGCCACAAGCATTGAAAGATGTGCTAGAGCGCATTCCTGCTGATGCTCATCCGATGGATGTGATGCGCACCGGCTGTTCGTTTCTAGGCAACATCGAACCTGAGCAAGATTTTAGCGAAGCAGATGCAAAAATTGAGCGGATGTTAGCCGCATTCCCTAGTATTTTGTTGTACTGGTATCGCTTTAGTCATGATGGCAAACGTATTGAAACTGCCACTGACGATGATTCCATTGGCGCGCATTTCCTTCATTTATTGCATGATAAAGCGCCGTCAAAATTACACACGGATGTCATGAATACCTCATTGATTCTGTATGCGGAGCATGAATTTAATGCTTCAACCTTTACTGCTCGGGTATGTGCTTCAACCCTTTCTGATATTTTCTCATGTGTTACCGGTGCGATTGGTTCGTTACGCGGTCCATTGCATGGTGGCGCAAACGAAGCCGCAATGGAGTTGATTGAGAATATGCAAAACGCTGATGACGCTGAGCAACAGCTGATGGGCATGTTAGAGCGTAAAGAGAAAATCATGGGCTTTGGTCACGCTATTTATCGCGAATTTGACCCACGCAACGATATCATTAAAGAGTGGTCAGAAAAGCTCTCGCAAGAGTTTGGTGATAGCCGTCTGTACGATGTATCTGTGCGTTGTGAAGAAGTGATGTGGCGCGAGAAGAAATTGTTCCCAAATGCCGATTTCTTCCATGCTTCGGCCTATCATTACATGGGCATCCCAACTAAATTGTTTACCCCAATCTTCGTGATGTCGCGGGTAAGTGGTTGGACTGCACACGTAAAAGAGCAACGTGCAAATAACCGTATTATTCGTCCTAGTGCCGACTATACTGGTCCTGCACCGCGCCCAGTTCCAGCGTTAGCCGACCGTTAAACCGGCGTACGCACCAGCTTAGTTGCTCCGGCAAACATTCAGTGTGTCGGAGCACTTTTGTCCTATTCATCTAAGGGGACCGCCATGAATCAAGAATTTCGTCAACAGCTCCCAGGCACAACGTTACAATATTACGATACCCGTGCTGCGGTAGAAGCTATCGAACCAGGCGCATATGATCGCCTACCTTACACGTCTAAAATTTTAGCTGAGCAGTTAGTGCGTCGCTGCAACCCCGCGGAGTTAACGGCCAGCCTTGAACAATTGATTTATCGCAAGCGCGATCTGGATTTTCCATGGTATCCAGCGCGGGTAGTATGCCACGATATTTTGGGCCAAACAGCGCTCGTTGATTTAGCTGGTTTACGTGATGCAATTGCCGCTAAAGGTGGCGACCCAGCTAAGGTTAACCCGGTGGTACCAACCCAGTTAATCGTGGACCACTCGCTAGCAGTAGAACATGCTGGCTTTGAGAAAGATGCCTTTGAAAAGAACCGAGAAATAGAAGACCGTCGTAATGACGACCGGTTTCATTTTATCAACTGGACTAAAACAGCCTTTAAAAACGTTGATGTTATCCCTCCAGGGAACGGCATCATGCATCAGATCAACCTAGAAAAAATGTCGCCAGTTGTGCAAGTGCGTGACAACGTGGCTTTTCCTGACACCTGTGTAGGTACCGACAGCCACACCCCCATGGTCGATGCCTTAGGCGTCATTTCTGTTGGGGTAGGTGGCCTAGAAGCCGAGAGCGTGATGCTGGGACGAGCCTCTTACATGCGTCTACCCGACATTATTGGGGTAGAGCTAACAGGCAAGCTTAAACCAGGCATCACTGGTACCGATTTGGTCTTAGCTATCACTCAGTTTTTGCGGAAAGAGCGCGTGGTAGGAGCCTACTTAGAGTTCTTTGGCGAAGGTGCTGATGCTTTGTCAGTAGGTGATCGGGCGACTATTTCAAATATGACGCCAGAATATGGTGCAACTGCAGCCATGTTCTACATTGACCAGCAAACCATTGATTATTTGAAGCTTACCGGTCGTGATGACAAGCAAGTTGAGCTAGTTGAACGCTTTGCCAAACACACGGGCTTGTGGGCGGATAGCATGAAGGCAGCTGAGTACGAGCGGGTATTAACCTTTGATTTAGCCGCTGTTGAGCGCAATTTAGCTGGGCCGTCTAACCCGCATGCGTTGCTACCTACAGCTGATTTGGCAGCACGTGGTATTGCGAAGCATATTGACCAGCCCGAAGCAGGTTTGATGCCTGATGGCGCAGTCATTATCGCGGCTATTACCAGCTGTACCAATACCAGCAACCCACGCAATATGATTGCGGCCGGCTTGATCGCACGTAATGCTAATAAACTAGGTTTAACCCGTAAGCCTTGGGTGAAAACCTCGTTAGCACCGGGCTCAAAAACGGTAAAAATGTACCTAGAAGATGCCAACTTATTGCCAGAACTCGAAACCTTAGGGTTTGGCGTCGTTGGTTTTGCCTGTACAACTTGTAATGGTATGAGTGGTGCTTTAGATCCAAACATCCAGCAAGAAATTATCGAGCGAGATTTATTTTCAACGGCGGTTCTCTCTGGTAACCGTAATTTTGATGGCCGTATTCATCCATACGCCAAGCAAGCATTCTTAGCATCACCTCCGTTAGTTGTGGCTTATGCTATTGCCGGTACCATCCGCTTCGACATTGAGAAAGACGTTCTAGGTCTCGACCAGCAGGGTAACCCTGTTACCTTAAAGGATATTTGGCCAAGCGACGAAGAAATTGACGCCATTGTTAAACAAGCGGTTAAACCAGAACAGTTCCGTACGGTTTACGACCCTATGTTTAGTTTGAACGTTGATTATGGTGAGAAGACTGAACCGCTTTATAACTGGCGTCCACAGAGCACTTATATTCGCCGTCCTCCTTATTGGGAGGGGTCATTTGCTTCAGGGAACAGTTTAAAGGGCCTACGTCCGCTAGCTGTGTTAGGTGACAATATTACGACCGATCACTTGTCGCCATCCAATGCTATTTTACCTGACAGCGCAGCCGGTGAATATTTAGCCAAGATGGGTTTGCCCGAAGAAGATTTTAATAGTTATGCAACTCACCGTGGTGACCATTTAACCGCACAGCGGGCAACATTTGCTAACCCTAAACTCTTTAATGAGATGGTCCGTAACAATCAAGGTGAAGTGATTCAAGGCTCTCTAGCACGAGTAGAGCCCGATGGCAAAGTGATGCGCATGTGGGAAGCCATTGAAACCTACATGGAGCGTAAGCAGCCATTGATTATTGTTGCTGGCGCTGATTATGGTCAAGGATCGTCACGAGATTGGGCTGCGAAAGGTGTTCGCCTGGCGGGTGTTGAGTGTATTGCGGCAGAGGGCTTTGAGCGTATCCACCGTACCAATTTAATTGGTATGGGAGTGTTACCGCTAGAATTTGAAGCAGGTACCACACGTGACACTCTAGCTATTGATGGCACT
Source organism: Pseudidiomarina sp. WS423 (assembly GCF_050750165.1). Taxonomy (NCBI): domain Bacteria; kingdom Pseudomonadati; phylum Pseudomonadota; class Gammaproteobacteria; order Alteromonadales; family Idiomarinaceae; genus Pseudidiomarina; species Pseudidiomarina sp. WS423. The sequence continues at coordinate 351,630 of NZ_JBOJLN010000001.1, read as the reverse complement.
GAAACCTTCGATGTGGAGGGCGAGGTGCAGCCGGGGGCGACCATGACTTTGGTGATTCATCGGGCCAACGGCGAAGTGGTAAAAGTACCTACCAAGTGTCGCTTAGATACTGCTGAAGAAGTGTCAATCTATGCAGCTGGCGGTGTTTTACAACGTTTTGCTCAAGACTTTTTAGCTGGTGAGGTTTAATCCTATGGCATTTGCTCCGCAATTAAAAATTGCCGCTACGTATATGCGTGGCGGCACTTCGAAAGGGGTCTTTTTTAAACTGGATGATTTGCCCCTAGCTGCGCAAACGCCGGGGCCAGCACGTGATAAATTATTGCTGCGTGTTATTGGTAGTCCGGATCCTTACGGCAAACACACCGATGGCATGGGCGGAGCTACTTCCAGTACCAGTAAAACGGTCATTTTGTCCCGTAGTAGCCGAAGTGACCATGACGTTGATTATCTATTCGGACAAGTTGCTATCGACAAACCATTTATAGATTGGAGTGGTAACTGTGGCAACCTAACGGCAGCCGTAGGTTCGTTTGCAATTAGCAATGGTCTGGTTGATGCTGAACGGATTCCGTCGAACGGCATCTGTGTCGTTCGTATTTGGCAGGCAAATATTCAAAAAACCATCATTGCGCATGTGCCTATTACTGACGGTGAAGTGCAAGAAACCGGTGATTTTGAACTAGATGGAGTTACGTTCCCAGCGGCAGAAGTGCAGGTTGAATTTATTGATCCTGCAGCTGATGAAGACGGTGCTGGTGGAGCAATGTTCCCCACGGGCAATTTGGTTGATGAGTTTGAGGTGCCAGGGCTTGGCAAGTTGCAAGCAACTTTTATTAATGCGGGTATCCCGACGATTTTTGTCAATGCCGCAGATATTGGTTACAACGGCACTGAATTACAAGGAGCCATCAACGAGAACGCTGAAGCCTTGTTGATGTTTGAAAAGCTGCGCGCCTACGGTGCCGTTAAAATGGGGTTAATCGACTCTATTGAGGCTGCTGCGGCACGTCAGCACACTCCTAAGATTGCCTTTGTGGCTGCTCCGGCAGATTATGTTTCAGCCAGTGGTAAAGCAATTCATGCTGGTGACATTGATCTGTTGGTACGGGCTATGTCGATGGGTAAATTGCACCATGCCATGATGGGAACAGCAGCAGTTGCGATCGCAACAGCAGCAGCTGTGCCAGGTACCTTGGTTAATTTAGCTGCTGGCGGCGGCGACCGTAGCCAAGTTGTCTTTGGCCATCCATCAGGCACTTTACGAGTGGGAGCTGAAGCTACTCAAGTGGATGGTGAATGGACGGTGACCAAGGCCATTATGAGCCGTAGCGCTCGGGTGCTGATGGAAGGCTGGGTGCGCGTACCACAAGACTAAAACTACAACACCGGGGCTTAGCGGTGTTACTAGGCTAGCCAACAAGCGCGAATGGATTGTTGTTGGCTAGTCGCTTTTAGTTCATCTAAAGGCACGGATTCTGATACACTTTAGCGGATATCTTCGTCTATTAAGGTGCTTTTTAACCTATGCAAGTCAACCAATCATCTCCACGTGATGCCGTGCGTCTCAATAAATTTATCAGCGAAAGTGGTATGTGCTCACGCCGCGAGGCAGATCGCTTTATTGAGCAAGGCCAAGTGACACTTAACGGTCGTCCTGCGGTGGTGGGTGACAAGGTGGGGCCTAGCGACGAAGTGCGAGTGAATGGCCGCCTAGTAGCAGCTCAAAATAAAGATAAGTTCGTTTTCATTGCGTTAAATAAGCCCGTTGGTATTGTAAGCACAACCGATTCAGCTGAGCCTAAGAATATCCAAAAATTTGTCGGCCACAAAGAGCGGATCTTTCCCATTGGCCGGTTAGATAAAGACTCGCAGGGGCTGATATTTCTTACCAGCAATGGCGATCTCGTTAACAAAATATTGCGTGCGGGTAACCGCCACGAAAAAGAGTACGTGGTGACGGTTCATAAGCCTATTACCGCCGATTTTATCAAGGGAATGGCTAACGGTGTACCTATTTTAGGAACCATGACCAAGCGTTGTAAGGTACAGCAACTGTCGTCGTTTGTGTTTCGGTTAACGCTAGTTGAGGGTATGAATCGACAGATTCGTCGGATGTGTGAATACTTCGGCTACGAGGTGCGCAAATTAGAGCGAACTCGCATTATGAACGTGCGTCTAGGTGCTCTTCAAGTGGGTCAATGGCGCAATCTAAATGCTGCCGAGTTGGCTGATATTATGGCGGCCATTGAAGGCTCTACTGGATTAGCACCAGCGGGACATAAAAGTCGGCGCCCGAAGCCGCAGAAAGTCGCTTCAGCATCAGCGGGTTCGCGCTCAGAGCGTCAAGCTACTGCGGCCTCACGCAAGAACCGACGAGGTGGTCGCTATGATTAATCTTCCAGCCAAGAATATGGGTAAGAAGTGCCCCTGCGGTGGCGGAAAATATGCCAATTGCTGTGGGCCTTTTCATACTGGCACCAAGTTGCCACGCACAGCAGAGCAACTGATGCGGTCTCGCTACAGTGCATTTGCTCGCAACCTAGTGGAATATATTGCTGCTACTTGGCATCCCTCCACTCGACCAGAGCAGTTAGAACTCAGTGATAATCCGGTTTGGCTTCAGTTACAAATCATTGCTAGTGGTAGCCAAGGAAATCGTGGCTACGTGCACTTTATTGCTTACTTTGCAGCTGAAGATGGTATTGCAGAAATGGAAGAAGAGTCTGAATTTATTAGAGAACAGGGCCGCTGGTGGTACTTAAACGCTATTTCCGTTGAACACTAAAATAGCTTCGCCGCGGCGGTGATAAAACCAGCAGTGCAAAACAACCACATGCATTGCAACTGCTGGGAGATTTGGTCAAAAGTTAGAAACGTAAGTAAGTAACTTATACCGGCATAGGTTTGTTATCGTTCAAGTTTAGTAAGCCACGTACGGCGCGATAGATAAACCAGACGGCTGCGACCAATAGCACGATAACGCCGATGCCAAAGAAGGTAGTGACTAAACCAATGAGCGACCACACTAACATCCACCAAAAGGTGCGAATTTGCCAAGTAAAGTGTGACTCTAAGTAAGTGCCACGAACTTCAGCTCGTTTAATGTAGTTAATAATAATCCCCACAATGCTGGTGAAGCCAACAAAGCAAGACACTAATTGCAGAATATAAATGACCAGTGTCAGGGTTTTATTCTGGTCTTGATCTACAGTATTAGTGGTATGAACTGTTGTTGAATTCATTGTGACTGCTGGTTCTGGGTTCGGTTGTCCTGTCGTGTTTGATTGCTCAGTCATAAGCTAAAACTCCTTGTTATAATGTTGTTACTGCGTTTGCAAGGATAACCAAACTGTTTAGAACAATCCAGCTTTTTTTCAGGTACCACAAAAGGTTGTGGTAACCTGCTGGCTCGCAGTAGCCGGCGGCATTAAATCTGCGTATTCTGCTCGTTCTTGGTATGGCTGTGCGAAGGCTTGCTGTAATCGAACAAATTGAGCAAGGGAACCTGTCTTAACTACCTCACTAATACAGGCTTCAATTAAATGGTTGCGCGGTATTAGAGCTGGATTAACCTCATTAAGTTGGCGCTGTAATTGATGCGCCGGAATACTCGCAGTCGCGTGCTGCCATTGCTGTTGCCAAGTTAACCATGACGCACTATCACTAAACAGTTGATTGCGTCGATTTGGCTCCGTATCTCCTAGGTAACGAAATGCGAGGGTGAAATCAATGTGCTGCTGTTGCATTATCGCAAGTAGCTGTTGAACTAAGTTGCTGGCGTCTGGATGGTCTGGGCTAAGCCCGATTTTAGCGCTAAAGTAAGCTTGATAATACTGTTGGTACTTGTCACTAAAGCCCATGACCAGCTCGGTAGCTCTTTCTATGGTAGCAGCGATGGCTGCTTCTGGTTCAGTTGCATCGTTAGCGGTCATGATAGGTAGCAAGGTTTCGGCAAACCGAGCTAGGTTCCATTGTGCCATTGCAGGTTGATTGGCGTAGGCGTAGCGCCCTTGTTTATCAATAAAGCTAAACACTTGGTGTTCGTTGTAGGCTTCCATAAAGGCACAGGGGCCGTAGTCAATAGTGTCACCAACTAAGCTCATGTTATCTGTGTTCATAACGCCATGGATAAAACCCAAACTCATCCATCGTGCAATTAATTGTGCTTGCTTGTCGATAACTGCGCTAAGGAGCGCATCATAGCGAGCAAAACCAGGCGCATGGTGGAGTATAATCTCTGGGTAATGCCGTTCAATAAGGTAATCGGCAAAGCTTTTAAGCTTAGCCGCACTATTTAAATTTAAGACATATTGGGCGGTACCTACACGTAAATGGCTGCGCGCTACGCGTGCCAAAATTGCGCCGGGTTGGGCTTGTTCACGCTGTACCCAATCGCCTGTCGCGACTGCAGCCAACGCCCGCGTCGTAGGTACGCCTAAATGATGCATGGCTTCGCTAACTAAGTACTCTCGTATCACTGGGCCGATGGCAGAGCGGCCATCGCCGCGGCGAGAGTAGGGGGTGCGGCCACTGCCTTTTAGCTGCAGATCAAAACGTTGTCCCTCAGGGGTCACGATTTCCGTCAGTAAAATGGCGCGGCCATCACCTAAATGCGGGTTAAAATGACCAAATTGATGACCACTGTAGGCTAGCGCATGGGGCTGGGCCCAGTCCGGCATTTGGTTACCAGCAAAGAGTTGCAAGCCGGCTTCAGTCCCCCAAAAAGCTTCGGGTAAGCCAAGCTCGGCCGCTAATGGCTGATTAAAAGCTAGCCATTGTGGCGCCGATACAGGGCTGGGTGAGCAACTCGTCGAAAATTCGTTGGCTAGCTGACAATAACTGAGTTCGGTAGTAAATGACGCTGACATGATAGGCCTCTATCTATTAAAAAACCCGCGATGGTTTTGCCAACGCGGGTTCTAGCTTAGCGCATTGTCGATTTAGATTAAATCGAAGCGATCTGCATTCATGACTTTGGTCCAAGCTTTCACAAAGTCATGCACAAATTTTTCTTGTGCGTCATCTTGCGCATAAACCTCTGCATAACTCCGTAAGATTGAGTTAGAACCAAAGACTAAATCAACCCGTGTTGCGGAATACTTGGTAGCTCCGGTCGCACGCTCTTTAATGTGGTAAAGATTCTTACCAGCGGGCTCCCATGTATAGGACATATCAGTTAAGGTAACAAAAAAGTCATTGCTTAAGACACCTTCACGGTCAGTAAATACACCATGTTTGGTACCACCAAAATTGGTGCCTAGTACTCTCATGCCACCAACTAAAACCGTCATCTCAGGTGCTGTTAGGCCCATGAGTTGGGTGCGGTCTAACATGAGTTCTTCGGGTGCTACTACGTAATCTTTTTTCACGTAGTTACGATAAGCATCATGCACAGGCTCTAGTGGCTCGAAGCTCTCTGCATCAGTCATCTCATCGGTTGCATCGCCGCGACCTGGGGCAAAAGGTACCTTAATATCGACCCCTGCTGCTTGTGCAGCTTGCTCAACTGCAGCAGTACCACCTAAGACAATAAGATCCGCTAAACTAATTGGTTTATGGAAGCCGGCTTGAATACTCTCGAGTACTTTTAGTACCTTCTGGAGACGTTCAGGCTCATTTCCCTCCCAATCTTTTTGCGGTGCTAAACGAATTCGCGCACCATTAGCTCCGCCACGATAATCCGAGCCGCGGAAAGTACGAGCGCTATCCCAAGCCGTCGCTACCAGTTCATTTGTACTTAAGCCGCTACTAAGAAGTTGCTGTTTAAGCTCGGCAATGTCGGTATCGTTGAGGCTGTAATCAACCGCAGGAATAGGATCTTGCCAGATCAAGTCTTCAGCCGGTACATCAGGGCCTAGGTAGCGAGATTTTGGTCCTAGATCTCGGTGCGTTAATTTAAACCAAGCACGGGCAAACACTTCAGAGAAGTATTCAGGATCGTTATAGAACCGCTCTGAAATCTTACGATAGTCAGGGTCCATTTTCATGGCCATGTCGGCATCGGTCATAATTGGGTTATAACGCTTGCTAGGGTCATGGGCAGCAACTGGTTTATCTTCTTCTTTAATATTGATGGGTTCCCACTGCCAAGCACCGGCTGGGCTTTTCTTTAATTCCCAGTCATAGTTCAGCAAGAGATAGAAGTAGCCGTTATCCCACTGCGTTGGATGGGTGGTCCAAGCCCCTTCAATGCCGCTGGTAATGGTATTTCCACTGTGACCTTTACCGGCTGGGTTTTTCCAGCCTAAGCCTTGCTCGGTTACATCAGCCGCTTCAGGCTCAGCACCTAACTTAGTAGCATCGCCATTGCCGTGACATTTGCCCACAGTATGCCCACCAGCGGTAAGAGCACAGGTTTCTTCATCGTTCATCGCCATCCGTGCAAATGTGCGGCGGACATCATGAGCTGTGCGTAATGGATCCGGCTTGCCATCAACCCCTTCAGGGTTCACGTAAATTAATCCCATTTGCACTGCTGCTAGAGGGTTTTCTAAGCTATCACGGTCCTGATCGTCACTGTAACGTTGCGCCGTTTCAGCTAACCATTCTTTTTCAGAACCCCAATAAATATCTTTTTCAGGATGCCAAATATCAGCGCGGCCGCCAGCAAAGCCATAAGATTTAAGCCCCATTGACTCATAAGCCATGGTTCCTGCCAGAATCATAAGATCCGCCCACGACAATTTGTTGCCGTATTTTTTCTTGATAGGCCACAATAAGCGACGTGCTTTATCAAGGTTGACGTTATCTGGCCAACTGTTTAAGGGAGCAAAGCGCTGATTGCCGGTACCACCGCCACCACGACCATCCGCGGTACGATAAGTACCAGCCGAGTGCCACGCCATGCGGATCATAAGACCACCATAATGACCCCAGTCAGCTGGCCACCACTCTTGGCTGTCGGTCATGAGTGCTTTCAGATCATTTTTAACAGCTGCTAAGTCTAATTTTTTAAATTCTTCGGCATAATTAAAGTCTGCTCCCATCGGGTTAGTCTTGCTATCATGCTGATGCAAGATGTCGAGATTAAGAGCATTAGGCCACCACTCCATCACTGTTTTACTCGAGCTGGTATTGCCACCATGCATCACGGGGCATTTGCCACTTGAAGCTGATTTATTATCCATAGCTGTTCCTCTTCATTTTGAGCTGCAAAGAACTCTGACGAAATTAGCTTGTGGTGCATCTAAGTATCCGATAATACAAAGGATCAGCACCATTCACTGCACTTTATGACTATAGACTATAGCGCCCCACACACAAGTTAGATAGCTAGAATTATCGATGACTGAGATAGGCTTTTTTGATGACAACTTAAGCACTTAGTCTCAGCGGTAACGAGCTAAAGCCGGTAGCAGGGTAGTTAGACCATGTTGGCTGGCCGGCTAATTCTAGACAGGATACCCGCTCTAGCAAAATACGTGTAAATGTTTCTAGTTCCAGTTGGGCTAAGGGTTTACCGGGGCAGACATGAACTCCAGCACCATAAAGTAAGTTATGTGCGGCATTTTGCTGCGGATTGAATGTCAATGGCTGTGGAAAAACGGCAGCATCCCGCTGTATTTCTGGCCATACTAGGGTTATCGGAGTTGCTGAAGGAAGCTCTTGCTGAGCAAGTTGTACAGGACAACGAGTGCGTCGTCGATTACTAGGCAAGGGCGCATGAATACGTAGTATTTCATCAATACTTTCGCGCAGCGGTAAGTCGTTGTTGCGTAGCTGCTGTTGGAGCTGCGGATGTTGCGCCAAATAGCCGGTTATAAGACCGACACTGGCGGTAATGGTTGCTAATTCTCCTACCGTCCAGTTTCGAATTAAGCTGGTTAATTCGGCTAAACTAAGTGCTCGGCCGTGAATCCTTAATTCGGTGAGTTGACGCATCACCGTTGGTTGTGACTGTTGTTGAGCTAGCTTGGCCAACGTGGCTATGTGTTGCTCAAATTCGGCCGCAAGCATTACCATAGCCGATTTATCTTGTTGGCGTTGCGCCTGCTGTTGGGCTTGTAACCAAGCCTCAATAAGCGGTTTGTAATCGTCTGGCCAACCCATAAAAAGCCATTGAATATCCAACGCAAAGGGACGAGCAAAAGCTGTGATAAAATCGATAGTCATACCATCTGCGTGGTCAACTAAGGCTGCTATTTGGCGCTCTATCAAAGCACGACAAGCGGGCTGAAACTGAGCGATGGCAGTCGTTGAAAAAAAAGGCTCAATCAGTTGCCGATAGGTTTGATGCTGCTCATCATCCATGCCGTTCGGTACTGAGAGATGTTGCGATACCTGATTGCTAAAAAGCTGAGGCTTAGACAAGACTTGCATAGCATCAGAGTGACAGGTGACAGTTACTTGCGACGTTGCGGAGTAAGACATACTAAGCCTCCTTAATGATCGAGACTTCATTATCCGCACTACAGACTTGTTTACAAGCGAGCTCTTTGAATTTGGTCAAACCAATTGACCTAGATCATGATCACAAACTTTTTTCTTTGCAAAGCGCAACCAACCACTTGCCTAAAGCTTCAAGACCAATCCGCTTAGCGGCTTGATTTGGATAAACAAAGTAAAAGCTATCGTCGGTGCGGATACTATGTAAAGGTAATTCGTACAAGCTATCGGCACGCTCAGCAGTACTGGTCATAAATTCATTAAGTAGGGCAATTCCTTGGCCATATTTAGCCGCTTCAACCGCTAATAAAACATGACTAAAGTGATGAATTTTAGTATGAGCTGGTAAGGGTTGCTGAACCGCAGCAAACCACCGTCGCCAATCCTCGCCGGGCTGGTTGGAACTGAATACAGATGCGGCCGACAATAATGGGAATTGCGTTAATAAATGAGGCTCTCGCAATTGCTGTGCTTCGCTCCAAAGGGGTTTGGCACAATAGGGTTTGAGTCTCTCATCGTATAAATGATATTGAGTAAAGCCGGATCGAGGTGGTTGAGTCGTAATAAAACAATCGGCAAACTGTGTATCAAAACGTCCGTCTTGAGTGAGCATTTGCAGTGATAGATCAATATTAGGATAACGCAGGCGAAAGTCATCTAATGCTGGAATCAGCCACTTGACCGCTAACGAGCCATGCAACGCTAGTTTTAGCTGCCGAGATTTTTGTTGCTTCATATCGATACTGGCGTGACTGATAGTATCAATGGCTGGTGCCACTTGTTGTAGATATTGCTCACCTAAAGCCGTAAGCAAGATATCTCGCCCTCTGCGGACAAATAATGGATGCCCGAGGAAATCCTCAAGCCCTTTTATTTGGTGGCTTACAGCACTCTGCGAGACATGTAAGCGCTGGGACGCCACAGAAAAGCTTTGAGCACGAGCCGCTTCAACAAAATAGTGAATAGCGCGTAAAGGGATACTCATTATCCAAAAATCTCATAGTTATTTTAATTAATATCATTATAAGTAATATCACCACGATAGTACAATCTAACAACAAGCCAAAGTCTGTTAGTTAAAGAGGAGTTAGTCGTGGATCGTTCGCTTATTCTAGCCGTGTTGTTATTAATTTTTGGCAACAATATTGCGATTTTATCTGACTCCTTAATTAAGTTACTTGATGGCTTTGAAGCACCCTTTCAGTTTGTGCTGCTGCGCCAATTAAGTGCAGCCTTGTTATTACTACCTGTGATGCTTTATTTACGTCGACCGTTACTACCTCAAAAATTACGCTGGCATGCCACTCGTGCTCATATCTTCTTATTTGGCGCGGTATTTATGGTTATTTCACTAACGACCTTACCCTTGGCTACTGCGAATGCTATTTTTTATGCAGCACCACTGATTACGGTGGTATTTGCACGTGTTTTTTTCAAAGAAAAGGTTACTCTCTGGTCATTAGGTACAGCGGCTTTAGGTATGCTAGGCGTACTAGTTATTGTTAATCCTAGTGAAGGAAATATCTTTGTTTTGGCGGCTTTGGTGGTGGCTGCAAGTTTAGCTATTAATAATCTACTGATTAAGAAACTGCCGGTCGAACATAGTATCATTGATACTCTTTATCTGACTAACATACTTGGTATTCCTACCACCTTGGTGTTGACCCTTATTGAGGGGGCTACTTTTGATTGGTACTTATTTTGGTTAGCTATAGGGTCGAGCTGCTTTGCGATGATTTATGCGGCAACATGCGTGTATGCATACCGAGCTGCCGATAGTAATAAGATAACCAGTGCTGAATACACAGGATTGATAGGTGCCGTTCTTTTAGGATTCGTGTTTTTTGCCGAGCAACCCGATTTACGTTTTTATCTAGGGAGTCTATTAATTGTTATTCCTCTAACACTACTCACTTGGCGTCAGGGAAAGTCGAGCTAGTAGGCAGTAAGTGATACTTGATAACTAATCTAAAAATAAAGCTTGAGCGTAATTGTGGTGGGAAGCATCACAAAAGAGCAAACAAGTATGAGTAAAGGGAATAACTGGGATTATCAGCTTGAACCTTCAGAATTATCACGAATTATCGAGATGGCATGGGAAGACCGAACTCCGTTTGAGGCAATCAAAACTCTATACGGTATGGATGAGCAAGCTGTTATCTCGCTCATGCGGCGGCAACTCAAACCTTCTAGTTTTAAATTGTGGCGTCAACGGGTTAGTGGTCGTGTCACTAAGCATGAGCACTTACGAGACCCCGCTGTAAGCCGAGCTTACTGTCCGACTCAATATAAGCGTTAATGAGTGTTTATAAACCTGTTGGGTTGTTCTATTTTAGTTGGATTAAACCTTGATGGATAGCCTCATAAAGCTGGGTACTAAGGGGCTGATAACCATGTTTTAAATCAACTAACACATACAATGGGTCGGTCACCTTGGCTAAACTAAAGCTTTCTTTCTTCAATTGAGTTTTCATCATCTTGAAAGTAGTCGTCAGCTCGTGATGTTGACGAAGCCGAATAAAGCGAGGTAACGCATATTCGGGTAAGTGCTTGCGGATGGTTTGAAAGAACTCTTGAGGATTGAACTCTCGACCCTGTGCTAGAACAAGACTAACCATACCTGCTTTACCTTCGGCATGAGGTACTTTTACACCGTAGGCTACAGCTTCAATGATATCGGTAACACGAGCTACTTGTGCCTCAACTTCTGTGGTGGCAACGTTTTCTGACTTCCATCTGAAGGTTTCACCCGTTCTGTCGACAAAGGCAATATGGCGAAACCCTTGATGTCGAACGAGGTCACCCGTATTGAACCAACAATCGCCGGGTTTAAAAACATCTGCCAGTAATTTTTCAGCATTAGCTTGGGGATTATTCGTGTAACCATCAAAGGGAGCTTTCGATGAAACCTTTGTTAGTAAAAGGCCAACGTCACCTTTTGCTACGGGTTGTAAATAGCCGAGATCATCTTGTACTGGTATTTCGCGTTCAAAATCAAATGCGACAACAGCATATGTCATGGGTGAAAAACCGACAGTACGTTTTAAGTTGAAGGCGTTAACAAAGCCTACATTGCCTTCGCTAGCACCGTATAGTTCGCAAATATGACGAATACCAAAACGTTGCTGTAACTCATCCCAGATTTCAGCTCTTATCCCGTTACCAATAATGGCACGAATACCATGCTGGTTATCACTGGCTTGTGTCGGCTGATTTAGTAAGTACCGGCACATTTCTCCCACATAAACAAAAACGGAGGCTTGAAAATCTTTGATATCCTGCCAAAACCCTGAGGCACTGAATCGTTCAGATAATGCCATCGAACTACCACTCATGACCACGGCACTTAATGCTATGGATAAAGCCGTATTATGATAAAGCGGCAGGGTGTTGTAGAGGGTATCTTGTTGTTTCAATCTCAGCGCCATATGGCCGAAGCCGATACCGGCTTTATACCAGCGAAAATGGGTCATGGCTGCAGCTTTAGGTAAACCGGTAGTGCCAGAAGTAAGCACATAAAAACAATGCTGAGCTAAAGTAATGGTCTCGGTTTGGCTTGGATTATGTTGATGTTCAGGCTTAATTAGGGGCGTTAAATCAGTGGAAAAACAAGCTCGCGCGGCAGCGCTTAATTGGTTCCATTCCACTCTAGAATCAAGTGCACATTGAAGATCTAGGTTAAGAATTGCTACATCCTCGGCGTAAGCACTTTGGCTGATTAATAACTTGGGCTGCAATACCTTAATACTATGCGCGAGAGCTTCTTGTCGTTGTTTTGAATTAAGCATGCCAGCTATTGCTCCAAGTTTATTGATTGCAAATGCCCAAGCTAGCTGTGCAGCCGAATTATTAAAAAGTAACGCGACACAATCACCGTCCTTGATACCATAGGTAGCAAGTGCGTGGGCTAATTGATTAACCCAGCTGTTGAATTCTTCGTAAGTAAAGTTGCCCTCATGAGTCTTCAAAAAAATACGTTTGGGATATCGGCGAGCTGCTTGCTGTAGAAACCATCCCGTAGAGCCACGGTGATGTTTTTTAGCCCATGCTAATTTAACAAGAGTGCAGAAAAAAATAGGTAAACGAGGGATGAATTTAATCAAAGCCCCTAACATCATTTTCCATGAAATCGTGTTGTTATTATTTTTATCCATGGTTAAAGGTTTAATTAGTAGGATTAACTTTATATTAGCGCTAATACTGATGTTATTTCCATAGCTGGCCCGCGTAATTTTTGCTTAATAGTTGCCCTAGTGATCTGACTTAAATTGAAAGCCCTGCAGCTGATTCAGCTGCAGGGCTTTGCTTTTATCTGGTTCTTGTGGCTTGCGGGCCGGTTTTAAAACTTATTGCGACATAAGAAAACTAACAACATCATCAATCGCGATAGTTTGTTTTGCACCAGTTGTTCGGCTTTTGTATTCAATCAAACCTTCATCAAGGTTACGTTCGCCAATCACTAATTGGTGAGGAATTCCAATCAACTCCATATCCGCAAACATAACGCCGGGTCTTTCCTTTCGGTCATCAAAAAGTACATCTACATGATGTGCTTGAAGGTCTTTATACAATTTTTCTGCAGTATCTTGTACTCGTGACGATTTGTGCATATTCATGGGTACGATTACTACTTGGAAAGGAGCTAGTGCCGTTGGCCATTTGATACCGAATTGATCATGGTTCTGCTCAATCGCTGCTGCGACAATTCGAGAAACTCCAATACCGTAGCATCCCATCATTAACGTTTCATGTTTACCGCTATCAGTAAGGACACCAACTTTCATTGCATCTGAGTATTTCTTCCCTAATTGGAAGATATGACCCACCTCAATACCGCGTTTAATCAAAAGGTTACCTTTACCACAGGGGCTAGGATCGCCTGTAACCACGTTGCGGATATCTGCTACTTCTGGTAGCGGAACATCACGGTTCCAATTGATATTGAAGTAATGATAGCCATCATCGTTAGCGCCTGCAGCAAAATCTGCCATAACGGCAACACTGCGATCAATAATCAAGGGAATTGGAAGCCCAACAGGTCCAAGAGAGCCCGGGCCTGCGCCAATGGCGGCCACAATTTCTTCTTCATTTGCGAACACGAGCGGTGATGCGATCTGTGGCAGTTTTGCTGCTTTTATTTCATTTAACTGATGATCGCCACGTATCATAAGTGCAACTAGCGACCCCTCGGTACAGCCATGAACAATAAGAGTTTTTACGGTCTGTTCTATGGCGATACCAAACTCATCAACTAGGCTAGCAATAGTTTTAACGTTTGGGGTGGCGACTTTCTCCATAGCTGTGGTTGCCGCTGGTGGCTCGGCTAGAAGTGTTATAGCTTCGGCCATTTCAACGTTCGCGGCGTAATCAGAACTATCAGAGAATGCAATATCATCTTCACCAGAATCAGCCAATACGTGAAACTCGTGAGAGGAGTGACCGCCAATGGATCCTGTATCAGCGATAACAGGGCGATAATCTAGGTTTAAACGCTCAAAGATACGGCAGTAAGCAGCATGCATTGCATCGTAAGTTTCTTGAAGACTAGCTTGGTCCAAGTGGAAGGAATAAGCATCTTTCATGATAAATTCACGCGCCCGCATGACGCCAAAACGAGGTCTAATTTCATCTCGAAATTTAGTCTGGATCTGGAATAAGTTCATAGGCAATTGCTTATAACTATTGATTTCTTTTCGAACGAGTTCAGCAATGACTTCTTCGTGTGTGGGGCCCAGCACAAAATCACGATGACTACGATCTTTCAATCTAAGTAGTTCAGGACCATAATCTTCCCAGCGACCAGATTCTTGCCATAAATCAGCGGGTTGAACCATAGGCATTAATACTTCTAGCGCACCAACGCGTTCCATTTCTTCTCTGACTACACGCTCTACTTTACGTAAAACTCGTAAACCTGTTGGTGTCCAAGTATAAAGACCAGCAGCTACTTTGCGAATCATACCGGCGCGAAGCATTAATTGATGGCTAATAACTTCGGCATCAGCAGGTGTTTCTTTTAGTGTTCCAAGTAAGTATTGGCTAGTACGCATGTGTCCCTCAAAGTTCCAACTAGGAGCTAATTAAAGCGCTTATAGTAGTTAAGTAATGGATAGAATTCTACCAGCAGCGGGGCTAAGTCAAAAGGTTTTAGTGACGCTTAAGACTATATTTTGCTGTTGCTTGACCCGCCACTTAATATTTAAATCATAAAGCGCCATACCATAGATTTTCTCTTGATGAGCTGCTTTGTTATAAGCAGGACGTGGATCCTGTTCTAACACTTGCCCGATCAATTCTTTTAGGTTTGGATAATCGTCAGCAAGTAAGGCTAGGTCTTGTATGGCTTGTTCACTGAAATGAGTCTCTAATTCGGTAGTAGGGCGATTATCGGCAAAGCCACCTTGAGCATCGATAACACTATCAGCGTAGGGTAAATAAGGCTTAATATCGACCACCGGAGTTTCATCTACCCAATCCGCACCTTCAACGGTAATCCACGTGCTACCGCTGTGGTAATCAATGCTCAGCAGTTTTACCACCGACATCCCCAGGCCATTGGGGCGATAGGTCGCTCTGGTAGCGAAAACGCCCTTACGTTGATTACCGCCTAATCGCGGTGGCCTCACCAACGGTTTCCAACCGCTTGCAACGGTCTGATGAAAAACAAAGATGACCCAAATATGAGAAAAATCGAGCAACCCTCGGCAGCAATCAGGCTGGCTATAAGGGCCTGTCAGTTCAATGGTAGTGGTAGCAGCGCGAACCAGTCCCGGTTGTCGAGGAACAGCAAATTTTTGTTGGTAGGGCGAATGTACCTTACCTATGATTTCTATTTGATGGTGTTTCATGAAGCTATGCTAGCCCCTTAAGGTAGGACTACTGAGGCTTGTGTTACTGGCACTCTATTTGCATCACTAGGTATGCTTATAAGTGCCAGTTCGGGTTTATCTATTTTATTAAAAACTGTTCTAAGCTGGCACCTTCGGCTAGCGCCTTTACGATAGCTTTTGGCATGCGGCCTTGGCCCGTCCAGGTTTTACGTGCACCATGCTCATCAGTGTAAGTATACTTTGCTGGCTTGGGCGAACGTGGTCGTTTTATGTGGGCAGAGGTACCGGCAAAGGAAGTATCCATCAGATCTTCCGGAGATAAACCAGCATCAGCGACAGCAGCTTTCAATGCCGCTATTTTCTCGAGTTTTTCGGCTTCTTGTTGACGAAGTTCTGCTTCTTCTTGAATCCGATCGTCGATTATTTTCCCAAGCTTTAACTGAACTTCTTTTAACTCTTCAACCGATAACTCTTTTATTGCAGCTTTTAACCGTCGTCCGTGGGTTAATATAGAAATAAATTCACTCATTAAACGAAACTCTCTTTATTAAGTTATGAGGCGATATTACATACGAGTTTTATTACGACGACAATCTTATTTTCATGTCCGATTTCTCGGACATGAAAACTAAGCTGTTACATATTAGGATAATTAGGTCCACCTGTACCTTCAGGTGTCACCCAAGTAATATTTTGCGACGGATCTTTAATATCACATGTTTTGCAGTGAATACAATTCTGGGCATTTATCTTAAATACATCTTTGCCATTTTCTTCTACCACTTCATAAACGCCAGCAGGGCAGTAGCGCTGAGCTGGCTCTGCGAATTTGGGCATATTCACATTCAATGGAATGCTCGAATCCTTAAGCTTTAAATGACATGGCTGATCTTCTTCATGATTAGTATTCGATAAAAAAACGGATGATAATCTATCAAAGGTCAATTTGTTATCAGGCTTTTCGTACTCAATGACTTGGCATTCGCGCGCCAGTTTTAACTGAGCGTGATCTTCATGCTGGTCTTTAATGTTGAATGGGAGCTTACCGCCAAACCAGTTCTGATCGATGGTGTTATATGCGCCACCAAGGTAAGTACCAAACTTATGAACGGCCGGACCAAAATTACGTGAGCGGTAAAGTTCATCATATAACCAAGATTCTTTAAAACGAGATTCAAAATCTTTTAATTCGTGGTCTTCGGTATCGTTATGTAACGCATTAAAAATACTTTCGGCAGCCAACATGCCAGATTTCATTGCAGTGTGATTGCCTTTGATTTTGGCAAAATTAAGCGTGCCAGCATTACACCCTATTAAAATGCCACCGGGAACCGTCATGCGCGGCAAGCTATGAAAGCCGCCTTTAGTAATTGCTCTCGCTCCGTACGAAACACGTTTACCTTGCTTCAGTGTGGCAGCAATCTTGGGATGCGTTTTAAATCGCTGAAACTCGTTAAAGGGGCTTAAATAGGGGTTCTTGTAGTTTAGATCGACAATCAGGCCTACATAAACTTGGCCATCTTCAGCATGGTAAAGGTAGCCTCCACCGGTTGCTTCGTCGGTGAGCGGCCAGCCGGTGCTATGCACAACTAACCCTGGTTGATGTTGCTCGGCTGGGATATCCCATATTTCTTTAAAACCAATCGCATAATGTTGTGGTGAGCAATCTTCGGCTAGTTTAAATTCTTGCTGTAACTGCTTACCTAGATGGCCACGGCTCCCCTCGGCAAAAACAGTATATTTAGCACGAAGCTCCATGCCGGGTTCAAATCCTGGTTTTTGTTCGCCGTTACTGTTAATGCCCATATCACCAGTAATTACACCAGCTACACGTTGCTCTTCAATGATGATGCTGGCCGCTGGAAATCCAGGGAATATTTCAACGCCCAATGCTTCGGCTTGTTCGGCTAACCAGCGACAAAGATTACCTATACTAGTAATGTAGTTACCATGGTTGTGGAATGTCTTAGGCACCATGAAAGAGGGCAGTTCAGTTGCCTTTTCTGCGTTTTTAAAGAGCATGATTTGGTCGTGCGTGACTGGAGTGTTCAGCGGCGCTCCCAATTCTTGCCAATTTGGCAATAACTCATTTAATGCGCGTGGTTCAAAAACGGCGCCTGATAAAATGTGAGCACCGACCTCAGAACCTTTTTCAACAACGCATATCATTAATTCTTGTTGTTTTTCTTTGGCTTGTTGAGCCAAGCGAATAGCACAACTCAATCCTGCTGGACCTGCTCCAACAATAACAACATCAAACTCCATACTTTCGCGTTGCATTTGCTACTCCTTTTATTGACTAGTGTGCTCAACCACGCTGTTGTATCTGAGCATCTAAAATACTTTGAACTTGTTCGGCTGGAACTGGACGAGAAAGGAAATATCCTTGCGCCGATACACAATCACGCTGTAATAAGAAATCTACTTGCTGCTGATTCTCTACACCTACGGCGCTAATTTCAATCGCTTTGTGCCGGCTAAATTTAATCATAGTGTCAGTAATCAAGCTTTGTATTACATCGTAGGGCAGCTTCTCAATGAGGGGCTGCCCGATTTTTAGTTGATGGGGAACGCATTTTTCCATCGCAGCAATCGAAGCATAATTTAATCCAAGGCCATCAACGGTTAATCTAAATCCAAGTTTTTTAAGCGTTACTAATATCCCATCATCGAATTGTGCGTGAGAACAGTAAAGCTCTTCTCTAATCTCAATATAAACCAACTGAGCTGGTATATTAGTTCGTCTCAAGTTTTCCTTTAATAGCTCTGGTAATTCAGGTAGTGCTAACTGTTTGCCTGAGAGATTTATTCCAATTCTTAAGTCATGATAATCGCCATCACGCCATGATTTAAATTGATTAAATATTTTTCTGAGAATAGTTTCCGTTAATCGTACAATCAAACCTGTATCTTCGACGAGTGGCAGAAAATATTCGGGAAATGCCAGGTCACCATCATGTTGGCGCCAACGCAAGAGTCCCTCTAGCGACACAATTTGATTACTACGAAGGTCAAAGATGGGTTGATAGTGAACTTCCAATTTTTGTGACTCAATAGCTTCATGTAATTGTTCAAGTACGTATAACCGCTGACTTAATTCTGACTGCTGATCTTGGGTATAAATACATACGCCGCGATAACCAATTTGCTTAGCCTTATTTAGGGCAATATCAGCATGGCGTAATAGAGTTTCAGCATCGTAATTCGCATCATTGGCAAAGGCCATACCTATTGAAAATGAACTATAAATCTCATGGTTATTGATAAAAAACTGAGGTTCTATTTGTTGATTGACTAGGGTCGCAATTTCATGTGCCTTGTCATTACTATTCACATCGGCTTTAACTAACAAAAACTCATCACCACCTAACCGCGCCAAGTAACTTCCTGGCAGTGATAACCGTTCTAATCGATGAGCTACGCGTCGAAGTAATTCATCACCGATTTTGTGACCTAGGGCATTATTGATGTCTTTAAAATGATCGAGATTTAATTGCAATACTAGCGTATTGCCTAATTCTGCTTGTTGCTCGGCTAAGTGCTGTATTAAATAACGAATGAGTGCATTGCGATTCGGTAATTCAGTTAAAGCATCGTGTTCAGACAAGAACTCTAGCCTCGCCTGAAGCTCATTTTTGGTTTGCAGATGAAGCTGCAATTCAGCAAGCTGGTTATTTAGCCGCTTGATATTTAATTCGCGCTTATTAATGGCATAAGCTGCTAAAAAACCAAGCCCCAGCAGGAATAAAGCAGCTAACGGCAAGTAAATAGGTCGAACAATATGAAGTTGCTCAAAACGCTCATGGCTTGGCCATAGGGTAAATAAGAAACGCGAGTCAGCGATTCTTATCGTAAATTCTTTTCCCCATAGATTGCGTAGCTCATCGTTAGCAGCGAAAGAAAAAATCGGTTGATTGTTACGAATGACGCTAACTTGGTTACCTTCTTGAATATGGTGCCTGATGGTCTCACCAAATAACTCTTGTAAATCAACCAGTAGAACCATGAAATAGGTCGTGGAACCATCTTTAAAAGGGACAATTAGGGCAAAATGGTGAGCATCGTTAGCGAGGTTTTTTCCATCCACGAATAGGGGCTGTAATTGACTTTGCTGAATATGAAGTCGATCTTCAGGGCTAACCAATAACTCGGTCTGCTGAGCTAAATGAGCATTCACCGAGCCGTATGTTTGGATAATTTTCAGCTCATCATCTACTAAGATAACGGCTTCAACCGATTTATAAAAGTCGGCTAGAATATCATTAATGGCTTGGCCAGGATCATCAACCACTGAAATAGACGGTTGCTGAAGCAATTCACCGGTGATTTCCGCAGTGTACATGAGTCTGATGAGGCTAGCTCTGAGGTTGCTTTCAACACTCTGTGCATCGTCTTGAATACGTTGGTGAATGCGCGAATGATCATAACTCTCTAAGGTTAGCCATGCCAGCATGGTAACCCCGAGAGTGATAATTGCTACAATAAAGTAGGACCGCCAACCGCGCACTAACGCTTACTCCTGTAGTTCTGGTCGATTTACAAAGTATTGCAACGCGTCTGGGTTTGCGAGAGCGTCGGTATTTTTTACCGGTTCATTATGAATCACTTGGCGTACCGCAAGTTCAACAATTTTACCACTGATAGTTCTTGGTATATCAGCTACTTGAGCAATAACCGCAGGAACATGACGTGGCGTAGCATGCGTCCGAATAGTCTGTCGTATTTGCTGTTGTAAGGCATCGTTGAGCTGTAACCCATCACGTAGACGCACAAACAGCACCACGCGCTCATCATCTTGCCAGCGTTGTCCCACAGCAATACTCTCTAAGACGGCTTCGACTTTTTCAACTTGTCGATAAATTTCAGCAGTACCTATGCGAACGCCACCAGGATTAAGCACAGCATCGGAGCGACCATAAATAATCACCCCCTGGTGTTGGGTTATTTCGGCATAATCGCCATGTGCCCAGACTTGATTAAATCGTGCAAAATACGCATTAAAATAGCGCTCTCCTTGGTTGTCATTCCAAAAACCAAGGGGCATGCAGGGAAAGCTGTTAAGACAAACTAATTCACCTTTTTCGCCTGTTACTGGGTTACCTTGCTCGTTAAATACTTGCACATCAAGAGCTAAGCCACGACATTGCAGTTCACCACGATAGACGGGAAGAATAGGGTTGCCTAGTGCAAAACATGAAACGATATCAGTACCACCTGAAATGGACGACAAACAAAGATCAGCTTTGATATCTCGATAAACATAATCAAAGTTCTCCGGCGCCAACACCGAGCCGGTCGTTAAAATGGTTCGCAATTGAGTTAACGAATGCTGTTGTTTGGGCAGGTAACCGGCTTTTTCTAGAGCTGATAGATATTTCGCACTAGTCCCAAATACGGTGATGCCTTCCTCATCGGCCACTTGCCACAAATATGCAGGGCTAGGGGCAAAAGGAGAACCATCAAAAAGCACCAAGGTAGCGCCTTGAGCAAGACCAGAAACCAACCAGTTCCACATCATCCAGCCGCACGTGGTGAAGTAGAAGAAGACGTCATCGCGACGGATATCAGTATGGAGAGCATGCTCTTTTAGATGCTGTAAAAGTGTTCCACCAACACCATGCACGATACATTTAGGGACCCCCGTTGTGCCTGAGCTGAACATAATATAAAGCGGTGCATTGAACGGCATAGGTTCAAAGTGAAGGGTGCTGGCATCTTCTATCAGGTAATCATCCCAAGCGTCACAACCAGGAGCTAAGGTCTGGTTTAGTTCGGCAAAGGGGACAACAAGGGTGCGTTGTAAACTGGGCAATTGTTCTCTTATAGCGGCCACTTTTTCATGAATATCGATGGTTTTGCCGTTATAAAAGTAGCCATCAATGGTAATCAGCAGTTTAGGCGTGATCTGACCAAATCTATCCACGACACCTTGCACACCAAAATCAGGAGAGCATGATGACCACACAGCTCCGATACTGGTGGTTGCTAGCATCGCTATAACTGTTTCAATACAGTTAGGCATCATACCAGCAACGCGGTCGCCGGCAACGATACCGTCTTTACGCATAGCTGCTGCTAGCGCAGCGACCCTGTGATATAACTGTGCGTAGCTAAGTTGCTGCCGACTACCATTTTCGCCGCGAAAAGTGAGTGCAATGCGGTCGTCACGATAGCGTAAGAGGTTTTCTGCAAAATTAAGCGTGGCTTGAGGAAACCAAGAAGCGCCGGGGAGTTTATCGGCGTCTTTAACTATTATTTCGCCTGGCTCACCAATAACGTCACAATAATCCCATAGGCTGCGCCAAAAGGTGGGGCTATGAGCTACTGACCAAGCATGTAAATCATGATAGCTAGCCAGTTGGAGTTGTTGTTGGCGATTGATGGTGCGCATAAAATCAGTCATACGCGCCTGCTCAATTTGCTCGGCAGAAGGCTGCCACATAACTGAGTTCGACATTACTTGGTTTCCTGTTTTGCTAATTCAGCGAGTGCGACCTGTGAACGTGGACCATGATTTAAATGCTGACAAATAGCGGCGCCGGCTTCGACTAATTGATTAAGATTGATACCGGTATTAATACCCATACCTTCAAGCATATAAACTAAGTCTTCGGTAGCTAAGTTACCGCTAGCGCCTTTGGCATAAGGACAGCCACCTAAACCTGCCACGGCACTATCAAAGGTGCTTATTCCCATCGGTAGACAACTAGCGATGTTGGCCAGTGCTTGCCCGTAAGTATTATGAAAATGCAACGCTAAGTGCTGCATCGGCACTCGTTCAGCAACGGCTGCTAGCATCTGTTGGGCGTGCAATGGTGTCCCTACGCCAATAGTATCGCCAAGGGATATTTCGTAACAGCCAAGCTGCCAGAGTTGTTCGGCTACGGCGGCTACTTGCGAGATCTCAACGTGGCCTTGATAAGGACATCCGAGAACACAACTGACATAGCCACGAACACGGATGTTAGCTTGCCGAGCAGCTGCAATAACAGGTGCAAAACGCGCAAGGCTCTCTGCAATACTGCAATTAATATTTTTTTGACTAAAAGCTTCAGATGCCGCAGCGAAAACTGCGACTTCATCTACTCCGGCTGCAATTGCTGCTTCAAAGCCCTGTAAATTAGGTGTTAATGCTGCATAAGTGGTTGTTGGCGAGCGCTCGATGTTGGCAAAAACAGCGGCGCTGTCAGCCATCTGAGGAACCCATTTAGGGCTAACAAAGGCGCCTGTTTCAACGTAAGTTAAACCACTTTTTGCTAATGCATTCACCAGTGCGACCTTTGCCTCAAGGGGTACAGCAACTTCGTTCTGCAAGCCATCTCTGGGGCCTACTTCAACTATTTTAACTTGCGTAGGTATTGTCATTTCTGTCTCCGCACCGTGAATCATAAATAGCTATTACTCTGAATCTGCTAAGCTCAACAGTTCAGCTCCATCGCTTACTAAATCACCCGCTTGATAGAAAACTTGTTCAACTACCCCAGCCTGAGGTGCGCGAATGGTATACTCCATTTTCATCGCTTCCATGATAATGAGCGCTTGTTCTGCTTCAACAGAGTCACCCGGCGCAACCATAACTTGCACCACAGTGCCGTTCATGGGTGCGGTTAGATTGCCAGCAGCAACCTCCTGTTGCAGGGTGTCGGCAATCAAATGCCGAGTAAATGGCAAGCAGGCACGTTCTGTCATCACTAGGATATCTTGGTTTGAGCGCATGATATGAGCGCTGAAACGGCGTCCATTTTGAGTGAAGTAATACTTATCCGCAATTTTTTCCACCAACCAATGATCGCTATCGTCAGTCGCTTGCCAGCCGGTGGCTGTTGCGGTCAGCTCAATATGGAGCAGGTCGTCAGCATAGCGCAATGCTAATGCGAACTGGCTAGGTTGATTCAGCCTAAATGACTGCTGCGATGTCCATGGGTTGGCTGGCGCTGAGGCTGTTTTTAAATCTACCATTTCCGCTAAAGTAGCCATGATTGCATATGGCTTAATAAGAGCATCATTATTTGGAAATAATTCAGTATGGTACTTCTCAATGAAGCGAGTTGTTAAATCAGCCTGAGCAAACTTCTGATGGCCAGCAATTTTACGTAAAAAATCGATATTAGTGCGAACCCCAGCAATTTGATAATCGTTTAGGGCTTGAATTAAGCGTCCTAATGCGATGGCTCGATCTTCACCCCAAACCACAAGTTTAGCAATCATAGGGTCATAGTAAGAACTTACCTCATCACCCTCGACCACACCGCTATCGATACGTACGTATGCATTGGTGCTTGGTGGCTTTAAAACATGCAAGGTACCGGTGCTTGGCAAAAATTCATGGTCGGGGTCTTCGGCATAAATCCGGGCCTCAAAAGAGTGGCCAGTGATCTGGATTTGGTCTTGCGAGAGTGGGAGCGGAGCTCCGCCTGCTACCAGTAGCTGCCAAGCGACAAGGTCTTGGCCTGTCACCATTTCTGTTACCGGGTGCTCTACTTGTAACCGAGTATTCATCTCCATGAAATAGAATTTATTATCGGTATCTAGTAAAAACTCGACCGTACCAGCACCAACATAATCGATTGCCTGCGCAGCTCGAACGGCAGCTTCGCCCATTGCGATTCTGGTACTACTGCTGATAGATGGGGCAGGGGCTTCTTCGATGACTTTTTGATGACGGCGTTGTACTGAGCAATCACGTTCGGCTAGGTACACGGCATTACCATGCTCATCGCAGAACACCTGAATTTCCACATGTCGAGGATTACCGATAAATTTTTCAATCAACATCTTGTCGTTGCCAAACGCAGCTTGTGCTTCGCGTTTCGCAGAGCTTAATGCTTCGGCAAACTGATTGGCGCTGTCAACCACGCGCATCCCTTTACCACCGCCACCATACGCGGCTTTTAATAGTACCGGGAAGCCGATTTTTTGTGCTTCTTCTTGTAATAGCTCAAGGCCTTGTTCACTACCATGATAGCCTGGCACCAAGGGAACACCAGCTTCACTCATGATAGCTTTAGCGGCGCTTTTTGAGCCCATAGCTGCAATAGCACTAGTAGGGGGGCCGACAAAAATGAGTTGGTTGCTGGCGCACGCATCAGCAAAATCTTCATTTTCTGAGAGAAAACCATAGCCTGGGTGAATAGCATCAGCGCCGCTTAGCTTAGCCGCCGCAATGATTTTATCGATGACTAAGTAGCTTTCGGCACTGGGCGCAGGACCGAGATAAATGCTTTCATCAGCCATGTGTACGTGTTGGGCATGACGATCTGCATCAGAATAAACGGCAACGGTTCGGATACCCATACTGCGCGCTGTGCGGATAATACGGCAAGCGATTTCACCGCGGTTAGCAATTAGCAATTTGCGTAACATTGCAGATCCTTATTTATTTGTGGTTTTCCAATCAGGAGAACGCTTTTCTAAGAAAGCAGAAAGCCCTTCTTGACCTTCAGCAGAAACACGAATAGCAGCGATGGCCTCAATAGTTGTGGTGCGCGTATTCTCGTTCAGTGGCTGTTGATCTAATGTCAGTATTAGTTTTTTAGCTGCAGCTACGGCATGCGGACCATTACCTAGTAGTTGTTCAATGACAGGAGTAACTGCTTCCTCAAGATCATCAACCAGGCTATGTACTAGGCCCATTTGTTGCGCAACGTCAGCACTAAAACGTTCTGCGGTGAGCATAAAACGGCGTGCCTGACGAGTCCCGATAGCACGCATCACATAAGGGCTTATCACCGCTGGAATGAGCCCGATTTTTACTTCGCTCAAACAAAAACTTGCAGTGGGAGTGGCCAGACAGATGTCGCAGCAAGCGGCTAAACCTACAGCGCCACCAAAAGCAGCACCTTGAACTAGCGCAACCGTTGGCTGCGGAAGTTCATCTAACTCTTGCATAAGACGGGCTAACTCACTCGCATCTTTGATGTTTTCTGCGTAGTTCTTAGTTGCCATAGAGCGCATCCAGGTAAGATCGGCTCCAGCAGAAAAGTTTTTGCCTTGCGCTTGCAATACCAGCATTCTCACGTTGTTATTGCTACGTACCTGAGCTAATGCGTGTAGTAGCTCGGCTATCATGTTGTCATCAAAGGCATTGTGAACTGCGCCTCGGTTCAACGTGAGCCATGCTACCTGGTTTTTTTCTTCTAAAATGATGGATTGATAATTCATAGCAAGCTCCTACATGCGGAACACGCCGAACTTGGTGTCGGCAATAGGGGCGTTATTCGCTGCGGCCAAACTTAGTGCCAAAACGGTACGAGTTTGGGCAGGATCAATAATTCCGTCATCCCACAATCGTGCGGAAGCGTAATAAGGATGCCCTTGCTTTTCATAGGTTTCGATAATTGGCTGTTTTAATTCTTGTTCTTGTGCAGCCGTCATCGTTTGCCCAGAGCGAGCTAGGTTATCTTTGGTGACCTGAGCCATCACACCAGCGGCTTGTTCACCACCCATGACCGAAATTCGTGCATTTGGCCACATAAACATCAAGGTGGGGTCGTATGCTCGTCCACACATACCATAATTACCAGCACCGTAGCTCCCGCCAATTAAAATGGTGAATTTAGGAACTTGAGCGCAACTAACCGCTGTCACCATTTTCGCACCATGCTTAGCTATGCCTTCGGCTTCGTATTTTTTACCGACCATAAACCCAGTGATGTTTTGTAAGAAAACTAAGGGGATTTTACGCTGGGCACAGAGCTCGATAAAATGCGCGCCTTTTTGCGCTGATTCAGAAAACAGGATCCCGTTATTAGCAACGATCCCAACGGGGTAGCCGTGAATAGTGGCAAATCCAGTAACCAAGGTAGCACCGTAGTTTTGTTTGAACTCATCAAAATCAGAGCCATCGACAATACGCGCAATCACTTCTCGAACATCGTAGGGCTTACGTAAATCGGTGCCGACAATACCGTAAATTTCATCAGCTGAGTAACGCGGCTCAACAAAATCATGCTGTGGCAGAGGCGCAGCCGGCTGGTAATTGAGCCGTGCAATGGAACGTCGAGCGAGTGCTAACGCATGTTCATCGTTTTGTGCAAAATGGTCGGCAACCCCGGAGATACGAGTGTGCACATCAGCGCCACCGAGCTCTTCGGCGCTTACTTCTTCGCCTGTCGCCGCTTTAACCAACGGCGGACCAGCTAAGAAAATGGTACCTTGTTCTTTCACGATAATACTTTCGTCAGCCATTGCTGGCACATAAGCACCACCGGCGGTGCATAGCCCCATCACAACCGCTACTTGAGGAATTCCTTTGGCTGACATATTGGCTTGATTAAAGAAAATACGGCCAAAGTGGTCACGATCAGGAAATACTTCATCTTGCCGTGGTAAATTAGCACCACCTGAATCGACGAGATAGATACAGGGGAGGCGACAACGCTCTGCAATTTCTTGGGCGCGTAAGTGTTTTTTCACGGTCAAAGGATAATAAGTACCACCTTTAACCGTGGCGTCATTGGCTACAATCATACATTGCACGCCAGCTACGCGTCCTATTCCAGCGACCACGCCAGCAGCAGGAACATAATCTTCATAGCAATCCCAAGCAGCAAATTGGCCAATCTCTAGAAAGGGTGAGCCGCTATCCAAGAGTTTATCAATACGCTGGCGCGGAAGGAGCTTTCCGCGTGCCAGATGGCGCTCTTGATATTTTGCGCCGCCACCTTGTTTGATCTGTTCAGCTTTCTCGTACAAGTCGTTAACCACGTCTTGCATCGCCCGCTGATTAGCGATAAACGTGGCATCTTTGGTATTTACACTGCTGCTTAATACAGTCACAACGGCAACTCCTGAGTAGGTTAAGCTGATTCGCTGAACAGTTCACGACCGATCAGCATGCGGCGAATTTCTGAGGTACCAGCGCCAATTTCGTAAAGCTTAGCATCTCTCAACAAACGTCCAGTTGGATACTCATTAATGTAGCCATTGCCACCTAATAGCTGAATCGCATCCAGTGCTAATTGGGTGGCTAACTCAGCTGAATATAAAATGGCGCCCGCAGCATCTTTACGAGTGGTTTCACCGCGATCGCAAGCTTGGGCGACGGCATAGACGTAAGCTCGCGCAGCGTTGGTACGTGTGTACATATCGGCTACTTTGCCTTGTACTAGCTGAAACTCACCAATGGCTTTGCCAAATTGTTTACGATCGTGGGTATAAGGTACCACAACATCTAAGCAGGCCTGCATAATACCCAAGGGACCAGCGGCAAGAACAGCGCGCTCGTAATCGAGACCACTCATTAAAACTTCGACACCGCCATCTAGTTCGCCCAAAATATTACTAGCTGGTACTTTGCAATCAGTAAATACAAGTTCACAGGTGTTTGAGCCACGCATTCCTAATTTATCTAGCTTTTGCGCCGTGCTAAATCCGGGGAAATCTTTTTCAATGATAAATGCGGTGATGCCTCGTGAGTTTTTCTCAGGCGAGGTTTTTGCATAAACGACTAGAACATCAGCATCGGGACCGTTGGTGATCCACATTTTGTTGCCGTTAAGGATATAGTCATCGCCCTGACGCTCTGCTTTTAATTTCATACTAACAACATCTGAACCCGCATTAGGTTCACTCATAGCAAGAGCACCGACGTGTTCGCCACTACAAAGTTTGGGCAAATATTTTTGTTTTTGCTCGGTGGTGCCATTACGGTAAATCTGATTGACGCATAAGTTAGAGTGAGCACCGTAACTCAAGCCAACCGAGGCGGACGCCCGGCTGATTTCTTCCATGGCAATCACGTGCTCTAGATAACCCAAACCCGAACCACCGTATTCTTCTGCAACAGTCATACCAAGCAGGCCTAAATCACCGAACTTACGCCACAAGTCAGCAGGGAACTCATTACTTTCGTCGATGGCAGCAGCACGTGGAGCGATTTCATCGCGGGCAAAGGCATTAACGCTCTCACGAATCATATCGGCGGTTTCGCCAAGGCCAAAATTAAATACAGTATACTGACTAATCATAAGGTCTCCTGATTACTACTTGGGTTCTGGTTAGCGGCTGCCTGTGCGTTAATTTCAGCTAATTCATCACGACAGCGTTCTTCTAAATTACTTAATTCAACAAGCAATACTTTGATGTCCTCGAGTTGCTGTTTGAGCGACATTTTCTTATCGTCAATCAGCTCTAACACCGTATGCAACTGACGAGAACTACTATTTTCCATGTCATAGAGATCAAACAAGCGCTTAGTTTCCGCTAAGGAAAAACCGAGTCGCTTACCGCGCAAAATCAGTTTTAGGCGTACGCGATCTTTATTGCCGTAGAGGCGTGTTTGGCCTTGTCGCTCCGGTGCTATAAGACCTTGATCTTCATAAAAGCGAATGCTGCGCGTGGTAATATCAAATTCGCGCGCTAATTCACCAATGGTATAGGTTTGTGATGGCTTCATTTGTGCTTGCTTGTGTCCAGTGAGAGCGGTAAGCTTAAAACAAGTTAACGTTAACGTAAAGGTAAGAAACTACGAAAACTTCCGGTAGCAATAAAGTTACTGACGAGTTGGAGGGTTGATAAGGAGAAAATATGTCTGATGCAGTTGTGATTGTTGCCGCCAAACGTACTCCAATGGGTGGTTTTCAAGGTAGTTTAGCTGACGTAAGTGCCCCACAACTTGGCGCTACAGCCATTCGAGCAGCCGTAGCTGCAAGTGGGTTAACCGCGGCCTCCATCGATGAAGTTATTATGGGGAATGTACTCCCGGCCGGTTTGGGACAGGCTCCAGCGCGACAAGCGACGCTCTTTGCAGAACTCCCTCGCAGTGCTGGCGCAACCACCATCAATAAGGTGTGTGGTTCAGGTTTGAAAGCAGTCATGTTAGGGCATGATATTATCCGCGCAGGCTCAGCGAAAACTGTTGTAGCCGGTGGCATGGAAAGTATGAGTAATGCGCCATACCTATTGAAAAAGGCTCGCACAGGCATGCGTATGGGACACGATGCTGTCTATGATCATATGATGTTAGATGGCTTAGAAGATGCATACGAAGGTAAAGCGATGGGGTGTTATGCGCAGGCCACTGCAGATGACTATGGTCTGGGCCGAGAGGCGATGGATGCGTTCGCTATTTCGTCATTAACCCGAGCCCAAGAAGCCATCAAAAGCGGTCGTTTTGATGATGAAATTACCCCCGTAACTTATTCAACCCGTAAAGGCGATGTAACCGTTAGTATTGACGAGCAGCCTGGTAAAGCGATGCCAGAAAAAATTCCGGGGTTGCGTCCAGCTTTTGCAGCACAAGGAACTATTACTGCAGCTAACTCGAGCTCTATCTCTGACGGTGCTGCAGCATTGGTATTAATGTCAGAAAGTGATGCAAAGCAGCAGGGCTTAACCCCACTTGCCAGAATTGTTGGGCATGCCACTCATTCGCAAGCGCCTGCAGAATTTACTGTTGCGCCAATTGGAGCCATGAATAGCCTGTTAGCTAAGCTTAACTGGCAGGTTGAAGACGTTGACTTGTGGGAGATTAACGAAGCTTTTGCGATGGTGACCATGTTAGCCATCCAGCAAATGCAGTTAGACCCTGCCAAGGTTAACGTGAATGGCGGCGCCTGTGCGCTTGGGCATCCGATTGGTGCCAGTGGCGCACGCTTACTGGTTACCTTGATCCATGCCTTGAAACAGCGCCAGTTGTCAAAAGGGATAACGTCACTCTGTATTGGTGGCGGAGAAGCTGTCGCAGTGGCGGTTGAAGTATTCTAACCGCCACCATGGATTAGTTGGATGGGTTTGGCCTTGGCGACGAGGCCAACCAGACTGCGAGTGCTAATACCGCAGCTCCGATGATGAGTCGTGGCCAAACCACAGCTTGCTGCCAGAATAGATAATTAATCAGCAGCCCAGCGGGTATCAGCATATTGTTCATGGTCGCAAGCTGCGCCACATTCACTCGTTTGGCAGCGATGTTCCAGGCCCAATAACCGAGGCCTGAAGCAACTAAACCAAGCCAGGCTAGGATAAACCATTGTAGCGGTTGTTGCGGTATTAGCTGAAAGTTAGCAAAGCTAAGCATCGCAAGGCCGGTAACTAAGGTTGCACCGAAGAAAAATAGAGCAAACAGGTGCAACTGATTACGCTCATCGCCAAGTTCTAAACGCTTGTAGAAAACTTGGCCAGCGGCAAAGCAAAGGTTAGCGGCTTGGATAAGTAAAAAGCCATACCAAAAAGAATCACTTAAGTCGTCGAAACGAATAATGGCAGCGCCAACTACTGCTATTGCGGTAGCAAGCCACCAACGCAGCGGTAACCGACGTCGTTGGTAGAGAAGCTCATCCAGTAAGGTAATATAGAGCGGCGTAAATATAGTAAACAGCAGTACTTCAGGCACGCTTAAGTACAGAAAGGCATGATACAGAAAGAGGTACATCACGCCTATTTGCAAGGCCCCGATAGCCGCTAGTTGACATTGCTTAGCTAGATTAATGCGGCGGGGGCGCCATAGTGGAATAAATAATAAAAAGGCTAAGACCATGCGGATAAATACCGCAATATAACCATCAACTTGGCCAGCAAGGAATTCACCAATGAGTGAGAAACTTGCAGCCCATAATAGGGTGACAGCCCAAAGAATCCACATAGTTAACGACCTTGTTGTGGGTTGAGTAAGTTGGTTTGAGAATGAGTCATGTGACTACTCTCGCGATAGTATTGGGGAGAAATCCCCATGGTTTTTTTGAATAGTCGTGAAAAATAATAGGGATCATCAAATCCTAACTGTTGACCAATTTGGCGAATAGAATAGGTGGTAGTATCCAGTAATTGGCAGGCTAATTTTACTTTTATTTGGTTGAAAAATCGCATCGGGCTGCTGCCAGTAATTTGTTTGAACTTTTTACTAAAATGATAGCGCGATAAGCCCGCAAACTCGGCAAATTCATCCAAACTGATATCCCGATGCGAGTTATCGTACATGAATCGCTCAAGGGCGCGTAGATCAAAGCCCGCGGGTATCTGCATGGCAGACGTGAGTCGCGGTAACTCGGCGATAATACGTTGTAATAAGCTTGCGGCAACGATAGCCGCAGAGAATTGATAGCGTTGTGTTTGTAAATTGAGCAAATCAGTAACGACAGGAATAAGCTGGCGCCAGCGACTCAAAGTTAGTACCGGTGATTGGGCTGAAAGCGATAGAAAATCAGAGCATTGGACGGCCGCAGAACCGCGAAAATGAGCCCAGTAAATGCTCCATGGTTGCTCATGGTCTGCAGCATAAGCATGCGCTTGCCCCGCTGGTAATAGCAGTAATTGGCCGGCTTCTAAGCTACCAGTGGCATTATGAGTACGGAACCAACCGCGACCGCGATGACAAAATATCAGCAGGTGATCGGTATGCTGCTGGCGTTCAACTTGATGCCCCAAGGCGTCAACGTAATGGCCATAAGCAACGGGATACAAATGTTTCGTCAGTGGATGTTGATCAAGTTGACGAGTCAGTTGCAAGGGTAACACTACCCGCGAACTTCCCGCTGGGAGTGGCCAGGTTGAAGGTTGGCTCATGATAAACTCCATAAATGACAATTTTGTCCATTATTGTGGCAAGATAGTCGATGTTAAAGCAACAAAAAAACCGCCAGAATGGAGTCATTAACCCCATTCCGCAGATTGCGAACAACGAGGTATGAACCATGTCGAAGAAAGTTCCTTTATATATTGATGGTGAATTTGTGCAATCACAAAGTAGCCAGTGGATTGATGTCACTAACCCAGCCACGCAGGAAGTGATTGCTCAAGCACCTTGCGCAACCCAAACCGAGATGGCTCAAGCTGTGGCTAGTGCCCAACAAGCTTTTCTAACGTGGAAAGAAGTTGCCGTGTCTGAGCGGGCCCGGGTGATGATGCGCTATCAGGCGTTACTGAAAGAACATCATGATGAAATTGCAGAGATTTTAGCAAGTGAAACAGGTAAAACCTTTGAAGATGCTAAAGGCGATGTGTGGCGAGGCATCGAAGTGGTTGAGCATGCAGCTAATATTCCATCGTTGCTGATGGGAGAGACCGTAGAAAATGTCGCACGCGGTATTGATACCTATAGCTTTACCCAACCTTTAGGGGTGTGTGCAGGTATCACGCCGTTTAACTTCCCAGCAATGATTCCGTTATGGATGTTTCCGTTAGCTATCGCTTGTGGAAACACGTTTATTTTGAAGCCATCTGAGCAAGATCCGTTAACCCCAACCCGACTCGTTGAATTGTTTGAGCAAGCTGGCGCTCCAAAAGGCGTATTGCAAGTTATCCATGGTGGTAAGGAGCAAGTAGATTTCTTACTTGATGAGCCGGCGGTGAAAGCTATTTCATTTGTAGGGTCGGTTGCTGTAGGACAGTATATCTATCGCCGTGGTACTGAAAACATGAAGCGCGTGCAGGCCTTTGCCGGTGCCAAAAATCACTGCGTTATCATGCCTGATGCTAATAAATCACAAGTGATTAGTAACCTTGTAGGAGCCTCAGTGGGCGCAGCCGGACAACGTTGTATGGCTATCTCGGTGGCTGTATTTGTAGGTTCTGCGCGTGAGTGGATACCTGAAATTGCGGCTGAGTTAGCTAAAGTGAAACCCGGCGGTTGGGATGATCCAGATGCCGCTTATGGTCCGTTAATTAGCCCACAAGCGAAGCAGCGAGTAGAAAATTTCATTACCCAAGGGGTGAATGAAGGCGCCGAATTGTTGGTTGATGGACGTAACTGTGACGTTGCTGGCTATCCACATGGTAACTGGGTAGGGCCAACGATGTTTGGCAAAGTCACCACGGATATGGAAATCTATAAGAACGAAATTTTTGGTCCGGTCTTATGTGCAACGGAAGTAGACAGCTTGGATGAAGCTTTAGCTATGGTCAATGCTAACCCATACGGTAATGGAACGTCAATCTTTACCGCCAGTGGTGCCGCAGCGCGTAAATATCAACACAATGTTGAAGTAGGGCAAGTAGGTATTAATATTCCAATTCCAGTGCCATTACCCTTCTTCTCGTTTACTGGTTGGAAAGGCTCGTTCTTCGGTGATTTGCACGCTTATGGTAAACAGGGTGTGCGCTTCTATAGCGAAACTAAAACCATTACGGCGCGGTGGTTTGAGAGCGATATCGCCGACGTGAATGGCCCCAATATGACGATCAACTTGAAGTAACAGGACAACGCCATGAATTTTAATTTAACCGACGATCAACAAGCTTTCGTTGATACGGCTAAAGCTTTTGCAGAAAAAGAGTTAGCACCTTATGCAGCTCAGTGGGATGAAGAATCCCACTTTCCTGTTGAGGTTTTTCGTAAGGCCGGCGAGATGGGTTTCATGGGCATGTATACCCCAGAAGCAGCCGGTGGTTTTGGCATGAGTCGGTTAGACTCTGCGTTAATTTTTGAACAGCTAAGCATGGGCTGTACTGCAACTACGGCCATGATGACCATTCACAATATGGTGACATGGATGATCGGCTCTTTTGCACAACCTGAAGTGATTGAGCAATGGGTACCGGAGCTAGTAATGGGCCATAAGCTGGGTTCTTATTGTTTGACAGAACCAGGTGCTGGCTCTGATGCCGCAAGTTTACGCACAACTGCCAAGAAGGACGGTGATGAATACGTTCTCAACGGTTCAAAAATGTTCATTTCTGGTGCTGGTAGTACGGATGTGTTGGTGGTGATGGCGCGTACTGGCGAAGCTGGGCCCAAAGGTATCTCGGCTTTTGTAGTACCAGCCGATGCAGCAGGTATAAGCTACGGTAAAAAAGAAGCCAAAATGGGATGGAATGCCCAGCCTACGCGTCTTGTTAGTTTTGAAGATGTACGGATCCCGGCGGCGAATTTGCTCGGCGCTGAGGGTGAAGGCTTCAAGTTTGCCATGATGGGGCTAGATGGTGGTCGTATTAATATCGCGGTATGTTCAGTGGGTACTGCCCAAGCGGCGTTAAATACGGCGACAGCCTATATGCATGAACGCACTCAGTTTGGTAAAGAGCTTGGACATTTTCAGGCGCTCCAGTTTAAGTTAGCGGATATGGCTACTGAATTAGTAGCAGCTCGACAAATGGTGCGTTTGGCAGCCTTTAAAGTTGATGCTAATGATGCTGATAAAACGACCTATTGTGCGATGGCTAAGCGCTTTGCCACGGATGTTGGCTTCCAGGTTTGTAACGAAGCCCTGCAAATTCATGGTGGCTATGGCTACATTAAAGAATACCCTTTAGAGCGGCATGTCAGGGATGTACGGGTGCATCAGATTCTTGAAGGTACCAATGAAATTATGCGAGTGATCATTGCTCGACGATTATTAGCCGATCTAGACCGAGCCATCCTTTAAGGGTGGCTTTGTTGTCTTAGAGGAGAGTGACATGAATTCAGTTGTCTTATTCGAGACGTTACCAGGACAAAACGGCAAGTCTATTGGCGTTGCGACATTAAATTCAGAAAAATCATTAAATGCGCTTAGCTTAGCGATGATTCAGTTGTTAATGCCACAACTCCAGCAGTGGGCTGACGATGATAGCATCGCTTGTGTGGTCTTACAGGGGGCCGGTGATAAAGCCTTTTGTGCCGGTGGCGACATCGTTGCAATGTATCATGCGATGCAGGCGAGTCCTGGAGTTTTGGTTGATGAAATTGCTGATTTCTTTAGTCAAGAATACCGTTTAGATTATGCTTTGCATACCTTCCCTAAGCCGCTTGTAGTATGGGGACACGGTATTGTCATGGGCGGTGGTATGGGGCTGATGAATGGTGCTAGCCATCGTATTGTAACCGAGCGGTCGTTGTTGGCGATGCCAGAGGTCACCATCGGTCTTTATCCAGATGTGGGTGCCACACACTTTTTAAATCAGATGCCGGCTGGCTGTGGTTTGTTTTTGGGGCTGACAGGCGCACACATGAATGCGACCGATGCTCTTTATTTAAATTTAGCGGATCATTTTATTGCTAGTGAGCATTATCCGCAGGTATTGACGCAATTACAGAGCATAAAGTGGGGTGACACCGCTGCTTTAAATCAGCAAAAAGTTACCGACGTGCTCTCTCAATTAGCCAAAGCTGCTGCGGCGTTGCGCCCAGCCGGACAGGTTGAAAAGCATCAGTTGCATCTGCAAAAGCTAACCCAAGGGAATGATATAGCCGCCATTGTGGCTGCTATTTTGGCTGATAACAACGACGATAAGTGGTTAACCCGGGCGCGTCAAAATTTAGCAGCGGGTTGTCCGATGACCGCCCATTTAGTATGGAATCAGTTACAGCATGGGGTTGATTTAAGCTTAGCTGATTGCTTCCGTCTCGAGTTAACCTTGTCGGTGCGGTGTGCCTTACAAGGTGATTTTGCCGAAGGCATTCGAGCTCTATTAATCGATAAAGATAAACAGCCCAAATGGCGCCATGCAAGTGTTGCAGACGTGCCTGCTGAAGCAGTTGATGAGATGTTTACTGCGCCATGGCAAGGCCATCCGCATCCGTTGGCAGATCTTGGTTAAATAAGATAAAAATGATAAGAACGAGGTTGTTATGGCAACAGTAGGATTTATTGGTTTAGGCAATATGGGTGGCCCGATGGCTGCCAATCTAGTGAAGGGTGGCCATCAGGTTACTGTCTTTGATTTATCAGCAGCAGCTTTAACTGCAGCGGCCGCAGCCGGTTGTGCAACGGCTAGCAGTGCAAGCCAAGCAGCAGAGCAGGCTGAGTTTGTGATTACTATGCTGCCTGCAGACGCTCATGTAAAAGGCGTCTATTTAGGCGAGCAAGGCTTAATTAACCAGTTATCGGAAAATACGTTAGTTATTGATTGTAGTACTATTAGTTCTGCGACTGCGGTAGAAGTAGGGACCGCCCTTCAGCAGCACGGTATCGAATTTATTGATGCTCCCGTATCTGGTGGCGTAGGCGGTGCTAAAGCTGGCACCCTGACCTTCATTTGTGGTGGTAGTGAAGCAGCAGTGACACGTGCGCAGGCAGTTTTACAGCCGATGGGTAAAAATATTTTTCGAGCTGGTGAACTAGGCGCCGGACAGATTGCCAAGATCTGTAACAATATGCTGCTGTCAGTTTTAATGGTAGGTACCTCAGAAGCGCTACAATTGGGCATCGCACACGGTTTGGATGCCGCGGTTCTCTCCGAAATCATGTCGAAGAGCTCCGGCAGTAACTGGACTTTAGATGTATATAATCCATGCCCCGGAGTGATGGATAATGTGCCTTCTAGTCATGATTATCAGGGTGGCTTCTTAGTAGACTTGATGAGCAAAGACCTAGGTTTGGCGCAACAAGCTGCACTAGCCAGTGGTGCTGCTACGCCGATGGGTGCCTTAACCCATAATTTATATCGTAGCTGGTCTCAATTAGGCCACGGTCGTGAAGACTTCTCGAGTATCTTTAATTTTGTAAAAGCTAATAAAAAGTAATGGGAAAAGCATGAATATTTCTGCAAGTACAATTGTGATTACTGGAGGTGCCCAGGGGCTTGGGCGAGCTATGGCCGAGCATTTTGCGGCAGCTGGTGCCAAACTAGCGTTAATTGATATGAACGCTGAAACCTTGGCTGAAGCTTGTGAACTTTGCACCGCAAAAGGTGCGATGCAAGCGCAAGGCTATGTGGTTAACGTTACCGACGAAGCAGCTGTTGAACAAGTCTTCGAGCAGATTGTCGCAGACTTTGGCGAGCTGAATGTACTGATCAACAATGCCGGTATTTTACGCGATGGTATGTTGGTTAAGTGCAAAGATGGCGAAATCACCCACAAAATGCCACTGCAACAGTTTCAATCAGTGTTAGATGTCAATCTTACTGGTAGCTTCCTCTGTGGACGTGAAGCCGCTGCCCATATGGCAAAGGCCGGCAACGGTGGGGTTATCATTAATATTTCAAGTGTGGCGCGCTCTGGCAATATTGGACAGACTAACTACGCCGCAACTAAAGCTGGCGTCGTGGCGATGACAGTTACTTGGGCTCGTGAATTAGGTCGCTTTGGCATTCGCTGTGGTGCTATTGCTCCTGGCTTTATTGAAACGCCAATGACGGCACAAATGAAACCAGAAGCTATTGAACGCGCTCTGAGTATGGTACCTTTGCGCCGCTGGGGTCAGCCAGACGAGATTGCTCACAGTGCGCGGTATATTATAGAGAATGACTTTTTTAGCGGTCGTGTGATAGAAATAGACGGCGGAGTCAGATTATAAACGAGAAAAAATGCGAAAATTACCCCCATTAAATGCTCTAAAAGCTTTTGAAGCTGCAGCTCGGCACTTGAGTTTTACCCGCGCTGCGGATGAATTGTTTGTTACTCAAGCTGCGGTGAGTCATCAGGTGAAAGCGCTTGAAGAGTTTCTGGGGGTGCAGCTTTTTCTTAGGCGTAATCGGGCGTTATTACTAACGCCCGAGGGCCAAACTTATTACTTAGAACTAAAAGAACTCTTTGATCATTTAGTCCAAGCTACAGAGCGGGTGAAGTTCGCTAGCCAAAGAGGTTCGCTAACGATCTCGTTGCCGCCAAGTTTTGCCATCCTCTGGTTCGTTCCTCGGTTAAGTCGTTTTCGAGAGGCTTATCCTGATATTGATGTTCGTATTCGGGCCGTGGATGAAGTTGATGGCAGCCTGACTGATGACGTGGACGTGGCGATTTACTATGGTGCTGGGAAATGGCCAGGCCTACGTGCTTATAAACTTCATAATGAATATTTAATTCCGGTTTGTTCGCCGCTATTACTTACCGGCACCAAGCCATTGCGTGAGCCGCGCGATCTGCTAAACCATACGCTCTTGCACGACGAGACTCGTAACGCGTGGAAAGACTGGTTTAAATTAGTGGGTATTGACAAGAACAAAGGCGACAACGGTCCGATCTTTAGTCATTCTAATTTAGCGTTAAAGGCTGCGGTTCATGGGCAAGGCATTGCTTTGGCTAACAATGTTCTGGTGAAGCCAGAGATAGATGCAGGCCATCTTATTCAAATTTTCCCGGAAGCCTTACCCCGACAGAAATCATTTTACTTAGTTTGTCGTGACTCTCAGGCAGAAGTAGGTAAAATCGCCACCTTCCGTAACTGGTTATTGCAAGTTGTCGAAGAAGAAGAGGATAGTTATGAATAAAGCGCAGCGAGTGGCCGTGCAGCGAGATAACCCGCATGGACACACCCGCATCGTTTTTGCTCATGGCGCAGGCGCCGGATTACAAAGTGATTTTATGCAATTTATGGCTCTAGGGCTGGCGTTGCAGGGCTTTGATGTGGTGCGCTTTAATTTTCCTTACTGGCAGCAGTTTATGGAGTCAGGGCGGCGTCGCCCCCCGAATCCTATGGCCGTGTTAGAGCATACAATGACGACAGTCATTGAACAGTTTGATGATGCTAAGCCATTGTTAGTGATGGGGAAATCGATGGGAGCACGAGTGGCCTTTCGAATCGCCGATCAGGTTGCAGCGAAACATGCTGTTGCCCTTGGCTTTCCGTTTCATCCGGTGGGTAAGCCGGACCAGTTACGAGTGACAGATTTAGCTAATCATTGTGCCAGCAATCTCATTGTGCAGGGGACGCGTGATAGCTTTGGCAAGCCAGACGAGGTTGCCGGCTATTCTTTACCCGACAATGTCCAGATGCGCTGGATTGATGGTGGTGATCATAGCTTTGAAGCAACTAAACGCAGTGGTCTGGTGCGTGAGCACATGTGGCAACAAGCCATTGATGCAATTATAGAGAGTATTTGAGGTTTTTCATGACAGGAATTGTGGCTTATTGTCGGCCCGGATTTGAGAACGATTGTGCTGCAGAGCTGCAAGATAAAACAGCGATGCTCGGTATCTATGGCTATTGCCAAACACAACCTCAGCAAGGTTATGTGCTGTATGTTTGCCAACCCGAAGAAGCAGATCATCTAGCTAAAAAATTAAACCTAAAAGAATTGATGTTCACTCGTCAGTTTTTTGTGGTGTTGGTGCAGTTAAACGAACTACCTCTGCAAGATCGAGTCGGCGCTATTCAGGTGGCCTTGCTGGATGATGAACTGAGTGAAAAATTCCCAGGGGTAAAACCTGCGGGCGACATCCGAGTAGAAACGCCAGATACCAATGACGGCAAAGAACTATCTAAGTTTTGTCGTAAATTTACCGTGCCGTTGCGACAAGGATTACGCAAAATCGACTGGTTAACGGTTAAAGAAAGTGACCGCCGACCTACCTTGCACGCTTTCTTTTTAAGCAATCAGCAAGTACTTATAGGATATTCATACTCTTTTAATCAGTCGCCTTGGTTGATGGGAATTCCTCGATTACGCTCACCGAGCGATGCACCGAGTCGTTCAACCCTCAAACTAGACGAAGCTTTTCAAGTTTTTGTGCCAGAGCATGAGCGTGAAGAGCGCATCAGCTCCGGAATGAATGCAGTTGATCTAGGCGCTTCACCCGGCGGCTGGACCTACCAATTAGTGCGGCGCGGAATGATGGTGCAAGCGGTTGATAATGGGCCGATGGCACCGAGCTTATTGGAAACGGGACAAGTAAAACATATTCAAGAAGATGGCTTTAAGTACCGTCCGAAAAAGAAGAATGTAACTTGGCTTGTTTGTGATATGGTCGAGAAACCTGCGCGAGTAGGTGAGTTGATGACCAGTTGGTTGATTGATGGTGACTGTAAAGAGACCATCTTCAATTTGAAGCTCCCGATGAAAAAGCGTTACGCCGCTGTTGCTGAATATCTGACACAGATAAAGCAAGCTTTGGTTGAGCAGGGCAGTGGTAAATTTGAACTACAAGCCAAACAACTGTATCACGATCGCGAAGAAGTGACGGTTCATATCCGTTGGCTATAACAGCTTAGTAAACAGGCTTTAGCAATAAAAAAGGCGAGGATAAGACCTCGCCTTTTTTGATCCTAAGCGAATGCTTACAGACGCTCAATAACCGCTTGAGTAAAGTCCGTAGTACCACCGTTACCGCCTAAATCACGGGTAGTGCGGTCACCACTTGCAATCACGTCTGTAACAGCCGCTAGAATGCGCTTCGCTTTATCTTGCATACCTAGGTATTCAAGCATTTGAATAGCCGCAAGAATAACAGAAGTAGGGTTAGCTAGGTTTTGGCCGGCAATGTCTGGTGCTGAACCATGCACGGCTTCAAAAATAGCCGAGTTTTCGCCGATGTTGGCACCTGGTGCCATCCCTAAGCCACCCACTAAACCAGCACACAAATCAGACAAGATGTCGCCAAATAAATTGGTTGTTACAATCACGTCAAACTGCTCTGGGTTCATGACCAACTTCATACATACTGCATCAACAATCATCTCGTCAGTTTGAATGCTTGGATATTGCGCCGCTACTTCGCGGGCAACTTTTAAAAACAAACCAGAGGTTGATTTCAAAATATTAGCTTTATGCACGATAGTGACTTTTTCGCGGCCTTCGCGTTGTGCTAACTCATAGGCAAAGCGAACAATACGTTCGGCACCAGTACGAGTGATTTTACTCATAGCTTGGGCTTCGCTACCATCATCGCTTACTACCTGGCCAAGGCCTGAATACATGCCTTCGGTATTTTCACGAACCGTTATGATGTCGATATTCTCGTAGCGAGCTTTCGTACCTTTAAATGAGATTACCGGACGAACGTTAGCATACAGATTAAATTGCTTACGCAAGCTTACGTTAATGGATGTAAAGCCTTCACCGACGGGGGTCGTCAGTGGGCCTTTCAAGGTAGCCTTATTGCGAGCAATGGCATCAAGCGTTGCCTGTGGTAATAACTCGCCGGTCTTCTCTAAGGCCGCTAAGCCGGCATCAGCAAATTCATAGGTAAAGTCACAACCAGCTTGGTCGAGGATTTTCAGGGTTGCATCAATAATGTCGGGACCGATTCCATCGCCAGGAATCACAGTAATGGTGGTGCTCATTGGGGGTACCTTCTAAAAACTTTCGGTGAAACTTCTAAGACTAATACACTTGAATAAATTGGCGGGCATTATAGCAGATGTACTATTACACTGCGGTGGGGTAGATCATTAAAACGATTGATACTCACTATAAGCGTCAGCTCCCCATGCGATTAAAGCATCGTCCTTGAATAATAACGGAGTACATTCGTCACGGGTGGTAATGCCATCTGATTTAACGTGATGAGTTCGGTAAAAGAGTACCAAGACTTCACCATCAGCAGTGGCCTTTGCTTCGCTAATATCCGGTGAACCCAATAGCCTAATCACATCTCCTTTATCTGCACCTAAATCTAAGCGACCAATTTGTTTTAAATTAAAAGTCTCACGTTCTTGCCAACTCATATTTTCAGGGTCAGCTTGATATAGATTTAACAGCAAGGCAGCTGCCGCAACATAAATGGCAAAGCCAATTAAAACCACTTTGAGCATTTTTGACACGAGCAGACTCCCTTGGTGTTAAGATATGAAACAGTTATTACTTAATCAGTAACAACTCGATAGCAAGGATGATACACCGAACCCGGTAGCTTCATCCGGCTTTGCTCGACAAATGCTTGTAATAATACGTCGAGTTTCTTCATCATTTCTTTTTCGCCGTGAATTTCGAACACCCCATGTTGACGAATAGCCCGAATGCCTTCGTCTTTGACGTTACCAGCTACAATGGCTGAGAATGCACGACGTAAGTCCGCAGCTAAGGCTTGCGGTTCTTGATCCGTATGAAGATTCAAGTTACGCACATTATCGTGATTAGGCACGAACGGACGTTGAAATGCTTCATCAATGTGGAGCGTCCAGTTGAAGCAGTACGAATCGCCAGTTTCGCGACGATACTGTTTCACCGCCTGCGCACCTTGCGTCATCGCTTTAGCTACAGCGGCTGGGTCAGCAACGATAATCTGATAAAGCTTGCGTGCTTCATCGCCCAAAGTTGCCGCAACAAAGTCGTCAATAGCTTCGAAGTAGCCACGGCTACTCTCTGGACCGGTAAGCACCAGCGGGAATACCTGACGCTCGTTTTGCGGATGCATCAGAATACCTAGAATATAGAGAAGTTCTTCAGCAGTGCCGGCTCCACCTGGGAAAATAACGATACCATGAGCACAACGTACAAAGGCTTCTAAACGTTTTTCAATATCAGGTAGAATCACCAATTCGTTGACAATCGGGTTAGGTGGCTCAGCTGCAATAATGCCTGGCTCGGTGAAACCTAAATAACGACCATCAGCAATACGTTGCTTAGCATGGCCGATTGTGGCGCCTTTCATCGGGCCCTTCATGGCACCTGGGCCACAGCCGGTACAAATATTCAAACTACGCAGGCCAAGCTCGTAACCTACTTCTTTGGTATATTTATATTCTACTTCGTTAATGGAGTGGCCACCCCAGCAAACAATCACATTTGGATCTAAGTTGGGCTGCACCATTTGCGCATTACGCAAAATATCAAAGACCACGTGCGTTAGCGTATGGGTGTCGGCAGAGTCTAGAGTTTGGGCGTTGTAGCGTTCACCAGTGAAGAGAATATCTCGTAAGACAGCTTCTACCAACTCCTGCATACCGATAATCAATTTGCCATCAACAAAAGCTTCAGCGGGTGGGTTTACTAACTCAAGTTGTACACCACGCTCACACTTGATCACATTGACATCAAAGTCTTTATATTTTTCAAAAATCTCTTCGCTACTATCAGTCGTACTTCCCGCATTTAATACAGCTAAACAACAATTACGAAAAAGTTTATATAATTGTTCGTCACTGGTTTGTTGTAAGCGGTTGATTTCTAGCTGTGACAGTAAGCTCATACTGCCACGGGGTGATATGGTAAATTTCATTCCTTTTCCTTTTCCTTTTTCGTTCTTATCATTACTGCCGGCTCAGGCGGACTGATGTTGGTGTGGTTTCGAAGTCGGATCGAAACGGATTAATGTCGAGTCCACCACGCCGGGTATAACGTGCATACACGGTTAATTGTTCGGGTTGTAGCTGCCGTTTAATGTCCATGAATATACGCTCAACACACTGTTCATGAAATTCATTGTGGTGCCGAAATGACACCAGATAACGGAGCAGCGCAGCTTGGTCGATTTGACGACCGCGATAGCTGATTAACACCGAACCCCAATCGGGTTGATTGGTAATCAAACAGTTCGATTTTAACAGGTGACTGTGTAAGATTTCTGACACCTGCTGCGTTTGTGCGTTCGGCTGCAATAATTCCGGGGCATAGTTGTAGGTATCGATAGTTATATCTTGGTTATCAATACATTGGCCGGGTAAATCGGCAAATGCCTGTTGCTGTGCTTGTTGCACCGTCATTAGTTTTACCTTGACTGGCGCTTGTGCGCAAGCCGATAAATCATGACTAAGCTGAGTTTCCACCTGTTGCCAACTGG
The DNA here is from genome assembly GCF_050750165.1 of Pseudidiomarina sp. WS423. Taxonomy (NCBI): domain Bacteria; kingdom Pseudomonadati; phylum Pseudomonadota; class Gammaproteobacteria; order Alteromonadales; family Idiomarinaceae; genus Pseudidiomarina; species Pseudidiomarina sp. WS423. The sequence continues at coordinate 308,121 of NZ_JBOJLN010000001.1, read as the reverse complement.
CAAAACGACTATCGTTAAAGCTATTTAGATAGAGCTTGAACGATTTTGACTCAATTAAATTTGGACTATTACAAGCTACCCTGAATTCGGCTAAAGCTACCTGTGGCAGCCCCTGTTGATTTAGCCATGACAGTTCATAGCCATGCCAAATGTCGTCCCCATGAAAGGGTAACGGCTGGGCTTCTGGTAAGCCGATTGGAGTACGGTTTAGCTGCCTTGGTACCGCTTGCAATAAGCTGGCATCGTAGGCGGTTGGGTACTGAGTGGGTTGCCCGAGATTTAAATGAGCTAGTGGTTGATTCATCGAATTAAATTACCTGTTACACTACTGTTTTTAACGCAGTCGGCCATTGTAGCCTTGGCGGTTGCTAGATGCTAGCAAAATCATTTACCGATAAAACTGATAGAGGGATCATTTGCCATGTTAATGACTACCGCGCTGGATAACTTGTTAGCGCAATATCAAAGTGCCTATGCACAGGCTGGACAACCGCTAGTGGTTGAAGCTAACCCAGATTGGCAGGCACCTATTTATCAGCAACCGCTACAGCAGGATTGGGTGCATTGGGTACCGGTAAAACAAACGCAGCCACTACTCTTTACTGATCTAGCCAATGCGCTCGAACAGCCGCTGCATGACTCGGTGGAAGCCTTTTACAGCCATTGGTATGCGGCCGATTTAGCCGTCACCTTTGCGGAACACCCGTTACAGCTGCTGCAGAATCATGGCCCAGAAGATGCCGAGCGGTTGCAAGCGAATTTAGCCGGACATGTATTGATGAAACGTCGGTTGAAGCAACCCATTACACTTTTCATTGGTTTAGCAGAAGAGTCCGATGATTTATTAATTACGGTAGATAATGATAGCGGTGTGGTCGGGTTGGAGTTTGTTGGGCAACCACAACATCAACAGCTTGCGCCATCTTTGCAAGAATTTATTCAACAATTATCGCCGCGAGTTGTAGACCAATTGATCTGAATCAAGTAATTTGGTGGTTGAAATTTATCCATAAAACGCATGGGGTTTTTCAATGAATCAAACTTATGACTCAGACAAGGTTAATCCAGCGCAATTACGTGATGGACAATTAACTTATTTGGTCGCCGAAGATTTAAAACTCGCAGCGTCATTGTTGTATCAAGCCTATTTTAATGACAGCTTGTTAATGTCGTTATTTCAAGCCGATAAGCCGGATTATGAGAAACGCTTGCGCGCAGCCATTCGCGAAGAGCTCACTGCCTTTTGGGAAGCTAAGCAGCCGATGGTAGGCGTCTTTGATGGCGAATCTTTAATTGGCGTGGCCTGTTTAACCCAGCCAGGGAAAAGTTTTGGTCCCGGTCGTTATTGGCATTGGCGGTTAAAGATGTTGTTGACAGCAGGCTATGTCAGTACCAAACAGCTGATAGAAAAAGAAACCATCATTCAACAACATATTGAAGGTGATGATTATCATATGCTGGCATTTATTGCTGTTAGTCCGCGTTATCAACAGCAAGGATGGGGGGATTTACTCGTGCGAGCGGCGCAATCGATGTTAGCGGACGAGCCGCAGTCACGCGGGATTGCCGTATACGTGACCCAGCCTCAGCATCTCGCTCTGTTTTATCAGCATGGCTATCAAGACATTACCGAGCTAACGATAGGCAATGTGGTTGGTACTTTGCTGTTTCAGCCGCGAGCTGTCATTACAGAAACTGAACAAGAGGTTAGTCGTGCAGTTTAAATCGTTTGCTGAATTTTATCCCTATTATTTAGCTGAGCATGCCAATCCCAAATGTCGAGCTATGCATTATATTGGCAGTAGCCTGGTGTTGGCGGTGTTGGCTTATGTTTTAATTACCCAGCAGTGGTGGGGATTAGTACTGGTGCCAGTAATAGGCTACGGCTTTGCTTGGCTTGGGCATTTTGTGTTTGAACACAATAAGCCGGCTACTTTCAAATATCCGGCTTACTCATTATTGGGTGACTGGGTTATGTACGGTCAGTTTTTGCAACGATTAGTAGGACTAAAACGCCAGTCAAGCTAATCGGGTAGACGGTAAGCTGGGGTGTTGACCTCAAGTAGGCGCAAGTTCAACATCACCAGTTCGCCTTCATAGCGGCTTTCGCCATCGCTGCTAAACGCAAACTGATAACTACTGCGCCACCCCCAATGGCGTTCAAACCGTGCTGGTCGTCCGGCCTGCCACGCAATATCTAGCAGTTGAAGTTGATGATTTTTACAATAGGCAGCGGCGTAACGTCGGGCCTGTTCAGCTTGGCGTCTCCCTTGCCAAAAGAGAAAAATAATAAACCCAATAAAAATCAGTAGCATGGCATCACTTAACTGCATAACAAGCTTTCCTTGATGTGAATATTCATGAACGAGATTGCTTGATAATAAACTGCTGCCAGGCCGCAGCTACAGGAGCTGGCAACTCAGGTTGCGGCAGTAGCATCAATAGCTGCGTTCTGGTGCTAGGTACTCGCAACAAATCGCTGACGATACCAGCGAACAGCTCGCTAGGCTGGCTCACCGCCAGACGTTGCATAAACTCAAGTAACAGCTCACCTTGGAGTAGGGGCCATAGCCGTGTCGCAAGAATAACCAACTCATCTGCGCTAGCGTGCGGTAGTAATTCAGTCAGGGCTGCCACTAAGGGTAACTCCTTATCGAGAGCAGCGTCTTCTTTATGCGCAACACCAGCCAATGCCCGTAACGTCTGCAATCGCTGCGAGTTTGAAACATCGGCTAGCTTTGGTATCAACTGTTGATACAAGTAATCTGGTGCTTGGCAATGCTCGAGTGCTTCGGCGAGGGCCTTTTGTAAGGGTTCCGGATAATCTAGCCATTGCGCAGCAATGCTGGTGGTTAGATGTTGGTCGCTTTCTAGACGCTGACAGACATCGTGGATGCCTTGCAAGCCAAGTTGCTGCCAACCCTCGCTGCTAGGGCTTAATAACTCGCTTTGGGCATGCTCATAATAAATTGAAGGAGGGCGCTGCCAGCGCTTACTTAATTGCGCATGTAAGGCTGCCCGTTTTACTTCAGCTGGAGTAAACAAATAGGCCGATTGCTGCAGTTGTTGTTGCTGCTGCTCAGTTAATGCTCCGCTAATTTGCTGCCCCAACAAAGTAATGACTTGAGTCATAAAGTCTTGTTGTGCAGTTAAGCTGAGCAAACCTCGTTCATCGAGTGGCATTCGTAAAAACCACAAGTAAGGCTCAACCTTGCTGGTCGCTAATTTAGGCCAAAACACCACAGCAAACCAAGCCTGATGTTGGGTTGGAAATGGGTAGGGCTGATGCTGTGCACAAATCGCTGTGAATTGTTCGGCGCCCATGGGCACCACCCGCCGTCCCATATCGTATACCACGAAATCACTTTGGCTTTGCTCAAGTAGGTCAGATAGGTAATTGATGGTCATTAAACTTGCAACCTAATCGTTTTTGCTGAAAGATGTCGCCATTATAACGATAAATCAGGTCGTGGAGGTAGTCATGGACCAACGTCAACGCGCTGCGCGCTTATTAGAACGAGTTGAAGCTGAGTTAAACTGTTTAGGATTATGGCAAAATCATCATCCACCTGCGCAAGATCTGGCGAGTACCGAGCCTTTTGCTATGGATACGCTAGATTTTCATCAGTGGCTGCAGTTTATTATGTTACCGCGAATGTGGGCTATTTTAGACTCTGAACATCCATTGCCGCAGAACATTGCCGTGAGCCCTATGGCGACGCATGTTTATCGTGATGAGTTAGATCACCATGATAGTTTAATCACGCTGTTGCGCGAGTTTGATGTGCTTTTAAGTGGTACTGACCCGCTTGCGGATGATGTTTGATGAGCCAAGCCGTTTTACCGTTACCGGTATTATTCGAGGATGACGAGCTCATTGCTATTGATAAGCCTAGTGGGTTGTTAGTGCATCGCAGTTGGATTGCGAAAGAGGCAACAGAGTTTGCGTTGCAGCGGGTTCGTGATCAAATTGGCCAGCGAGTTTATCCGGTTCATCGTTTGGACCGGCCAACCTCAGGTATTTTATTATTCGCTAAATCAGCCGCTAGTGCTCGCGTGATGACTGAGATCTTCAGTCAGCGTCAGGTTCAAAAAGGGTATCATGCAGTAGTGCGTGGCTATTTAGGAGATGGTATTCTTGATTATCCACTCAAAGAAGAGCTGGATAAAATAGCGGATGCCCAAGCTGATCCGAACAAAGCAGCACAGGCGGCGGTGACGGCGTACCGTTGCCTACGTCAGGTAGAATTACCATTTGCGGTAAGCAAACGTCATTCGACCACTCGCTATTCGTTGATGCATTTATTACCACAAACGGGCAGAAAGCATCAGTTGCGCCGGCATATGTCCCATCTGCGACATCCGATTATTGGAGATTCAAATCACGGTGATGGGCGGCATAACAGATTTTTTCGTGAGCAATTTGGTCTGTCACGATTAATGCTTGCAGCCACCTCACTGCAGTTTCCGCACCCAATTACGGAACAGCCAGTTGTTATTGAGTTGGCTGTTCCGAAAGAGTTTGAGCTGATTTTTAATCAGCCGCCCGCAATAGCTCGTTAATACTTACCTTAGCGCGGGTTTGTGCATCGACTTTTTTCACGATGATGGCGGCATACAACCCATGAGTGCCGTCTTTACTTGGTAGTGTACCAGGCACTACCACCGCGCCAGCAGGAACCCGACCATAATGAATCTCACCGGTTTCACGATCGTAAATACGGGTGCTTTGGCTGATGTAAACACCCATGGAGATAACGGCTCCAGTCTCTACAATAACGCCCTCGACAATCTCTGAGCGAGCCCCAATAAAACAGTTATCTTCAATAATTGTTGGATTAGCTTGCAATGGTTCAAGCACACCACCAATTCCTACGCCACCTGACAAATGCACATTTTTACCAATTTGCGCACATGAACCTACGGTCGCCCAAGTGTCTACCATGGTTCCGCTATCAACGTAAGCACCGATATTTACGTAAGAAGGCATTAACACTACGTTGCGGCCGATATAAGCGCCTTTACGAACTTGTGCCGGAGGCACTACACGCATGCCTTCAGCACGAAAACGAGCTTCATCGTAACTGGCAAATTTGCTTGGTACTTTATCAAAGAACCGTGTTTCTCCGCCTTCCATGAGACCATTGTCGTTGGTGCGAAATGATAATAATACGGCTTTTTTCAACCATTGATGAACAACCCATTGGTTATCGATTTTTTCTGCAACTCGTAATTCACCCTTATCAATACTGTCAATCACTTGTGCTAGGTCATCGGCTAGGCCGGCGGGCATGTCGGTCGGGCTGATGTTAGCACGTTGCTCAAATGCAGCTTCAATGCGTTGTTGTAAGTCTTGCATGGTTTATTCCTTTCTTAGTTAATCATCTAAAGCAGTAATAATCTGTTCTCGTAACTGTTGCTTTTGTTCGTGAGTCAGCGCTTGGTTGCGGCGTGAGGTAACGATAAAAAGGTCTTCAGCTTGTTCGCCAACGGTGGTGATTTTAGCGGCCAAGATATTTAAATCTAGTGTTTGCATAACTTTTGCTACGCGCGCAACTAGGCCGGGGCGGTCGAGCGCAACTAACTCAAACGCTGTACGGCGTGGATTGCGCTCACTGACAAAATCAACTTTGGTAACCACATTAAAATTGCGCAAGCGCCGGGGCAATCGACGTTGGCCGCTAGGTACTGGCTGGCGTTTGCGCAGCACATCGTGTAGTTGTTGTTTCAATGACTCGATATGGCGGCTATCGGTTAATGGTTGGCCATCATGTTGTAACACCACAAAGGTATCCATCACATAACCATCCCGAGTAGCTAAGATTTGGGCGTCGTGGATGCTTAAATTTTGGCTATCAAGCACGGCTGCAACTGCGGCAAAAAGGTGTTCATGTTCCAAATGATAAATGAACAATTCGGTGGTGCCTTGATTGTTCTCGTCACCTAACAAAATGAGAGGTAACTGTTCATCGGACTGCACCAACAAGATGTGCTGTGAATGCCAGGCAATTTGTTCTGGTTGATGACGTAAAAAATAGTCCGCGGTAAAACGTCCCCACAACTCTTGGATTGCTTGTGCTTGAAATCCTGCACTAAGTAGCAGCCCCATAGCATGGGCTTGATGCTGGTGAATGCGGTGACGCATTTCGGTGGCTGCATTAGGTTTATTTTGCGCTAAAAATTGTTTGGTTGCGTGATATAGATTCTCTAGTAGGGTTGCTTTCCAGTTGTTCCACAAGGTGCTATTGGTGGCACGAATATCGGCTACTGTAAGACAATACAAGTAATCTAAACGGGTACTGGTTTGCACCACTTCAGCAAATTGTTTCACCACCTCAGGATCATGGATATCACGTTTCTGCGCAGTTACAGACATCAACAAATGATGGCGAACCAACCATGCAACTAGGGCTCCATCATCAGGCGGGAGCTCGTGTTGTTGGGCGAAATTTAGAGCGTCGCGCTCACCTAATTCTGAGTGATCACCGCCACGCCCTTTGGCAATATCATGAAAAATAGCCGCTAAAAATAATAGCTCTGGCTTATCCATAGCCGCCATTCGTTCTGCACATAAAGGAAATTCATGTTGATACTCTGCATCACGATAGCGATGGATATTTCTCACCAAGCGATAGGTGTGTTCATCAACAGTATAGGCGTGAAATAAATCAAACTGCATTTGCCCGACAATTTGTTGCCAAGGTGGCAAATAATGCGCCATCAACTGATGTTGATGCATCAGTCGAAAGGCAGTTCCAGCGCCATGTGGATGGCGTAATAGTGCTAGGAACAACTGGCGACATTGAGGGTCGCTGCTTAGCGGTTGGCGCAATTGCGTTCGCGCATGCCGAAGCAAGCGTACCGTATGAGCTTGAATATGAGTAATACTTGGATGGTTGGCGATCACTAATAAAAATTCAAGTAAATGCCAAGGGGTATTAAATACGTGATCCTCGATAGCAGCGATACTTTGTCCAATTTGCTCAAACATGGGTTCAGGCTTAGTTACGCCTTGCTGCTGAGCCTTCTCTTGAGCCCATCGAGAGCGGGGTAAAGGTTGTCGCTGTAATTGCGCATGACTAGCTAAGATATCCTGCTCAAAAAACTGCAAGAGCATATTGTTGAGCTCATTAACCCCGACGACAGCGTTAAAGTAGTCTTTCATCATGGCTTCAACGCTGCGTTTGCCTGGCTCACCATATCCTAGCCGTGCTGCCACCCCAGGTTGATAGTCGAACAGTAATCGATCTTCAGCTTTGCCTGCCTCTAGATGCAAGGCAAAACGGATGCGGGCTAGTAAGTCGTGGTACTCGCGTAGCTCTAGAAGTTCTGCCGCCGTAATGTAGCCATGCTGTACTAAGCTCTCATCGGATTGGGTTTGAAAATGGCGTTTAGCGATCCAACCAATGGTTTGAATATCACGCAACCCACCTGGGCTACTTTTAACATTAGGCTCGAGATTATAAGAAGTGCCATGATAGTGCTGATGACGACTTTGTTGTTCAGTGAGTTTGGCTTGATAAAAAGCGCGACTAGTCCATGGGAATTGCTGTTGAATAAGTAGATTAAATTGCTGTGCGATAGGCTCATCGCCAGCGATCAAGCGTTGTTCTAACAGGCTGGTTGCAACGGTAACATCAGCTTCTGCTTGAGTAAGGCACTCGGCGGTGTTACGCACACTGTGGCCAACTTCTAAGCGCAGATCCCACAGTAATTGAATGAGTTCACGTACGGCTTGCTGTTGGGCATCCGTCAAAGGTGATTGGTACAGAATAAGTAGGTCGATATCAGAATAGGGGTGCAACACTCCGCGACCATACCCGCCTACCGCGAATAGGCACAACTGATCACTGGCGAGACCAAATTGCTGCCAAAGCTGCTGTAGCATAGCATCCATAAATTGGCTGCGATGCTGCAGCAAAAAATCAATGTCGGCAGTAATGAAAGCTTCAGCTGACCAATGTTGGTAGCGTTCTAAACAATCACGCCCGCTGGCAAGAGTAATAGTGGCGGGCCACTGAGGTGCTGGTGCAGGCGTCATCGCTGTATCTCGCGTTAGGTTATTGCCAACCTTACTTAGTTGGTATGTTTGATTACTCGGGGGAGGTCTTCGTCACTGCGCAAGGTCAGTACTTCAACTCCATCCTCGGTAACCAGCAAGGTGTGTTCCCACTGTGCACTTAAACTGCGATCTTTAGTGAGTACTGTCCAGCCGTCACGCATCAACTTGGTGTGGCGTTTACCCGCATTCACCATAGGTTCAATGGTAAAGCACATGCCTGGTTGTAAAACATCACCCGTACCGGCGGTACCATAGTGCAAGATTTGTGGTTCTTCATGAAACACGGCGCCAATACCATGGCCGCAGTACTCACGCACAATAGAATAACCATGCTGCTCGGCATGTTTTTGAATGACTGCAGCGAAATCACCTGTCCGCAGACCAGGTTTCACCATGTGAATGGCTTGATAGAGACATTCTTGCGTCACTCGCATCAAGCGTTCTGCCAAAATACTTGGTTTACCTATCACAAACATCTTTGAGGTATCACCATGATAGCCATCTAACTTGACGGTGACATCTAAGTTCATGATGTCGCCGTCTTTGAGAGGCTTCTCGTTTGGAATGCCATGGCACACCACATGATTAAGTGAGGTGCATACCGATTTCGGAAAGCCATGATAGTTTAGCGGAGCTGGAATTGCCCCATGCGCAATGATGTAGTCGTGGCAAATTTGATCGATTTCTGCGGTGGTTACCCCAGCCTTGATGTGGGGTTCAATCATTTCTAATACGGCTGCTGCCAAACGACCTGCAGCGCGCATTTTTTCGATTTCTTCAGGGGTTTTAATTGAAATGCTCATGCTCATGTTTCAGTTAGCAAATGTGGACGATATTCTAGCAGTTTGTAGCGCTTCGGTGAAGCCTAAAACAGCCCTTAAATTGTTGCTAAATGGGGCTGCTTATGGTATAAAGCGCCCGCAATTTCGAATTGCATAACCATTAACTTAAACACACACATACATCGACACATAGCTCGGGGTGCTCGATGCAGCGATAAGACGTTAGCTGCGGATGAGTCGAACTATGGGATGTATGGAGGCATAACCCCTTACAAAGGAAAATAATCATGGCAAACGTGTCTATGCGTGACATGCTGAAAGCTGGTGTACACTTCGGTCACCAAACTCGCTTCTGGAACCCAAAAATGAAGCCGTTCATTTTTGGCGCTCGTAACAAGATTCATATCATCAACTTAGAAAAAACTGTGCCTATGTTCAACGACGCGTTGAACTTTTTACAGCACGTTGCTAGCAACAAAGGCAAAGTGTTGTTTGTTGGTACCAAGCGCGCTGCTTCTGAATCAGTACAAGAAGCCGCGATTAGCTGCAAACAGTTTTACGTAAATCACCGTTGGTTAGGTGGTATGTTGACGAACTGGAAAACCGTACGTCAATCAATCAAGCGTTTAAAAGAGCTTGAAACCATGAGCCAAGACGGTACTTTCGACAAGTTGACCAAAAAAGAAGCGTTGGTTAACACCCGTGAAATGGAAAAACTAGAGAAGAGCTTAGGCGGTATTAAAGATATGGCTGGCTTGCCAGACGTATTGTTTGTTATCGATGCAGATCACGAACACATCGCGATCAAAGAAGCTAACAACCTAGGTATTCCAGTTATCTCTGTGGTTGATACCAACTCAAACCCTGATGGCGTTGATTATGTCATTCCAGGTAACGACGACGCGATTCGTGCAGTACAACTGTACTTGAACGCTGCTGCAGCTGCTATCAACGATGCTCGTGGCGTTGTTGTTGAAGGTTCTGCAGACGATTTCGTTGAAGCTGAAACTGAATAATTTTAAGTCATCTGATTAGAGGACAAGTACATGGCTATTACAGCAGCTCTGGTTAAAGAACTGCGCGAGCGCACTGGCGCTGGCATGATGGATTGCAAAAAAGCATTGGAAGAGACCGGCGGCGATATCGAAGCGGCGATCGAAAACATGCGTAAAAGTGGTCAAGCGAAAGCTGCTAAAAAAGCAGGTCGCGTAGCCGCTGAAGGTGTAATCCTGACCAAAACTGAAGGCAACACCGGTACTTTGGTTGAGCTTAACTGCGAAACTGACTTCGTTGCACGTGACGAAAGCTTCTTAGCTTTCGGTGATAAAGTTATCAACGCAGCTTTTGCTAATAAAGAAACTGATGTTGATGCGCTTAAGGCTACAGCAATCGAAGGCGGCACCGTAGAAGAAGTACGTGAAGCTTTAGTTGCTAAAATTGGCGAGAACATGAACGTTCGCCGCGTGATGACCATTTCTGGTGCTGACGTGGTAGAAAGCTATGTTCACGGCGGCCGTATTGGTGTACTAGTTGCACTTACCGGTGGCGACAATGAGTTAGCTAAAGACATCGCTATGCATGTTGCAGCCAGCGCTCCACAGTTTGTGAAGCCTGAAGATGTATCAGCAGAAGTAGTTGAGAAAGAGCGTGCAATTCAACTAGATATCGCTATGCAAAGTGGTAAGCCACAAGACATCGCTGAGAAAATGGTTGAAGGCCGTATGCGTAAGTTCACTGGCGAGATCAGCTTAACTGGTCAGGCGTTCGTGAAAGATCCAGCGATTACTGTTGCTGATTTGCTGAAATCTAAAGGTGCCGACGTAGTTACTTTCGTACGTTACGAAGTAGGTGAAGGCATTGAGAAGAAATCAGAAGATTTCGCAGCTGAAGTACAAGCACAAATGGCAGCAGCAGCGAACAAGGCGTAATGCTAAGTTCTGTGGCTAAACTGTTAAGTTGTTAATGAAAACCGCATCATGGTTGGCATGATGCGGTTTTTTTATGAGTAACCTAGTTTGGTTGATAAACTAGATTCAGAATATCCAGTTAAAGTAACAAAAAGCGCTGGACCTAAGGCTGGAATAGCACAACAATAAACACCATTAAGATGGCTGATGAGTAGTACCTAGGCCTATCTCGCAGCTAACTTTAAGTATCTGTTAGTATAACGACCTGAACATGGAGCGAACCTATGACACCAAGTAGCAAACCGAGCTATCGCCGCGTTTTATTAAAATTGAGCGGTGAAGCCTTAATGGGAGATGAGTCTTTTGGTATTGATGCCAAAGTACTTGATCGCATGGCTCAGGAAATTAAAGAATTAGTAGAGCTTGGGGTGCAAGTTGGCTTGGTCATTGGTGGTGGCAACCTATTTCGTGGTGAAGGTTTAGCAAAGGCCGGAATGAATCGAGTTGTGGGCGACCACATGGGTATGTTAGCAACCGTAATGAATGGTTTAGCAATGCGTGATGCGTTGCATCGTGCTTTTGTTAATGCTCGCCTAATGTCGGCAATAGAGCTTAACGGTGTGTGCGATAGCTACAACTGGGCCGATGCTATTAGTTTGCTCAAGTCTGGCCGTGTGGTGATTTTCTCTGCGGGTACCGGTAATCCATTCTTTACTACAGACTCGGCCGCTTGTTTACGAGGTATTGAGATCGAAGCAGATTTAGTGCTTAAAGGAACTAAAGTGGATGGTGTCTACTCGGCAGACCCGGTTAAAGACCCCAATGCGCAACTGTACCGCCAGATCAGTTACGATGAAGTGCTACAAAAACAACTTAAAGTAATGGATTTAGCGGCATTTACGCTAGCCCGTGACCACAATCTTCCTATTCGTGTCTTTAATATGAATAAGCCAGGTGCATTAAGAGCCGTGATTATGGGCGAAGAAGAAGGTACACTTATTGCTAGTGAAAGCATGCTTAACCCCGCATAATCAAGCGTACGAGCAAGACATAAGGAAACTACAACGTGATTAATGACATTAAGCAAGACGCTAAACAGCGTATGGAAAAAAGCGTAGATGCGCTACGTTCACAAATTTCAAAAGTGCGCACAGGGCGTGCTCATCCAAGTATTTTAGATGGTGTGATGGTACCTTACTACGGGGTAGATACTCCGTTGAAGCAATTGGCAAACATCACGGTAGAAGATTCACGTACGTTAGCTTTGACAGTGTTTGATAAGTCATCAGCAGGTGCGGTTGAAAAAGCCATCATGACCTCAGATTTAGGCCTAAACCCAGCTTCTGCTGGTACTGTGATTCGGGTGCCATTACCACCGTTAACCGAGGAGCGTCGTCGCGATTTAGTTAAAGTGGTTCGAAATGAAGCAGAGCAAGGGCGAGTTGCCATTCGTAACATTCGTCGTGATGCTAACAGCGATTTGAAAGACCTACTTAAAGAAAAAGAAATTAGCGAAGACGAAGAACGTCGCGCTACTGAAGAAATTCAAAAGTTGACAGATACTTATATCGCTAAAATTGATGAAGCCTTAGCGGAAAAAGAAAAAGATCTGATGGAAGTTTAAACTGTTGTTTCTATTCCACATTGGTGGAAAGCGCCGTGTCAGGTATACTCACACGGCGTTTTTTCTTGTATGGCGTTATTTATGACAATCACGGACGTTTCGAGTATTCAAATGCCTAAGCACGTGGCAATCATCATGGATGGTAACGGGCGTTGGGCGAAGTTGCGCGGCAAACACCGCACCTTTGGCCATAAAGCTGGGGCTGAAGCGGTGCGGCAAGCGGTGCAGTTTGCACGTAAAAAAGGTATTCAATCGTTAACTTTGTTTGCCTTCAGTAGTGAAAACTGGAATCGCCCGCAACAAGAGGTTTCAGTGTTAATGGAACTCTTTATGACGGTACTAAAACGTGAAGTAAAGAAGTTACATAAACATAATGTACGCCTACGTATTATTGGCGACAAAAGTGCGTTTAGTGAGCGGTTACAGAAACAAATGGCGACAGCAGAAGCCATGACCGCAAATAATACCGCTTTGAATTTAAATATTGCAGCCAACTATGGCGGCCGTTGGGATATTACTGCGGCGGCAAGACAATTGGCGAGTAAGGTGCGAGATGGTGAATTGGACGCTGAGCAAATCACAACTGATTTATTAGCTGAGCAGTTACAATTAGCAGACCAACCCGAGCCAGATTTATTAATAAGAACAGGTGGCGAACACCGAATTAGCAATTTTCTGCTATGGCAATTAGCTTATGCGGAATTTTATTTTAGCCAAGTATTGTGGCCCGACTTTGATGATAAAGAATTTGCAGCAGCAATCGCTGACTTTAGTTGTCGCGAGCGTCGCTTTGGTATGACCAGCGAGCAACTGCAACGGGCTATTTTAGATACTGATGTGACAACCGGGGACAACCTTGCTTAAACAACGTTTACTGACTGCGCTGGTGCTTATACCAGTCGCCCTTTATGCGGTGTTTGCACTGCCATTAACAGGCTTTGCTGTGGCGGTGCTGATATTGATGACAGCTGGGGCGTGGGAATGGGCGCCATTGATGGGGGTCACCAAACGCCTAGGTCGTATCGCTTATACGCTCAGCGTGAGTGTTATTCTGGCAGCCTTGATGTGGTGGGTGCCGGTTGATCAAGTATGGCAGCAAGGCGAGTTAGCGCAGCCACTGTACATACTGATCGTGCTGGGCTGTGCTTGGTGGGTGTTGGCTTTAGTGTTGATATTAAATTATCCACGTAGTCGGCGAGTGTGGTCGCGTACGCGCTCCATCGTGGGCGTATTTGGTTGGTTAACACTGGTGCCTGCTTGGGCTGGCATGCTGGCTATCCGCTCTTTGAATTATGCTGAGCAGCCGTTGTTTGGCGGCTTTGCTGTACTGTTTGTATTGTTACTGGTATGGGCCGCCGATGTTGGAGCCTATTTTGCTGGGGTTCGTTATGGGCGCAATAAACTGATGCCAGCGGTCAGCCCAGGTAAAACCATGGAAGGGCTTCTAGGTGGTATCACCTTGGCTTTTGTGGTGATGATGGTAGTAGCCCATTGGTTAAAGGTACCTGCCGAGCAATTCGCTGGTTACTATCTAGCTGGATTAGTCACTGTCGTTGCATCGGTGTTTGGTGATTTAAACGAAAGCATGTTTAAGCGCTGTGCAGGAGTAAAAGACAGCGGTAGTTTGTTGCCAGGGCACGGTGGTATTTTAGATCGCATTGATAGTTTAACAGCTGCGTTACCCGTCTTTGCTTTAGCTTACTTATTGTTATTGGCCTAGTATGCAATCTATTACGATTTTAGGTGCCACAGGCTCGATTGGTAAAAGTACCTTAGCTGTTATCAGCGAGCATCCACAACGGTTTAATCTCTTTGCGGTGACCGCACATGCTAATGTCGCGGAGATGCTGAGTATTTGTGCACGTTTTAACCCAACCTACGCGGTTATGGTCGATGAGCAGGCTGGTATAGCGCTACGGCAGCAGCTGTTAGAACAACGTAGCAGCACGGCAGTACTTATCGGCCCTGCAGCCTTGCTTGATGTTGCTTCAGCTAGTGAAGTAGATACGGTGATGGCAGCTATTGTAGGTGCCGCCGGGCTATTGCCAACCTTGGCAGCGGTTAACGCGGGCAAACGTATTTTGCTGGCTAACAAAGAAGCCTTAGTGATGTCAGGGCAGCTGTTTATGGACGCTGTAGCTCGTTCTGGCGCAGAGTTGCTGCCCATCGATAGCGAACATAATGCAATCTTTCAGTGTTTGCCGACAGCAGCACAACAAGCTTTAGGTCAAGCTGATTTAGCCGCTCACGGGGTCAGTAAAATCTTGCTTACCGGCTCAGGTGGCCCCTTTAGAGAGCTACCCTTAGCCGAATTAGCCCAACAAACCCCTGCTGCAGCCTGTGCCCATCCCAATTGGAGTATGGGGCAGAAGATTTCTGTAGACTCCGCCACCATGCTCAATAAAGGACTAGAGTATATTGAAGCGCGCTGGTTGTTTAATTGTCAACGCGAGCAATTAGAAGTGGTGGTACATCCTCAGAGTGTTATTCATTCTATGGTAAGTTTTACCGACGGTTCAGTGATAGCACAACTAGGACAGCCGGATATGCGTACGCCAATTGCTTATGGTTTAAGTTATCCTGCACGTATCAGCAGCGGTGTTGCAGCACTTGATTTCTCCCAATTAAGCCAATTAACGTTCAGTACTGCCGAAGCCGCTCGTTATCCTTGTTTAGCCTTGGCTATTGAGGCTTGCTGGCAAGGGCAAGCCGCCACTACCATGCTTAATGCAGCAAACGAAATCGCAGTTGAAGCCTTCTTAAGTACTCAAATTGGCTTTACCGCTATTGCTGAGATTTGTGATAGGGTATTGAACGAAATAGCAGTGACTCCGGTTAGCTCAATTGACGATGTCATTGCCATAGATCAACAAGCGCGACAGGTTGCCCAACGTTGGGTGGAGCATTATCGGTTATGTTAACAGTGGTTTGGTCGTTAGCAGCGTTTGTAGTAACGCTGGGTATCTTAGTTACTTTCCATGAATTTGGACATTTTTGGGTTGCACGACGTTGTGGGGTGAAAGTCTTAACCTTTTCGGTGGGGTTTGGTAAGCCACTATGGCAGCGGCAGGCTGCTGACGGTACTGTTTATCAAATCGGTGCTATTCCACTAGGTGGCTATGTACGAATGCTTGATGGGCGCGTTGATGAGGTGCCAGAGCACCAGCGTCATTTAAGTTTCAATGCTAAATCAGTACCACAACGAGCTGCCATTATAGCTGCAGGGCCATTAGCTAATTTTATCTTAGCTATCGTGGTGTTGTGGGTGATGTTTTTGCTGGGTGTGCAATCGGTCAAGCCCATCATTGGTGATGTACGTGAGCAGTCAATTGCAAGCCAAGCATCAATTCCGGTGCCAAGTGAAATTATTGCAGTTGATGGTCGCCGTACGGAAGATTGGCAACAAGTTAATTTAGCCTTCGCTAGTGCTTTAGGGCAGCAACAGGTGACTCTAACACTGCAAGATGAGCGCTTGCGCGAGCGAGACTATGTATTGGATATTGCGGATTGGCGATTATCTGACCAACAAACGCCAACCTTTGTTGATTTAGGTTTGCAGCCGTACCAGCAACGTGTATCGTTAGTACTGAGTTATGTGGCAGAAGAATCACCTGCAGCACAAGCTGATTTGCGCGTTGGTGATAAAATTGTCGAGTTTGATGGAACTCCTGTAGTAGATTGGTCTCAAACCAGACAGCTGATTATGAGTTCGGCCGGGCAGCAAGTAATCCTAAGCGTTGAGCGCAATGGGCAACTACTCGCGTTACCGGTTACCATAGGCAGCCGCGAACTAGAACAAGAAAGTATTGGTTTTCTAGGAGTAGAGCCGACCGTTGCACCTTATCCCGAAGAATATCGGTTTGTGCAACAGTATGGTTTCATAGATGGATTAATAAAAGGCACCGAACGAACCTGGGAGCTCATTGTACTCAGTGTAAAAATGCTGGGTAAATTGGTTACCGGAGTAGTGTCAGTAAGCAACCTGAGCGGTCCAGTTGCGATCGCAGAGGGGGCAGGGACTTCGGCCAGTTATGGTCTGGTCTACTTTTTAGGGTTTCTTGCGCTTATTAGCGTTAACCTTGGGGTGATAAACTTAGTGCCATTACCCGTTTTAGACGGTGGGCACTTAGTCTTTCTTGCAGTAGAAGGAGTACGCGGTAAGCCCGTCTCTGAACGCGTGCAAGAAGTTTTTTACCGCATCGGTGGCGCGCTTATATTCGCGTTAATGGCAATTGCTATCAGTAATGATATTCTGCGATTGTCGCAATGAAACGACATGTACAACACAACAATTAAGTAGCACAGAATGACGTTGAAACAGCTGTTCTTGAGCGCCCTGGTAGCAGCGGCGGCTCTTCCTGCACATACTGCATACGCACAAAGTGCAACCCAAGGTTCTGAACCCAATGCTTCCGAGCAGAGTGCCAACAAAAATACCGAAACATTTGTCGTTGAAGATATCCGTGTAAGAGGATTACAACGAGTGGCCCTAGGTGCCGCGCTAACTTATATTCCTATTCGTTTAGGTGACACTGTTGATGCGAACGCAGTTCGTAACAGTATCCGCTCTCTTTATTCATCCACCCACTTTGATTACATTGAAGCGAAACGCGAAAATAACACGCTTATTTTTGAGGTGGTGGAGCGCCCAACCATCAGCTCGATAGAGTTTGAGGGAAACAAAGATATCAAGGATGAGCAGCTCACTCAGAGTCTTACTGATAGCGGGATTGTCGAGGGCGAGCAACTAGATCGTACCGTCATCGCAAGCATCGAAACAGGCCTTGAAGATTTCTTTCATAGTGTAGGTAAATACAACGCTAAGGTTGATGTAGAACTGGTAGAGCTTACCCGTAATCGAGTAAGCGTGCGGTTGAACTTTGATGAAGGCGAATCGGCCGAAATTAAACAAATCAATTTAGTGGGTAATAAAAGTTTTACTGATGAAGAGATACTCAATCAATTTGAGTTGAAAGACAGCTTGCCTTGGTGGAATTTTATCGGTGAAAACCGTTATCAAAAGCAACAGTTATCAGGCGATTTAGAAGCACTAGAGAGTTTCTACAAAAACCGTGGTTATTTGGGCTTTCAGGTTAAGTCCGTTCAAGTAACGTTAACGCCAGATCGTAAAGGCGTGTATATCACCATGAACCTTGAAGAAGGTGAGGTATACAGCATTAACGAAGTACGAGTGATTGGTGACTTGAAAGGCCATGATGAGATGGTTGAAGCTTTCACCACCATCAAATCAGGTACGACTTATAATGCAGCACAAATAACCGCCCTAGAAGAGGCTATTGCTCGTTTCTATGGTCGTTTCGGCTATGCGTATCCTGAAGTTCGCGCTATTCCTGAAATTCAAGAGGGTAGCAACGAAGTTGACTTGATTTTCTCCGTCAACCCTGGCAAACGCGTCTACGTGAATAGAATTAACTTTATCGGTAACAATGTAACTGCGGATCAAGTTTTACGCCGAGAGATGCGTCAACTTGAAGGGGCTCCACTTAATGAGGCCCAAGTAGAGCAAAGTAAGGTTCGGTTAGAGCGTTTAGGCTTTTTTGAAACCGTAGAAACCAATACTACCAAAGTAGATGGTAGTGATGAGCGTGTAGATATTGATTTTGTGGTTAAAGAGCAGCCGTCAGGTTCATTTAACTTTAGCTTTGGTTACGGTGACTACTCAGGTCTACAAATCGGTGTTGGTGCGTCGCAAGAAAACTTCTTGGGCTCGGGTAACCGCGCTGCGATCAACGTAAACACTAATAAATATAATCGTACTGCAAGTGTTGCTTATACCGACCGCTACTTTACTAAAGATGGCGTGAGCTTAACCGGTAGCGTGTACATGAGCGAGTTTGATGCTGGTAAGTTAGATAACTACATTCGCTACAACAAGAAGCAATACGGTATTAGCGCTAACGTGGGCTTCCCCATTAGCGAAATCCAAAGTTTAAGCTTTGGTGCAACCTATCGTAGCGAAGAAATTAATGATGTTGAAAGTTACGAGCAGATCACGCGGTTTTATAAACCATATGTTGACAAACGTACTCCAAACGATGGGGTGGCTTTTGACATCTACGAACTTACCGCAGCTTGGAACCGTGTGACTTTAAACCGTGGTATGTTCCCGACAGCTGGGTCATCTAACTCGGTGTCAGTTGGCATATCGGCGCCTTTGAGCGATGTTAATTACTTCCGTGTAAACTACGATTATCGCCAGTATTTCCCATTAACTGATACTCATAGTTTTGTGTTTATGACCCGGATGCGGTTAGGCTATGGTAACGGTTATGGTAAAGATGATAACGGTAACGAATATCTGTATCCATTCTATGAGAACTTCCGCGTTGGTGGACGCGATAATTTACGCGGTTTTGAAGCTAACACCATTGGTCCGAAAGCAGTCTATCGTTATACTCAATCCATTCCTGGCTTGCCGCCGGTAGATGGTGGTCCAGTAACGAGTCCGCTGCCCGAATACACGGATACCTTGGCTGTAAGCCAATACTCGGTGGGCGGTAATGCATTGTTCGTGGGTGGATTAGAATTAATTGTACCAACACCGTTTATTTCTGAAGAGAATAAGAATACAGTTCGTACAAGTTTCTACGTAGATGTGGGTAACGTATGGGATACCGAGTTTAATTACGACGATTATGCCAAATTGCAGCTTAATCCTAACTCGTACCCATTAGAGGATTTTAGTAAGCCTAACTCGTTCCGCGCATCTGCAGGTATTTCTGTGCAGTGGATTTCACCGATGGGGCCGTTGACCTTCTCTTTAGGGCGCCCACTGAAGTCAGAAGATGGTGATAAAACCCAGGTCTTCAGCTTTAATATCGGTACCACCTTCTAATTTGAAAAATTATAAAATATATCAAGGAGTTTTATTGTGAATACTTTAATGAAAACAGGTGTTGCAGCAGCGTTACTAGCTACCGCAGTTTTTGCTAATGCAGCAGAAGCACAACAGAAAGTTGGCGTGATTAACGTGCAAGAAGTATTGCAGAACCTGCCACAAGCTCGTGAACTTGAAACCCAAGTTCAAACTGAGTTTAAGAGCCGTATTGACGAAGTTTCTAAACTTGAAAATCAAATGCGCGAGCTACAAGAAAAAGCGCAACGTGATGCATCTATCATGTCTAATCAAGAACGCTTGAACATGCAGCGTGAAATGGAGATGTTAGAAACCACCTATCAGCTTAAAGTAAAAGCGGTACGTGAAGATATGGGTCGTCGTCAAAACGAATTACGCGACCAACTATTGATGGATATCATGCGCAACACTCAAGACGTAGCTACTGCGCAACAGTTTGATCTTGTTCTGCAGCGTTCAGCGTTAGCTTATGCTACTGAAGCATCTGACCTCACTGATGCTGTGATTAAAAAAATGACTGGTGGCAACTAAGGCTATGACGAATCAGACATTGCTGTTACAGCAATTGGCTGAGGCGATTGAAGCTGAAGTACACGGTGATGGTGAAATCACCATCACTGGTGTCGCAACCCTTGCCTCGGCTAAGCCGGGGCAAATTGCCTTTTTAGCCAATGAAAAATATCGCTCGCAGCTAGACACTACCCAAGCCAGTGCCGTGATTGTGGCACCTAATGTGGAGTTACCAGCTGGTTTGGCGGCCCTGCGTACCCGTAATCCTTATGCTGGCTTTGCTAAAGTAGCGCAACTTTTAGATACCACACCAAAACCAGCTGACCATATTCATGCCTCTGCACAAATTCATCCAACCGCAAAGATTGGAGCAAATGTTGCTATTGGTGCTAACACCGTTATCGCTGAGCATGCGGTTATCGCAGATGATGTGGTGATTGGCGTGGGCTGCTATATTGGACCAAGAGTTGAAATTGGTCGGGCAACCCAATTATGGCAACACGTGGTGGTTTACCATGGCTGTGTGATTGGGGAGCATTGTCTCGTGCATGCAGGCACCATCATAGGTGCTGACGGTTTTGGCTGGGCCAATGAGCAGGGTAAATGGGTTAAGATCCCGCAACTAGGACGTGTAGTTATCGGTAACCGGGTAGATATTGGCGCTAGCACTACCATCGATCGCGGTGCGCTAGACGACACTATTATTAGTGATGGCTGTATTATCGATAATCAGTGCCAAATAGCGCACAATGTATTTATTGATGAAGACACAGCCATTGCAGGTTGTACTGTGTTGGCAGGGAGCTGCCGCATTGGTAAGCGTTGCTTAATTGGCGGTGCAACAGCCATCAATGGCCACATTGAAATTTGTGATGACGTGCAAATAAGTGGCTTCTCGATGGTGATTAAAGGTATTTCTGAGCCCGGCGTTTACGCCTCGGGTATCCCTGCTGCGCCTCATCGCGAGTGGCGCCGGAACGGTGCTCGTTACCGTCAACTTGACGAGCTCTTTCAGCGGGTGAAGAAGTTAGAAAATCAGCTAGCTAGTGCTAGCGAGTAAGAGGACCTTGTTTTGTCAGCAGATGGCGCTTTTGATATTAAAGAAATTTTAAGCTTGTTACCGCATCGGTATCCTTTTTTGTTGGTTGATAAAGTATTAGCTTGTGACCATCAAACTCGGATTCATGCGGTAAAAAACGTGAGTGTTAACGAGCCGATATTTACTGGACACTTTCCTGAAAATCCAATTTTTCCTGGGGTACTTATTTTAGAAGCCTTAGCCCAAGCGGCTGGATTACTTGGATTTAAGATAACGGCAAGCACGCCGGGCGCAAAAGATCTATACTTATTTGCTGGGGTGGATAACGCTCGTTTTAAAAAGCAGGTTCTGCCTGGTGACACTATGCATCTGCATGTTACCTTTGAGAAAGAACGCCGCGGTATTTGGGTGTTTAAAGGACGCGCCGAAGTTGACGGTGAGTTAGCCTGTAGTTGCGATATTATTTGTGCAAGAAGAGAAGTTTAAGTGATTCATTCGACTGCGATTGTTGATAAAAGTGCAAAGCTTGGGACCAATGTAGAAATTGGCCCTTACAGTATTATTGGTGCCGATGTAGAGATAGGTGATGGCACTGTGATTGGGCCCCATGTGGTAGTTAAAGGGCCAACCACTCTTGGTAAAAACAATCGCATTTTTCAATTCTCTTCGGTTGGTGAAGACTGCCAAGATAAAAAATATGCGGGCGAGCCAACTCGCTTAGTGATAGGTGATAACAACATTATTCGCGAATGTGTGACCATCCATCGCGGCACGGTGCAAGATCAAGGGTTAACCCAAATTGGTGATGACAATCTCTTAATGGCGTACGTTCATGTTGCTCATGATTGCATGGTTGGTGATCATGTTATTTTAGCTAATAACACCTCGTTAGCAGGCCATGTTCATGTGGGTGACTGGGCCATTTTAGGTGGCTTTACTGGAGTTCATCAGTTTTGCCATATTGGGGCCCATGCTTTTACCGCAGTAAATTCTGTGGTGGTGCAGGATGTTCCGCCCTACGTGATGGCGCAGGGTCACAATGCTGTTCCTCGTACCATTAATAGCGAAGGATTAAAACGGCGTGGTTTCACCAGTGAACAAATTTTGAATATCAAACGTGCCTTTAAACTACTGTATCGACAGGGGCTCACCGTCACCGAGGCGGTTTCCCAGATGCAAGAATTGAATGCGGCAGAATTAGGTCCACTTATTGAATTTGTGCAACAAAGCCGCCGTGGCATTATTCGCTAACCTAATCAGCATGTTTCGATGATGAGTGAAATGGAAGTGACACAGTCAGCTCCTCTAATTGCAGTGATAGCAGGTGAGCATTCGGGCGATTTATTAGGTGCCGGAATGCTTGCAGAGTTGCGCGTTAAGTATCCTAACGCTGAATTTATTGGGGTAGGTGGTCCGTTAATGCAAGCGCAAGGGCTCACCAGTTTAGTACCCATGGATGATTTAGCTGTGATGGGAATCGCAGAAGTTCTGGGGCGTCTATGGACCCTACTAAAGCATCGCAAACTGCTGGTTCAGACCATGTTAGCACGACGCCCAGACGTGTTTATTGGGATTGACGCCCCTGATTTTAATCTCCCTATAGCTAAACAGTTAAAGCGCCACGGCATCGCCACTGTACATTATGTTAGCCCAAGTGTTTGGGCGTGGCGCCAAGGGCGAATTAAAGGAATTAAAGCGGCGGTAGACCATGTTTTGTGCCTTTTACCGTTTGAAAAGCAGTTTTATGATCAGCACCAGTTAGCTGCTACTTTTGTTGGTCATCCACTTGCTGATAGTATTGCGCTGCATTCGGATAAGCAGCAAGCAAGAGCCGATTTAGATTTGCCTGAGCAAACTCGCATTATCGGGTTGCTACCAGGTAGTCGGAAAGGTGAGATAGCCAGATTAGGGCCACTGTTTTTGCAAACTGCGCAGCAGTTGCAGGAGCAACATCCGAATTGGTTGTTCATTGCTCCGATGATAAGTTCTGCGCGAGCCGAACAATTTAGTCAGCTCATTGCTCGTTATTCACCACAGTTACGCATCCAACTGATTGATGGCCAAGCCCGTACCGCCATGGCGGCTGCTGACGGCTTGTTACTCACCTCAGGCACAGTCACCCTTGAAGCCATGCTTATTAAGCGTCCGATGGTGGTGGCCTATCGGTTTAATTGGTTAAGTTATCAGTTAATTAAACGCTTATTTAAAGCTAAGTATTTTAGCCTACCAAATCTCTTGGCGGATCAAGCTTTGGTCCCTGAGTTTGCTCAACAACAAGCAACCGTAGATAACTTAGCGCAAGCACTAGAGCGGCAGTTAGATCCTGCCAATCAAGCTATGTTGGCGCAAGAATTTACCCAGTTGCATCAACAGTTACAACAGCGGGCAAATCAAATCAGTGCTGCTGTGGTAGCAGATTTAATAGCACAGTCCCCCAAATACCTTTCTAATAAATAGAAAGGTTTGCTGATTAAATTCCGATTATTATTCGATTAGTTGCCAGCTATACTTACTCCGTTATTAACTGTTAAAGCGGAGGATAAGCAGATGGGCTTATTAGTAGATGGAAGATGGCAAGATAAGTGGTACGACACTGATAGCCATGAAGGCGCTTTCGAGCGCAGTGCAGCGCTATTTAGAAATTGGATCAGTAACGATCAGGATGCTGAATTTAAACCCGAGTCAGGTCGCTACCACTTATACGTATCCTACGCTTGTCCGTGGGCACATCGAACCTTAATCTTTCGAAAGTTAAAGGGCTTAGAAGATCATATTAGCGTATCTGCGGTGCATCCATTGATGCTTGAAAATGGTTGGGAATTTAGCTCACAAGGGTTTGGCGATAATCCGTCCGAATCTTTACAAGATCCTTTATATCAACATAACTACCTGTATCAATTGTATCTACAAGCTAACCCGAACTACAGTGGTAGAGTCACAGTGCCGGTATTGTGGGATAAGCAACGTAAAACGATAGTCAGTAATGAGTCTGCGGATATTATTCGGATGTTTAACTCTGCGTTTAATGAACTCACAGGAAATCAAGTAGATTTTTATCCAGATGAGTTAGCTGAGCCGATTGATAGCATCAATGAACGGGTCTACGATCGTATCAACAATGGCGTGTATAAATGTGGTTTTGCGACTAAGGCTCCCGCATACCAGCGTGCTTACCGAGAGCTTTTTGATGAACTTGATACGGTCGAGGGCATTTTAGCGCAACAACCTTTTCTAGCTGGTGACCAAATTACGGAAGCCGATTGGCGTTTGTTTACCACCTTAATTAGATTTGATGCTGTGTATTACAGTCACTTCAAAACCAACCGGCAGCGGCTTATTGATTATCCTAATCTGTGGGACTATGTACGGCAACTTTATCAAGTACCAGGGATTGCCGAGACGGTCTTAATGGATCATATCAAAACTCATTACTACAGCAGTCATACCATGATCAACCCAACCGGCATTGTGCCTGAAGGTCCGGAATTAGACTTTAATCAACCACATTCACGTGGTTCTGTGTTAGGAGCTTAACTATGGCGCACGTTATTACGGGTCGCTACCGCGGTATCCCAGCTCAAGACGGAGCTGGGGTTAAACTAACGCGGGTCATTAATCAGCCGCAACTACGGCATCAGGATCCTTTTTTAATGTTGGATGAGTTTCGTTCTGATAATCCCAATGATTATATTGCGGGATTTCCGCCGCATCCGCATCGTGGCTTTGTTACCCTCACTTACATGTTAGCAGGGCGGATGGAGCACAAGGATTCAAATGGCAACACAGGCGTGGTTGAAGCCGGCGGAGCCCAATGGATGAAGGCAGCACGCGGGATCATTCACGCCGAAATGCCAAAGCAAGAAGACGGCCTGATGTGGGGCTTTCAGTTATGGCTTAATCTACCCGCAGCACGTAAAATGGAGGCGGCTGATTGGGCTGATTACCCGCAACATAAGCTGGGCCTAATCGAGCGAGATAACTATGAAATTCGCGTGATTGCAGGTTCATATGAAGATGCTGTAGGGCCCATTCAACAGCCGGAGCAAGAATTTTTGATGCTGGATGTACGCCTACAGCCGAAAGCGGAATTAGAGTTATCCTCGCAGCAGCAACAGACTCGACTCTTGTATGTCTACCAAGGGCAAGTTAGTCTGAATGGCTCGCAGCTAGAGCGCGGTGAGTTGGTCCGCTTGAATGCCACTGATAATCTACAGTTGCAGAGCTCTGAGTTAGCGGGTGTTGTTCTCTTAGCGGGCCACCCCATTGGTGAACCTATCAGCCAATATGGGCCTTTCGTGATGAATTCGCCGGCCGAAATTGAACAAGCGATTCGAGATTACCAAGCTGGACGTTTAACTGGTTAAGCTAGTATTGCCCGGCTATTGCTAAGGAGTAGAAAGCAAGATGATGCGAGTGATTGTACCTAACGCTGCGGGCGAACCCGAGATGATTCACCAGCAACGGCCCCAAGCTGGCGCCAACGAGGTGGTGATCAAGGTTGCCTACAGTGGCATGAACCGTGCTGATGTGATGCAGCTTGCAGGGCATTATCCACCGCCAGCTGGTGCTTCAGAGGTGTTGGGGTTGGAGGTTAGCGGCTGGATTGCTGAAGTTGGAGCCGATGTTCAGCACTTTCAGCGCGGTCAATCGGTGTGCGCATTACTTAGTGGCGGCGGTTATGCCGAGTACGTGGCGGTGCCGGCTAATCAAGTACTACCTCTGCCAGCTGGGATGCAATTACCAGCGGCTGCTGGTATCTGTGAAGTTTTTGCCACCGCTTTCTACAATTTATACATGCTAGCAGCGGCGCAGCCAGGCGAGCATATTTTATTACATGCCGGTGCCAGCGCAGTGGGGCAGGCAGGATTGCAACTAGCCCGTGAGTTTGGTAACCCGACGTTTGTTACTGTTAGCAGTCAAGCAAAGTTAGACCATTGTAAAGGTCTGGGGGCGGCACAAGGCTGGTTGCGCGGTGCTGGAGATTTTACCGAGGCGGTAAAAGCTTGGGGGGGCGCTGATATTATTTTAGACCCGGTGGTTGGTGATTATTTACCAGCCAATCAACGAGTGCTGCGTCAAGATGGTCGATTAGTGGTGATAGGGCTTATGGGCGGACGTTTGGCAGAGTTAGATGCCGCAAGGCTATTAATGAAACGCCAGCGGCTTATTGGCAGCACTATAAGAAATCAGCCCAATCAAGTGAAAGCAAGAATTATGGCCGCCTTGTTTGACCACGTATGGCCGCTATTTGAAGCAGAAAAACTAACCGCCAATATTGATTCGATACTTCCTGTGGCACAGGTAGGCGAAGCCATCCAACGACTTAAGCATAATGACACTATGGGTAAGTTGGTGTTGGTTTGGTAGTTAATAATTGTTTGATGAAACCAGAAAGGAAAGTGGTGGAGGGGGCAGGATTCGAACCTGCGAAGGCTGAGCCGTCAGATTTACAGTCTGATCCCTTTGACCGCTCGGGAACCCCTCCACACGAGCGCTGCATGATAGCAGATTGAGCCTGCGTGTAAACCGTTAATAGGGTAAAATCTCTATACCTGTCTACAAATGAGCCTTAGTATTCATGATTCCAGCCGCAACAGAAGAACTAATAGAACAATTTTTAGACCGTTTATGGTTGCAGCAGGGCATTAGTAAACACACACGTGCAGCTTATCGCTCAGATATCGTGAATTGCTATAAATTTGTCCGCACTCGGCAGCGCAAAGATTTACTCACGTTGAGCGCTGTCGATCTCGAAGACTTTCTGTTGTGGCGACGCCAGCAAGGTTTTTCACCACGTAGCACTTCTCGTCTTCTGAGCGCTTTGAAGAAATTTTTTCAGTGGGCGGTGCAGCAGCAGCTATGTAGCACTGACCCAACTGCAAAGTTACAACGCCCAAAGCAACCTCAGGCTATCCCCCACAGCCTCTCAGAGCTTGAGGTTGAAGATCTGTTAAATGCTCCCGATACTAGTGATGTGATTCAACTGCGCGATAAGGCGATGCTAGAAATACTTTATGCTACTGGCTTACGCGTAACTGAATTGGTACAGTTAAATGTCGACCAAATAAGCCTGCAGCAAGAGCTAGTAAGAGTGATAGGTAAAGGTAACAAAGAACGTTTAGTGCCCCTTGGAGAAGTTGCGTTAGAATGGTTACAACGCTATTTTGCTGAGGCGCGTCCGGTGCTGTGTAAGCAACCCCATGATTGGGTTTTTGTTACGCGCCGAGGAGGGCCGTTAACGCGGCAGGCTTTCTGGTATCGAATTAAGTATTATGCGCAACAAGCAGAGATTCGGTCGCATTTATCGCCACATACGTTGCGCCATGCGTTCGCAACACATTTACTTAATCACGGAGCAGATCTGCGCGTGTTGCAAATGTTACTGGGCCATAGTGACTTGTCTACCACCCAAATTTACACTCATGTAGCACGCGAGAGATTGCAACAACTACATGCTACCCATCATCCACGAGCTTAATCTTTATGCAATTATCTTTTTCTTCGTTAAAACAGCTAACCGTTCCTATTGTTGCTGCGGCCTTAATCGCCTGCCAACCCGCTTCTAAAGCTAATTTAGGGAATAGTCAAGAAACCGAATTTAACACGGCCTATCTGGAGCAAATGGGGTTTGTTGTAGAGTCTCATCAAGCAGCACCCATGGGTGGACTAATCGAGGTCATTACCAATCAAGGATTGGTTTACACCAATATTGACGGGAGCCAGTTAATCAGTGGTCGTATCTATGATATTACCGCTGCTGAGCCCGTTAATTTGAGTGATTTATCACTCAATGCTATGCGGCAGCGTGATGTAGCCACATGGGCTGATTCCACCATAGAGTATGCGGCACCAGATGTTAAGCATGTGGTGTACGTTTTTACCGATCCTAGTTGTGGTTATTGCCGGCAGTTACATGAACGACTAGAAGACTATCAAGCACTAGGTATTAGTGTGCGATATTTAGCTTGGCCGCGCACAGGTTTAACTGGCTCTGCTGCAAAGTTATTGGAACAAGCGTGGTGTGCAGACGATCAGCGTCAAGCATTAACTGCTATTAAGCAAGACCAAGCTCTACCGGCGGCTAATTGTGAAGCTCCCATAGCCGCTCACTATGCTTTGGGCCACAAATTTGGAGTGCGCGGTACACCCGCTTTTGTCCTGCCGTCTGGGCAGTTAGTTCCTGGGCTACTGCCGCCACAGCAATTATTGGCGGAGCTTGAACGTTAAGATGGAAGCACAAATTCAACGTTATCCCAATATAGATACCGGAGACCTTCACACGCAGCTACCACCATTGCTGGCGCAGATAGTGGCGCGGCGGGGCGTCACTAGCTTAGCCGAACTAGAATTAAGTGCAAAAAGACTACCTCACTATCGATTGTTGAAGGGGGCAGAAGCAGCAGCCAAACGCTTGGCCGATGCACTAGAGCAACAACAACGAATCTGTATCTGTGGAGACTTTGATGCCGATGGTGCCACGTCAACAGCCTTGATGGTTTCTGTACTGCAGGCGTTAGGGGCGCAGCACGTATTTTATCTAGTCCCGAATAGATTCGCAGATGGTTATGGTTTATCGGTCTCGGTGGTGGAGCAAGCTCGGCAGCAAGGGGCCGAACTGATTGTGACGGTTGATAGCGGAATCTCTTGCCATGCTGGTATTACTGCCGCTAATAGATACGGTATTCCGGTGCTGGTGACGGATCACCATTTACCCGGTGCCAGCTTGCCTGCTGCTCAGGTGATTGTGAATCCCAATCAGCCTGGCTGTGCTTTCCCGAGTAAAAATATCGCTGGGGTCGGGGTAGCATTCTATGTGTTGTTAGCGCTTCGTGCTGAATTACGTATGCGGCAACAGCCTGCAGAGATAAACTTAGCAGCCTGGTTAGATTTGGTCGCCGTGGGGACGGTTGCTGATGTGGTTAAGCTAGACGGAGTTAATCGAATATTAGTACAGCAAGGTTTGCAGCGAATAAAAGCAGGGCATTGTCGTCCTGGTATTGCTGCTCTTCTGAGCGTAGCTGGACGTGATCAAACCCGGTTACAGGCGAGCGATTTAGGTTTTGCAATCGGGCCTCGAATTAATGCTGCCGGACGACTGGATGACATGGCAGCTGGTATTGAGTGCTTGCTGGCAGCTACCGACACCGCCGCACAATCTTTAGCCCAGCAGCTGGATAGTCTGAATCGAGAGCGACGAAGCATTGAAACAGAAATGCGGGAAGAGGCCGAGCACTATGTAGCTGAATTGGCAACCGATAATACTGAGCTACCAGCGTTGTTAGTGTTATTTCAAGCGTCTTGGCATCAGGGAGTCATTGGAATAGTGGCGGGACGCGTCAAAGAGCAGTGTCATCGTCCAGTTATTGCCTTTGCACAAGCTGAAGATGGTTTACTTAAAGGATCAGCTCGGTCTATTGCAGGGCTGCATATAAGAGATTTACTGGAACGGGTACATACCCGTTATCCAGGCCTTATTGAACGTTTTGGTGGGCACGCAATGGCAGCTGGCTTGAGCATTCAGCAACAGCAGTTAGATGCGTTCACTAAGGCTGTAACTGAAGTGGCTTCTGAGTGGCTACAACCGCATCAATTACAAAGAGTTATCTGGTCTGATGGTGAGCTTGATGCAAGCTGCTTACAGCTTCCTTTTGTCCAGCAACTAGAGCAACTAGGGCCCTGGGGGCAAGGCTTCGCAGAGCCTTTATTCGATGGTGAATTTAAAGTGGTTAAACAGTACTTAGTAGGACAAAAACACCTAAAGTTAGTGCTGGAATCACCGCAACGAGTGACCATTGATGCGATAGCATTTCAAGTTGATACTAACCTGTGGCCAAATCCTGCGATTGAGCATATTCATGCTGCCTATCGTATTCAGCTGAATCATTTTCGTGGACAAACTTCGGTACAACTGCAACTAGAGCATTTTACTGCTTTACGGTAGAATATGCGCCCTTTGTTTATATTGATAAGTTTGGATTGCTGCACATGTTTGAAACAAATGCTACTTATGTTGTCATAAAAGATCTGCGCAAACGCAGTGAGTTGCTTCGGGGGTACCTTTGACTACGCTCATAAAGTAGAGCGTTTAGAGGAGGTAAGTCGCGAGTTAGAAGACCCAAACGTGTGGAGCAATCAAGAGCGAGCGCAAGCTCTGGGCAAAGAGCGTGCTAGCTTAGAACAGGTAGTTACAACGCTACAACGGCTTGCACAAGGGTTAGAAGACGTAGAGGGCTTGGTTGACCTAGCGGTTGAAGCTGATGACGAAGAAACCTATCAAGAAGCAGTTGCTGAACTTGAGCAATTAGAACAACAATTAGCGACGTTAGAGTTTCGGCGCATGTTTTCGGGTGAACAAGATACCGCCGATTGCTATGTGGATATTCAAGCAGGATCAGGCGGCACAGAAGCCCAAGATTGGGCGAATATGCTGTTGCGGATGTATTTGCGTTGGGCAGAGTCGCATCAGTTTAAAACAGAAATCACCGAGCTCTCGGAAGGAGAGGTGGCTGGCATAAAATCAGCAACGGTGCGTATTCAGGGAGAGTATGCCTACGGTTGGTTACGAACTGAAACCGGTGTTCATCGGTTAGTTCGTAAATCGCCATTTGACTCTGGTAATCGTCGCCATACCTCGTTCGCATCAGTGTTTGTGTATCCAGAAATTGATGATTCAATAGAAATTGAGATTAACCCAGCAGATTTGCGTATCGATACTTATCGAGCATCTGGCGCAGGTGGACAACACGTTAACCGAACCGATTCGGCAATTCGTATTACCCATGAGCCATCAGGTATTGTGGTGCAGTGTCAAAGCGATAGGTCGCAACATAAAAACCGTGATGCTGCAATGAAACAGTTGCGAGCAAAGTTATACGAGATGGAACTGCAAAAGCAGTTGGCTGAAAAGCAAGCCCTTGAAGATACCAAATCAGATATAGGTTGGGGCAGTCAGATTCGTTCTTATGTGCTCGATGATGCTCGTATCAAAGATTTGCGTACAGGCATTGAGAACCGAAATACTCAAGCAGTACTAGATGGAGCTTTAGATCCATTTATTGAAGCCAGTTTAAAATCTGGTTTATAACAACGATTCACTTTTAACGCTTTAGAATTCTATTGATTAGTTACAGGAAAAATAACCATGAACGATAAAACGCAGCAAGCACCTGAAGTTGATGTTAATGAACAGATTGCTCAGCGAAAGGCGAAATTAGCTGCTCTGCGTGAACAAGGTGTAGCGTTTCCTAATGATTTTCGTCGTGACAGTTTAGCGGCGGATTTACACGCGAACTATGATCACGTTGAAAAAGAGCAACTTGCTGCGCAAGGAGTTCGTGTGAGTATTGCTGGCCGGATGATGACTCGGCGGATTATGGGCAAGGCGAGCTTTGCCACTTTGCAAGACATGTCAGGCCAAATTCAAATTTATGTAGCGCGGGATAACTTGCCAGAAGGTTTCTATAACGAGCAATTCAAAAAGTGGGATCTTGGTGACATTATTGGAGCCACAGGCACTTTATTTATTACTGGAACTGGTGAATTAAGTGTGCAGGTTGATGATGTGCGTCTACTGACTAAAGCACTGCGCCCACTACCCGATAAGTTTCATGGCTTAGCGGATCAAGAGATGCGCTATCGCCAGCGCTATCTTGATTTGATTACTAATCAAGAGTCGCGTAAAACTTTTATTATTCGCTCCAAAGTAGTGGACTATATTCGTCGTTATTTAGGTGAACGCCAATTCTTGGAAGTTGAAACGCCGATGATGCAGACCATTCCTGGCGGGGCGGCGGCACGTCCGTTTGTAACTCATCATAACGCCTTAGATATGCAACTGTATTTGCGTATAGCACCAGAGCTTTATTTGAAGCGGTTGGTTGTTGGTGGATTCGAAAAGGTTTTTGAAATCAATCGTAATTTCCGTAATGAAGGGCTATCTACGCGGCATAATCCAGAGTTTACCATGCTTGAGTTTTACTGGGCCTACGCCGATTATCAAGATTTGATGAACTTAACGGAAGACATGCTGCGTGGTATGGCAACTGACATCTTAGGTTCCGCGCAATTTGAAAGCGAAGGCGTGATGTATGATTTCAGCAAGCCGTTTGCACGCATGACAGTTAAAGAAGCTATTTTGGCCTATTTACCAGAAGCCTCTGAGCAACAACTTGATTCTTTAGAGCAAGCAACGCAGCTGGCGGAATCCCTCGGTATTAAAGTCAAATCGAACTGGGGCCTTGGTAAAGTTCAAATTGAGATTTTTGAAGAAGTAGCTGAACACCGTTTATTGCAGCCAACATTTATCACTGCCTACCCAGCTGAGGTATCGCCGTTGGCACGTCGTAATGATGCGGATCCATTCATTACAGATCGGTTCGAATTTTTTGTTGGTGGACGCGAATTAGCCAATGGATTTTCCGAGTTGAATGATGCTGAAGACCAAGCTGAGCGTTTCCGGGAGCAAGTGCAACAGAAAGAAGCTGGTGATGATGAGGCAATGTTCTATGATGAAGATTACGTAACTGCACTAGAGCATGGTTTACCGCCAACAGCAGGTGAGGGTATAGGTATTGATAGACTCGTTATGCTGTTGACCAACTCAGCATCTATCCGCGATGTATTATTATTCCCTCATATGCGCCCACGCAAAGGCTAAAAGCTAAGAATTAAGTGAATATGCTGTACGTTGTTAGCCCGCGAAGGGCTAACAACGCCACTCACCTAACGGCTAGGCAGAGCCTGTAACAAATCGGCCAATAATTCATGTTTGTCTTCAATCCCGGCCGATAGTCTTAATAAATCTATAGGGCAAGGAGTACCAACCCCTTCAACACTGGCTCGATGCTCAATTAAACTCTCTACGCCGCCTAAGGATGTTGCACGCTTCCATAACTTGGTATTGGCAGCAACGTGAATAGCAGCGGCTTCACCGCCCTCTACCTGTATAGAAAGCATCCCACCAAAGCCCCCAGACATTTGTTTACAGGCGACTTCGTAGCCCGCAAAATTCGGTAATCCCGGATAAAGCACGGCTTTGATTTGTGGGTGTTGTTGTAATTGTTCAGCTAAGAATAAGGCATTCTCACAGGCGGCTTTTACACGTAGATGTAGCGTACGCATACCGCGCAACAGTTGTGCAGCATCATACGGGCTAGGAACAGCTCCTAGTTGCGCTCGAATACTCCGAATACGTTGCCAATAGGGATGATCAGCAGCTGTAATCAGTGCTCCAGCAATAACATCTGAATGACCATTTAAGTATTTGGTAGCTGAATGCATGACAATGTCAGCACCTAGTGCTAGGGGCTGACTAAGAATAGGCGTCGCACAAGTTGAATCTACTGCAACCCAAGCGTCAGCCTGATGAGCCAAGGCCACAATTTCAGTAATATCGGAGATGGTCCAAAGTGGATTTCCCGGTGTTTCAAGCCATACTAATTTGGTTTTTCCCGGTTGCATAGCTTGCTTGACTAAGTGTAATTGGGTCATATCTACAAAGCTAAATTGTAATGCCCAATCTTTAGCAAAGTTCAGTAACCAATGACGCAAAGCCCAGTACATAATGTGTGGGACTATAACATGGTCACCTGGTTGTAAGGCCAGAAAAACTGAAGTAGCAGCAGCCATACCCGAGCTAAACAGCAGCGCTTGTTCGCCTTGCTCTAATTGGCAAAGTAGTTGTTCAACCGGTTTATAGGTCGGATTGTCAGCACGCGAATAAACATTACCAGTAGGGTAGCTGTTATCAGCGCCACGAATATAGGTTGTCGCTACGTGGATAGGAAGTACCACTCCTTGGCTTTCTTTATCAATAGTACCGAGAGCCTGGGCAACAGCGGTAGCCGAGCTATAGGGATATGAAAAACGGGTCGTTTTAATCGTCACTGGGTTACCTATGAGTTGTCATTTACTAACTAACCATAGCTTATCTGACTCTATTCAATTCGGCTATATGAATCACTAACTTGGTGCTATATCTAAAGCCACCGGGCAGCCCAGTGGCACGAGCTATACCTACGACGGCCACAACCGCCGCGTTAAGGTGGCAGGCAACGGTGATACCCGCTACTATCTCTACAGCCAGTCGGGGCAGCTGTTATTGAGTGAAGACAACGGCGTTCAAACGAACTACATTTACCTTGGTAATAGGCTTATCGCTGAGGACCGCCAGGCAACAACCACCTTTATCCATACAGATAGGTTGGGCAGCCCTGTGGCACGAATCAACAGCACAGGAAGGGTAGAGAGTCGCCGGCATTACCAACCTTTTGGTGACACTTACGAAGCGCCAAGCGACGACATCGGATACACTGGCTATAAGTACGATAATGACTTAGGCTTGAGTTATATGCAGGCACGATACTATGATTCAGTTATAGGGCGGTTTTATAGTAATGACCCAGTTGACAGAATAATGGAGGGTGTTAGTACATATGACAAAAAAGCAACTAATTCTCCAATATGTTTTTTATATTCCCATAGCAAGTGTTCTGGGGGTTGGGGCGATTACTTTACTATTTTATTATAGCTATGGCTGGAGCCTTGAATATGCATTTTCTTGGTTTAAAGTAGCTTCTGTTTTTATAGTTATTTTATTTTACATATTAAATCTAAATGTTCTGATTAAAGTCTTGAAAAAGAAAAATGGCATGTAGCTTAATATATTGAAGGCATAAACCTTTAAATCCAAAGCCTCGCCCTCGCGCGGCTTTGTTTTTTTTGCTCACATCAAGGCAAGTAGTAGCTGTTCAATACTCAGATGAGGCGGTGCAAGGTTTCGTATCAATGCCATGCTTGGTGGCAAAAGCCATCAGTTTCTTATCGTAAAAGTTCACATCTCGTTGGTAACGGCAGAAGAACTTTAATTCCGGTAGTGTTCAGAATTCTGTGTCATTTCGATAATCTAAGCAAAAAGGACAACACTGCACTGAATCGCTTAACCAGCGTCAACGGCTCAGGTGCTGCGGCAAAGAGCTACGGCTCCTTTGATTACGACACACGAGGCAACATCACCAACAACAGCCATGTTGAGATGAGTTACAACCTAGCCAACCAGATGACCGCAGCGCTTGGCAAGAGCTATACCTACGACGGCCACAACCGCCGCGTTAAGGTGGCAGGCAACGGTGATACCCGCTACTATCTCTACAGCCAGTCGGGGCAGCTGTTATTGAGTGAAGACAACGGCGTTCAAACGAACTACATTTACCTTGGCAATAGGCTTATCGCTGAAGACCGCCAGGCAACAACCACCTTTATCCATACAGATAGGTTGGGCAGCCCGGTGGCACGAACCAACAGCACAGGAAGGGTAGAGAGTCGCCGGCATTACCAACCTTTTGGTGACACTTACGAAGCGCCAAACGACGACATCGGATACACTGGCCATAAGTACGATAATGACTTAGGCCTGAGTATTACCGATGGAACAGTCGCTCATGAAGCTGGTCATCTAATGGGAATAGATGACAAGTATATAGACAGTAAACCGCTCCCTACGTACGAGAATAATATTATGGGTAATAAATCTGGTTCAGCAGATAGTCGAAATATTAAAGAAGCTATAAAGAGTGATGTGAACTGGAAAAAGGATGAGAGGTTAAGTTATGAAAGGTCTTTTTGCGTCAATTTTAATTTTGATGACTGCCTCTGCTTGTGCGAGCACTAAGCTGTATCCTTATTGTAATGTCTTCATCGGGACAGCTTGCTTTGGAATGAAATCTGGTGATGAGTATAAATATACTTCTCAAGTGGACTTTAGGATTTATGAAATAAAACTTAGTAGTGAAGATGAGGTTAATATTTATTCGGGGTATCACCCTGCTTCTTTTGATTATGAAGGAGCCTATCTTTCAAAAGAGAGAGTCAATGGTTATTTAGTTTCAGCGTTGAAAGTTGATAACCAACGTCATCGAATTTTGATTGAGCCAGTGGGAAAGAGAGCCCCGTCCGTTGACATTAACATTTCAATGTCTTCTGGTGATAAAGGGTTAATAATCGAGTTTATTAAAAGTTTTAGAAGCTGCACGAGAACAAAATTAGAAACTGCCTGTAAGGATGATATTTTACTCCAAAGTGTGGTGCTCTAATTATAAGACTCAGGATGTTAGCGCTCCAAACTGTAGAGCGAATGGTGAGGGAGGAGAAATTTGTGGTTAGACTAATCTTACTGATTTTTTTACTATCGTCGTCTACGGTCAAAGCTGACAATGTTGAAGTGTTTTATAACGGGTTTTGGTCTCATAGCCCTTTTCCAACAACTTTAGAGCGTTTGCGTAAGACTTATTCTTTGCATTTTTCTATACATAGATATTCGATACCCGAAGAGTATTTAGATATTTTAGAAAAAGGCTTCCAACCTAACGAAGATAAATCTCTCTCTGTGGATTATGTATTCTACTTAATCGAGACTAATGACAGTGGTGAGATAGTGAAAGAATTGGCTGGTGGAAATAATATTTTATTTAATTTAACCAACAGTACTTTTAAGCGTTTAAGCGAAGTGGAGAAGAAGAAATTAAATAATTATATTAAGGATATAAGCTGCGACGATTCGGACTTCTTACCATACAAAAAGCTGTAAATATATTGTGAGTCGAAAAGCAGACAAAAGCTCTTCAGCAAATTCGCCATCTTTACAGTGGCCAAGTGACTTTTTACCGTCGGGCGTGGTTCGAACAAGGTGATCTGGGTAATCTGCCATGTTGCCATATCGCGTCTGCCCCTGAGCCAGCAACTCACTGCTTAACTTCCCAGATTGGCTATCGCGCTCGACTTCCTCAGACAGGGCGAGCACATCAAGATAAGTCATAACTATTCACTATTCAGATGAGACGGTGCAAGGTTTCGTGTCAATGCGATGCTTGGTGGCAAAAGCCATCAGTTTTGCAGTAAGGCATGAACACACCGCAACGTTAGTGTGTGATGCTCCGAAAAGTAAATTATTGTGACAAAGCCTGTGCCGAAAGCTTCTTTCACTCATTAAAAGTGGAAGCGCTTCAGGACGATCCCATCATAAATAAAAAAGCACAGCTCAGATAGAGTTGTGCCTTTTATCATTATTAAGTCGATGTGGTTAGTTAGCCGTGCTGGTGATTACCGTCAGCATGAACGTGACCATGGTCAAGTTCACTCGGATCTGCATCACGAACTTCCACTACTTCAACGTTAAAGGTTAGTTCAACGCCAGCTAGCGGATGGTTACCGTCAACAGTAACTTCTTCGTCAGCTACGTCGACAATCATTACTGATTGCTCACCGTGGTCAGTACTTGCACGGAATTGCATACCAACGGCAACTTCATTATCACCAAACAGGCTCCGTGGAACTGTCTGAATAAGACCTTCGTGGCGTTCGCCATAAGCGTCAGCAGGGGCGATTTCTGCATCAAACTTATCACCAGAAACTTTGCCGGCTAAAGCGTCTTCTAGTCCTTTAATTAACATGCCACGGCCAAAGATAAACTGGAGTGGTTGACCTTCTTTTGATTGGTCTAGTACGTTTCCTTCTTTGGTTTTCACGGTGTAGTGAATACCAACAACTTTGTCCTGGCTAATTGATTGAGTCATGATTCATCCAAGTTATAAGGCAGTGGGTAAATTTCCAAAAGACTCGCGTCATCATCCTTCAGTCGTAATCGCGTAGATGCTTCAATATCATTGGGCAACACTGCTAATACGTCGAGTTGATGCTTGGCATGGCTCACTGCATTAATTACCGTGCCGGCACGCCGCCAATTGTCGCCAAGCTGCTGTTCTATGGTTGCTCCTGGAGCTGCCATTTCAGCTTGGCCACGAAGACGAAAAAGTGCACGCTTCTGCTTACCCAGATATTTCATCCGGGCTATGGTCTCTTGGCCGATATAACACCCCTTCGTAAAACTAATGCCATTTAATGCTTGAACATTAAGCATTTGGGGTACGTATTCCTGTATTGTACCTGAAAGTAGGGTAGCTCGGCCACGCTCTATTTCCAGGGTATGCCATAGTTTGCTTTCAGAGTTAGTAGGTAAGTCATCTTGCTTACTAACAATCAGAAACTGGTCTGGCTGGGAACCTAATTGTAATGCCACCGCAGTTTCTGTAGGTGTAGCTGCTTGTAGCGAGTTACTACATAACGGATGTTGGAGCTGTTCCGCTAACCGCGCTGGTGCGGCAGTACCAAATAAACCATAAACGCTTAGGTTAGTAGACTCATCGACAATGGTAGTTTGGCTAAACACGCCAAATTTCTGCAATTGAGCTAAAGAGGCCTGAAGTGCAGGTAACGTCGTAATAAGCAGTACACTTTCGTGCCAACGCGTCACGAATAAAGTACTAAGTGCTTTTCCTTTATTGTCACAATGAGCTGCGTATAACCAATTAGAGTCTCCAAGTTGGTTCATGTCACAGGTAAGCTGTCCCTGTAAAAACGTATCCGTTTGTGGTCCAGTTAGAGATACTACACCGTATTCTGGCAATGAAACCGTTACGTATTCTGGGGGAGCTTTGGTAAACTCTGTTGTTAACACGCTAATCACCTCGTTTTCCGCTATTAATGTCAAAGGTGGGGACGAATTATGATTATACAAGTACTTTTTATGGGTCAGAAGGAATCATCATGCAAAAACTTCAACAAAACGCCGAATCTTTAAAAAATAAAAACCGATTACGGTGGGCTTGTCGCCGAGGAATGCTAGAGCTTGATGTGCTATTTATGCCATTTGTAGAAGATGCTTACGATGACTTAGACGCTGCTCAGCAAGAAGCCTTTCGGCGTCTACTAACGTGCGATGATCCGGATCTCTTTGCTTGGTTTATGGGGCATCAAGAGTGTGAAGATAAAGAGTTAGCCGGCATGGTGGAGTTTATTCTGAGCCGAGTAAAAGTTTAGTGGCGCTGCTGCGGCTAGCCCTACAGCCTTGGCGTCGGTTTGCTGTGTCGACTCAGATTTGGGGAGTCGACACAGAGACCGGTAACTGGATGCAACTGGATGATTTAGATCAACGTCAGTGGCAGGCAGCAGCATTGAGTTGGGTCACACCTTGGTTTTTGCTAGTACGGCTACACCAAAGTGACCAGCCGCACCAGCACCGATGGTGGTGGTGCTGGCAAGGCTGGGTCAGCGAGGCTGATTATCGACGATTATCGAGATGGCTGTTGCGGCGGCGTGAGTACAGTGGGTTGGGCATTCGGAAGTAACTCAGGATAGTCTAAGTTGTAATGCAAACCCCGGCTTTCATGACGTGCCATGGCGCAGCGCACGATGAGTTCTGCCACGGTAACCAAATTTCGCAATTCGAGTAGGTTATTACTAACTTTACAGTGGCTATAATATTCGTGAATTTCTTGCTGTAATAACTCAATTCGCCGCAATGCACGCTCTAAGCGCTTATTGGTGCGAACAATACCAACGTAATCCCACATAAATAGGCGCAATTCATGCCAGTTGTGTTGAATAATCACTTCTTCATCAGAATCACTGACTTTACTTTCATCCCAAGCAGGAAGTTGTGTTAATAATTCCATTTGATTAACACGTGCGGAAATGTCTTGTGCTGCCGAACGGGCGAAGACCAAGCATTCTAACAACGAATTACTAGCCATGCGGTTAGCACCATGAAGACCTGTGTAGGCGACTTCGCCGATAGCATATAAGTTATGGATATCAGTACGCGCATTTAAATCAGTCTTTACGCCACCACAGGTATAGTGTGCCGCTGGTACCACTGGCATCGGTTGCTGGGTAATATCAATCCCGAGGCTTAGACACTTTTCATAAATATTCGGGAAGTGTTCGCGTATAAAAGCAGCTGGTTTGTGCGATATATCTAGATACATGCAATCTGCTCCGAGACGCTTCATTTCATAATCGATGGCTCTCGCCACCACATCGCGCGGCGCTAGTTCTGCGGCTTCATGAAAATCAGGCATGAACCTACTACCATCAGGGCGTTTTAGTACAGCGCCTTCGCCTCGTAAGGCTTCTGTCAGCAAGAAAGTCTGCGCATTAGGGTGAAACAAGCAGGTTGGATGAAACTGATTGAATTCCATATTAGCGACTCGGCAGCCAGCTCGCCACGCCATAGCAATACCATCACCGCTAGCGATATCCGGATTACTGGTGTATTGATACACTTTAGAGGCACCGCCCGTAGCCAATGCCACAAACTTTGCGGCTATGGTTTCCACCTGTTCGGTAACTCGATTCCAGATATAGGCGCCATAACAGCGACCACTGCTACCACCGATATGCTTATCGGTAATTAAATCGATCGCATTGACGCGCTCGACGACCTGAATATTGGGATGTTTTTTAACTTCATCTACTAGGGTGGTTTGAACTGCTCTACCAGTTGCATCAGCAGCATGCAAAATACGGCGATGACTATGACCGCCTTCTTGGGTTAAATGAAAACGAGGTTGGCCTTGCTCATCAGCAACGCGGTCGAATCCGACTCCAAGTTCAATCAGCCACTGTAAACTTTGCTTCGCATGGCGAGTGGTAAACTCTACAGCTGCCGGTTCACATAAACCGGCGCCCGCAATCAACGTATCCTCAATGTGGCTTTCAATGCTATCATTCTCGTCAAAGACGGCAGCAATGCCTCCTTGCGCGTAGTAGGTTGAACCTTCAGTGAGAGGGCCTTTAGATAAAACGATAACGCGAGTTTGAGCAGCTAACTGTAAAGCTAAAGTTAAACCTGCAGCACCGCTGCCAATAACTAGCACATCGCATTGATAATGAGCGTGTTGTTCCATAAAATATGTTGGATATCCGCGTGCAAGACGCTGTGTTGCCAAATAGATAAACCCGATTTTACTCTTTTGAATTTTTTTTGCGAACTTTTTACTCGGTGATAGGTCATAGCTACAGATAAGAAAAACGGGGCCTATCATCTGACGTACCAAGGGGTTGAGGAGAACAAGCTCGGATGAGCGATTTAGATACAGATAAAGCCCTGGTAGAACGAGTTCAACAAGGTGATCAACGAGCGTTTGATTTACTTGTTAAAAAATATCAGCACAAAGTGATGAGCCTAATAGCGCGGTACGTGAAGCAGCCTGCGGATGTGCCAGACGTAGCTCAAGAAACTTTTGTGAAAGCTTACCGAGCTTTGGCAAACTTTAGAGGTGATAGTGCTTTTTATACTTGGCTCTATCGAATTGCTGTAAACACCGCCAAAAATTATTTGGTATCGCAAGGGCGAAAACCTCCTGCGAGTGATGTAGATGCAGAAGAAGCAGAATATTATGAAGGAGCTGGTGCTCTCAAAGACGGAGCATCGCCCGAAAGTTTATTACTGACCGATGAGATTCGTGATGTGGTGATGCGGACCATCGATGGATTACCAGAGGACTTACGCCAAGCGATTCTCCTTCGTGAGATGGAAGGTTTAGGTTACGAAGAAATAGCGATTGAAATGGATTGCCCCATTGGTACTGTGCGGTCTCGAATTTTTCGGGCTCGTGAAGCAATAGACCAGCAGTTGCGGCCATTATTAGAGCGTTAAATATAAGTGCGCAAAATTACTGAGGAATAACTATGTCAGAGCGTCGTTTACAAACTACTTCAGCATTGTTAGATGGTCACACGAGTGATCTTGATGATGAAGTCAGTCCGTTCAGCGCTAATTTCGATGAGGTGTTAGGTGATCCAGAAGCTCATCGAGCATGGCAACGTTATGCCTTTATTGGGCAAGTCATTCGACACCAACAAAGCGACTGTTGGCAAGTAGATATTAGTGCCAAGGTGGCAAGTGCAGTCGCTGCAGAAACTACAGTAAATGTTGAGAAAAAATTAATAGAGCCGAACCTAACTCAAGGTGGTGCATCTGCCAAAGCAGCTATGCGCTGGTTAAAGCCAGCAGCAAGTGTTGCGATTGCGGCAAGTGTTGCGATTGTTGCGGTATTATCGGTACAGCAAACCGGTATCAATGGTCAACTTGAAGCAGAGATACTTGAGCCGACGACACCGGCTTTAGTAACTAACCCCTTTGGCGGTCGTAACCCAGTAAGTTTTAATACTGTGGTACCCAATCAACAGCCGAGTGCGGCAGAAGTTGCTGAGCAGCGCATGCTGTTAGAGGCTTATATGCTAGATCATCAACGACAGTTGAATATTTCGTTACAAGAACAGACGAAAAAAGCTGCGATTACAGAGACCCAACAACCTGAGCCACAAGCGCCACAGAATGATTAAACATGCCTTTGCTGTTGCTCTGCTTAGCGGAGCAACACTTTTGTTTATGCCCGCCGCGGCAATGGAACAACCTAACTTAAACTTAAACGAAGATGCAGTAACTCAAGCTGAGAATATAGGGCAGCACTGGTTTAATCGCATGGCGTCTGCATTACGCGAGTTAAATTTTCAGGCTACGTTAGTGCGTAGTCAGGGACAACGCATGCAGCCTTTACAATGGTCTCATGGTGTTTTAGAAGACGGTCTTGAAGTTGAGTTACTGCAACACCTCAATGGGGCAGACGTCAGAATTTTAAGGTTAGGTAATCAAACCTCTTATTATTTTCAGCCATCAGATCGCTCTTATTTTGTGCAAACAGATATCACACCGGGACTGTTGCCTCGAGCTTTTTATCAATCTTTTTCTCACATCAATGATCACTATCAAGTTGTTGCCGTTGAAGGACACCGAATTGTCGGCCGTATGGCTCAATATCTTCGTCTGGTGAGTAGAGACAACTATCGTTATCACTACGATTTATGGGTAGACAGTGAAACCGGTATGCTACTGCGTTTGCAAATGCTTACGCCACAACGCGAAGTCTTAGAAGAATTGCAACTGACTTCTATCGATCTTCCCGCCGCATCGCCGATTGCATTGCAAGCATTAGAGGGCGTTCAGCGGCCCCCAAGACTATATCACCACCAACAACAAGAGCCCTTACAATTTGGCCTCTATCCACAATGGTTACCGAGTGGCTTTAGCCATCAAGCTCAACATCATCGTCGTCTTTCAAACACCGGATTAGCTACCGATTACTTTCTGTTTAGTGATGGCTTAACTGAGGTATCGATTTATGTTACCGATGGCGATAGTCAGCGTTTACCGGGATTGGCGTTAGAGGGAGTCGACTCGCTCTTTAATACGCAAACGAATGGTTATGCGATAACGGTAGTGGGCAAGTTGCCGGTTGCAACTCTGCAGCGAATTGGCGAGAATATGGCTTTGGGTCAGCCTGATTAATGTAGGTACAAAACATGATTCGTGAACTAGCTGAAGTTATTGCAGTGGATGAGTCGAGCCTGTTAGTAGCTACCCAACTCAAAACCGGCTGCAGTGGTTGTGCACAACAAAACACCTGCGGTGCTGGAGTGATATCTAAAGCCTTTGCGGACCGCCGTGCGCAGTTTCGGGTGGCTAAACCGATGGGCGATTTTCGTGTTGGCGAACAGTTAGAACTGCTCTTGCCAGAGCAAACCTTAACGCACTTTTCATTACTTATGTACGGTCTACCTATCGTTGTGTTAACTCTACTAGCAATGCTGCTAACTAAGTTTACCAGTTGGCCTGAAGGCTGGATCATTTTGACGGCATTTGCTGGGTTTGGATTGAGTTTTATCGGTCTTAAAAAATGGCTATCACAACGCGATATTCAGATTAACAAGCAGCTAAAAGTAGAACAAATCAGCTGATTTCTCCGAAAATCCTTTGTTACTCGCCGTATTATCAGTATGATCAGCGGTTAATTCGTATTCCTATTTTGTTTTTGCGGGGGCATTAATGCCAGATAAGGCGTTTAAGCAAGCAAATATTCGCAATTTTTCAATTATTGCGCACATTGACCACGGTAAATCAACGTTGTCTGACCGTCTCATCCAGCACTGTGGAGGCCTAACTGATCGTGAAATGGCCGCTCAAGTATTAGACTCGATGGACCTAGAACGAGAGCGTGGCATTACTATTAAAGCACAGAGTGTAACGTTACATTACACGGCACAAGATGGTGAAACCTATCAGTTAAACTTCATTGATACACCAGGACACGTAGATTTCACCTATGAGGTGTCGCGTAGCTTGGCTGGTTGTGAGGGTGCTTTGCTAGTGGTTGACGCAGCGCAGGGTGTAGAGGCGCAAACATTAGCAAACTGCTATACCGCAATTGAAATGGATCTTGAAGTTGTGCCGATTTTGAACAAGATCGATTTACCGCAAGCGGATCCACTGCGGGTAGCTGAAGAAATTGAAGATATTGTGGGTATCGAAGCGATTGATGCGGTGCAATGCTCCGCAAAAACTGGGATTGGTATTGAAGAAGTCCTTGAGCGAATTGTTCGTCAAATACCGCCACCACAAGGAGATCCTGATGCTCCGTTACAAGCGCTGATCATTGATTCATGGTTTGATAATTATCAAGGAGTAGTGTCTCTCGTTCGGGTGAAGAACGGGACGTTGCGGGCCGGTGATAAGATGAAAGTGATGTCTACCGGACAATCCTACCAGATCGATAAAGTTGGCTTTTTCTCACCGAAACCTACAGAAACAGGTATTCTACGCTGTGGTGAAGTAGGCTTTGTGATTGCCGGTATTAAGGAAATTCTTGGGGCGCCGGTGGGCGATACCTTAACCCTTGCTAAGCAACCAGCCGATGCAGCACTCCCAGGCTTTAAGAAAGTTAAGCCACAGGTATACGCAGGGATGTTCCCGATTTCGTCAGACGATTACGAAAACTTTCGAGATGCTCTAGCAAAACTATCTCTCAACGATGCTTCGTTGTTTTATGAACCGGAGAACTCGGCTGCGCTTGGCTTTGGTTTTAGGATAGGTTTCTTGGGCATGCTGCACATGGAAATTATCCAGGAGCGGTTAGAGCGAGAGTATGACATAGATCTTATTACGACTGCACCGACGGTGGTTTACAAGGTTCTAAAAAAAGACGGCAAAGAAGTTAACGTGGATAACCCAGCGAATT
Organism: Pseudidiomarina sp. WS423; assembly: GCF_050750165.1. Classification (NCBI taxonomy): domain Bacteria; kingdom Pseudomonadati; phylum Pseudomonadota; class Gammaproteobacteria; order Alteromonadales; family Idiomarinaceae; genus Pseudidiomarina; species Pseudidiomarina sp. WS423. Next base: position 263,411 of record NZ_JBOJLN010000001.1, on the reverse strand, counting down.
TGCCAGCGCTTAACGATATTGACATCATTTATGAACCCATTGTAGAAGCAAATATCTTGGTGCCTCAGGACTATTTAGGCAACGTGATTACTTTGTGTGTCGACAAGCGCGGCGTGCAAACGAAAATGGCCTACCATGGCAAACAAGTTGCAGTAACCTACGAGTTACCTATGGCTGAAGTTGTGATGGACTTTTTTGACCGCTTAAAATCAACAAGCCGTGGGTACGCCTCACTCGATTATCAGTTTAAGCGCTTTCAAGAAGCCGATATGGTGCGAGTGGATGTGTTAATTAACGGTGACAAGGTTGACGCTTTAGCGATGATTACTCATCGCGATAATGCGCAAGGTCGTGGCCGTGAGTTAGTCGATAAGATGCGGGAACTGATTCCGCGCCAGATGTTTGATATTGCGATTCAGGCAGTTATTGGGACGCATGTTATCGCGCGCTCGACGGTAAAACAGTTACGTAAAAACGTTATCGCTAAGTGTTATGGCGGGGATGTTAGTCGTAAGAAAAAATTACTGCAGAAGCAAAAAGAAGGTAAAAAACGGATGAAGCAACTAGGTAATGTTGAAGTTCCGCAAGAAGCCTTCTTAGCTGTACTCAAGGTTGGTAAATAAGACGACATTGGCGTCACGATAAGGAAAAAGCACGAATGGCCAATTTTTATTCGGTGTTGTTGACAATTGTCACCTTGGTGGCAGGTGCGGTCTGGTGGTATGACGCACGTTACAAAAAGCCAGTACGCTTGCAACGTATTCAAGCCGAAGAGCAACGTTTGCAACAACAGTTGGATGAAGAGGCGCGAGCTCGGATTGCCCCTCAAGGGCGCTTAGCCGAGTTTGCGCAGTCGGTGTTTCCGGTGTTGTTCGTGATACTTATTCTACGTTCATTTATTTTTGAGCCGTTCAGAATACCTTCAGCGTCGATGATGCCAACCATGTTGGCCGGTGACTTTATCTTGGTACAAAAGTTTAGTTACAGCTTACGAGATCCTATTTTTCGTACCGAATTGATGAAAACTGGTACCCCACAACGGGGTGATATTGCGGTCTTTAAATACCCAGGTAACCCACAACTGGATTACATTAAACGAATCATTGGTACGCCTGGCGACCGGATAATATATCGTAATAAAACGTTATATTTAGAGCCTGCATGTGTTGAGCAATCCAGTGAATGTCCACAAATGCAGGTGATTGAACGGGATGTGACGGCTCAGGATGAAGTTTATTTTAGCCGGTCTACTCCTTTGGTGCGCTACCAAGAGCAGTTGGGTAATGTGACCCACGAAATTCTTATTGATCCAACTATTGCACCACGCACTCCGTATTTTTATCAGCAAGAAGGCACGGCTCCTGATGAATGGATAGTACCCGAAGGACACTATTTCTTTATGGGTGATAACCGTGATAATTCTGAAGATAGTAGATACTGGGGCTTTGTACCAGAGCATTATCTGGTAGGTCGTGCTACTTTTATTTGGATGAGTTTTGAAATGGACCGTAGCCGGAATAGCTGGCTACCGCAATGGGTTCCTACTGGCGTTCGCTGGCACAGACTCGGAACCGTGGAGTAATAAGTGAGTTTACCAAAACCACCTATTCATAAGTTAGAACAAGCGTTTGGTTATCGTTTTAATAATCGTGATCAGTTAGCGCAAGCCTTAACTCACCGTAGTGCGGCGGCGCAACACAACGAACGCCTAGAGTTTTTAGGCGACTCGGTGTTAGGAATTATTATTTCCGAGGCCCTGTTTGAACGCTTTCCGAAAATAGATGAAGGCGATTTAAGCCGAATGCGCGCCACTTTAGTTTGTGGTCGCTCATTAGCTAAGCTTGCCCAGCAATTTGAGTTAGGTAAATATCTGGTGCTGGGGCCAGGTGAAATGAAGAGCGGCGGCCATCGGCGTGAATCTATTCTTGCTGATGCAGTGGAGGCTTTGCTTGGTGCTATGTACCTAGAAAGCGATTTAGTGACCTGTCGTCAAGTTGTGCTGCGTTGGTTTGCTCCTCACTTAGCTGCGATAAAACCTGGCGTCAGCCATAAAGATCCCAAAACGCGATTACAAGAATTTTTACAGGGTCGGCAATGTGCATTGCCGCTTTACGAAGTTGTGGCGACCCAAGGCCAGGCGCACAATCAACAGTTTACCGTGAGTTGCCAAGTAGACGGTTTGGCAGAAGTGGTGCTTGGTACTGGTACCAGTAGACGCAAAGCTGAACAGAAGGCCGCGGCAGCAACGTTAGAGTTGCTACAACACCAGCAGGAACCTGTGTAATGGATGTGACTGAATATCAATCAGAGTCAGCTTTTGTCGCGATTGTAGGGCGTCCCAATGTGGGCAAATCTACCTTACTGAATCGTATTCTTGGACAAAAAATTAGTATAACCTCGAACAAGCCACAAACCACTCGACATCGAATTTTGGGTATCGAAACTGAAGGTGATAGACAAATAGTCTATGTTGACACGCCAGGATTGCATCAAGATGAGAAAAAGGCGATTAATCGACTCATGAATCGCGCTGCTGCAAGTTCTATGAGTGGTGTTGAAGTGGTTTTATTTGTGGTGGAAGCAAATCGCTGGACCACCGATGATGAGATGGTACTTAACAAACTTAAGAAATCTCAACGTCCTGTTATTTTGGTTGTGAACAAGATCGATCAGATAAAGGATAAAAGTAGTTTATTGCCACAGCTGGAACAATTAGCAGCGCGACATACATTTGCCGAGATTGTGCCTCTGTCTGCCGCTACTGGCGATCAAGTTGAGGCTTTACGTAGTTTAGTTCATCAATATGCCAAACCAGGTGTGCATCACTTTCCTGAAGATTATGTTACCGATCGATCATTGCGTTTTATGACCGCTGAAATAGTGCGTGAAAAACTCATGCGTTTTACCGGCGATGAATTGCCATACAGTACGACCGTTGAGATTGAACAATTTCGCACTGCAGATAATGGTACCACCCATATTCATGCGTTGATTTTGGTCGAACGAGAGGGACAAAAGCGGATGATTATTGGCGCTGGTGGCAGTAAGTTAAAAACCATTGGTACTGAAGCGCGAAAAGATCTCGAGCCATTGATTGGTGGCAAAGTCCATTTGCAGCTCTGGGTTAAAGTAAAATCCGGCTGGGCTGATGATGAACGAGCACTCCGCAGCTTAGGGTATGGTGAGGATTAAGCCATGCAACCGGCATATGTGCTGCATCGCTGGCCTTATCAGGATAGCAGCCTACTGGTTGAATTATTTACTCTGCAGCACGGGCGATTTCGGGTTATTGCGAAGGGAGCTAAGCGGCCCAAAAGCCGCTGGCGAAGTATCCTTCAGCCCTTTACACCGTTGCTGGTTGAAACTCGCGGTAAACACGAATTACAAACGCTTGTTGATGCCGAAGCCAGTGCACCAGCCTTTGCGCTGCAGGGGGTTAACCTCTACAGCGGTTTTTACCTTAACGAGCTATTACAACGTCTGACATCAATCTATCAGCCGTTAGATGGGGTGTTTGATGACTATCAGCAAGCACTGCAGCTATTAACGCAGATGGCCCAAATAGAACCTGTCTTGCGTCGTTTTGAATGGCAACTACTGTGTCATTTAGGGCACGGTTTTGATTGGTTTTATGATACTCAGCAACAGCCTGTAGTAGCGAACAGCCATTACTTATTTGTGCCAGAAGCTGGTTTCAGTGCTGTTAGCGCAACACCTCACTCCTATGCCGGTAGCGATTTACTTAAATTAGCTGCTTTCGAATTAAACGATAGTAGGCTACTTAACGTATTCAAACGTTTAATGCGAGAAGCGCTCGCACCCTATTTAGGGCCCGCACCGCTTCGTAGTCGCGAATTATTCATACAGTTGCAAGTAGCGTCAAGCACGGCTAACCAGCCAGTGGTGGCGCCGCTGAGCACAGAAACACCCAAAGGATACACATCATGAGCTTGCAGCAATTTCCCATTTTGTTAGGGGTCAATATTGATCATGTCGCTACACTACGAAATGCTCGTGGCGTCAGCTATCCGGATCCGGTAACAGCAGCTGCGTTAGCAGAACAGGCTGGAGCCGATGGTATAACTATTCACTTGCGTGAAGATCGTCGTCATATCCATGATCGCGATGTTGAGTTGCTCGCCCATACTCTGCAAACCAGAATGAATCTAGAAATGGCGATAACTGATGAAATGCTAGCCATTGCTGCAAAAGTTAAGCCGGCTTATAGCTGTTTAGTGCCCGAAAAACGTGCTGAGCTTACTACTGAGGGTGGTTTAGATGTAGCTGGCCAGCTTGCACGAGTAACTGATGCAGTAGCAAGTTTAGCAAGTCATGGCACTATCGCTTCTTTGTTTATTGATGCCGATAAAAAGCAAATTGATGCGGCCAAAGCCAGTGGTGCTCAAGTGATAGAGCTGCATACCGGGCATTACGCTGAACAAACGACTGAAGCAGGGCAACAACAAACGCTTCAGCAACTAAGAGACGCAGCTGATTATGCGCATGGTCTTGGTTTACAAGTAAACGCAGGTCATGGTTTGCATTATCATAATAGCGCTGCAATAGCGGCAATTTTACCGTTAGTAGAGTTGAATATTGGGCATGCCATCATAGCTCGAGCGGTGCTGGTAGGATTGGATCAAGCCGTGCGTGACATGAAGCAGCTGTTGCAGCAAGCTCGCATGCAAGCTATCGCAGAGCTGAACTAAGGGATGGCGCAGTTTTATCGGCCTGGTCAAGGGCCGCAGCAGCGAAAACGCAAAGCTAAGCCAAAACCTGCAACTATTGCAGCAGCAGATGTGGTTGGGCTGGATCATTTTGGTCGCGGTGTCGTGCGTAGTGCGCAAGGGGTTAAATTTGTGGCTGGGGCCTTACCTGGCGAAGTTATCGACTACGTTGAGAGTAGCAAGTACGAGGCGGAACTTTTAGCGGTACAGCAATCTAGCCCTGAGCGGCAGCAACCGGCCTGTGAATTCTATCGGCAGTGCGGTGGTTGTGACTTGCAGCATTTTAATGTAGCAGCACAACAGCAGCATAAGCAGCAAGTAGTCACTGAGTTATTGCATAAGTTTGCTGGAATTGATGTCACTGCAGGCACGTCAGTGTGGCAACCGACGCTTAGCGGCAGCCCTTGGAACTACCGTCGACGGGCTCGCTTAGCAGCTCATTATGATAAAAGTAAACGGCAGCTCACGTTGGGGTTTCGGGCCAGAAAAAGTAAAACCATCGTGCCGATTTCTGAGTGTGCTACGTTAGCGCTAGCGTTAAATAACTTGTTGGCTCCGTTGCGTGCATGCTTAGCTGAGCTCAAACTGGTGCCGTTTTTGGGGCATGTAGAACTCCTTGAAACCACAGCTGAGCCGCTAGTGGTGTTGCGTTTAACTCGTTCGTTGGCAGCCGCCGATAGAGCACGTTTAGTGGCATTTTCAGAACACCATCAAGTGCGCATCGCATGGCAGGATGAGCAGCAGGTTCATTGGTTAGATACTGGGCCGCTTCCTCAATACGCAACTTGGCAGGCTAAACTGCAGTTTAACCCAGGAGACTTTTTACAAACTCACCGTGATTTAGCTGAGGCTATGGTCGCCCAAGCTCTGCAATGGCTTGAGCCAGAATCTGGTGATACTATTTTGGAGTTATTTGCCGGTAGTGGCCATTTTACTATTCCGTTTGCTCGCAGTGGGGCTCAGGTAACGGCAATAGAGGGTGTACCTAGTATGGTCCGGCAATTACAGCACAACGCCCACCTGCATGGCGTAGCTGTGACTGCGGCGTGCAGCAACTTAGCCCAGCCCTGGGCGCAAAGTGCAGCAGCAAAGCTATTGCAAGGGCCATTCAACAAGGTGCTGCTGGACCCAGCTAGAGCTGGTGCCGCGCAAGCAGTACAAGAGTTAGTGCGGATGCAACCAGCGCAAATTCTGTATATTTCTTGTGCTCCGGATACCTTAGCGAGGGATGCCGCGACGCTGGTGCAAGGCGGTTATCACTTAAAACAAGCACAACTGGTTGACATGTTTCCGCAGACCCATCACATTGAGGTTATGACACTATTCGAAAGGGAGTAAAGCCGTGGTTTTTGTGCGCAGTACCCATGTTGACAAACCGAGTCAAACGGGCGGGGATTGGTTAGCTCACGTTGACTCTAAGCAGCGCAAGCAAGCGTTAACTGAGCTTAGTCAACAGTTACAACAGCTGTTAGTGAAGCAACCTAAAGCTGCGCACATTGAACTGAAAGGTCAAGAAATGGTGGAGATCCTAGCTGGTTTAGGATTGGACCAAGAGACCCTAGTAGCGGCCTTACTCAGCCCTGCCTACGAACTTAAGCTACTGACACCGGAGCAAGTGACGGCGTGGGGTGGTGAGTCCTTATTGCAGCTGATGCAAGCAGTACAGCAGATGCAGAGCATTAGCGCCTTGCAACATTTTCAGCATGGTAAACCTAACGATGCGCAAATAGATAATGTACGTCGCATGTTGCTGGCGATGGTGGCAGACGTACGAGCAGTGTTAATTAAACTAGCTGAACGTATTTGTTTTTTAAGAGAAGTCAAAGGATTAGACGAAGAAACACGAGTTCTTGCCGCTAAGGAATGCCATGAAATTTATGCGCCACTAGCTAATCGATTAGGCATTGGTCAACTCAAGTGGGAACTAGAAGATCTCGCATTCAGGTACTTGCATCCAAACACCTACAAAGCTATTGCCAAACAGCTCTTGGAACGACGTATTGATCGTGAAACATATATTCATGATTTTGTGCAACATCTACAGCAGGCACTGCATGATGAAGGCGTAGAAGCTACCGTTTACGGGCGGCCTAAGCATATCTACTCGATTTGGCGAAAAATGCAGAAAAAGCATCTTAACTTTACCGAGTTGTATGACATCCGTGCCGTTAGGATCATTACCGCGTCGCTAAAAGACTGCTACGCCGCGTTGGGCGTAGTTCATAGTTTATGGCGTCATATTGGCTCTGAATTTGATGATTATATTGCCACTCCTAAGGCTAACGGGTATCAATCGATTCACACCGTGGTGCTTGGGCCTGCTGATAAACATGTAGAAATACAAATTCGCACCCAAACCATGCATGATGATGCTGAACTTGGGGTTGCAGCCCACTGGATGTACAAAGAGGGGGCGGCAGTTAGTAAAGGGCAAGGCCTAGAAGAAAAGATCGCGTGGCTGCGCAAATTGTTAGCTTGGCATGATGATATGGCGGGCAACGATGAATTAGTGGCAGAAATTCGCTCTCAAGTATTTGAAGATAGGGTGTATGTATTTACTCCAAAAGGAGAAGTGATAGATTTACCTAACGGCGCAACGCCGTTAGATTTTGCCTATTACATCCATTCACAAGTTGGGCATCGCTGTGTTGGAGCCAAAGTGGATGGCCATATTGTACCTTTTACTTATGCGTTAAAAAATGGCGAGCGGGTAGAAATTCTTACGCAAAAGAATGCGCAACCGCGCCGCGATTGGCTCAATCCTACCAGTGGTTATCTACAAACCTCGCGTGCCCGGGCTAAAGTAGCCACTTATTTCAAAAAGCTTGATCGTGATAAAAATATTAAAGCAGGTAAAGAGCTACTCGAGCCAGAGCTAGCAAAACATGGCATTCCCCTGAGTGCTGCCGAGCAGGTTCTTGAGCGCTTTAATATGACGCACTTAGATGACTTAATTGCCGGCATCGGTGCGGGTGATGTGCGCTTGCAGCATGTGGTAAACCAACTTAAACCAGCCACAGATACAGCGGCCGAGCGCATCGAGCGACTCACAGCCAAACCTGCCAAGCAGCGCACTGGTAAACAGAGCGATGTCACTGTTGAAGGGATTGGTAATCTCCTCGTGCAATTTGCCAAATGCTGTCAACCGGTGCCAGGTGATAGTATTTTAGGCTTTGTAACTCAGGGGCGGGGCGTTTCAGTACACCGCAAGGATTGTGAGCAGTTGCAGCATCTTTTAGACCAACATCCTGAGCGTGCATTGGCGGTAAGCTGGAGTGAACAAAAGCAAGCTAACTATCGAGTTGATTTGCGCCTTATCGCAAATGATCGTCAAGGATTATTGCATGACATTACCAGCGTCTTAGCCAATGAACGTGCTAGCGTGGCGCAACTTGATTCGAAACGAGATGAAGCTAGTGCTCTAGCCAGTATTCGGGTTGGCGTGATGGTAGCGGACCAAGCAGGTTTGCAGCGCTTAGTCAGTCGTCTAAGCCAACTCAAAGGTGTGCATGAAGTGGTGCGAGTGCCAGCTTGATAGGTAAGGAATAACATGAATTCATTTACAGGTGTGCAAGCCTTGGTAACCGTTATGCAACGGTTGCGAGATCCGGTTGGCGGGTGCCCATGGGATTTGCAGCAATCCATGGCCAGCCTCATTCCTTATACTTTGGAAGAAGCATACGAAGTTGCCGCCGCAATTACCGCGGGCGAACCAGCAGCGATAAAAGATGAACTAGGTGATTTATTGTTCCAGGTGGTGTTTTATGCACAGCTTGGCAAGGAACAGGAACTATTTGATTTAGACGCCATTGCTGGAGCTACAGCAGAGAAGCTCATGCGGCGACATCCACACGTGTTTGGTGAGCAACAAGCCCTCAGTGATGCTGAGATAAAAGCACAGTGGGAGCAGATAAAAAGTGAGGAGCGTGCTGAGCAAGGGCAAAGCGATAGTGTGTTTGATGGTATTGCAGATAATTTACCAAGTATTTTAATGGCTCAAAAACTGCAAAAACGGGCTGCGACTGTGGGTTTTGATTGGTCTGAGATGGCTCCCGTGATTGCTAAAATAAGGGAAGAATTAGCGGAAGTTGAAGACGAAATTAGAGCTAACGATAACGCAAAAATAGCTGCTGAGATTGGCGATTTGTTGTTTGCGGTGGTGAATTTGGCCCGCCACGCTCAGGTTAATCCTGAGCACGCATTACGCCTGACCAATCATAAGTTTAAACAGCGTTTTCAATGGATAGAAACGCAATTAGCCCAACAGCAAAGACGTCCTGAAGAGTTGAGCTTAGACGAGTTAGAAACCTATTGGCAACAAGCTAAACAACAGTTAAATCACGTTGAAAGTAAGAAATAATTTGTCGGCTATGGGCTACTCGGGTATACTGTTTTCCCGTCTTGAAGCATTTCCCTATCAACCTGACGACTTAGGTTTCGCATGACAACTAATTATATTTTCGTCACCGGCGGTGTTGTATCTTCGCTGGGCAAAGGTATTGCTGCAGCTTCATTGGCGGCAATTCTCGAAGCACGTGGCCTAAAGGTTACGATTCTTAAACTGGATCCCTACATTAACGTGGATCCTGGTACCATGAGTCCCATTCAGCACGGCGAAGTGTTTGTGACCGAAGACGGTGCCGAAACCGATCTGGATTTGGGACATTACGAACGATTTATTCGTACCCGAATGACCAAGAAAAACAACTTTACTGCTGGGCGCGTATACGAAGATATCATTCGACGCGAACGTCGCGGTGAGTTTCTTGGCGCTACCATTCAGGTCATTCCTCATATTACCAACGAAATCAAACGTCGTATTGTTGATGGAAGCAGCGACTATGATATTGCTATCATTGAAATCGGCGGCACCGTAGGTGATATTGAATCACAACCTTTTCTTGAAGCTATTCGCCAATTGGCCACTGAAGTGGGTCGCGATCGTACGTTATTTATGCACCTCACCTTGGTACCGTTTTTAGGTGCTGCTGGCGAAGTAAAAACTAAACCAACCCAACACTCGGTAAAAGAACTTCGCTCGATTGGTATTCAGCCGGACATTTTGGTGTGTCGTTCAGACCGTGCGTTACCTGCTACGGAACGGGCTAAAATTGCGCTATTTACCAATGTTGAAGAACGCGCTGTTATTGGCTTGAAAGATGTCGATAGCATTTATAAAATTCCGGCTATTCTGAAGTCGCAAGGCCTTGATGAAATCGTGACCCACAGGTTCCGATTAGACTGCCCAGAAGCAGATTTAGCTGAGTGGGAACAGGTGCTCTATCAAGAATCGAATCCTAGCGGTGAAGTGACCATTGGTTTTGTTGGAAAGTACATTGAGTTGCCTGACGCTTATAAATCGGTGAATGAAGCCTTAGCCCATGCCGGCTTAAAGAATCGTTTAACCGTGAACTTACGCTACATTGATGCGCAAGATATTGAAACTAAAGGTGTTGCTAAACTTGCTGATGTAGATGCCATCATTGTTCCAGGCGGTTTTGGTGAACGCGGAATACTAGGTAAGATCATGGCGGCCCAATACGCTCGTGAGCACAATATTCCTTATCTAGGCATTTGTTTGGGGATGCAGATTGCGCTGATTGAATACGCGCGTAACGTTGCCGGTTTAACAGGCGCCAATAGCACTGAATTTGAAGCCGATGCAAAACATCCGGTGGTAGGATTGATCACCGAGTGGATGGATGCCAAAGGTCAGAAAGAATTACGCAATAACAGTTCTGATTTAGGCGGTACTATGCGTTTGGGTGCGCAACCATGTAATTTAGTGCAGGGCACTAAGGCGCGGACATTATACGGTGCCGATGTGATTCAAGAGCGGCATCGCCATCGCTATGAAGTCAACGGTCATTATATCGAGCAATTAGAAGCGGCAGGCTTGAAAATATCAGGTTGGTCACATGATAATCGCTTAGTAGAAATTATTGAAATTCCTACCCATCGCTGGTTTGTGGCAGCGCAATTCCATCCGGAATTCAACTCTACTCCACGTGATGGGCATCCATTATTCCGCGGTTTTATTGAAGCCGCAGGACAGTATCAAAAAGAGCGTCGCGCTTAAGCGTCGCGTGTTATGGCAAAGGAGTATTAAAGATCATGGCAGCAATTAGTCGTATTGTAGCTCGTGAAATCATGGACTCACGCGGCAACCCAACTATTGAAGCAGATGTTTATCTAGACAATGGTCATTGGGGGCGCGCCGCTGCCCCTAGTGGTGCATCAACTGGCTCTCGTGAAGCACTAGAGTTACGTGATGGTGACGCTCACAGATATTTAGGCAAAGGTGTGCAAACTGCCGTGCGAAACGTGGTGGAGCTTATAGCGCCAGCGTTACAAGGCATTGATGCAACGGAGCAAGCTCAAGTTGACCAAATCATGTTAGATTTGGATGGTACTGAGAACAAAGAAAAATTGGGTGCGAACGCTATTTTGGCCGTATCGCTAGCTGTTGCAAAGGCTGCTGCTAGTGCCAAGGGAATACCCTTGTATGCTCATATTGCTGAACTCAATGGTACTGCCGGCAAGTACAGCATGCCATTGCCGATGATGAATATTCTTAATGGCGGCGAACACGCTGATAACAATGTAGATATTCAAGAATTTATGATTCAGCCCGTAGGTGCGAAGAATTTTGCTGAAGGGTTACGTATGGGAGCGGAGATCTTTCATGCGTTGAAAAAAGTCTTGCAGCAACGTGGCTTAAGCACAGCCGTGGGCGATGAGGGTGGTTTCGCCCCAAACTTGGCGTCTAACGAAGAAGCTTTAGCGGTGATTGTTGAAGCTGTTGCCAATGCTGGCTACGAGATGGGGCGTGATATCACCTTAGCCCTTGATTGTGCTGCATCAGAATTCTATCGCGATGGCCAGTATCATCTAAGTGGCGAGGGTAAATCGTTCGATGCTGCTGGTTTTGCTGAGTATCTTGATGGCCTGTGTCAACGCTATCCGATTATTTCAATCGAAGATGGCTTGGATGAAAGCGATTGGGCTGGCTGGAAAGTCTTGACCGAACGTTTGGGCAGTAAAGTGCAGTTGGTAGGTGATGATTTGTTTGTAACTAACACCCGTATTCTTAAGCGTGGTATTGATGAACAGATCGCAAACTCAATTTTGATTAAGTTTAATCAAATTGGTAGTTTGACTGAAACCTTAGCGGCCATTCGAATGGCACATGAAGCTGGTTTCACCGCAGTTATTTCACATCGTTCAGGTGAAACTGAAGATGCTACTATTGCTGATTTGGCGGTGGGTACAGCGGCAGGGCAAATCAAAACAGGTTCGCTCTGTCGTTCAGACCGAGTGGCTAAGTACAACCAGTTGTTGCGTATCGAGGCTGAGTTAGATGGTCAGGCTGCGTATCGTGGTCGTGCCGAAGTAAACGCAAGCTAGCACATGGGTTGTGGTCAGCGTTTAACTGTCGCAAGCTTGTGAATTCTGCCGATGAGCAATATGAACGAGAATCAACAAGCTGACATTTTCCAGGCGTTGCACGGTGGTTATGTTAATAGCCCCGAAGCCACGCCTGATAAATGGCCTGCGGCAGCTTTCGCTGAACTTTGTAACGCCTTGTACGAACGTGAATTGCAACAACTTGCACAGCAGTTGGGGCTAACGGTTCAGGGGTTACAAAAACGTTTACGAAGTCTGCCTTACTACATTCAACAAGCGGCGCGTGGCATGTTACAGTGCGGCGCGCCGTTTGTGTTAGATCTCCAAAACGCCTCCTGGCAGACGCCACAAAAAACAAAGCTGCAGACCGCGGCCAAGCAAACGACTAAACTTAGCAACTGGTTACACAAGCACGCCAAATTAGGCGATGCTGTGGTGATTCATGTGCAAACCCAACATCTACAGAAAGCTGTCTTAGATTCGCTTGATCGTCTTGATCTAGCTCAACAGCGGGTACATTGTAATCATTGGGGATGGTTTGATTTGCAGGGGCAATGGCTGGATCCATTACCAGCGCATGAAGCGGCAGCAACGGCAATGCAGGCGGTATTAGTCTTGCCTGATAAGTATCATTTAGGGGCAGCTATGGGGGGCCATCAATGGGGCCATAAAGGCAAGTTAGATCCCCGCCCCTTGAGCTTACGTGAGGTACTGCTTGCCACCCGCATTCAGTGGCGGTAACAGCAGTTAGAATGCGCCCCAAAAGGCAACCACACCCGCAATCATCACAATCACTAAACTTAATTTGCGAAACAAAGATTCGGATAAGCGGCTACTGATACGGTGCCCTAGCCAAGAACCACTAATAGCACCAGCCAACAAACAGAGTAAAATAGGCCATTGCTCTAATTGATAGCGTTGTTGCCAGCTAAAGCCAATCACATTAGTTAATGCAAGCAGTAAAAAGAATAAGGTTAGGGTGGCACGAAACGATACCCGGGCGAGACCGTAACTTGTAAGAAATAGCACCACGGGTGGTCCGCCTAAGGTTAAAGCGCCATTACTAAAACCACCGATGGTACCAGCTAATATTTGTTGCCATGCGGCTCCGTTACTTTGCCAGCGTAGGTTAAACCAAAACAACAGGGCGACCAGAATAACTCCACCAGCCATGATCTGTTGTAACAACTGTAAGTTGATTGCGGCTAATAGGTATTGTCCAGCAAGGCTTCCAAGCACGCCACAGCCAAGCAGCCAAGGCCACTGGCGCCAGGCAATAGCATGTCGTAGCAGCCAGCCTAAATAAAGTGCCATGGCTAGGTTAACTACCGACAGTAGTGGCGTGAGGGTAGAAAGTGGCAGCCAAAGCACCAATAAGGGCACGGCAATCAGGCCGGAGCCAAAGCCAGAAATGCCTTGCAAACAGGCTGCAACAAACATAATCATTAGGATTATCAGATATTCCATAGCTTTTTCATTGGGGTTAGCCGTAAAGGTCGATATACTACCAGAAATTATCTGACAACCTACTAGTTCTAACGGGTTATTCACGTTGCAGGTGGAGGCGAGGATGCGATTGCTAAAACTCACGTTTCTAGTGATTTTAATTGCGCTGCAATATCGTTTATGGTTTGGCAAAAACAGCCTGCCAGATTATTGGAATATGCAAGCAGATGTGCAACGACAGGCCGCTGCCAATGATAAGTTGCGGCAACGCAATCAATTGGTCGCAGCTGATATTGAAGACTTACGTGAAGGCCAAGTAGCGCTAGAAGAGCGCGCTCGCAACGAACTAGGACTGATAAAAAGCGATGAAACATTTTTCCGTTTGGTGCCAGTAAAAACACAACCATGATAGATCACATTCCAAGTATTGCTGCGATTGTTCCAGCGGCCGGTAGTGGCCAGCGGATGGCAAGCAAGATCCCTAAACAGTATCTGCAATTAGCTGGCAAAACGGTGCTAGAGCATAGTTTACATGCACTCACGCAAGACTCACGGATCTCCAAGATCTATCTTGCTCTAAGTGCAGAGGATACATTTTTCAGTGCACTTCAGTTGCAGTTACCCATTCCAGTCATACCCGTCGTGGGGGGAGCTAGTCGAGCAGCCTCGGTATTAGCGGGGGTAGAACAAGCACGTCTCGATGGTGTGGCCTATGTGGTGGTGCACGATGCGGCCCGACCATGTTTGCAAGCTGATGAATTATCCAAAGTTATCGATGTGGCGTTAACCCATCCTCAAGGCGCGCTGTTGGCATTGCCCGTAGCCGATACGATGAAGCGAAGTGATGCACAAAACGCGGTGAGGCATTCAGTAAAACGAGAGCATTTGTGGCATGCACTGACACCACAGGTGTTTGCTTTGCAACCTTTACTCAATGCCTTAGTTAGTTTAGGGGTGGATCACCCAGAGCTTACTGACGAAGCCTCAGCGATCGAATTATCGGGTGGCAAGCCGCAGTTAGTGGCCGGTAGGCGCACCAATATTAAGGTGACGCAACCGGGTGATGAGCAGCTTGCCGACATGTACTTAAAGTTTTTTGCGACAGAACGTCAGGGGTAACTATGAGATTAAGTTCTATCCGCATTGGGCACGGTTATGATGTGCATAAATTTGGTGGCAGCGGACCATTAACATTGGGTGGTATTCAAGTACCATACGAACAGGGTCTACTCGCACATTCTGACGGTGATGTGTTACTTCATGCGATTGCTGATGCATTATTAGGTGCGGCTGCTTTGGGCGATATTGGTCAGCATTTTCCTGATACTGATGCCGCTTATGCGGGCGCTGATAGTGCGGGGCTTTTAAGCCAAGTTCTGCAACTGGTTAAACAGCAGGGCTATGGAGTGGGTAACCTTGATGTGACCGTGGTTGCTCAAGCACCTAAATTAGCTGATTATATCAGCGCAATGCGTCAGCGCATTGCTGCTTTGTTAGAAGTCTCCGTAGGCGCGGTAAATGTGAAGGCAACCACCACCGAGAAGCTTGGTTTTGTTGGCCGTAAAGAGGGCATTGGCTGCCATGCAGTGGTGTTGCTACAAGGCCAAATTAATGACTGAGACTAGCTATGATTCATTACTAGGCCCTTATTTACACGGCGTGCCTAACAGCGGTGGGGTGATTAAAGCCGAACCCGAGCATTTTCAGGTGGTTGAAGAGCTCGAACTACCGCAGCAAGATCCACAGTTACAGCAAGGTGAACATCAGTGGCTATGGGTGCGTAAACGTGGCGCAAATACCCCTTATGTAGCGGCCCAATTGGCTAAGTTTGCCGGCGTTAAAGAACGTGATGTGAGTTATTCAGGTCTAAAAGATCGACAAGCCATCACCGAGCAATGGTTTTCTATCCAATTGCCAGGCCAACAACTGTTACCCTGGCATGAGCTCGAGCATCCCGAATTTAGTGTGCTGCAGGCGGTATTACAGCCGCGCAAACTTAAAACCGGTACTCATAAACGTAATCGTTTTACGATTCGTATAGAAGCTATCACGGATACTGATGCCTTTAACCAACGTTGGCAACAGGTGTGTACGCAAGGGGTGCCTAACTACTATGGGCTGCAACGCTTTGGCAAAGATGGGCAAAACATCAGTAACGCAGTTGAGTGGTTAAGTGGGCGGTTACGCCGGCGCTTAAATAGAACTCAAATAGGTTTGTATCTATCCGCAGCTCGCTCATTTTTGTTTAATCAAGTGCTGGCAGAGCGAATTCGACACAACCTTCTGACTCCGTTAGAAGGCGAACCTATGCTCCTCAGCGGTAGTCAGTCATTTTTTATTGCCGAGCAGATTGATGCGGCACTGTTGGAGCGGTTGGCGTCCGGTGATATTGAACTCAGTGGTCCGCTAATGGGCAGTGGCGAGCGTCAACAGATTAGCCAGGCGCAGGCAGCCGAGCTTGAACAGGGAGTCTTTGCACAGTATCCAGAACTTCTTCAAGGCCTTGCGAAGCAACGTTTGGATGGTGGCCGCCGAGCATTGTTGTTGCGCCCACAGCAAGCACAATTAAATTGGTTAAGTGATACGGTGGCAGAAATTAGTTTTGCCTTACCTAAAGGATGCTTTGCAACTGCTCTAATACGCGAATTAGTTACAACGGAATAATTGGTAGGTACCTTAGTTATGATGAAATTATTAGTCAGTAATGACGATGGCGTCCATGCTCCTGGCATTCACGCCTTGCATGAGCGTTTAAAAGACATTGCCCAATGTCGGGTGATAGCTCCAGACCGCAACTGTAGTGGTGCTAGTAACTCTCTGACGTTGCATAATCCGCTGCGTATGCAACAGCTTGCTAATGGCTTCTACTCGCTTAATGGCACGCCAACGGATTGTGTCCATTTGGGCACGAATTCACCGCTAGCCGACGATGTCGACCTCGTGGTATCGGGGATTAATGATGGCCCTAATATGGGTGATGACGTACTCTATTCGGGAACCGTAGCTGCTGCAATGGAAGGACGTTTTATGGGATTGCCGGCCATTGCTGTGTCGATGGGCTCGCGTAGTGATGATTATTATGACACCGCAGCACGAGTGGTGGCAGATATCGTCAATCAAATGGCGGATGAACCCCTACGGTTGGATACCATTTTAAATATTAATGTGCCAGCAATACCTTATGAGCAATTAAAAGGCATAAAAGTAACGCGGTTGGGGCGTCGTCATCGCGCTGAAACTATGGTGCAAAGTAAAGATCCATTTGGCCGTGATATCTTTTGGTATGGCCCGATTGGTGGTCATCAAGACGACGCGGAAGGCACTGATTTTCATGCCGTGCGTGAGGGTTACGTCTCTATTACCCCATTAAGTTTAGATATGACGGCGCGCAGCCACCAAACCACACTGTCAGATTGGTTAACTAAAACAAGCTCATGATTCAAAATTTTCAAGGGATGGCGCGCCGCTTGGTGGCCCAGCTAGAACGCGAAGGGATTCGTAATAAACCGGTGTTGGAGGTGATTGAAAAGACACCTCGTCACCTGTTTATGCCGCAATCGTTGGCGCACAAAGCATATGAAAACACGGCGCTACCGATTGGCAAGGGACAAACGATTTCGCAGCCACTGATGGTTGCATCGATGACCCAGCTACTGATGCAGCATGATTGTAAAAAGGTGTTAGAAATAGGCACAGGGAGTGGCTACCAAACCGCAATCTTGGCCCAATTGGTGGCACAGGTTTGTTCAGTAGAACGCATCGCTGAATTGCAATACCAAGCGAAACGACGGCTCAAGCAACTGGAGCTACATAACGTGAGTATGCGCCATGGTGATGGCTGGTTAGGCTGGCGCAGTAAAGCGCCGTTTGATGGCATTATTGTTACTGCGGCAGCGAGTGAGTTACCGCAACAGTTAATGGCCCAATTATCCGATGGTGGGGTGATGATTATTCCGGTTGGAACGGATAAACAACGGCTAATTGTGGTGCGTCGATTTGGCGATGTTTTTGAGCACAAGGAGTTAGGCGAAGTGAAATTTGTTCCCTTAGTACCAGGAGAACCAGTATGAGGATTTTTGGCTGGCTGTACGACAAGGTATTAAGTTGGTCTCAGCATCGCCGAGCCCCAGCTATCTTAGCGGCTTTGAGTTTTTCTGAATCAGTGGTGTTTCCGATCCCGCCAGATGTGATGTTAGCACCGATGGCGATGACCCAACCTAAGCGCGCTTGGTTTTTTGCTGGACTAACCACCATCGCCTCCGTTTTAGGCGGGATTGCTGGCTACTGGTTGGGTTATTGGGCGTTTGAGCCGCTGGTGATGCCACTGGTGGAATGGGCTGGTTATCAAGATAAGTTAGCGAGAGTCACTGCCTGGTTTACCGAATATGGCTTTTGGATTATTTTCATTGCTGGATTCTCGCCCTTGCCGTATAAATTGTTTACGGTAACAGGGGGAATGCTACAAGTGATGTTTATTCCTTTTGTGTTGGGGTCGTTGATTAGTCGTGGCTTGCGATTTTATTTGGTTGCCGCTTTGCTTCGTACTGGTGGACCAACAATGGCGCTAAAACTGCGCACTTATGTAGACCGAATCGGTTGGGGAATGGTGTTAGTTGCCATCGCTGCGTATGTATGGACACGTTAAACAGATCATTGCTTTAAGTGCCTTGGTGGTGCTGTTTGGCTGCGCTGAGCCGCCACCACCAGCGCCCGTCAAGAAGCTTTATTATGGCCGCACTGTGCATGATTTTGAAGCGGCTAGTTTGGCCGCTGCTAGCTATCAAGTAGAGCGTGGTGACACGCTTTATTCTATCGCTTTTAGAGCTAACGTGGATGTACGTGAGCTTGCTCAACTTAATAACATCAGTGAACCTTATCTCATTTTCCCTGGCCAAAGGCTACGTTTAAAAGCCGTTGAAAAAAGTAGCAAAAGCGTTGCTAAGACATCACAGACAGGGTATCGTGATACTAAATTAGAACAAAAACAAAGCAAGCCTGTAACAGCTAAAACTGCGGCAACGCCGGTTGCGAGCAAGCCTCCAGCCACCGTCATAAGTAGCCCAAGTAATGAGCCCTTTGCGAAGGAGGTTCAATGGCGTTGGCCCGCGACAGGAAAAGTGATTCGTGACTTTTCGACCGCTGAGGCTGGTAACAAAGGGCTAGACATTGGTGGTGATAGAGGTGCTCCTATTTATGCTGCTGCAGCGGGTAAAGTGGTGTACGCAGGCAATGCACTGAAAGGGTATGGGCAATTAATCATAGTGAAACATAACGATGATTATATTAGTGCCTATGCTCACAATCAGACCTTATTAGTACAAGAACAACAATGGGTCAAACAAGGTGAAGTGATTGCCGAGATGGGGGACACTGATGCCGCGCAAGTGATGTTGCATTTTGAAATTCGCTTTCGGGGTAAGTCAGTTAATCCTCGGCACTATTTGCCGCGGGGGTAATAATGAGTCGAAGCCAGGATGAGATTGATGACATTGATGAGCAAGAGCTTGATGCAATGCAACAATCTGAGCAGGAAGATAACGACGATACGGAATTTGAAGAGATTATTGCAAACCGGTCTCATTATCTGAAAAAAATGGACGCAACTCAGATGTATCTGAGTGAGATCGGCTATTCGCCGTTGTTAACAGCCGAAGAAGAAGTGTATTTTTCGCGGCTAGCACGCAAGGGTGATGCCAAGGCTCGCTGTCGTATGATCGAGAGTAATCTGCGCTTAGTCGTCAAAATTGCACGACGCTATACGAATCGCGGACTAGCTTTACTCGACCTCGTTGAAGAAGGTAATTTAGGTTTGATCCGCGCGGTCGAAAAGTTTGATCCAGAGCGAGGCTTTCGTTTTTCTACCTACGCCACGTGGTGGATTCGACAAACAATCGAACGCGCCATCATGAACCAAACTCGTACCATTCGCCTACCCATTCATGTCGTGAAAGAGCTGAACAGCTATTTACGCGCCTCGCGCGAGTTAGCACAAAGTTTAGATCATGAACCTACGGCAGAAGAAATTGCCGAAAAAATGAATGTTGATGTGGCTGATGTGAACCGGATGTTTCGCTTAAATGAGCGGATAGCTTCGGTTGATACCCCAATGGGGGGCAGCGATAACGATAAGTCTTTGGTTGAAATGCTAACGGCTGATGATGATCATGGCCCAGAAGGGTCATTGCAGGATGATGATACCAAACAACATATTTTAGCTTGGTTAGAAACCCTAAACGAAAAACAACGTGAGGTTCTGGCTCGACGCTTTGGCTTATTGGGTCACGAGCCGGCAACCCTTGAAGATGTTGGCCGTGAAATTGGCCTTACCCGCGAGCGGGTAAGACAAATTCAGGTAGAAGCCTTGCGCCGTTTGCGTGATATGTTGCGCCAGCAGGGCTTAAGTTTAGATTCGTTATTTCATCGAGAGTAACCGTTGTTGCCATTGCGCCAACCAGGTTAAGGCAGCAAGCGGAGTTAACTGATTCACATCTAAGTCACGTAGTGCTTGCTCGAATTCACTAGGTGTCGACGAGCTTGCCTGTACTGCTTTGATCTCGCGTTCCATCTGCGCAAATAAATCGGCTTGCTCGGTGTTACTTAAAGATTCGTTTACCATACTCTGTTGCAGCTGCTGACGAGCTTCTAGTTGTTGCAAATGCAACCGAGCTTGCTTTAATACACTAGTGGGCAGGCCTGCTAACTGGGCAACTTGCACGCCAAAACTGCGACTCGCCGCACCTTCACTTACTTTGTGCTGAAACACAATATGCTCGTCATGTTCCGTCGCCTCAACATGCACATTAATGCACCCTGATTGCTGTCCAATGGTTTGAGTTAATTCAAAATAATGGGTAGCAAACAAGGTTAACGAACGGTTGTTATCAGCGAGAGCTTCAGCGCAGGCCCAGGCTAAGGCTAAACCATCATAAGTAGAAGTACCGCGGCCTATTTCATCCATCAACACTAAACTTTGTGCTGTAGCATTGTGTAAAATATTGGCAGCTTCAGTCATTTCGACCATAAAGGTTGAACGACCTGAAGCAAGATCGTCAGAGGCTCCAATTCGGGTGAAGATCCTATCGATAGGGCCAAAAACAGCTTCTTTAGCTGGCACAAAACAACCGCAATGAGCCATGATGGCTAAGAGAGCTGTTTGACGCATGTAGGTGGATTTACCACCCATGTTGGGCCCGGTAATGAGCAGTAAACGCCGCTCAGGATTGAGTTCAACGTCATTCGCAATAAAAGGCTCTGTTTGCATACGCTCAATTACTGGATGGCGTGCTTGATGCAATCTAATTTGAGTTTGTTCTGATAATTGCGGACGTTGGTAGTTATGCGTCAATGCATGTTCAGCAAAGCCACGCAATACGTCTACTTCGGCGATACTTTGCGCTGTTTTTTGTAACGTCACCAAGTGCTCAGCTAGCTGCTCTAATAACTGTTCATAGAGCCATTTTTCACGAGCCAAAGCACGACTTTGACTATTAAGCACCTTGTCTTCGTAGGTTTTTAGTTCAGGAATGATGTACCGCTCGACATTTTTAAGGGTTTGCCGCCGTTGGTATTCTGCTGGGATCTGATTGCTGGCGGCGCGGCTAGCTTCGAGGTAATACCCATGAACCTTGTTAAAGCCAATCTTCAACGTATGAATGCCGGTGCGCTGACGCTCTCGCGTTTCGATATGCTGCAAGACATCGGTAGCACCTTCAGCTAACTGGCGATAGTCATCGAGTTCGTCATCAAAATGGGGCGCAATAACGCCGCCATCTCGTATCAAAAGAGGTGGCGTAGCTACAATCGCGCGTTCTAGTAATGCCCTTAATTCCGGTAGTTCAGCTACGGCTTGTTGCCAGTGGGCTAACGCAGGTGCATCCAGTAATTGCTTTAATTCGGGCAAGCTTTGCAATGCTTGCCGCAATCGGGCGAGATCACGTGGGCGTGCGCTACGCAAGGCAATACGAGTGATGATCCGTTCAAGGTCACCAACCTGGCGTAAGACATGCTTCAGTTCAGCTAATTCGCTATGTTGTAAGCTAGCCACTGCGTCATAGCGCTGTTGCAAGAGTTGATGTTGTCGTAACGGCCGTTGCAGCCACCGTTGCAGCAATCGGCTGCCCATAGCAGTACTGGTATTATCTAAAACATGATAGAGCGATGTTTTCTGTCCACTAAACGAGCGCACCAGTTCTAAATTTCGACGAGTGGCGGCATCTAACATAATCGCATCAGCTTGGCGCTCAGCCACAATCGCAGTAATGTGAGGAAGCGCTGCGCGTTGGGTGCTGCGCACATAACTTAAGATTGCACCGGCAGCCCCGATAGCAGCGGGTAGGTGGCTTACCCCAAAACCATCTAAGTGAGCCACTTGAAATTGACGCAAGAGTTGTTCGATAGCACTGGTGGTTTCAAATTCCCAATCGGGGCGGCGGCGAATGCAACTGCAGGCCAGCTCTCGTTGGCTAAACTCATGGGTGTCTGGATACAGTACTTCAGCTGGTTGCAGTCGTTCTAATTCAGCTTGAAGCTGCTCACGGTCGGCGACCTCCAAAATGCTAAAGCGACCGCTCGCCATATCTAAACAAGCAATTCCGATAGGTTCAGCCGGATGGATGGCAACCAGTAACTGCTCAGCATGATCCTTGAGCAGAGCCTCATCAGTAATGGTACCTGGAGTTAATACTCTGACCACTTGACGCTCGACCGGACCTTTGCTGGTCGCAGGGTCTCCGATTTGCTCGCAAATTGCGACGGACTCGCCTAGTTCGATAAGCCGCGCAAGATAACCTTCAGCGGCATGATAAGGTACCCCGGCCATCGGGATAGGTTGGCCATTGCTGGCACCGCGCTGGGTAAGAGAAATGTCGAGCAGTTCAGCTGCACGTTTGGCATCGGTGTAGAATAATTCGTAAAAATCCCCCATCCGATAGAATAATAAGCAATCGGTATGTTCTGCCTTAATGCGCAGATATTGCTGCATCATAGGCGTGTGTGCGGCGAGATCTTTTGTTATATTTTGGGCATCCGACATGCTTGTTATAATCCGTTCTAAAGTCGTGGTTAGCTGGCATTTAAACTGAATATGTGTAGCCGCTTTGCGGCCCTCAAGGATAACTAAATGGTACCACAAAGCACAGTTAATTTAGCAGTAGAATTGGGCGCTTGGTTAGAGCAGCGTGGTTGGCGTTGTGTCACCGCTGAGTCGTGCACGGCCGGCGGAATTGGGTATGCTATTAGCACTGTTGCTGGTAGCTCAGCATGGTATGAAGGCGGCTTTATCACTTACAGCAATGCCATGAAACAAAGCCAGTTAGGGGTAACTTCCTACACCTTAGCAAAATACGGTGCGGTGTCTGCCGAAACTGCAGCAGCAATGGCTCGCGGTGCTTTGACAGCCAGTGGGGCAGAGGTTGCGGTAGCAGTAACAGGGGTCGCCGGGCCCGGTGGTGGGAGTGCCGACAAACCTGTAGGTTTGGTTTGGTTTGGCTTAGCCTGGCAGGGCGAATGCATTACTTGGCAGCAGGTCTTTCCTGGCGATCGGCAAGCGGTGCGATTAGCTACCATTAACGAAGCATTATTAAGTATTAAAAAAATAACTTGATACTGTATAAATTTACAGTACAATCATTTTAAAGCGATTAACAAACGGACACTAGCATGAGCAACGATAAACAAAAAGCACTCGACGCCGCCCTTGGTCAAATTGAACGCCAGTTTGGTAAAGGCTCTATTATGCGCCTTGGCGATAACCACGCGATGGATATTGAATCGGTTTCAACGGGTTCATTAACTCTAGATATTGCCTTGGGTATTGGTGGTTTACCGTATGGTCGTGTCGTAGAGATTTACGGACCAGAATCAAGTGGTAAAACGACATTAACTCTACAAGTAATTGCGGAAGCGCAAAAGCAAGGCAAAACCTGTGCGTTTGTTGATGCTGAACATGCGCTTGACCCCGTTTACGCTGGCAAGCTGGGCGTGAAGGTTGATGAATTACTCGTATCGCAACCTGATACGGGCGAACAAGCCCTAGAAATTTGTGACATGTTAGTCCGTTCAGGTGCCGTGGATGTGGTTATTGTAGACTCGGTAGCAGCGCTAACACCAAAAGCTGAGATTGAAGGTGAAATGGGTGACAGTCATATGGGCTTGCAAGCTCGGTTGATGTCGCAGGCGTTACGTAAACTCACAGCCAACATCAAGAAATCGAATAGTTTATGTATTTTCATTAACCAGATTCGAATGAAGATTGGGGTTATGTTTGGTAATCCAGAAACCACCACGGGCGGTAACGCACTTAAATTCTATGCATCGGTTCGATTAGATATTCGTCGTACGGGTTCGGTGAAAGAGGGCGATGAAGTTGTTGGTAACGAAACGCGCGTGAAGGTTGTAAAGAATAAAGTAGCACCGCCATTCAAAGAAGCTAACTTCCAGATCATGTACGGCAGCGGTATTTCTAAAGAAGGCGAGTTGATTGATCTTGGCGTGAAACAGAAGATTGTTGATAAAGCAGGAGCTTGGTACAGCTACAAGGGCGATAAGATTGGTCAGGGTAAAGCTAATGCCATGAAGTTCTTGATAGAAAACAAAGCGATTGCTGAAGATATTGAACAACAGATTCGTGAACAATTGTTAGCCAAGCCAGTTAAAGGTGAAAAGCCAGCAAAAGCCGATGATGCTGTTGACGTTATGCTAGATGATGATTTAATTTAAGGTTTTAGCAATAAAATTAGGAATAGCGTCATGAGTTATGCACAAGTTGCGTTAGCACTTGGCTCAGGTGCTGCACGAGGTTGGTCGCACATTGGTGTGATTAAAGCGCTGCAGGACATGGGAGTAGAAATAAACATGGTCGCAGGCACTTCAATCGGCTCCCTTGTGGGGGCCGGTTTTGCTTCTGGTCGCTTAACTGAGCTAGAAGAATGGGTGCGCGGCATGGGGCGTTGGCAAGTTTTTAATCTCCTAGACTATGGGCTAAGTAACGGCGGCATTATTCATGGTGAAAAAGTTTTCAGCCATGCCCGTGAACGCTTTGGCGCAATAGATATTGAAGACATGCCGATTACTTACGGCGCAGTTGCTACCGATTTGTATACTGGAAGAGAGATTTGGTTACGCAAAGGTGACGTGTATGCAGCATCCCGAGCTTCTTGCGCTATGCCAGGTATGTTGGCCCCTTCTGCGGTTAATGGACGTTGGTTAGTTGATGGTGGGTTAGTGAATCCTGTACCAGTGTCCTTGTGCCGTGCGCTAGGTGCTGACTTCGTCATTGCAGTGAATTTAAACTCACAGCTGAACACCAGCGCCATCGAAGCAAGATCCAAGTACGTAGCGCCTCCTAAAGATGGTGTTGAGCCACAAGCGGATGTGCATGGGCATAATACTCCGGCTACGACCGAGGCAAGTCATCCTAAGCCGCAATCGGAACAAGACGAAGGAGAGGGGTTTTTTAATAGTTTTATCTCTACTAGTCAGCACTATTGGGATGCGGTTAAAGAGAAGTTTACTGGCCCTTCGTACAAAGCTCCTGGTATGTTTGGGGTGATGGCAGGCTCTATCGATATCATGCAAGAGCGAATTACTAAAGCACGTTTGGCTGGTGATCCGCCCGATATCCTGATTCAGCCGAAATTAGGGCATATTGGTTTAATGCAGTTTGAAAGTGGTAACGATGCGATAGATATTGGCTATGAAACCACGATCAGAATGAAAGATTACATCATGTCTGAGTTGGAGCTTTTTGCCCAGCGACGCGGTTAGCATTTCAAGTTTTTAAGCAGATATAAAAAAGCCAGCGTTTTAACGCTGGCTTTTTAGATTTGGAACCTTAGGTTCTATTATTTGTGTTCAGTAATGACGGCTTCCATTTTAGCGAAGGTTTGCTGTAAATCAGCACTTGGCTCAGCTGTCATTGAGCTAACAATCCATACCGCTAACGAGCTTAGGATAAAGCCAGGGATAATTTCGTAAACAAGGCTACTAAGCGTTGCTCCGTCAGCTAATACCGGTGCGTAAATCCAGAATAAGACAGTACCAGCACCCACCAGCATGCCGGCTAGGGCACCATGACGATTCATTCTGCGCCAGAACAAGCTCATAATAATCACTGGACCAAAGGCCGCGCCAAATCCTGCCCAAGCGTTAGCAACGAGACCTAGAATGGTATTTTCAGGATCCCATGCTAGCGCAATAGCCACCAATGAAACTAATAACACCGAAATACGACCTACGGTTACTAGTTCTTTGTCACTGGCATCGCGGCGCAAGAAAGCTTTGTAAAAGTCTTCTGTAAGCGAGCTTGAGGTAACTAGCAGTTGCGATGAAATGGTACTCATGATTGCTGCAAGAATTGCAGCCAATAAGAAGCCCGAAATTAAGGGATGGAACAAGAATTGCGAGAAGATAATAAATATAGTCTCAGCGTCATTAAGGACCATTTTAGTTTCAGTAACATAGGCAATACCCACAAAGCCGGTAACCATGGCACCAATGATAGAAACAAACATCCAGCTGATACCAATTCGGCGTGCGGTAGGAATATCCTTCACTGAGCGGATCGCCATAAAACGGACGATGATGTGGGGTTGACCAAAATAGCCCAAGCCCCATGCTAGTAATGAGATGATACCCAGCCAACTGAGCTGATTCACCAACGGATCTTTTGCGGCATCTTTAAACAGTTCAAGGTAGTCAGGATTCATCGATTCGACGGTGTGAGTCACTGCGGTCATACCACCTAAATCGGAGATTGCCACGATTGGCACCAGTACCAAGGCGACAAACATGATGCACCCTTGTACAAAGTCGGTCATGGAAACCGCTAAAAACCCACCGAACAGGGTGTAGGCACAAACCACGCCGGCTGTTACCCATAAGCCTAAACTGTAGTCCAAGCCAAATGCGGCACTGGCAAAAAGTTTACCGCCGGCAACTAAGCTAGCCGAGGTATATAAGGTAAAGAAAACAATGATGACAATCGAAGAAAACACCCGTAAAAAGCGCTTACGGTCGTCAAAGCGATTGGCAAAGTAGTCCGGAATAGTGATGGAGTCGTTAGCAACTTCAGTGTAAGTGCGCAATCGCGGTGCCACGACGATGTAGTTTAAGTAGGCACCAATAAGTAAGCCTACGGCAATCCATAGTTGCGATACCCCAGACACATAGATAGCGCCTGGCAAACCCATCAGCATCCAGCCACTCATGTCTGAAGCACCAGCGGATAAAGCTGTTACTCCTGGGCCTAAACTGCGCCCCCCCAACATGTAGCCAGAAACATCGGCCGTCGATTTTTTATAGGCATAAACACCTATGCCCAACATAACGATGAAGTAGAGCGCTAGAGATATTAGCGTACCTGTTTCCAAAGTCTTACTCCTGTGTTGTTGTGTGTTTAAGCGCTTTGTTTAATAGTTCTGACTGCAACAGCATACGCGTTAGCTGATGTTGCGGATTATGGATAAGCGCTTCTGTCGTTCCAAACTCAATCATTTTACCACGATGCATTATTAAGATCTTGTCTGCAACATGTTTCACGATCTCCGGCGAATGAGAGACGAAAATGAACGAAATACCCATGTCTTCTTGAAGATCTAGGATAAGGTTAATGATTTGAGCTCTAATCGATGGGTCCAGTGCTACGAAGGCTTCATCAGCCACAATGATCTGTGGTTCGAGAATTATTGCTCGGGCAATGCACACCCGCTGTTGCTGCCCCGTGGATAGCATGTGCGGATAAAAATGATAATGATCGGGCAATAAGCCGACTTTGCTTAAGGTTTGTAGCACGTGTTCGGTTTGTTGTGCGAGGTTCCAATTAGTGTTGAATTTAAGTGCTTCTGAAAGCTGCTTACCTATGGTTAACTGCGGATTTAACGATCGCATCGAATCTTGAAAAATCATTCGAATATCGCGGCAGCGCTGGCGGTAGTTATGGGGATCAAGACGTTTGCCGTGCAGCCAAATTTCGCCATTAGAGGGCACGTCCGCACCAGCAATCAGTTTTGCGATCGTCGATTTGCCAGAGCCTGTTTCTCCCATAATAGCAAGCGTCTCGCCTTTGTTGAGGCTAAAACTAATAGGCTCAAGAGCACAAATCCTGCGACCTGGTAGCCACCCTTGCTTTTGCTGGTAATACTTACAAATAGCATGTACCTCAAGCAATTTAGTCATCGCGATTGCCCTCAATTAACGGAAAGTGGCAGGCGTATTGATGTTGTCTACTTTTTTCTAAGCGCGGCTGATGAATACAAGCTTTACGAGCATACGGACAACGCGGGCCTAGGCGACAACCGATCGGCATGTGTTGTAAGGTTGGGATGGCGCCTGAAAGCGTTGGTAACCGTGTCTTTGCTGCGGAGGTTTGGTTGTAAAGACTCATCTCAAGCATAGCTCGAGTATAAGGATGGTAGGGTTCAGTCATCAATTTTTCTGTTGGCCCCGTCTCCATCAATTGCCCGCAGTAAACTAAACTCATACGCTTACTTTCTGGAATAATCGAGGTTAAATCTTGAGTTATCATAAGAATCGACATGCCTTGTGAACTCAATTTGGCTAGCAAGCGATAAATCTGATTGCGAGTACCTGGCTCCATCGCGGTAGTGGGCTCGTCTGCAATAAGTAGTTTAGGATTGTAGGCGATAGCCATGGCAATACTCACTTTTTGAGCGATGCCATCGGATAATTCAAAAGGATAGCTGTTCATCACCGCAGCGTGATCCTTGATACCAACGCGATGCAGTAAGCGTTCTGCGCGCACGGTGCGGGAAGCTTTGCGGCGCAAATAGATACCTTTTAGCTCGCTGGCGGGGATGGTTTCACGCAGTTGGTCACCCACCTTACTGTTGGGATCTAAATAGCTACTGGGATTTTGGAAAATCATCGCCATATCCCGCCCGGTTACTAGCCGGCGTAGGCTAGGGCTTAGCGCCAGCAGATCGTAATGACGCCACCAAAGACGGTCGGCGGTAATTTTCCAGCGCGGATTAATAAACCCCATAATGGCTTTAGCCAAGAGACTTTTACCTGAACCAGATTCGCCTACAAGGGTATGAATTTCGCCTTCAGCAACTTGCAGGCTAAATTTATCCAGCACTTTAACCAAGCCGGAGCTGGTCTGTAACTCAATGGTTAAGTTGCGAATATCAAGTAACGTTTGGCTCATGAATTACGTATCCGTTCTTGAATAGCGGCTCGCACACTATCTCCTAGTACATTGATAGAGAGCACGGTTAAAAACAAGGCTAAGCCGGGCAATACCATGGTCCAAGGCGATAAATAAACTTGATCTAAGCTACGTGCCAGCATGGTACCCCATTCTGGCGCCGGTGCCTGCACGCCAAGCCCCAAAAAGCCTAATGCCGCAATATCTAGTATAGCGGTAGAGAGTGCAAAGGTGATTTGCATCACCACCACCGAGGTAATATTCGGAAAAATCACTCGAGTAAGCAGGTACCAGCGTGTGCAGCCATTCAGTTTTGACGCAACCACGTACTCTTTGTTGCGCTCTTCATAAAAGGCATTGTGCACGCTATGAATAAATTGCGGAATCAACACTAAGGTGATAGCTATCATAACGTTATGTAGAGCAGGGCCTAGAATGGCAATAATCACTAGCGCTAACAGTAACGATGGAATGGATAGCAGGACATCTAATAAATGATTGAGGGTAGAAGATTGCACACCTTGGCTCATGCCAGCCCAAGCACCGATACTGATGCCAATCAACGCAGCCAACAAGGTAGCTAACAGGGGATAACCAAGGCTGTAAACAGAACCATGTAGCACTCGGGAAAGTAAATCTCGACCCAAGTCGTCGGTACCAAACAGAAATCGAATCTGTCCCTCGGCGTGCCAAGCAGGAGGTTGCAGCACATGATCTGAAAATTGAGTTTCAGAACTGAATGGACTGACCAGAGGCGACAACACCATCAGCACCATGATGCCGGCAAAAATATAAAAAGCTACCATCGCAAAAGGATTAGCAGTGATGTGGAGCCATAATTGCCGCAGAGGGCTGGGCTCACGGTGTTGATAATAAATACTAGTGTTCGGCATGTTGTTCTTTCCTCACCTGCGGATACCGCCATGCATGCAATAGCTCAACCAGCACATTGACCAGCAGAATTAAGCTTGCTAACACTAAAATACCTGCCTGCATAACCGGGTAATCGCGCTCATAAATGCTTTTGACTAACCAACTGCCGAGGCCCGGCCAATTAAAAATAACTTCAGTAATAATGATGTTTGTCATTAACACACTAAATTGCAGGCCCAATTGGCGTACTACCGGTTGCAAGGCATTAGGAATAATGTGTCGGAATAAAATACGGCTATCAGCTAAACCACGAGCTCGTGCCGCTTTAATGTAATTTTGTTGCAGCACATCGAGCATGGCATTGCGCATAATACGAATGAGCATAGTCATCGGCATTAACGACAATACCAAGACCGGCAACCACAAGTGGGCTAGGGCATCAATAAATGCTGCTGGGCGGTAGGGCATATCACTGCGCCAGATATCCCAAAGAATCGAGCCGCTCTGTAATTCAATATTATAAAGTGGATTAATTTGTCCTGAGATGGGACTCCAGCCCAGCTTGACAGCAAACAACAAAATAAAGAGTTGTGCTAACCAAAAGACGGGAATGGAATAAGTACTTAAACTCAATCCCATAATCACGCGATCGAGAGGTCCTCGTTGCTGTAATGCCGCATATATGCCGAGTGGCAAGCCTAGTAATAATGCCAGCGCCATGGCTAATAAGCCAAGCTCAAGGGTTGCGCCAAACAGCGGTTGTAATTGAGCAAAAACGTCTGTTTGACTGGCTAGGGAGTTGCCCCATTGCCCGGCCAAAAGATGGTCAATAAACCCCATATATTGCTGCAAAATACCGCTATCAAAACCACGTGCGTCAACCGCTTGCTGGTAGGCATAGCTGTTCTGATCACGGATTCCGGTCATATTGGTAAGGGGATCACCAGGAAACCAATAATTCAGTGCAAACACAAATAGGCTCAACAGCCACAGCGTAATGATAAAAAGAATGAGCCGGCGTAAACTATAACGGAGCATCGGTTAGCCTCCGTGCTTTGCGAAAACTGAGGCCACCATACGGGGGTAACTCAACTCCTTGAATATCAGCGCGATGGGCTTGAAACCGCAATGAATTGGCAATGGGCACCAGCGGGGCTTGTTGCATCACGTAATTTTCAATTCGTTGGTAGAGTTGTTTACGTTGCTGCGGTTCAGTCTCAGTGATAGCCTCGACCAAGAGTTGATCAAATTCTGGATCGCACCATTGGGTCCGATTATTACCACTGCGGGTTGCCGCACAACTCAAGATGGGGCGGAAAAAGTTATCCGGATCGGCATTGTCAGCCACCCAGCCAATCAAAACGCTATCATGCTCTCCGCGAGCCAGCCGTTGCCGAAAGGTATTCCATTCGTAACTGATAATATCTGCCTGCACACCAATACGAGCTAAATCTGCTTGCATTAGTTCGCTCATACGCTGTGCATTAGGGTTGTAAGCACGTTGTACCGGCATCGCCCAAATATTCATGCTAAATCCGTTGGGGTAGCCCGCTTGTTGTAGTAGTTCAATGGCTTTAGCTGGATCGTAGGGATAGGCTTGGGGTTCAGCGCTATAGGCCCAAGAAGTCTCTGGTAGCATGCCACTGGCGAGCCGGGCTTTACCGCCGTAGATGGTCTGGATAATGGCAGGACGATTAATCGCATGAGCTAAGGCTTGACGCACCAAAGGATTATCAAAAGGGGGGCGCTTGGTATTAAAGGCCCAAAACGACAAACTTGGGTTCACTGCGCTAGCTACTTCAATTTCAGCTTGCGTATCAAGCTGAGCTAATTCGTCAATCAGTGGATAAGGAATGACGTCGCATTCACCGGTCAGGAGTTTCAACATCCGCTTATTGGCGTTGGGAGTAATCACATACACTAACTGAGTGATATGCGGCTGCGAGCGCCAATAGTCGGGATGGTTACGATAGCGAATCACAAAATCTTTACGAAATTCATCAAACACAAAGGGACCGGTGCCGATAGGAAGCCTATCGATATCGCTTGGTGTTCCTTGAGCGAGCAGCTGAGCACCGTATTCCGCTGCTAAGATCACATTAAAATCAGTAGCTAAGTTGGCTAAAAATGAACTATCCGCTTGGTTCAACCAGAAATCAACGGTGTGATCATCGACGCGTTCTACTCGTTTAATTAAGCGCATTAAACCGCTGGAGCGAAAAAAGGGGTACCGGCCGCCGCCAACGTTATGATAGGGATGTTGTTCGTTGAGCCAACGGTTGAAACTAAAAAGTACATCATCAGCGTTAAACGGACGACTGGGCTGGAACCATGCAGTTTGATGAAAAGCTACCTGCTGTCTGAGCTTAAAACGATACCTGGTACCTTGGTCGAAGGCTTGCCATTGGGTTGCTAACGCGGGAATAAATTGCTGTTGCTCAGCGTCATAATCAATCAGCCGATCGTAGAGTTGCGCCGAGGTTGCATCAACGGTGGTGCCGGAAGTACCTAACTGTGGATTAAAGCTCTCTGGATTACCCTCAGAACAATACACCAAGCCCTCACTTAACGGGGCCGGTAGTTGGTTATTGTCACTACATGCGCTTAAGATAAAAACGCTAGTAACTGCGGTAAGCAAACATACCGGTTTAAGAAACACGCTAACCTCAACTTTCTAGTAGTTGGTACTTTTTTAAGTAGCCACGTAATTGATGATAGGTTAAACCGAGCAATTCTGCGGTTTTCTTTTGATTAAATTGCGATTGCTGCAGCGCATGCTGCAATAGACTGACCTCAAAGTCAGCACTAACCTGTTTAAAATCGATGTTGCCGCAGTTAAAGTCGGGCAGGTTAGAGTCGGACATGTCTTTACTGCTAGGCGGCTCGGCGGTAGTGTCTGTAACATAGTCAGTGCTTGCTGGTGGTTGCTTATCCGTTGCTGATGGCGACGCCCCGTGATTTGTTCGATGGGCGGCAGCTTGCGGTCGATAAGGACTGGCAAAGGGATCAATAATGATCTGCTGCACCGGAACTTGGCCGCTGCCGAGCCGATATACCGAGCGCTCCACCACATTCTTAAGTTCACGCACATTACCAGGCCAATGGTAATCGAGTAGCGTTCTGCGAGCTTGTTCAGTAAACCCACTGAACAACTCATAACCCAACTCGCGCGCCATTTTAATGGCAAAATGCTCAGCTAGCTGCAAAATATCTTCACGTCGCTCACGCAGCGGTGGCAGGGTAATCACGTCAAAAGCTAAGCGGTCGAGTAGGTCGGCGCGAAACTTACCTTGTGCAGCCAATGTTGGCAAATCTTCATTAGTGGCAGCGATGAGCCGAGCATCAACACGCACTGTTTTATTGCCGCCAACCCGTTCAAATTCTCCATATTCAATCACCCGAAGTAACTTTTCTTGCACTAACGTGGAGGTGTTGGCTAACTCATCAAGGAATAGGCTACCCCCATCGGCGCGTTCAAAGCGGCCTTCGTGGCGCTTTTGTGCACCCGTAAAGGCGCCTACTTCGTGTCCGAATAATTCACTTTCGAGCAGACTTTCACTCAGCGCGGCACAATTAAGCTTGATGTAGTTTTGTTGCCAGCGTTTGGAGAGGTAATGCAGTCGCGCTGCTATCAGTTCTTTACCGGTACCGCGTTCACCGATGATGAGTACGGGCTTATCCAACGGTGCAACTTGCGATACATGTTCTAATACAGCAAGAAAACTATTGGCTTGGCCGAGTAAATTATCGGCATCGCGAAACCGGCTCATATCAGGCACCACTCATTATTGTTGTTATTGGTGAAACTCACTAATTATTAGTGTATTTGATAAATGCTGCAGGTCAAATTTAATTGATGTCAGAATGTTTTATCATTACTAATCAATGTGTTACTTGAAACATAAAAAGTTGGCACGGTATCTGCATTACTTTTTACTGAGTAGACAAACTGACAATCCCACACTGATTTAACTAGTGATGAGTATTTTCGACAATTAATGAGGAATTAACAATGGGTATCTTTTCACGTTTTACAGATATCGTAAATTCAAACTTAAACGCATTACTGGATAAAGCTGAAGATCCGGAAAAAATGGTACGTTTAATCATCCAAGAAATGGAAGACACCTTAGTTGAGGTGCGTTCAACTTCAGCCCGCTTAATTGCGGAAAAGAAAGACAGCGAGCGACAGTTGGCGCGTGTTCAAAATGAAGTCAACGAGTGGCAAAACAAAGCTGAATTGGCGTTAAGCAAAGATCGTGAAGATTTGGCCCGATTAGCGCTAACCGAGAAGCAAAAGGCCAGTGCCGAGGCGGCAAGTTTGCAAGGCGATGTGAATCGTGTTGAAGAACACTTGCAACGCCTGAGCGAAGAAGTTGGCCAACTGCAAGAAAAACTAGCCGATGCCAAAGCTCGGCAGAAAACCATTATCATGCGGCAACGAGCGGCGAGCAGTCGCTTGGAAGTAAAAAAACGTATTGATAGCGGTAAAATCGATGATGCAATGCTACGCTTTGAGCGCTATGAAAGTAAAATCGATGACCTAGAATCGCAAGTTGAAGCTTATGATTTAGGTAAGAAAACGCTTCGTGATGAGTTTGCTCAATTAGAAGCAGATGACAAAATCACTGATGAGCTAGAAGCCCTAAAAGCAAAAATAAAAGAACAAAAATCAGCGGACTAAGAGAGCCCGTTGATGCCTTTAGCTGGGCCGGGCTGGTGCGACAATAACGCATCTAACGGTTCAGCTTATTAACCAAATAAAACGAGATAAGACACAATGGATTTATTAGCTTCTTTAATTTCTGCGCCAATTATTATTTTTATGGTGATAGTGGCGCCTTTGTGGATCATCATGCACTATCGCAGCCAGCGTAAATTGAACGAAGGCCTATCGCAGCAGGAATTACTGCAATTGCAAGAATTGGCCCATCAGGCCGAGCGTATGCAAGAGCGTATTAAAACGCTTGAAGCTATTCTTGATGCCGAGGCACCTCAGTGGAGAAACCGAGTATGAGTGACCTAAGCAAACAGGGACCTTTAGCGCGCAGCAAAAAAGACGCCAAAATCTCGGGCGTTTGCGCAGGCATTGCCGAGTACTTCAATATTGAAGTCTGGTTGGTGCGATTGGTTGCAGCTTCTTTCCTGATTTTCAGTGGTACGTTAGCGGTTATCGTCTATTTTGTGGCCTACTTTATTATGGACGAGAAAAAAGCGGACGATAAAGCGGCCCATACCGTTGAAATAAAAACTAAGGTTTGGCAAGGAGGACAACCTCCGCAGCGAGCTTTTCACGAAATTGCGAAAGAGTTTAATGAACTTGAGCAAAGCTTGCAGCGGCTAGAAGGCTATGTCACCTCAAATGCCTACAAAATCGACCGCGAATTAAAGCAGCTGTAAGTTTTTCGTTACGCCTGAGTTTGATCCACATCAAAGTTCAGGATTGCCATAAGGCAGCCTCGCATGCACTCTTGTGGGCAACAACAAGAGGATGTTCTGCTTTATGTGCACCAATAATAAACACAAGCACTGGCAGCCAGCGACGGTCACTATCCATGGTGGTAAAGCCAAGGATGAACACGGTGCGCTGGTCAGCCCTTTATATCAAACAGCGACTTTTGCCTTTGCCAATACTGCGCAGGGGTCAGCACGCTTTGCTGGTGAAGAGCCAGGTTATATTTACAGCCGTTTAGGCAATCCAACCATTACTGAACTAGAACAGCGAGTGGCAGCGCTAGAGGACTATCCTGCTGCCGCGGCAACAGCAACGGGAATGGGGGCAGTATCAGCGGCGATGCTGGCGTTTTTGCAACAGGGCGATCATGTGCTGGTATCCGATGCTATCTACGGCTGCAGTTTTGCCTTGTTCTCGCATCTGTTTACCCGCTTCGGTATCGAGGTGAGCTTTGTCGACATGGCCGATTTAGAGCAGACGGCTGCGGCCATGCAAACGAACACCAAATTGGTCTTTCTCGAGTCGCCGGTTAACCCTCATCTGAAAGTGATTGATATTGCAGCGGTGGCAGCGATTGCTCATGCCGGTGGCGCTAAGTTAGTGGTCGACAATACTTTTATGACTCCGTTACTGCAGCAACCACGTCGACAAGGTGCTGATTTAGTCTTACATAGCGCCACTAAGTATTTGAATGGCCATGGCGATGTCGTGGCGGGCATCGTTTGTGGTAGTGCTGAGGATATTGAATTAATCAAACTAACCACCTTAAAAGATATGGGCGCGACCATGAGTCCGCACGATGCTTGGTTAATTTTGCGTGGTTTAAAAACCTTAGATGTGCGGATGCAACGTCACTGCGAAAATGCACAGCAGGTTGCTGAGTATCTGCGTGATCATACGCAAGTGCGTGAGGTTTATTACCCTGGTTTTGCAGATCATCCAGCTCAGCAACTGATGGGAACACAAATGCATGGTGCCGGTGCGGTGATCGCATTTGAATTATGCGGTGATATCAACACGGCACGACAATTTTTAGATAGCTTACAGCTGATTACAATTGCGGTGAGTTTAGGTGATGCCGAAACTCTTATTCAGCATCCCGCCTCAATGACCCACTCGCCCTATACACCAGAGGCAAGAGCGGCCGCCGGTATCACCGATACCTTAGTGCGGATATCCGTTGGATTAGAAGCTGTTAGCGATATTTTGTCTGACCTAGAGCAGGCGTTCACACAGTTAACTACAGGGGAGCACCAACATGGGTAAAACCAGTCAGTACGTGTCGCGCCAACCTGATGAGCACGGCATCATTGCTTGGAGCGATGAAGATAATGCGGTTTGGCATGATTTGGTTAAACGCCAATTAGAGATCATTCCAGGCAAAGCTTGCGATGAATTCATGCATGGTCTTGATTTATTGCAGTTGCCGCAAGATCGGATCCCACAATTGCACGAAATAAACCAAGTTTTAGAGGCAACAACCGGCTGGCAGGTAGCACAAGTACCAGCATTGATTCCGTTCGATGAGTTTTTTCGGTTATTAGCCAATAAACAATTTCCGGTAGCCACTTTTATTCGTACCCGCGAAGAGTTCGACTACTTACAAGAGCCTGATATCTTTCACGAGATTTTTGGCCATTGTCCGCTGTTAACAAATCCAGCGTTTGCTCACTTTACCCATCAGTACGGAAAACTTGGCCTTCATGCTAGCCCCAAAGAGCGGGTTTATTTAGCAAGGCTCTATTGGTTTACGGTAGAGTTTGGATTGCTTAATACCGCTGATGGCTTGCGTATTTATGGTGGTGGCATTTTATCGTCACCAGGTGAAACCGAATATGCGTTGTACAGTGACCAACCAGAGCGTAAGCCTTTGACACCTCTAGATGCGTTACGGACACCGTATCGTATTGATATCATGCAACCCATTTATTACACCTTGGAATCTACCCAACAACTGTTTGATATTGCGCAGTTAGATATCATGGCATTGGTGCAAGAAGCGATGGAGCTTGGTTTGTTTGAGCCTAAATTTCCGCCTAAGCCAAAAACTGAAGTGGCCTAAGTTGTTTTAAGAATTATTTTATTAATACAGTGAATTGAGGAAGTTATGTCTGATTTACACCAGCAAAAATGTGAAGCCTGTAACGCCAATGCACCAAAAGTTAGCGATGCAGAGTTAGCCGAATTAATGCGTGCAATTCCTGATTGGACACCGGTAGTTCGAGATGGCGTGATGCAATTAGAGCGGCAGTTTAAGTTTAAGAACTTCAAACTGGCGTTAGCCTTTACCAATCGGGTTGCTGATATTGCCGAAGCAGAGTTTCATCACCCAACCTTAATTACCGAATGGGGTAAAGTAACCGTGATATGGTGGACTCATGCCATTCAAGGCTTACACAAAAACGACTTTATTATGGCTGCCCGTACCGACACGGTTTTAGCCGAGTAAACTAGTCCAGTAGTCTTATTGTTGCGGCAGTACGCATATTTTAAAGCTTGGTACTTATAGGGTACCAAGCTTTTTTTGTGTATACTTTGCTTTACATTTGCTCTAACGGTCGGCTTGCCACTATCGGGTTGCTGATCCTAGAACCACTGCGCATGAGTACATGCATCAATTGCAGTGACATTATCGCAACAACCATTACTACAACAGCGGGTAAATGATGCGGCTAGAAATTACGTGTGATGATCGCCTGGGTATTGCACAAGATGTGTTAGAAATTCTGCGCAATTATGAGATTGACTTGCGTGGGATTGAGGTAGATCCGAAAGGTAAGATCTTTCTAAACTTTCCGGAATTAGAGTTTAAAGATTTTCAGCATCTGATGCCTGAAATAAGGCGCATCGCTAATGTGAAAGATGTTAAAACGGTCGCCTTTATGCCCTCTGAGCGCGAGCATTATGAATTCAAGCTGTTACTGAATATGCTGCCTGATCCTATTTTGTCACTCGATAGCCGCGGCGATATTGATATTGCGAATGACGCCGCGCAGCGGATTTTGGGTGATAGTGGTAAGACGCTGTTAGGAAGTAATATTAGTCATTGGATCAGCGGCTTTAACCTGCTGCGTTGGCTAGAGAAGCAACCGCAACAAGCCACGGTGCAACAAATTAGTGTCAGTGGCGCAAAATATTTTGCCGATCTATTACCCATCTGGATCAGCGACGAGCAAGCCAAACAAAACTTTGCTGGCGCTGTGATGACCTGTAAACCACAGCCACTTGCCGAGCAATGGCAGCGTAATGTATCAGCGGACGCATTTAGTCAGCTGTTAGGCGAACACAGCAGTATGAAACGACTGATTAAAGAAGCGTCTCGGATGGCTGAATTAAACGTACCTTTGCTGATCCAAGGCGAAACTGGAGTGGGCAAAGAGTTGTTGGCTCGTGCCTGTCATCAGGCCAGTAAACGTGCTGAGCAACCCTTCTTGGCGATTAATTGTGCCGCGTTACCTGACAATGTCGCTGAAAGCGAACTCTTTGGTCACGGCAAGGGAAGCTTAGGGCCTTATACCGAAGCTAAAAAGGGTATTTTCGAGCAAGCCAACGGCGGTACTGTGCTGCTAGATGCAGTAAGTGAAATGTCCAATGGGCTGCAGGCTAAACTGTTACGCTTTATCCAAGATGGACGCTTTCGTCGAATTGGTGAAGAACAAGAAGTGACCGTTGATGTACGGATAATTTGTTCAGCCCAAGATGACTTGCTAGAGCAAGTAGAAAACGGTCGTTTTCGCGAAGACCTGTTTTATCGCCTTAATGTTTTGTCGTTGCACGTGCCCCCGTTACGAGAACGCAAAACAGATATTCCGTTATTAGCTGACCATTTTACCGTACAAGCATGTCAACGTTTGGGGCGGAGTTTGATTATGGTAAGCCGAGCGGCCCGGGAGCGACTGCAACAATATGCATGGCCAGGTAATGTGCGCCAACTAGAGAATGTGCTGTTCCGTTCGATCTCGATGGCCGAAGGTGACAGCCTTGATGCTGATGATTTGCAATTGCCGAGTACCAGTAACTTGGCTGATGCGGTTACGGTAGATTTAGAAGAAGGTAGTTTAGATGAAGCGGTGAAAAAATTTGAAAGTACGATTTTGCGCCGACTTTATCCAAGCTATCCCAGTACTCGTCAATTAGCCAAAAAAGTAGGTCTTTCACATACGGCGGTAGCGAATAAATTACGCGAATACGGGATCGGAAAAAACCGTAAAAAGAAACCGTTGTAAACAAATCTTTACTTGGGATATCGGGTTTTGTATCAGAATGCTGACAGCAAGCCCGATAAAGCTATCTATTCTTTGATCTGTATCAATAACTTTACAAAACTATTGGGTTGCTGCGTCGCAGCTAATATCACCTCGCTGCTAGCGTAAGTAGCTATTGTTGCGCATAGTAAAGACCTAATAAAAGCACGCTATGGCATAGTTAGTGATGCTTTATCTTCGAAACTCTAGAACAACAATCAAGGAACTAGCATGAGCGATATTCATTATAATCCACTGCAAACTGACGGCTTCGAATTCGTGGAGTACACAGCCCCTGATGCTGAAGGCATTGCTGCTTTAAAAGACCTGTTTGGCAAGTTGGGTTTTACTGAAGTTGCTAAACACAAACGCAAGCAAGTATGGTTGTTTAAGCAAAACGACATCAACTTTTTAATCAACGCCGAGCCAGGCGGTCAAGCGGAAGAGTTTGCCAAAGCGCACGGCCCGAGTGTGTGCGGCATGGCATGGCGAGTTAAAGACGCAGAACATGCAGTTGCCCATGCGGTAGCCAATGGTGCGAAGCCATTCCAACGTAATCTAGCAGCCGGAGAAGAAGACTTCCCAGCAGTTTATGGCATTGGTGCTAGTGTCTTATATTTTGTTGATAAATATGGCGAAAACAGCATCTATGCTACAGATTTTGATTTCTATGATAACTGGCAAGCGCAAATGCAAGAGCACGCTGCTGGACTTTATGAGGTTGACCACCTAACTCACAACGTGTTCCGCGGCAATATGGATACTTGGGCTGGTTTCTATGAGCGGATCGGTAACTTCCGTGAAATCCGTTATTTCGATATCGAAGGCAAGCTAACGGGTCTATTGAGCCGTGCGATGACAGCACCGTGCGGTAAAATTCGGATTCCAATCAACGAATCACATGATGATAAATCACAAATCGAAGAATACTTGCGCGAGTACAAAGGCGAAGGTATTCAGCATATTGCGTTAACCTCAGATAATATCTACAAGACAGTACGTGATCTGCGTGCCATTGGTATGGACTTTATGCCAACGCCAGATACTTACTATGCGAAAATTGATGAGCGCGTAGAAGGTCACGAAGAAAATGTTGATGAGTTGCACGAGCTGCAAATCCTCATTGATGGCGCGCCAATGAAAGACGGTATCTTACTGCAGATTTTCACTCAAACAGTGATTGGCCCGGTATTCTTTGAAATTATCCAACGTAAAGGTAACGAAGGCTTTGGTGAAGGTAACTTCAAAGCTCTGTTTGAATCTATCGAAGAAGATCAAATTCGTCGCGGGGTATTAAGCGATGCGTAAATGGATCAGCTTTCCGAAACAAGTAGGTACGGCTTCTAAGCAAGCTCATGCAGACTTTCCGGAGCAAGCGATCTATGAACGCGAAGTAGGGCGCAGTGGGTTCTTTGGACCCGCTACGCACTTTCATCATCGCCATGCGCCAACCGGTTGGAGTGAGTGGACCGGCGATCTGCGCCCACGCAACTTTGATTTTAATCAATTAACCCAAGTAGCCACTGAATCGCCGTGGCAGGTGCCCTTATTGTTACATAATGCGCAATGCAAATTCCGTATTTGGCACTGTTCGCAGAAGATGCCATTTTTAGTGCGAAACGCAGATGGTGATGAACTTTTGTTTATCCATGAAGGGCGCGGTGAATTATTTTGTGATTACGGCCATATCACTTTAGAAAAAGGTGATTACTTCTCGATTCCACGATCAACCTCATGGCGGTTAGAGCCCCTAGAACCCATGCAAATTGTGATGATTGAGGCGACTAACAGTTCCTATCAATTGCCCGAGAAAGGTTTGGTGGGTAATCACGCTATTTTTGATCCTGCTTGTTTGGATACGCCGGATATTGATGCGCAATTTAAAGCGCAATACAGCGAAGATAGCTGGCAAGTGCAAGTCAAAAGACACGAGCAAATCTCAGTCATTACCTATCCATTTAATCCATTAGATGCAATTGGTTGGCATGGTGATTTGGCTCCAGTCAGAATTAACTGGCGTGATATTCGACCTTTAATGAGCCATCGCTATCACTTACCGCCATCAGCACATACCACTTTTGTCGCCGATGGTTTTGTGGTCTGTACTTTTGTGCCTCGGCCGATTGAATCCGATCCAGGCGCATTAAAAGTGCCGTTTTATCATAACAATGATGATTACGACGAAGTGCTCTTTTATCATGAAGGAGACTTCTTTAGTCGCGACAACATTGATAAAGGCATGGTGACTTTTCACCCCGCCGGGTTTACCCACGGTCCACATCCAAAAGCGTTTCAGGCCGGCTTAGAATATCGTAAGAAATTTACTGATGAAGTAGCCGTGATGCTAGATACCCGTAACCCATTACAGATGGGCGAGGTGTGCGCAAGTGTGGAAAACCCAGATTACGTATATAGCTGGAAAGCTAAAGACGAGCAAAAGGCAACTTAGACGATGAAATTTGCAACTTATAGAAATGGAACTCGCGATGGCCAATTGATGTTGGTTAGCCGCGACTTGAGCAAAGCCGTAGCAGTACCCGCGCTTGCTGCAACCTTACAAGAAGTGTTGGACGACTGGGATGGTATTGCACCGCAATTAGAGAAGGTTTATCAAGCATTAAATGCTGGTGAGCTGAGTGATGCGCAAGCCTTTGATGAGCACTTATGTGAATCGCCATTGCCACGTGCTTACCAATGGGCTGATGGTAGTGCTTATGTGAATCATGTGGAGTTAGTACGTAAGGCTAGAAATGCTGAAATGCCACCAAGCTTTTGGACTGATCCTTTAATGTATCAAGGGGGCTCTGATGACTTCTTGGGCCCTAAAGACGAGATCAGCATGGCTGATACTGCTTGGGGAATAGATTTTGAAGGTGAAGTTGCGGTTATCACCGACGATGTCCCTATGGGAGTTAGTGCAACCGAAGCAGGCGAATACATTCGCTTGTTAATGCTAGTGAATGATGTCTCGTTGCGTGGCTTGATTCCGAATGAACTGGGCAAAGGTTTTGGCTTTTTTCAATCGAAGCCATCATCAGCTTTTTCGCCAGTTGCCGTAACTCCCGATGAATTGGGCGCAAATTGGCGTGACAATAAGGTGCATTTGCCATTGTTGAGCTACTATAACAACAAGCCATTTGGTAAACCGAATGCCGGTGTCGACATGACCTTTGATTTCGCTCAGTTAGTTGCCCATGCAGCGAAAACTCGTCATCTCGGAGCTGGTGCTATTATCGGATCTGGAACTGTGTCTAATAAGCAGGGTACTGATCACGGTAGCGCAATCGATGAAGGTGGTGTGGGCTACAGCTGTATCGCTGAAGTACGCATGATAGAAACCATTCGCGATGGCCAGCCTAGTACCGGGTTTATGCAATTTGGTGACACCATCAAAATTGAAATGATTGATGCAGATGGGCACAGCATTTTTGGTAGTATCGACCAAGTTGTAGTGCAATACGACCCAGCTGCAGAATAACAGCGGAGTTAAGCATGGAACTTTACGGCTACTGGCGCTCAAGCGCCAGTTACCGGGCGCGGATAGCGCTCAACTACAAGCAAATTGACTATCATTATATTCCAGTGCATTTAATTAAAGAGGGTGGTCAGCAACACAAACAAGCTTACCGCCAGCTTAATCCTAATGGCTTGGTGCCTACCTTAGTCGATGGCAAGGTGATTTTGCATCAGTCGTTGGCGATCATGGAATATCTTGAAGATACTCATCCACAGCCTTCATTGTTGCCAGGTAATGCGCAGCAGCGGGGTGCTATTCGGGCACTAGCGCTGGATATTGCAAGTGAGTTGCAGCCGCTCATTAATCTGCGTGTTCAGCAGTATTTGAGCCAGCAATTAGAGGTTTCAGATAACGCTAAGCAAGCTTGGTTACAGCACTGGTTTAAACAAAGTTTTCAGGCGTTTGAACGGAACCTAGAAGAGGTAGCCGGTGTTTATTGTGTGGGCGACCAGTTCTCTATGGCTGATGTGTGTTTGGTACCGCAGGTGTATAGCGCCCAGCGGTTTGGCATAGCGTTAGATGATTATCCCATCATGATGGGAATTTATCAGCGTTTGCTTGAGTTACCGTTTGTTGCAGCGGCACATCCAAGTAAACAGCCAGACGCCGAAGTTTAACTGATACTGTAACAGTTTTATCGCATCTTATTTATGCCCAGCTCGTATCTTGCTGGGCATTTTGCTTTAATGGGCTGATAACTCAGGTTTCATTCCCAATGGCTAGGTTAACAAGGAAACAATAATGAAAACAAAAGTAGCAATTGCTATTGCCGCAGCCTTGCTTTCGGCTGCTTGTGCAACCACCACTCCTACATCCTCTACAGCTGCGACGCAGGTCACTCCAGCGGTGTTAGCAACAGCACCTAATAGCCAAGCTCAAGTAGGGCAAGAGCTTACTTTAAAGCAGATTATGGCGGACCAAGATTGGGTGGCGCGGTCACCAGAAAGTGCCTATTGGATGCTAGATGGCAGCGGTGTGCTGTATCAGCAAAAACGTGCCGGCTCACAGCTACGCGATTGGTTTCATCAGCCGCTAACTAAAGCTGCTCATCAAGTACCTCTTGAGCGTCTGCATAACTATGCCTATAACGGTGGCGTTTATAATCAGGATCGTTCCCTGATTGCCTATACGTTTGAAGGTAATATCTTTGTTAAGCAGGTAGTTAACGGTGAAACCAGCCAGTTAACTCGTGATGAAGCGAGACAAAGCCAATTACAGTTTCTAACGGACGGCCGGCTAGCTTATCGCCAAGGTAATGACTTTTTTGTGGTGGATGTTAATACCGGCAAAACTGAGCAAATTGCGAGCTTAGTTAGTCAAGATAAACCACAAGCGAATCAAGCACCAAAAGATTTTATTGCACGCGAGCAACAGCAACTGATCGAGTTCGTCCAAGTAGAACGTCAGCAGCGCGCTG
Source organism: Pseudidiomarina sp. WS423 (assembly GCF_050750165.1). NCBI lineage: Bacteria > Pseudomonadati > Pseudomonadota > Gammaproteobacteria > Alteromonadales > Idiomarinaceae > Pseudidiomarina > Pseudidiomarina sp. WS423. Next base: position 219,162 of record NZ_JBOJLN010000001.1, on the reverse strand, counting down.
AGCGTTTTGCCCAGCAACAAGAGTTACAACAAAAAAATCCTTCGTTGGCGCCCGAATCCTTTTATCTGGGTAAAGGTAAGCAACTGGTAGCAGCGAGCTTGTCGCCAGCCGGTGATAAAATGATCGTAGCTATTAGCGATCCGCAGCAATGGCGGGCTGATGGCGATATTATGCCAAACTATGTGACCGAAGACGGACGTGTGGCAGCAGAGTCGGTGCGTGCACGGGTAGCCGATGCTAAGCCGGTAGAGCATCAGTTGTTGGTGTTAGATTTAACCAGCGGTGAGAAAACCCAGTTAACTTATAATTCGTTGCCCGGTTGGAACGAGGATGTGTTGGCGGCAGTGCGAAAAGAAAACTATGCCGCTGAAGGAAAAACCTATACGTCTAAAGAACAACCACGGCCGATTACTTTAATGCAAGATTGGGGGTGGCAAGCTGGCGCCGTTCGTTGGACCCATGATGGGCAGCATGCGGCAGTAATGCTAGAAGCTTGGGATAACAAGGACCGCTGGATTGCTAGCATTGATTTTGCTGGTAAAAAACTAGTGAATCAAGAACGCTTGCATGATGAAGCTTGGATTAACTACACCCATAATGAGTTTGGTTTCTTACCCAATAGCGATACCTTGTGGTTCCAGTCTGAAGCAGATGGTTATGCACATTTATACGTCAAACCTTTAACTGGTAAGATCAAGCAGTTAACTCAAGGTAGCTTTGTGACGGAAGACCCAACGGTGAGTCACACGGGTGATTATATTTATTTTAGTGCCAACCAACCGCATCCAGGCAACTACGAAGTTTTTCGGGTGAATACAGCAACCGCAGAACTTGAGCAGCTAACTCGCTTAGGTGGTATCAATAATTATGAATTAAGCCCCCAAGAAGATAAGTTACTAATCAAACACTCATCGGCCCTGCAGCCAGAAGAGCTCTATGTGCAAACATTAGACGACGCGGCCCAGCCAAAGCGATTGACGACAACGGTCACTGAGAGCTTTATGGCGTTTGATTGGGTTGCGCCAGAAATTGTGCCGATACCATCGAGTCATGTTGATCATCCTATTTATACTCGGGTTTATTATCCTAAAAATTATGATGCAAATCGCGCTGAAAAATATCCAGCCGTAGTTTTTATTCACGGCGCTGGTTATTTACAAAATGCTCATGCGGGCTGGTCAGGTTATCAACGCGAATTTATGTTCCATACCTTTTTAACTCAACAAGGGTACGTGGTATTGGATTTAGATTACCGTGGTTCAAAAGGTTACGGACGTGATTGGCGCACAGCTATCTATCGGCAGATGGGAACTCCTGAAGTTGAAGATTTGGTAGATGTTGTGAATTGGGCTGGTGCTAATACTAATGTTGATGTTGAACGCATGGGTACCTACGGCGGCTCTTACGGTGGCTTCTTAACTTTCATGGCACTGTTTAAAGAGCCAGGGTTATTCAAAGCCGGTTCAGCGTTACGACCTGTGAGTGATTGGGCTCATTACAACACAGGTTATACCTCGAACATTTTGAATTTACCGGATGATGATCCTATTGCGTATCGTCGTAGCTCGCCGCTTTATTTTACTGAAGGGCTTCAAGATGCGTTATTAATCAACTCACCGATGGTAGATGATAATGTCTTCTTTCAGGATAGTGTGCGCGTAGTTCAGCGTTTAATTGAGCATGAAAAAGAAAACTTTGAAACCGCTATTTTTCCGGTCGAGCCTCATGGTTTTCGTCAGCCTTCAAGCTGGTTAGATGAATACCGCCGAATCTTTAAGTTGTTTGAAGACAACTTAAAATGATTGAAGCAGGGCTAACCTAATGCGTTAGCCCGCTAGCTAAATCAAGAAAGCCAATAAAAAAGCCGCAATCGATAATGATTGCGGCTTTTTTTAGGTTTAAGCGAACTGGCTCCTAAAGAGCGTGTTCGCTACAGCCTTGTGACTTACTGTGTTTTACTCATTGGCGCAGTAATCACACTTTTAGCTTCTGCAAAACTCGCAACTCGAGCATCTTTTGTAAAAGCTACACGATGGCTGTTATCTGACGCCTTTAATGGCTGATAATCACCATCACGAGCTACCGCAGCAGCCTTCGCCATAGCGGCGCTCGTCATCTTGCCTCGCACCGCGGTAGCTACAGGTGCTTTTGGTGCAGCCGGAGCTTCTACTTCAGCTTTAGCCGCTGCTTCTGCTTCAACTTGAGCTGATGCTTCAACAGTTTTTGCTTCAGCCGGAGCTTCTACTTCAGCTTTGACCGGTACTTCTGTTTCAGCCGGAGCTTCTGCATCGGTTGCAGCTTGAGCTTCTACTTCAGCTTTAGCCGCTGCTTCTACTTCAACAGGAGCTTCTTCTTCTGTTTTAACCTGTGCCTCTGTTTCAGCAGGTGCTTCTGCTTCAACAGGAGTTTCTTCTTCTGTTTTAACCTGTGCTTCTGTCTCAGCTGGTGCCGATTCTACAGGAGCTTCTGCTTCGGTTTCAGCCACAGTTTCTGCTGGTGCTTCTGCTTTAGCAGGAACTTGTTCTTCGGTTGCAGCCGGTGTTTCTGTCTCAGCAACTGCTGCTTCCGCAGGAGCTTTTACTTCAGCTGGAGCTGCTTCTACAGGAGCCTTTTCTTCGCTCGGAGCCGCTGCTTCAACTTGAGCTGGGGCTGCTTGCGCTTCTGCTTCAACAGGAGCTGCTGCAACCGCTGCTTCTGCGGTAGAATCAGTACCGTTATCAGCTTGCTGGGCTTGTTCGGCTTTACGACGTTGGCCCGCAGCGCGTTGATGACGCGGTGAACGACGGCTGCGATTGCGCGGCGCGCGTTCGGTTTCAGTCGCTTCGCTATCGCTAGCATCAGTTGTAGAGGTCGCTGACGTATCCGTTGTTTCAGTTGGGGTTGCAACATGGCCGTCATCAGCTTTTGCTGTGTCGGCTGCAGTCTTAGTACCACCGTCATGAGCTTGGTTATCGCCGCTAGGACTGGTCACGCTCGCTGTTGCAAGTTCAGCGTTTTGCGCTGCAACAGCTTGAGTCGTGGTCGCTGCACCATCAACATCGCCAGTACTGATACGTACAGAACGCTCTAACTTACGGCGTTGACGGCGTTGTTTTGGTGCTGCCGGCTTAGCTTCTGTTGGCGCTTCGTCATGATTAACAGCTTCTGCGGTAACCGTTTTGTTGACGTCAGTATTTGCCTGGTCGTTGTTTTTATTGCGATTACGACCACCACGACTGCGACGATTACTACGCTCTTTTTGACCATCACTGGCTTTACCATCATTTGCTTTAGCGGCATCAGCTGGCTTATTGTCTTTGCTTTGCGTGGTTTTTGCCGCAGCATCTTTGCGCTCATCATCGGTGTCGCGTGAACGTGAGCGGTTATTGCGACGACGGTTATTGTTACCACGATTATTACGACGGTTATTATTAGGACGGCGCTGTTGCTGTTGCTGCTGCTTTTGCTCAGCTTCGTCCGAGTCGCTGCTAAACAAATTAGCCAACCATTTACCTAATCGTGACAACAAACCTGGGCCCGCAGCTTCCGCTACTTGGGCTGGGCTGGCAGCTGCAACTGTTGGTGCTGGTGCTGCCGGTGCCTGTAAGCCTTTTAAGGCAGGCTCTTCAAAGCTTGGCTTGTCTTTATTCAAGACCACTTCGGTGGTGGTGTTGTCTGGCTTCTCGATTAAGGTGAAGCTATTAGCTTCATCCACTTCATCGTTACGTAAACGCTTCACATCAAAATGGGGCGTTTCTAAATGAGGGTTAGGAATAACCAGCACAGAAACGGTATGGCGCTTTTCGATATCTACGATAGATTGGCGTTTTTCATTCAATAAATAAGTAGCTACCGTAACAGGCACCTGAGCTTGGATCTGAATGGTATTGTCTTTTAGGGCTTCTTCTTCAATTAAGCGAAGAATAGATAATGCCAAGGATTCGGCCGAACGAATCGTGCCATGACCACTACAACGCGGACAAACATGGTTAGACGCTTCACCAAGTGATGGGCGCAAACGTTGCCGTGACATTTCTAATAAACCAAAGCGTGAAATTCGAGTCACTTGGATGCGAGCGCGGTCTTGCTTTAAGCTATCGCGCAAACGATTTTCAACTTCACGTTGATGACGAGCAGGGGTCATATCAATAAAATCAATGACAACTAAACCACCGACATCGCGTAAACGCAGTTGTCGTGCAATTTCTTCGGCCGCTTCTAAGTTGGTTTGAAAAGCCGTTTCTTCAATATCGCCACCTTTAGTAGCGCGAGCAGAGTTGATATCAATCGAGGTAAGTGCTTCAGTTGGATCAATGACGATTGAACCGCCCGATGGCAACCGCACTTCGCGCTGGAAAGCTGATTCTATTTGGCTTTCAATCTGATAATGATTGAATAGCGGCACGTCACCTTGATACATTTTAACGCGGCTGACGAAATCAGGACGGATTAAAGTGACATGATCACGAACCATATCGAAGACTTTCTGATTATCAATCAGAACTTCACCGATATCACGGCGCAGATAGTCGCGAATCGCACGGAAGACAACATTGCTTTCTTGGTGAATAAGGAACGGAGCAGGGCGCGCATTGGCTGCTTTTTCAATAGCATCCCAATGGTGTAGCAACACGTTAAGGTCCCACTCAAGTTCTTCTTGCGACTTGCCAACGCCCGCAGTACGTACAATTAACCCCATGGATTCAGGTAAGTTTAGGGCATCCAATGTGGCTTTTAATTCTGACCGTTCTTCACCTTCAATACGGCGCGAAATACCACCAGCACGTGGGTTGTTTGGCATTAACACCAGATAGCTACCGGCTAATGAGATAAAGGTCGTTAGAGCTGCGCCTTTTTGCCCGCGCTCTTCTTTATCTATCTGCACAATAACTTCTTGGCCTTCTTTAATAACATCTTTGATGTTAGGGCGGCCAGAGAAAGAGTAACCACTAGGAAAGTAGGTTTTGGCAATTTCTTTAAGGGGGAGGAAGCCGTGGCGCTCGGCACCATAATCTACAAAGGCGGCTTCTAAACTGGGTTCAATTCGGGTAATTTTACCCTTATAAATATTAGCTTTCTTTTGTTCGTGACCAGGGCTTTCGATATCTAAATCGTACAAGCGTTGGCCATCAACGAGGGCAACACGCAATTCTTCTTGCTGTGTTGCATTGATCAGCATTCTTTTCATTAGTTGTGACTCTTTATAAGGCCACAACCCAGCACGACTGGCCTAAGCCATCGCCATTTCAGGTTTGAATTGTAGTTTGCCAAACTCATAACATATTGAGTTCTGGCTACTCCCGTTGTGTTGTTACATCAACACCAACGTGAGTTTTGCAATTGGTTACCAAGCCGAAATGCGCTTGTTATAAGTCGTACTGCGTTGCAGCACTGGTGTTACTAAAGTGATTCGATTCAGGGGCGGGCGCGCTGGTTTCAGCCTTTCGCTATAAATCAAAAAGGAGGACTAACCTATCTTCCGTGCCGCCAACTTCTCGAAACCCAATTGACCGATTTTCTTTATCGGATGCAATCTGGACTAAATCGTAAGCTGGGGTGGACTCGTTAGTACTAACGCAGCTCCGCTCAAATCACGCGTAAAAATATGTTTGCCTGTTTTACGAGCCATCAGAATTCAGCATGATGACCACGTACCGCGCTCAATCAACCGGTGCGGATTTTTCCGGTATCCGATTGTCGCATAAAAATTGGTGCAAATACAAGATGAACATTGTCAAGGGTTAGTGCTAAAATCCGCATCCTATGACAGAGACAAACCAAACTTCGCAGGTGCGCCTGCAAACAATCGATGCCGACTATGCCGGTCAGCGAATTGATAATTATCTTATTGCGCAGTTAAAAGGGGTGCCCAAATCGTTGGTGTACCGAATTTTGCGCAAGGGAGAAGTGCGGGTAAATAAAAAACGAGCCAAGCCAGAATATAAGCTTCAAGCTGGGGATATCGTAAGGATTCCGCCTGTTCGAGTGGCTGAAGCAAACCCGTTACCATCAGTTCATTTAGACCGCGTGCAAGCATTGCAAGAACAGATCTTGTATGAGGACGATATTTTGTTGGTGATTAATAAGCCAGCAGGATTAGCCGTTCATGGTGGCTCGGGGTTGCAGTTTGGCCTGATTGAAAGTTTGCGGGCCTTGCGTCCTCAAGCTAAACAGCTAGAACTCGTACACCGGTTAGATCGTGATACCAGCGGCTGCATACTTATCGCTAAGCGCCGCTCGGCACTGCGCCATTTGCATGAACAATTGCGCAGCAAAACCATGGATAAACAATATTTAGCGCTGGTGCGCGGGCAATGGCAAGAGCATGTTAAGTTTATTGCTGCCCCCTTGCAGAAAAACACCCTCAAGTCTGGTGAGCGAGTAGTTCGGGTTGACGCCGAAGGTAAGCCTTCGGAAACTCGATTTCGGGTGATCGAGCGCTTTGGGCAGAAAGTTAAAGCTCAAGTGCAGGCGAGTTGCACCTTGGTTGAGGCGTCACCTATCACCGGCCGTACCCACCAAATTCGGGTGCATGCTCTGCAAGCAGGCCACCCCATCGCCTACGATGATAAGTACGGTGATCGTGAATTTGATCAGCAACTGCAAGGCTGCGGGTTGAAACGATTATTTTTGCATGCCCATCAGCTTAGTTTTCAGCATCCACAAACACTTAAAACGATCACAGTGAATGCGCCGTTGGATCATCAGTTGACGCAAACCTTGCGTGCCCTAGGTGGAACCAAATTCGTATGAAGTATCCGTTAATCATAGTGGACTGGGACGGTACCGTAATGGACTCCGTTGCTCGTATCGTCGCCTCGATGCAAGCCAGCGCCAGAATTCTCGAATTACCGGTGCCGTCAGTGGCCGCGGTCAAAGATATTATTGGTATTAGTTTACAGCCAGCCATCGAAAAGCTATTTGGCCGTTTTACTACGGAGCAAATGGTGCGTTTTACCGATGTTTATCGGCAACAGTACGTGGTCGATTGCCAAACCCCGTCGCCACTTTTTGCGGGAGCATTAGCCACTTTGCAGCAGTTACGGGAGCAAGGCTATCAACTTGCGGTAGCAACCGGTAAAGCTCGTCAGGGCTTGGAACGGGCTTGGGATGAAACAGCTACGCGGCAATTATTTGATTTTTCGCGCTGTGCTGACGAAGCTAAATCCAAACCCGACCCAACCATGCTGGTTGATATTTTAACTGCCGCCAAACGTCAGCCTCACGAAGCCGTAATGATTGGGGATTCTATTCACGATATGCGCATGGCTGCTGCTGTTAATATGCCACGTATTGGGGTGGGCTTTGGCGTGCATGATGCCGCTCAGTTACAACCTTATCAACCGCTCGCCATCATTTCGCAGTGGCCGGAGTTGTTAGCGCACGTGTAAGGCAGTCAGACTGCAAGATCATCAAGCAAGTTTAAGTGAGACCCGATATGAACCTAGTCTTAGCCTCCACCTCACCTTTTAGAAAAGCACTCTTAGAAAAAATCATTCCTACCTTTACGGTTGCCGCACCAGAGGTGGATGAAACGCCGCTAGCCGGCGAAACAGCACCGGCGTTAGTAGAGCGCTTAGCCCAAGCAAAAGCCAAAGCGTTGGCGTCTCAGTATCCTCAGCATTGGTTGATTGGTTCTGATCAGGTCGCGGTGGTCAATGGTGAGATTGTTGGCAAACCTCACACGGTGGCTAATGCAATAAAACAGCTTCAAGCCGCGCAGGGTAAATCAGTAACTTTTTATACTGGGCTAGCTCTTTATGATAGCCATACCGGCGCTATGCAAAGTTGCGTAGAACCTTTTGTAGTTCACTTTCGCGAGTTAAGTTTAGCTGAAATTGAGGGCTATATTGCGCTGGAGCAGCCATTGCGCTGTGCCGGTAGCTTTAAAAGCGAAGGCTTAGGTATTAGCTTGTTTGAACGCTTAGAAGGGGATGACCCTAATAGTTTGATTGGTTTGCCATTACTGCGCTTGCTGCAGATGTTACGGCAGTGGGGTTATAATCCATTGACCAGTACATTTTAAAAATGCGAAAATCACTTGTGTTCACTAGGCGAATCCTTTAACATTCGCGCCCTATGCAGAAGGTTCGAGTACCGATTACGGTCGATCCGGTTAAAAGTGCCGGCAAACAAGTTTCTTATATCGGATTAGTTCCGGGGAAGAGTCTTGCGCGTTTGCAAGAGCTGTTATTAGAGCCGATGTCTGATGTTGATGTATCATTAAGTTTTGATACGGATGCACAAGGCATCAAACGGTTAACGGGTCATGCTGAAGTTACTGTGTGTGTTGCTTGTGAACGTTGTTCAGATGCAATGCAATGGCCAATTTCATGTGATTTTGTTTATGCTCCGATAACGAAGCGGCAAAAGGCCACCGAGATGCCGGAAGAGTACGAACCGATTGAGCTTGACGAGCTGGGCGAAATTAATCTGCATGCCTTGGTCGAAGATGAATTGATGTTGGCGTTACCCGTGGTCATTAAGCACGATGAGCGCGAATGTCGGGTAGATAGTAAAGCAATGCAATGGGGCAAGATTGATGATGCTCCAGCAGCAAAAGATAATCCTTTTGCGGTATTGCAGGAATTAAAGCGTAAATAAACTTAGGAGATAGCGTAAATGGCTGTACAACAGAATCGGAAAAGTCGTTCGAAGCGCGACATGCGTCGTTCTCACGATGCACTGAGCGGCCCTACACTGTCGGTTGATTCTACCTCTGGTGAAACGCATCGTCGTCACCATGTAACAGCTGATGGTTTCTACAAAGGCCGTAAAGTAATTAACAAGTAATAGTGACGGAAGTGAGGCTATGGCCACACTGACACTAGCACTTGATGCAATGGGGGGCGATCATGGCCCCTCAGTTGTTATTAGCGCGCTTGCACAGGCGCTAACAACATTTCCTGAGGTTCACTTTATTGTCGTTGGCGATGAAGCAGAACTGACGCCTTTATTGCAACAGCAACAGCTGCTGCAACATCCTCAGATTACTCTCAAGCATGCCAGCCAAACGGTCACTATGACCGACAAGCCGGGCTACTCTCTGCGTGCTAAACCAGATTCATCCATGCGCGTTGCACTCGAATTAGTTGCTAATGAAACAGCGGCAGCCTGTGTGAGTGCCGGAAATACCGGCGCCTTGATGACCAAAGCCTACTTTACCTTAAAGACCTTGCCAGGCATTTTAAGGCCAGCCTTGATGTCGGCGATTCCACAACAGCAGGGTAAATTAGCTTTTATGCTTGATTTAGGTGCCAATCCTGTATGTGATTCAGACACCTTGTTTCAGTTTGGGGTGATGGGTGCCGAAGCCGCGCACCAGGTCTTAAAAATCGAGCGCCCACGGGTAGCTTTACTGAATATGGGTGAAGAAGAAATCAAAGGTAATGACGTGGTAAAAGCCACGGCTGCCTTGTTACAAGCTTCTGAACACATCGACTACATAGGTTTCATTGAAGGCGATGATTTATTTTCTGGCAAAGCAGATGTGATTGTTTGTGATGGTTTTGTCGGCAATATCGCTTTAAAAAGCTGTGAAGGCTTAGCTGATTTATTGCTCGATAATATCAAATCAAACATTAATGCTCACTGGTTAACTCGTTGGTTTGTGAGGATTTTTTACCAGCGCCTGCAAAAATCATGGGATTGGCTGAAGCCCGACCACTATAATGGTGCAAGTCTGATAGGATTACGTGGCGTTGTGATTAAAAGCCACGGTGATGCCAATGCTCGTGCATTTTTTAGTGCCATTGAGCAAGCTGTGGAAGAAGCACAACGGGATCTACCTGGGCGAATTCGCGACCGAGTAGAGCAAGTTCTGTTAGCACAGGAATAAATGTTACATGCATGCAAAGATTGTAGGCACTGGGCATTATTTACCAGCTCAGCGTCTTACTAATGCAATGCTGGAAGAACGTGTAGACACCAGCCATGATTGGATTGTTGAGCGTACCGGTATTCATGAACGGCGCGTAGCTACTACCGCAGAAAGTGTGGTTACTATGGGGGCAGCCGCCGCTCGATTGGCTCTTCAACAAGCTCAAATGAGCGCCGATGATTTAGATCTTATCGTGGTGGCCACCACCTCTGGTGAACGAGCATTTCCTAGCGTAGGCTGTGAAATCCAAGCAGCACTCACGCACCGTAACGTACCCGCTTTTGATGTGGCTGCGGCCTGTTCAGGCTTTATTTTCGCCTTAAGTGTGGCGGATCAGTACATTCGTGCTGGTACTTATCAGCGCGTTTTAGTGATTGGTGCTGACGTGTTATCACGCTTGTGCGATCCTGATGATCGCAATACTATTGTGCTGTTCGGTGATGGTGCCGGCGCCGTCGTGTTGCAAGCTAGCGATAGCGCTGGGATTGTGTCGACCCATTTACATAGTGCCGGTGAATTTGCAGACTTACTTGGTGCCAACCATCCGCGCCGTCATCAGCCAGAGGCGTTAAGCGAAGCCTGGATGTACATGAAAGGCAATGAAGTCTTTAAAGTAGCGGTAAACAAATTAAGTGAGCTGGTTGGCGAGACGCTAGCAGCGAATCAATTAACGGCTAGCCAATTAGACTGGTTAGTTCCTCATCAAGCCAATATGCGGATTATTAAAGCTACCGCAAAGAAGCTACAGATGCCCATGGAGCAAGTGGTAACGACCTTAAGTTACACCGGTAATACGTCGGCGGCATCGGTGCCAATAGCGCTGGATGTAGCAGTTCGCGATGGTCGTATCCAACGTGGGCAACGGCTACTGCTAGAAGCTTTTGGTGGCGGCTTTGCTTGGGGCTCAGCGTTAGTTGTGTATTGATTATCATCAGAATGAAATAAAAGGATAGCATGATGCGTGCTTATGTTTTTCCCGGTCAGGGGTCGCAAACTGTAGGTATGTTAGCAGAGCTTGCGGCTGAGTTTCCGCAGGTCGAGCAGACCTTTGCTGAAGCCAGTGACGTGCTTGGCTATGATTTGTGGCAGTTAACCCAGCATGGTCCGGCCGAGCAACTGAATGAAACGCAGCGCACTCAACCAGCGCTGTTGGCTGCTAGTGTGGCTTTGTATCGGGTGCTGGTAGCCCAAGGTGTGGCGGTGCCAGAATTCATGGCCGGACATAGTTTAGGTGAATACTCAGCGCTGGTTTGTGCTGGGGTGATAGAGTTTACTGATGCGGTGCAATTGGTGGCTCATCGTGGCGAGTACATGCAGCAAGCAGTGCCAGCTGGGGTAGGTGGCATGGCAGCGATCATCGGGTTAGATGATGCCGCTGTAATAGCTGCCTGCCAAGAAGCAGCCGGAGACGAGGTGGTGGCCGCAGTTAACTTTAACTCGCCAGGCCAGGTGGTTATTGCCGGCCATGCTGCGGCCGTAGAGCGTGCCTCGGCAGCCTGTAAAGAAGCAGGAGCAAAGCGAGCGTTACCGTTGCCCGTCAGTGTGCCATCCCATTGTCAACTGATGCAGCCGGCCGCCGAGCGTTTGGCAGTGGATTTAGCAGCGCTGACGCTGCATCAGCCGCAAGTACCGGTCATCAACAACGTTGACGTGGTAGCTCCGCGTGAACCTGATGCTATTCGTGATGCCTTAATTAGACAGCTGTATTCGCCCGTACGCTGGACTGAGATTATCGAAAGTTTAGCAGCGCAAGGCGTGACTGAAGTGTACGAAGTGGGTCCAGGTAAAGTTTTAACGGGCTTGATCAAACGCATTGATAAAAATTTGCAGACAGACGCGCTCAATACCATCGATAGTATGCAAAGCGTCATAAAAGGAAGCAACCATGAGTGAATTATTTAAATTAACGGGACAAGTGGCGTTAGTCACCGGCGCGAGTCGCGGTATTGGTAAGGCGATTGCTGAGCAATTAGTGGCGCAAGGTGTAACTGTGGTAGGTACAGCAACGACTACGGCCGGTGCAGAAGCTATTTCTAGTTATTTGGGTGAGCACGGGGTTGGCGTCGCATTAGATGTCACCGCAGATGAAAGCGTGGCTAGTATCTTAGCTTTCATTGATGAAACCTATGGTCAACTTGATATCTTAGTTAATAACGCCGGCATTACCAAAGATAATCTGCTGATGCGAATGAAAGAAGATGACTGGGATAGCGTTTTAGACACCAACTTAAAGTCTGTGTTTAGACTCAGTAAAGGGGTGCTACGCGGTATGATGAAACGTCGCCATGGTCGTATTATCAATATTTCTTCGGTGGTGGGTACCACGGGTAATCCGGGCCAGGTGAATTACTGTGCAGCCAAAGCTGGAGTCGTCGGCTTTACTAAATCATTAGCGCAAGAAATTGCGGCTCGCGGAATTACAGTAAATTGCGTGGCGCCAGGTTTTATTGATACTGATATGACAAAAGCGCTGACAGAAGATCAAAAACAAGCTATTTTTAGCAATATACCAGCAGCAAGACTGGGTAAACCAGAAGAAATAGCTGCAGCCGTGGTGTTCTTAGCATCACCGGGTGCAGCCTACATCACCGGTGAAACAATTCATGTTAACGGTGGCATGGCGATGGTGTAACAAGCCAGTTAGTTCAAGTAAAGTTGTGCTTAAGGGGTACGACCTCTCGGGTAAAGCGCAATTTTTGCTTTATTAATGGCGACGCATTCACTACACTAAGCCCAATTTTGAACGGGTGACCTAAATTTCAAGGGACATACAATGAGTAATATCGAAGATCGCGTAAAGAAAATTATTGTTGAACAACTAGGTGTTAAAGAAGAAGAAGTGAAACCAGAAGCTTCTTTTGAAAATGACCTAGGTGCTGACTCACTAGATATCGTTGAGTTAGTTATGGCTTTAGAAGAAGAGTTTGGTACTGAAATTCCAGACGAAGAAGCTGAAAAGCTGAAAACTGTGCAAGCAGCAATCGATTACGTGAACAATCACGCAAACGACTAAGTTCTAAGCAAGCGCAGAGGCGGAATGAAAATTCCGCCTTTTTTTTGCATGTGGATGAATGGCCAGCCCCTTACTCAAACTTCTCTAGACCGTGGTCTACAATTTGGCGACGGACACTTCACTACGTTAGTTATTCAGGCCGGTACGATCCAGGCTTGGTCGTCTCATTGGCAACGCCTTCAGTACGCCAGTCAGCAGTTACGGATGCAACTACCCAGCGCCGATGAAGTGCTGCACTTACTGCAGCAGATTGCCCAACAACATCCTCAGAGTGTCATCAAAATTATTATAACTCGTGGCGCAAGTGCTCGCGGTTATCGCTTAGATCACCAAGCTAGGGGCCACTGGTACGTGCAGCGCTCAGATCTACCACCTTGGTCAGCACGCCCGTTACGAGTGGCGTTAGCGCATTTTAAGTTAGCGCAGCAGCCTATGTTAGCTGGTTTAAAAAGCTTAAACAGATTAGAGCAGGTGTTGCTTAGCGATGAATGTGAACAACGTGGTTTTGATGATTTATTAGTCACAGACACACAAGCGAACATTATTGAAGCAACCAGTAGTAATATCTTTTGGTATGATGGTAAGCAATGGTGCACACCGCGCTTAGAGCAAGCTGGAATTGCCGGTGTGGTAAGAAAACAATTGATTGATAAACAAATCATTGGCAAGGTAAAGCTTACTAAACTAAGGCCCGCAGAATTAGCGCAAGTAGAACAAATGTTTGTGTGTAATTGTGTGTTAGGGCCGCGGCCAATAGCCGCTATTGATGACCGAATGCTAGCCATGCCAGAGTTACCAAAGGAACTTAATCAGTGGGATGTAAACGCCTCGTTATTGCTAGCTTAATTGCTTGCCTGCTTGTGCTTGCTGGGGGTATTGCTGCCTTTGGTTATGGTGCTTGGTTGCTTAAACAACCCTTAGGTTTAGCAGATGACGTGTTGCTGGAAGTTAAGCCAGGTACCCATGCGCGTAGTCTGTTGCATCAGTTACAACAACAAGGTGCGCAGCTTGAAGTCACTCCAAGTTATCTAGCAAGTCGCATCTTGGTTACTCCGCATCATTTACAAGCTGGGGTTTATGCGATTACGCCAACACATACCTTGCAGCAAGTATGGCAAGAGTTGCAAGCCGGTAAACAACATCAATTTCAAGTGAGTTTGATCGAGGGGATGACGTTGCAGCAAGTGTTGGCTCGGTTGCAAGCAAGTCCATATTTAGCCAGTGAGCCGTTGCAGCAATTGGCCGCGAACGACGGTGAGGCATTGTTAGCTTTGCTAGGACGTGAGCTAGGCCGCGATTATCAGCAACTGTTTGATGAGACTCCGGCAACGTTGGAAGGCTTGTTTTTTCCGGAAACCTACCATTATCGCGCCTATACCTCTGCGCTTGATATTTTGCGGGCTGCGTACGATAAAATGCAGCAGCAATTAGCGCAAATTTGGCAGCAACGAGACGCTGATTTGCCCTATGCAAATGCTTATGAGTTGCTTATCATGGCATCCATTATTGAAAAAGAAACAGGGATCACTGGCGAGCGAGCTACTGTTGCTTCGGTGTTCGTAAACCGTTTGCGTGCCGGCATGCGGCTGCAATCGGATCCAACAACAATCTACGGCATCACTGATTTTGATGGTAATTTAACCCGAGCTCATTTGCGCGAGCAGACTGCTTATAACACCTATCGGATTAAACGTTTACCACCAACGCCAATAGCTATGCCAAGTCGGGCGAGTTTGTTAGCAGCGGCCCATCCCGCCTCAACGGATTATTTTTACTTTGTTGCGGACGGCTCTGGCGGGCATGTTTTTTCCAAAACCTTAGCCGAGCACAACGCCGCGGTAAATCGCTATCAGCGCCAACAACCCTAAGCTATAACGGAAAGCTATGAACGGAAAATTTATTGTAATTGAGGGCCTAGAAGGGGCCGGCAAGAGTACCGCAATAGCTTGTGTGATGGCTTATCTGCAGCAACACAAGCTGCAACCTGTAACGGTACGCGAGCCCGGTGGCACCCCGCTAGCTGAGGCAATACGAGATTTAGTGAAGCAGCAGTGGCAAGAACAACTCACTGCAGAAACCGAATTATTACTGATGTATGCCAGTCGTTCACAGTTGGTGGCTAATGTGATCAAACCGGCGCTAGCGCAACAACAGTGGGTGGTTGCTGACCGTCATGATTTGTCCTCACGAGCTTACCAAGGGGGTGGGCGCCAGCTAGGTGATGCTAAGCTTCAAGCATTAAAAAACCTCGTCTTAGGTGACTTTGTGCCAGACCTAACGTTACTCCTAGATATCGATCCTCAGGTGGGACTGCAGCGAGCACGCAGTCGTGGTGATTTAGATCGCATCGAGCAAGAGCATGTCAGTTTCTTTGAGCGAACGCGGCAACGCTATCTGGAGATTGCAGCAGCGGATCCTTCTATTAAGGTGATTGCTGCGGATCAATCCATTGAGCAAGTGCAACAGCAAATCATTGCTGTACTTGATGAGTACCTTGTTCGTTTGGGGTTACGCTAGATGAGTGCGCCTTGGCTACGTTTACCTTGGCAGGAGCTGGTGCAGGCTCAACGCCAACAACAATTGAGTCATGCTCATTGCATTCCGTGGCAGCCAGCGTTAGGCACGGACGTGTTTATCGATGCCTTTATCGCGTTGCTACTATGCCAGCAGCCAAGCGGTAAGGCCTGTGGTACCTGCAAAAGTTGTTTGTTATATAAAGCTCATACCCATCCCGATTACCATCAGGTAGACGTTGCCGAAGGTAAAACGACCATCGGCGTTGATGCTATCAGAGCGCTGACCGAAGCGCTGCAAGGTACAGCAACCCAGCAAGGCAACAAGGTTGCTTGGATTCAGCATGCCGACAGGATGACTGTAGCGGCGGCGAATGCGTTGTTAAAAACCTTAGAAGAGCCAACTGCCAACACCTATTTGATTTTGAGCCCAGAACGCACCAGTCAGTTATTACCGACGTTACGTAGCCGGATGCGACTCCATCGCTTTTCTGCACCGGCGCTGGCAGATTTACAAGCGTGGCTTGAACACCAATTACAACAGCCATTGAGCAAGGCGCAGCAGCAATTGATGCAGCGTTATGCGCAGGCACCCTATACAGCATTGGCAAAAGTCCAAGCAGGCAACGATGACAGCGTAGCTGAGCTTGAACTCCTGCTACAAGTGCTGGCGGGTCAGGGCAGTTGGCCGCTACTTACTAAGGGCAATTGGCTGGGCTATCTAGATGCCAGTGCCAAGCTGTTACAAGAGCTTATTCGAGTAAGCCAAAGATTACCTGAACAACGTTTGAACTATCCAGAGCTGCAGCAACAGCTAACCAGCTTATTGGGCGTAAAGGGCTACTCGGTTAGTCAGCTAAACCAGTGGCTGCACCTATGCTATACTTTGCGTCAGCAAACAGAGCAGCAACCAGGCTTGAATGGCCCGTTATTATTACAACAACAGTGGTTATTATGGACTTAGAGCAGCGACCGATAGAATCACCTTTGGTGAAAAAACGCATTGTGTTGAATTCAGAGGCACAACTGCGCCGTTACTATATGCCTTTTATCAAAGGCGGAGGCATGTTTCTTAATACCGATGAGCCACTCGGTATAGGCGATGAGTTTTTGCTCGAAGTTCGCCTGTTCGGTGAGCACAACTCAGTGCTAGTTAAAAGCAAAGTTATATGGTTGGCGCCCTCTAAGCCTAGCCGCCCTGAACAACAAGGGGTAGGGGTGCAATTTGTTGACGATAAAGCCATGTTAAAAAACATGATTGAGTCAAAGTTAGCTGCCATCAGTGATACTGCACTAGCCACTGCTACCATGTAGCCCTTGTAGCTGATGGCTATTTGATTAAATAATAAACACACCGTTATAGGAGTCCTTGTGTTTATCGATTCACACTGTCATTTAGACAAAATTGATTTAGCCGACTTTGGTGGCGATTTCGCGCAACTAATAGACACGGCTCGCGCCGCCCAAGTTGAACGTATGCTATGTATTGGCGTTACTCTCGAAGAGTTTCCCGCAATGGCCGAGCTGGTGGCCGACTATGAAGATATCTACCTAAGCTGTGGTGTGCATCCCTTGTATGTCGCTAAACACCCCTTACAGCAGCATCTACTGCGTGATTTAGCCAAACACGAACGAGTTGTAGCTATTGGTGAAACCGGCTTGGATTACTATTACGATGCCGACAGTAAAAAGGTACAGCAAGAGAGCTTTGCTTATCACATTGAGTTAGCTAACGAACTTCACAAGCCATTAATTATCCACACCCGCGATGCTCGTGAGGACACTTTAAGTATGTTAAAAGAGGGCGGTGCTGAGCGTTGTGGAGGTGTGCTGCATTGCTTTACTGAATCGTTAGAAATGGCGCAGCGAGCCATTGATGAACTGGGCTTTTACATTTCAATTTCAGGCATCGCATCGTTTCGTAGTGCGACTGAGTTGCGTGAAGTGGTTCAAGCTATTCCGTTGCAACATCTATTAATAGAAACCGATAGCCCTTGGTTAGCGCCGGTACCACACCGGGGTAAACAGAATCATCCTGCGCTAGTTGCGGATGTGGCAAAATGTGTTGCCGACATCAAAGGTTGCAGTTTAGCTGAAGTTGCGGCAGTGACTAAGAATAATTTTTTCAAGTTATTTCAAGGCGCTAATTAAGGATTGTGTAAAAATCCAGCTAAAAGTTAGCAAATGTAGAAAATTTGTCTACACTCAAATCATGAGTTCCTTTTAGTTTTAGCGCACGGCTCAATCCCTTGAGCCATTCCCCTTGCTCGGGACAACCTTGGATTGGTCCCGAGCATTTTTTTGTCTGAAATCTACTGCTTGCAAATCAAGTTAAGCAGTTAATTCACCGCGTAAATTAGTTTCTAGTAGGGTATTGATCTGGGCCTGACTTAAGTTTTGCGATAACAAATAATGTAACTTCGTCAGTGCTGCTTCAATGGTCATATCATGGCCACTGACCACTCCCACTTGGGCTAAGGCATTGCCCGTGGCGTACCCCCCCATGTTCACCTTACCTTTAAAGCATTGGGTACAATTGAGTACCACAGTACCAGCCGCAATTGCGCGCTCTAAACTAGCCAGCAACGCTGGATCTTGTGGCGCATTGCCAACCCCATAACTTTGCATGATAAGAGCCTTCACGGGCTGCTGAAGCATGTTGTCAAAGATCGCAGCCGATATGCCTGGGTAAAGGGTAACCACGCCAACTGGCTGAGGCGTTACTGCGGTTAAGCGCAACGGCTCATTCCCTAAGGCTTGGATTTTGCCCTCTTGCAGGGTGATTTGAATGCCGGCCTTTAATAACGGCGAAAAGTTGGGTGAGGCAAATGCGTTAAAGCCATTCGCATCGGCTTTGGTTGCTCGATTACCTCTGAACAGGGTGTTGTTAAAAAATAAACCAACTTCATGAATGGGATAATTAGCTGCTATGTACAAAGCATTTAATAAGTTGGTTTGACCATCTGAGCGCAACGCCGCGAGCGGTATTTGCGAACCGGTAATAATCACCGGTTTAGCCAAATTTTCGAACATGAAGGAGAGAGCTGATGCGGTGTAGGCCATGGTATCGGTGCCATGGAGGATCACAAAGCCATCGTAAGCTTGGTAGTTGCGTTGAATGTCCTCAGCAATATGAAGCCAATCAGCGGGCGACATGTCAGACGAGTCCATGAGCGGCTGGTATTCGTGAATGGTGAAATTGGGCATTTCGTCACGAAAGAATTCCGGCATATTGTGTACGCATTCTGTTAAAAAGCCAGCCGCAGGGACGTATCCCTGGGCTGACTTTTGCATACCTATCGTGCCGCCGGTATAGGCAACATAAATATTTTTTTTAGTCATTTAGTTTAGTTTGCATAACTCACACAAAGCATACACACCGTTCGGGTCATTGAATTTAGAGGTTGCTTCAACTTCTTCCCATAAGCTGTATAGCTGCGCTTTAAGTGGATTCTGTTCGGTGCTGCGTAGCTCGCTAGGAACTAACAAACTAGCTTGACCAAACAACTCTTGCATAAATTGCTCACGTGGACTCAGATCATTGCTCACGGTCACCACGTCGTAGTCACTGACACCAGCTCGGGTGGCCGCAGCGCTAATGGCATCATCAAGTTCACCTAATTGGTCAACTAAACCCAACTCTTTGGCTTTGCGCCCGGTCCAAATCCGCCCCTGAGCCACCTCGTGCACGGCATCGTAACTCATGTTGCGACTTTCGGCTACCATACCAACAAAATCACGGTAGAACTTTTCGATGGATACTTGCACTAGATAGCGGCCGTTATCATCGATACCACGAGTAATATCTAATACCGGCAAATCTGTGGTGTGGTAACCATCGTTGTACACGCCAAATTCGTTTAGCGCTTTTTCGATGGTAAAGAACATACCAAAAACGCCAATCGAACCAGTAATGGTGGTAGGAGTGGCCCAAATCTCATCGGCGCTAGCGGCAATCCAATAACCACCTGATGCAGCAACCGAGCTCATTGAGGCAATCACTGGGATGCCTGCTTTTTTCAGTTCTAGCACCTCTTGGCGAATCACTTCTGAGGCAAAGCCACTGCCGCCTGGGCTATCAATACGCAACACCACAGCTTTGGTATCTTCGTCTAGGCGTGCTTTACGCAGTAGGGCAGCGGTACTATCTCCGCCAATACTACCAGGTTTGGCTTGGCCATCAGAAATAACACCACGAGCTACAACAATGGCAATTTCTGCCTTGTCTTTATGTTCGCTGCTGTCCTCTAACTGCTCCGCTTGACCGTTAAGAGCAGCTAAATATTGTTCGTGGTTGATTTGACGCCAGCTCTTTTCATCGTCATCAAGGCCGGTAATTCCAATCATTTCAGCACGGAATTGTTCACGACTGTAGAGAGCGTCAACTAATCCAGTATTCAGGGCTAGTTGCGCCATATCATCGTCATACTGAGTCAGAGCTTGACGGAAATCATCCATTTTGCCACTTAGCATCAATGGGCTGATTGAACGTAATTGGCTTAGGTCATCCATGTAGGTGTCCCACAACTCGTCATACAACTCTTTGTTCGCGGCTAGCGCTTCATCAGACATATCGTTGCGGGTGTAGGGTTCTACCGCCGACTTAAAGGCACCCACTTTAAAGACATGAGCAGTAATGTTGAACTTCTCTAAGAAATCTTTGAAGTAGAGATTGTAGCCACCAAAACCTTCGAACATCATCGACCCGAGTGGGTTCAAATAAATGGTATCCGCATGGGCTGCCACATAATATTGGTTTTGAGTGTAATTATCGGCATAAGTTACTACAGGTTTACCAGCACTGCGAAAATCAAGTAAGGCTTGGCCCAATGCTTGCATTTTGTTACTGCCGCCACCAGCGAAGTTACTCAGATTTAACTGAATACCACTGATGCGATCATCAGTTTTAGCCTGTTCGATGCTTTCTAACACGTCAACGAGTAAGACTTCAGGAAGTTGACTCCCGCCACCGAAGGCTTCATTAAAGAACTGGTCAACGGGGTCGACCCAAGTTTCTTCTTCAACCAAGATACCATTCAGTTGCAGCACCAACATGCCATTTTCAGGTACCTTAACTTGTTCTTCCTCAGCGACAAGTAGCCCTAAAACTAAAATTAAAACAAGAAAAAATACCGCATTGACAATCAACTTTCGGAAAAAGTTGATCAATCCAAATAGCTTTTTAAAGACTGAAGCAATCCCGCTCATATAAAATGTTCCTACTCTAAATTAAGACTTACTACGAAGATTACAGCAGATTTTTTAGAGAAACTAGTCAGACAATGTAACAGAGCGTGATCATTTGTTAAGCTATGCATTATTTAGCGCTGCAGCAGCACATTATTAGTTGAATCTAGGAGTCCGAGGACACCATGCAAGCCATTGAATTATTAACGACTCGTTCATCTATGCCTCGGTTAGTTGCACCTGGGCCAACTCATGAACAATTACAATTGATGTTTCAGGCCGCTTGCAGAGCACCTGATCACATGGCCTTGATGCCGTATTCTTTTACGCTTTATCAAGAGCAGGGGCGCGCTAAGTTGGGCACAATATTCGCCAGTGCTGCAAAGGCTCGCGAGCTTAATGAAACGCAAGTGGCACAAGCCCAAGAACTGCCTTTGCGAGCACCTGCAGTGATTATGGTAGCAATGCGGGCACAGCAACACGACAAAGTACCGCGCGATGAGCAACTGGCCTGCGCTGCCTGCGCCACCTTATTGCTGCAGCAAGCTGCGTTCGCACAAGGGTTAGGGGCCATCTGGCGTACTGGATGGTTAGCCGAAGATGGGGTGGTTAAAGCTCAACTTGGCTTAGCGCCAGCCGATGCTATCGTTGGCTTTTTATACGTTGGTACGCCAGCGGTCGCTACGCCCATCAAGCCTGATAAAGATTGGCAGAGTAAAGTTGAGATAGTGGAGTAATAACTTAGGCTCACAACGAACAACGCCGAGGGGTTACTCGGCGTTGTGACAGCAGCAGCTACTTAAACGGGTAGCCCAATAGCGTCTTAGAAATCAGCGTTTTTCGGAGCCCGCGGGAACGGGATCACATCACGGATGTTACCCATTCCAGTAACATAGGTGACCAAGCGCTCAAAGCCCAAGCCAAAGCCGGCATGAGGAACTGTGCCGTAACGGCGTAAATCACGGTACCAACCGTAGTGCTCAATCGGCAAGCCCATCTCTTGCATGCGCGTATCAAGGCGATCTAAGCGCTCTTCACGGGCGCTACCACCTATAATTTCACCAATACCTGGCGCTAACACGTCCATGGCTGCGACGGTTTTGCCGTCATCATTTTGGCGCATGTAGAATGCTTTGATGTCCTTCGGATAGTTCTTCAGAATAATAGGCGCACCTACATGTTCTTCAGCTAAATAACGTTCGTGCTCAGATTGTAAATCCATGCCCCATTCAACGGCGTACTCAAACTTCTTGCCACAATTTTGCAAGATTTCGACCGCAGTGGTGTAATCCATGTGCACGAACTTATTGCTGACCACATGCTGTAAGCGATTAAGGACATCTTTATCCACCCGTTGCTGGAAGAAGGCCATGTCATCGGCTCGTTCGCTTAATACCGCATTGATACAGTATTTCAGCATATCTTCAGCTAAGTCTGCGATATCGTTAAGATCGGCAAAGGCGAGCTCTGGCTCAACCATCCAAAATTCCGCTAGGTGACGACTGGTGTTTGAGTTCTCAGCACGGAACGTGGGGCCAAAGGTGTAGATTTTAGATAGTGCACAGGCGTATGTTTCACCGTTAAGCTGACCTGATACTGTCAAGAAGGCTTCTTTACCAAAAAAATCCTTACTGAAATCAACATCACCTTGTTCAGTGCGCGGTAAGTTGAGTAAATCCAAGGTAGATACCCGGAACATCTCGCCGGCACCTTCGGCATCTGAGGCGGTGATGATTGGGGTCGCAACCCACATGTATCCGCGCTCATGAAAGAAGCGGTGAATAGCTTGCGCTAAACAGTTACGAACACGCATCACGGCACCGGTGATATTAGTACGTGGGCGTAAGTGAGCAAATTCACGCAAATATTCCATCGAGTGCGGTTTGGGCGACATCGGATAGGTGTCAGGATCTTCAACAAAGCCAAATAC
Source organism: Pseudidiomarina sp. WS423 (assembly GCF_050750165.1). NCBI lineage: Bacteria > Pseudomonadati > Pseudomonadota > Gammaproteobacteria > Alteromonadales > Idiomarinaceae > Pseudidiomarina > Pseudidiomarina sp. WS423. The sequence goes on along the minus strand of NZ_JBOJLN010000001.1, from coordinate 196,660 downwards.
TTGTACGGCTGTGGCTTGCAACTCGAAAGATTGACCTTTGCCGGCAGATTCAGCCACCGTACCTGTCACCGCAACGCTACAACCGGTCGTGAGTTTTAACACGTCATTGTCGTAATTATCGAGTTGATTTGGAACTACAGCCTGAATTGGATCAAAACAAGAACCGTCATGCACATTGATAAAAGAAATTCCTGCTTTTGAATCGCGGCGGGTACGAACCCAGCCACGAACAGTAACTTCTTCACCAACGGCAATTTTCCCCGATAAAACATCGACAATGGTAGCGCAGGACATGGGCCTAAAAACTCCGTTTGTTGAACAAATAAAAAGACAGTGAGTTAACACATCACAAATAGACCGTTATGTTACCTTGCTTTGCGTCAGACTCAAGCGAAAATCAACGCCTTTCTACCTGTTTCACGATTTCTTGCATGGCAAGGGTTAAACAAGCAAGTTGTTCGGGGCTAATAATGAAGGGTGGCATGATGTACAGCAATTTACCAAAGGGTCGGATCCAAGCCCCATGAGCAACGGCAATACGCTGGGCTTCAGCAACATCTAAGGGGGCTTGCATCTCAACCACACCAATAGCTCCGAATACTCTGACCTCAGCAACGCAGGCATATTGTACGAGATGCGCTAATTGTTGCTGCAGCGATTGCTCTATTTGAGCTACTTGTTGCTGCCATGGCGACGCCAATAGGAGTTCAATGCTGGCACAAGCGACCGCACAGGCGAGTGGGTTAGCCATAAACGTCGGGCCGTGCATAAAGGTACCGCCCGCGGGTCCATGGCTGATGGTGGTAGCAATGTCAGTAGTGGTTAATACCGCCGCAAGCGTCATGTAACCACCGGTTAAGGCCTTCCCTAAGCACATAATATCGGGGCTGATTGCAGCATGTTCACAAGCAAACAAGGTGCCAGTGCGGCCAAATCCGGTAGCAATTTCATCGGCAATCAACAACACCTGATAGTGGTCACAGAGTTCTCGGATTTTGCGCAAATAATTTGGATGATAAAAACGCATACCGCCAGCTCCTTGCACTATCGGCTCGAGGATAACCGCGGCTAGTTCTTGCTGATGTTGTTGTAACAGGTGCTCGATGGCGTCGGTTGCCGAGTCTAGCCACTGCTGCGTTGGGGTGATCTCAGGGCAGGGGGCAAATAATTGCTGACGTACACTATTTTGAAAGAGCCCATGCATACCATTTACGGGATCGCACACCGACATCGCCGCAAAGGTATCGCCATGATAACCACCGCGGATGGTAGCTAAACGATTTTTCTGCGGTTGTTGCCGTGCCACCCAGTATTGCACAGCCATTTTGATCGCAACCTCCACCGCAACTGAGCCTGAATCAGCAAGAAAAACCTGTTGCAATGGTGCTGGGGTAAGTTCCACTAAGTGTTTACAGAGAGCAATGGCTGGGGCGTGGGTAATACCCCCAAACATCACATGGCTCATGTGCTGCAATTGCTCACTGACGGCCTGATTGAGCTGTGGATGATTGTAGCCATGGATTGCTGCCCACCACGATGACATGCCATCAACCAAATGGCGACCGTCGCTGAGGATTAGCTCGCAGCCTGTTGCTGCTGCCACCGGATAGGTAGGCAGTGGCTTGGCAAATGAGGTGTAGGGATGCCAGATATGTTGCTGATCAAAGAGTAAATCTGCCTGACTGATTTTGGTCATTAATTCATCGCTTGTTATTTTATCGGTAATTATTAAGTTGACAGTTTAAAATGTCGAAGTAGGCTATGCAATAAGTGAATGAGCTATTGGATATTAGAGCGAGAGTTATGGCAGCTAGTGATGTAGTTAGGCACGATTGGAGTGCAACCGAGTTAGAGCAGTTATTTGAATTGCCTTTTAATGATTTGCTGTTTCAGGCACAGCAAGTTCATCGGCGTCATTTTGACGCTAATGCAGTGCAGGTTAGTACCCTGTTATCGATCAAAACAGGCGCCTGTCCGGAAGATTGCAAATACTGTCCGCAAAGCGCCCATTACCGCACTGATGTCGACAAAGAACGGTTGTTGGCAGTGAAAAAGGTTTTAGCAGAGGCAGAGGCAGCAAAAGCAGCTGGAGCCAGCCGTTTTTGCATGGGAGCCGCTTGGCGTAATCCCAAAGATCGTGACATGCCATACTTAATTGAGATGATTCAAGGGGTGAAACAGCTTGGGTTAGAAACCTGCATGACGCTGGGGATGTTAACGCCCCTGCAAGCTAAATCGCTACAACAAGCAGGACTGGACTATTACAATCATAATTTAGATACCTCACCAGAATTCTACGGTGAAATTATAACGACACGAACCTATCAAGATCGCTTGGCCACGTTACAACATGTTCGTGATGCCGGCATGAAAGTCTGTGCCGGCGGCATTGTTGGCATGGGTGAGAGTCGGCATGATCGCGCAAGTCTTATTAGCCAATTGGCACAGTTACCACAGCATCCTGAAAGCGTACCTATCAATATGTTGGTGAAAGTTAAAGGAACGCCTTTTGCTGAGCTGGAAGATCTTGATCCTTTTGAATTTGTGCGCACCATTGCGGTTGCTCGAATTGCTTTACCCACCTCCTTTGTGCGTTTATCAGCTGGCCGGGAGTCGATGCCCGATACCATGCAAGCTTTATGTTTTATGGCTGGTGCTAACTCTATCTTTTATGGCGAGCGGTTATTGACTACGGCCAATCCGGGTACTGATAGCGATCAGGCCTTGTTTCAACGGCTTGGCATCAAACCGCTACAACATACCGATTATGCGGATGAAGTACACCAAAGCGTGATAGCCGATGCGATTCAAGAGCAACGCCAACCTACACTCTATTATCCGGCTAAATAGGATCAGGTGGCGAGATGCATCTGCAGGTAACTGATGCGCTGCAACACGGAGCATGGCAGCGCCAACAGCAACAACGTTGGCGTCAACCGCAAGTGCGACCTCAAGGGGTGTTGCTCGCTAGTAATGATTATCTAGGTTTGAGCGAACACCCCCAAGTTATTGCTGCCTACCAGCAAGCGTTGCAGCAATATGGTACGGGTAGTGGTGGTTCGGCGTTAGTGTGCGGCACCCAATCGCCGCATCTTTACTTGCAGCAACAATTAGCTGACTGGTTGGAGCGCGATAATGTCTTACTGTTTAGCAGTGGCTTCGCGGCCAATTTTAGTACCTTGCTGCAGCTTGGCAAACTCTACCACAAAATCCATGCCGACCGCTTAGCGCATGCCTCCCTCATTGATGGCATGCGCGCAAGTGGGGTGCGCTGGCAGCGTTTTGCTCATAATCAGTTGGCGCCTTTGCTGCCTGAATTAACGGCGACAGATCAAGCGCACTTAGTCGTTACCGAGAGTGTCTTTAGTATGGACGGCGACAGTCCCTGTTTAGCACAACTGCGGCAAGTGGCGGAACATGCTGATCTTTATGTCGACGATGCGCATGGTCTCGGCGTGGTTGGTGCCGACGGTCGCAGCATTGGTGGGGTGATGAATCAACGCCAATTGCCGCTGCTGATGGTGACCTTTGGTAAGGCGCTGGGGGTAGGTGGTGCAGCAGTGTTAGCGCCCACAGCTGTGATTGACTATCTTCATAATCATGCCCGAGAGTACATTTACTCGACGGCAATAAGTGCGGCGCAAGCAGCAGCGGTGAGTGCCGCAATTAAGCTGGTGCAAGCGGCAGAAGGCAGTTCGTTGCGCCAGCGCTTGCAAGAAAACATCGCCCTTGTCTCTCGGCTTGCAGCTGGGTACGGCATCCCCCTTATGGCAGCCACCAATACGGCCATTCAACTGGTGCCGGTGGGGACCGATAGCAAAGCATTGCAGCTGCAACAACACTTACGCAATCGAGGTTTTGTCGTGGCGGCGATTCGTCCGCCCACGGTGCCGCCAGGGCAAGCTCGGCTAAGACTAACCCTAAGTGCCAGCCATACACCGGCGGTGCTGACGCAATTGATGCAGGAGCTAGTCCAATGTCTGCAGCATTAACGCCCTTGCCGAGCCTGGCTCTAACGGCGGGTAAGCAGCAAGTAGCGCAACGTTTTGGTCGAGCGGCTAAGTCGTATCAACAGCATAACGAGTTACAACAACGTTGTGCGCAGGAGTTACTTCAGTTGCTGCCAGCCAAGGTAGGACAAGTGATTGATTTAGGCTGCGGTCCGGCGGTAAATACCATGGCTTTGGTGGCCCGGAGCACCGGTTATCTTGGCGTAGATATTGCCCCAGAGATGATTGCAGAAGCACAGCGCCAGGTTCGCAGCGTTGAGCATCAACACACCGCAGTTAATTGGCTGATCGCCGACGCTGAATCTTTACCCTTGCCTGCTGCCAGTGTGGATACTATTTTTGCCAATTTATCGTTGCAGTGGGTTGGCGATTTGGTAGCCACCATCAATCAATTTCATGGTCTGCTGCGTGCGCAAGGCTGTTTAGTCTTCAGTACCTTACTAGAGGGCTCGATGCTGCCGCTGGGAGCAGAACTACAAGCCTTACAAGGTGGGCAATGGAGCCATCGGCAATTCTATAGTGAAACCGAATTGCAGCAATTATTAGCCGCTTTACCCGGTTGGCAGCTTGAGTTTAAACGACTCCCAGTGACGATCATGAATGATTCGGTGCTGGCTATGTTGAAAGACTTACAGGGGATAGGGGCCACCTACCGTGGCGACGTCAATAGGTGGCAGCACCAGGCGCAGTTGCCGTCCGTGCTAAGTAAGTCTAAGTTACAGGCCCTGCAGGTTAACATGGCTAAGTATCGTAATGAGCAAGGCCGATTGCCTCTACGCTGGCAAGTGGCGCTAGTAAAAATGACCAAACAGACAGATTGATAAGAGCCAACCATGGATAAATTATTTATCGCAGGAACTGACACTGACGCTGGTAAAACCGTGGTCAGCGTGACCTTGCTGCATGCACTACAAGCACAGGGCCGGCGTTGTCTCGCACTAAAACCCGTAGCCGCTGGTGCTACCTGGCGGCTGCATGAAGGCCAAGAGCGTTGGATGAATGATGATGCCGAAGCTTTGCAGCAAGCGCTGGCAACAACCTCTCATCAGCAAACCTACGACCAAGTTAACCCTTATTGTTTTGCAGATCCTATCGCCCCCCATATCGCTGCCGAGCATGCGGAACAAGAGTTAGTGTTGGCTGATATTTTGCAGCATATCAGAACATTAGAACAGTTGCCGGCTGAAATCCTAGTGATTGAGGGAGCCGGTGGTTGGCTCGTTCCTCTTAATGCGCAGCAGAGCATGGCCGATATAGCGGTGCAGTCTGGTGCCCAAGTGATTTTGGTGGTCGGGTTAAAGCTGGGCTGTATCAATCACGCGCTACTCACAGCTGCGGCCATTAGCGCCAGTGGTGCTCATCTGGTTGGCTGGGTGGCCAACCAACCGCAACCGCAGCCGATGGTAGAACAAGCCGCAAATATCGCCAGCTTAGAGCAGCGCCTATCAGCACCTTGTTTAGGCGTTTTGCCCTATTGTCCGACTTGGCGCCAAGGGCACTTGGTTGATTACTTAGCAACGAGCCAATTACTGCAGTCGCTGTTGGCCGCCAATTCAAGCTTGTCGCCTGCTAAGAAGGCATAGCCAGGATGCGGTCCTAACAGTTGCATGGTGTCGCCAGTAACTTTCAAGGCAGTGCCTTCTTTGATCGCCAATACCGGTGTTGCAGGATCAACCAGCATAAATTCAGCCAAGCGTTGATCACGGGTTTCACCATGAAAGCCAGGGGCTTGATAGTCACTGTAATGAGGGTTTAATTGAAAAGGTACCAACTGCAGGGCCTTAAACGATGGCGGCTCGATGATCGGCATATCGTTGGTGGTACGAATAGTAAGCCCGGCAATGTTGGCGCCAGCACTCCAACCTGCATAAGGCATACCGGCAGCTACTTTATTAGCAATAAGCTTGAGTAAGTCATGTTGATAGAGCCGATTGAGCAACTGAAAGGTGTTACCACCGCCAATCATGATGGCACTGGCTTCATAGACGGCTTGTTGTGGATGACTAAAGCTCTCAATGCCTTCTAGGGTAAAGGGTAAGTCCGCCAAGGCTGCCGCTACTTTGGCCGTGTAGGCGGTATCACCCAAGCCAACCCCTGCATAGGGTATAAACAACACTTTACTGGCGCTGGCAAAATGTTCGCGTAGCCAAGCTTTGCTGTGTTCTAGATAATCCGTTTGGCCAGCTTTTGAGCTACTCATTAATAAAAGTTTTGAGTGATTTGCCATGTGAGTACTCCGACAGCGTTAAAAGATACGCTATAAGCTAACAGAATTGACTGAAAAAAGCAGTTAAAGACCTTGTTTTTAGATACTTTTAACCCTATAACAAGGCAACGCGAAGGCAATTTTGTACGGGTGTTCCGTAGGATTTTATTAGAGGTAAATTCAGTATGTTGCGGATTGCATTATTTTTAGCCACTAACCTTGCCATTTTGTTGGTTTTAGGGGTGGTCATGAATGTTCTTATGCCAGCTTTAGGTGTTGATACCTCGGGTTACAGCGGTTTGTTGATCTTTGCTGCGGTCTTCGGCTTTGGTGGCGCCTTTATCTCATTGGCTATGTCAAAGTGGATGGCGAAACGCGCTGTCGGTGCACAGGTGATTAGTCAGCCTCGCAATCAAACAGAGCAATGGTTATTACGAACCGTACAACGGCAAAGTCAACAGGCCGGAATTCCGATGCCAGAGGTGGCCATCTATGATTCGCCTGAGCCTAATGCATTCGCAACCGGAGCCAGTAAAAAAAGCTCGCTCGTTGCGGTAAGTACCGGGCTTATGCGCAATATGACCCAAGCCGAAGTGGAAGCCGTACTAGCTCATGAGATCAGTCATATCGCCAATGGCGATATGGTTACTTTGACCCTCATTCAAGGGGTGGTAAACACCTTTGTTATTTTCTTTGCACGGGTAATTGCGGGCGTGATTGATAATGCAACTCGCAGTAATTCTCAGAATGGTCAAGGTTTAGGTGGTATTGCCTACTTTGCTATTGTGATGGTGTTAGAATTGGTCTTCGGTATTTTGGCCAGTATCATTGTCATGTGGTTTTCACGTCAGCGCGAATTTCGGGCCGACGCTGGCGCTGCCAAACTCGTCGGTGCGCATAACATGGTGGCAGCGCTGCGCCGCCTACAAGGTGCCCCAGAGTCAACTCTGGATGGTTCTATGATGGCGTTCGGTATTCAAACCAAACGCAGCTTTAGTGAATTATTTATGAGCCATCCACCGTTAGCAAAACGTATTCAAGCCTTACAACAAGGCCGTTAATCATTAATAGGAAAGAGAATGACGCATTGGAGTGCCCGTAGCTGGCGGGATAAACCAATTCAGCAGCAACCGCAGTATCCTTCGGCGCAACAATTGCAGCAGGTAGAACAGCAATTAAAAAGTTTTCCGCCGTTGGTCTTTGCCGAAGAAATTCGAGCCCTACGCAAACAGTTGGCCCAAGTGAGCTTGGGCCAGGGCTTTTTGCTGCAAGGTGGCGATTGTGCCGAGAGTTTCAGTGATTTCACTGCGCCGAAAATCCGCGATACCTTCAAGGTGATTCTACAGATGGCGATCGTCATGACCTTTGCTGGCTCATGCCCGGTTACCAAGGTTGCTCGTATGGCTGGCCAATATGCCAAACCGCGCTCTAGCGACACCGAGATCCAAGACGGCGTAGAGCTGCCGATTTATCGCGGTGATATTATTAATGGGGTTGATTTTAACGAGGACCAACGAATTGCTGATCCGCAACGGATGTTGCAGGCTTATCATCATTCAGCTGCAACTTTGAATTTATTGCGTGCTTTTGCGCAGGGTGGTCTTGCTGATTTGCACAAGGTGCATAAATGGAATATGAGCTTTGTGGCAGCTAATCCACTGAAAGAACAATATTTACAAGTAGCGGAACAAATTCAATCAGCGCTGAAGTTTATGGAAGTGTTGGGGATCACCTCGGCTACTAATGCCACCATTCACGAAACCCAGCTGTTCACTTCGCATGAGGCTTTGTTATTGCCGTACGAAGAAGCCTTAACCCGTACCGACACGCTTACTGGGTTGCCCTATGATTGCTCGGCTCACATGGTTTGGATTGGCGAGCGCACGCGTCAATTAGATCACGCTCACGTAGAGTTTATGCGTGGCATTCATAACCCAGTCGGTGTTAAAATAGGTCCAACTACCAAGCCTGATGATGTGATCCGATTGTTGGATGTGCTTAATCCAGAGAATGAAGCCGGCCGGATGACTTTGATCACCCGGATGGGGGCGAATAATCTGGCCGAAGCATTGCCGCATCTGGTGCGCAAAGTGAAAGCCGAAGGCCGTCATGTGGTGTGGTCGAGCGATCCTATGCATGGCAATACGGTGAAGGCTGATAACGGTTTAAAAACTCGTAACTTTGATGCGATTCACCAAGAGTTGCGACAGTTTTTTGCCGTGCATCAGGCGGAAGGCACTTACCCAGGCGGGGTGCATTTAGAAATGACGGGCGAAGACGTTACCGAGTGTACCGGCGGCGCTTATCAAATCAGTGAAAAAGACTTAACACAGCGCTATCGCACCCAGTGCGACCCGCGGTTAAATGCGGATCAAGTGTTAGAGTTAGCCTTTTTAGTCGCTGATTCATTGAAAGAAGCGCGCCAAGGTCGCGGTTAAATTTTTTGACATTTTCGAGGTTAAAGCAGTATATGTCACAGGCACAGGTTGAAACTACAGAGCAAGTTACTGAATTTTTTAATAACTTATGGCAAGACTATATTAAGTTAACGCCATCTGCAGCAAAGGTTCATGAAGTACTGGGCAAAGGTCGTGAAATTATTAATGACCATGTTGCCTTTCGTACCTTTAATATCGCGCCAGTACGCTTAGCAACGTTGGCTCAGCACTTTGAGGCAATGGGCTATCAAGCTTGTGAAGATTATCATTTTGAGGCCAAGAAGTTGGTTGCTAAGCATTACGAGCACAGCAATCCAGCGCTACCTAAGATCTTCATTTCAGAGTTATTAGTGGAAGAATTCTCTGACTCGCTGCAAACCATTGTGCGCAATCTGGTTGCGCAAATTGATCCGGCAGCCGTGGCCAGCCCAGACTTCTTGTATTCGGGTGCCCATTGGCAAATCAGCAGTGCTGACTACGAACAGCTCTTAGCTGAGAGTGAATATGCAGCTTGGATGGCGGCCTTTGGTTATCGCGCCAATCACTTCACCGTAAACGTGAATGAGTTACCTGATTATCAATCGCTCGAGCAAGTTAACCAAACTTTGAAAGAAGCAGGATTTAAATTGAATACTTCAGGCGGCGAAATCAAAGGCTCAAAAGAAGTGTTTTTAGAGCAGTCGTCAACGCTAGCAGACCATACGTTAGTGCGCTTTAGCGATATGGAAAAAACCATTCCTAGTTGCTTTTACGAGTTTGCTAAACGCTACGAAATAGCTCCTAACCGCCTTTATACCGGCTTTGTTGCTGCTTCTGCAGATAAAATCTTTGAAAGCACCAACGTGCGTGCCGAACAAGAAATGTAAAGCATCATAAATAGCAAGACACCGGGTTAAAACCGGTGTCTTTCTATATTGGTCTCGGCCAAAATTTTAGCGGCGATCTCTTCTACCGAAAAGCGCGTTGAATCCAAAAATGGAATGGCTTCACGGCGGTACATTTTTTCTACTTCCTGCAATTCAAATCGACACTGCGGCAATGACGCATAGGTGCTTCCTTCACGGCGCTTGCTGCGTATTTCGTGTAACCGTTGTGGGTCTAGGGTTAAACCAAAAATTTTATGGCGATGGGGTTTTAACACCTTAGGCAGTTGTAAGTTTTCCATATTGTCATCTTCGGTTAACGGGTAGTTCGCCGCTTTAATGCCATAATGCAGGGCTAAGTAAAGGCTGGTAGGGGTTTTACCGGTACGAGAAACGCCCAGGAGAATGATATCAGCCTCGTCGTAATTCGCGACGTTACTACCATCATCGTTAGCTAGACTATAATTCACCGCATCAATCCGAAAATCGTAGTTTTCGCGCACGCCTGTGTCCTCTTGAATACCATGGGTGCGATGGGTTTTGGGTTGGGCTGGAATACCAAGCTCTTTACTGAGGGGCGCCACAAAATAATCTAAGAAGTCGTAGCAGCTGCCTTGGCTCGACATGATGATACGTTTAATGTCGATACTGACAAAGGTGTGAAAGATGACAGGACGTTCGCCAGAGTCGGCGTAAGCCTGATTAATTTTATTGACCGCAGCCGTAGCTTTCGCTTCTGTATCAATAAAAGCAAGGGTCTTATGAACCACTTTTAAAGGAAACATCGACAGCATAGCGCGACCAAAAGCCTCAGCGGTTAGCGCCGTACCGTCTGAGATGTAAAAGATTGTGCGCATAAAGAGCAAATTCCTAGCAGATAAAAGTACATAAGATGTTAACTTGTTGCCCCCCAGTGTGTAAAATATAAAGCCATTCGGACAGTTACAAAAATGTAACTGTGTCACGCCTAAAACCTCACGAGGAACTCAACGTGCAGAACAACGTACAAGACTATGTGCTTTGGTATGATCAGCTAGGAATGAATGATGTCGGCCGTGTTGGCGGTAAAAACGCTTCTTTAGGTGAAATGATTAGTCACCTAGCCGGAGCCGGGGTCGATGTGCCAAACGGATTTGCAACCACAGCAGAAGCTTTTAACGAGTTTCTCGAGCAAAGTGGGGTAAACGAACGTATTCACGCAATTTTAGATACGCTCGATACCGATGATGTTAAAGCCTTAGCTGAGGCGGGCAAGCAAATTCGCCAATGGGTGATTGAAACGCCATTTCAGCCTGAGTTAGACCAAGCGATTCGAGCTGCCTATCAGGATCTGAGTGGTGGCAACGCTGAAGTTAGTTTCGCGGTGCGTAGCTCAGCTACGGCTGAAGATATGCCGGATGCCTCGTTTGCCGGCCAACAAGAAACCTTTCTAAACGTACGTGGTATTGATGCCATCATGGAAGCCATCAAACACGTGTTTGCATCCTTATTCAATGACCGCGCTATTTCTTATCGCGTACACCAAGGCTATGACCACCGCGGCGTTGCTCTGTCGGCCGGGATTCAACGTATGGTGCGCAGTGATATCGCTGCCTCTGGGGTAATGTTCTCGATTGATACTGAATCAGGTTTTGATCAAGTGGTCTTTATTACCTCATCTTATGGTTTAGGCGAAATGGTTGTGCAAGGTGCAGTCAACCCAGATGAGTTTTATGTGCATAAGCCTACGCTGAAAGCGGGCCGCAAAGCAGTGCTGCGCCGTAACCTTGGCAGCAAAAAAGTGCAGATGATTTACTCAGATGCAACCGCTCACGGTAAACAAGTGAGTATCGTTGACGTAGCACCTCAGCAAGCCCAACAATTTTCGATTAGCGATGCCGAAGTTGAAGCCCTTGCAAGACAAGCCGTTATTATCGAGCAGCATTACGGCCGTCCAATGGATATCGAATGGGCCAAAGATGGTATTGATGGCAAACTCTATATCGTTCAAGCACGCCCAGAAACGGTGCAGTCGAATAAAACCGGTCAAGCACTAGAGCGCTATGCGCTGAAAACTAAGAGTAGCGTTGTGGCCGAAGGTCGCGCCATTGGTCAAAAAATTGGCGCTGGTGTAGCCCGCGTACTCACCGATATTTCCGAAATGGATAAAGTACAACCTGGTGATGTTTTAGTAACCGATATGACTGACCCAGATTGGGAACCTATTATGAAGCGGGCGGCGGCGATTGTAACAAATCGTGGTGGCCGTACCTGTCACGCAGCTATTATTGCGCGCGAGCTAGGTATTCCGGCAGTGGTGGGTTGTGGTAATGCCACCGATCGCATTGCCGCTGGTAGCGAAGTCACTGTGTCCTGTGCCGAAGGTGATACCGGTTACATTTATTCAGGCGCGTTAGATTTTGCCGTAACTACATCTGATGTAGGTGATATGCCAGCGTTGCCATTAAAAATCATGATGAACGTGGGTAACCCAGACCGCGCCTTTGACTTTGCTAGCTTGCCGCATGCGGGCGTTGGCTTGGCACGGTTAGAATTCATCATCAATCGAATGATTGGTGTGCATCCTAAAGCCTTGCTGAATTTTGATCAGCAAACGCCTGAATTACAAGAGCAAATTCGCGGCTATATGGCTGGTTACGAGAGCCCTCGTGAGTACTACGTGGGTAAGCTTACTGAAGGTATTGCGACCTTGGCGGCGGCATTCTCACCTGAGCGGGTGATTGTTCGCATGTCTGATTTTAAATCTAATGAATACGCTAATCTCGTTGGCGGCCGCCAGTATGAACCGCACGAAGAAAACCCCATGCTTGGTTTCCGCGGGGCATCACGTTATATCTCAACGGAATTCCGTGAATGCTTTGCGATGGAGTGTGAAGCGATCAAACGAGTGCGCGATGAAATGGGCCTTACTAACGTTGAGGTGATGATCCCGTTTGTGCGTACCTTAGAGGAAGGCCGTAAAGTCATTGAACTCTTAGCCGAGCAAGGACTGGTGCAAGGTGAGCGTGGCTTACGAGTGATCATGATGTGTGAATTACCATCAAATGCCTTACTAGCGGATCAGTTCTTGGATATTTTTGATGGTTTCTCTATCGGTTCTAATGATTTAACTCAGTTAACTTTGGGCTTAGACCGAGATTCTGGCGTGATTGCTCATCTTTTTGATGAGCGCGATGAAGCGGTAAAAGCCATGCTAGCTATGGCTATTCAAGCGGCTAAGCGTAAAGGCAAATACGTGGGGATCTGTGGCCAAGGCCCTTCGGATCATGCGGATTTTGCTGCTTGGTTGGTTGAGCAGGGGATAGATTCAGTGTCATTGAATCCTGATACTGTGGTTGAAACTTGGTTGTATTTAGCGGAACACCACGGTTAAGCAGGCTTCAATAGCCTCAATAAAGGAACAGTGCGCGTTATGGTTCAAGTAGTTAACGAGTTACCTAGTTATGCAGCCTATGAACGGCGTCAACAACGCATACAAAGTGTTTATCAGGCCTACTTATTAGAACTAGAACGCGCCCAGTTTGACGGCGATATAGATGGTTCCTACAGTGGCCGCTTGATCGCGGCTACTGATAACAGCGTCTATCAACAATTGCCGCAAGCGGTGCTGTATCCACGGACGCAAGCAGCACTGCAACAAGCCTTTCAACTGGCGCAGCAAGCTGCGTTCAGAAGTATTCAATTTGCGCCTCGAGGCGGCGGTACTGGTACCAACGGGCAGTCGTTAACGGCTGGCATTGTTATCGATTTAAGCCGCTACTTTAATCAGGTGTTAGAGATTGACCCAGAACGAGCCTGGGTACGCTGCCAAAGCGGTGTGGTTAAAGATGCGTTAAACGACGCAGTGCGACCCCACGGGTTTTTTTTCAGTCCTGACTTATCCACCAGTAATCGCGCCACGATTGGCGGCATGATCAATACCGATGCCTCCGGACAAGGCTCATTAGTGTATGGTAAAACCAGTGATCACATCTTAGAATTGCGTGCCGTTTTACTTAATGGCGAGGTGCTACACACAGCGCCAATAAGCCTGCAACAAGCGCAAGAAAAAGCTCGTGGAGAGACCTTAGAAGCTGCCATTTATCGACAAGTTCTAGCTACTTGCGTTGATAAACGAGCTGCTATATGTGCAAAATTCCCGCCTTTAAATCGATTTTTAACCGGCTACGATCTCAAGCATTGCTATGATGAAGATCGCCAACTCATTGACCTTTCAAGGCTTTTAGCCGGCTCTGAAGGAACGCTTGCGATCATCGTTGAGGCTAAACTGAACTTAACCTTGATTCCGCAGCACAAGGTGTTGGTTAATGTTAAGTATGATGATTTTCAATCGGCTCTGCGGCATGCCCCAGCCTTAGTGCAGGCACGTGCGACTTCAGTGGAAACCATTGATAGCAACGTTTTAGATTTAGCCCGCAATGATATTATTTGGCATCAAGTTGCTAGCCAATTAGAAGATGTCGCCGATAAGCCGATGCGCGGCATTAATATGGTTGAATTTACTGCGGTTGCGAAAGCGGATATCGATGACAAAGTAGCGTCTCTTTGCCAGCAGCTTGAGCACTTAATCGCTAACCAACCAGAGCAGGGCATTATTGGTTATCAGGTTTGTGCCGATGGCAAGAGTATTCAAAATATTTATGCCATGCGCAAGAAAGCAGTCGGTTTGTTAGGGGCTACCAAAGGTCGCCGTAAACCCGTTGCTTTCGCCGAAGATACGGCAGTCCCGCCCGAGCATTTGGCTGACTTTATTTTAGAGTTTCGTGCCATTCTCGATCGCGAGCAATTGCATTACGGCATGTTTGGCCACGTCGATGCGGGAGTGTTGCATGTGCGTCCAGCGCTCGACATGACCAATCCTGATGACGAGCAGCTACTAAGAAAAATCAGTGATCAAGTAGCCGCACTAACCGCCAAGTACGGTGGCTTGATGTGGGGCGAACACGGTAAAGGCTACCGCTCTGAGTATGCGCCAAAGTTCTTTGGGGATGAACTCTATCAAGAACTACAGAAGCTCAAAGCTGTATTCGACCCTGATAATCGTCTTAATCCAGGCAAAATTTGTACCCCGTGGGGAACCTCAGCGAGCTTAGTGTCCGTGGATGCGACGAAACGTGGTTTTTATGATCGGCAAATCCCCATTCATGTGCAGGAGAGTTATCAGCCGGCGCTGAACTGTAATGGCAACGGCTTATGTTTTAACTACGATGCCGATTCAGCCATGTGTCCGTCATTTAAAGCCACCGGCGATAGACGTTTTTCACCTAAGGGACGTGCCACGTTAATTCGTGAATGGCTGCGACTTAACGCCGAACACGGGTTTGATGCAAGCCAACCACCAGCTGCCAAATGGCATCCCATGAAAGCTGTTACAGGGGCCTTTGCGGACGATTTTAATCACGAAGTAAAAGCTGCGATGGATAGCTGTCTAGCCTGTAAAGCTTGTGCTAGTCAGTGTCCGGTAAAAGTTGATGTGCCAGCGTTTCGGGCGCGATTTTTAGAGTGGTATCACCATAAATATCGGCGTCCTGCCAAAGATTTCCTAGTGAAACAAGTTGAGTCGTTGGCCAGTGGCTTAGCGCGAGCGCCGCGGTTAGCAAATTGGCTGACTCACAATGGTTTCAGCAGATGGGTAACTAAGCGTTGGTTTGGCTATGTGGACGCACCTAAATTGTCGGTACCTACGCTCCATAAGCGTTGGCAACAACAGCAATGGTTGAGCATGGATGAGCAGCAACTGACGGCGCATGTGGCCACCTTGACCAGCGCACAGCGCGACAATATTGTGGTCGTGGTGCAAGACCCCTTTACTAGTTTTTATGAAGCAGAACTGGTGGAGGCATTTGGTACGTTAGCCAGCCATCTTGGCTTTCAGCCGATCTTGTTGCGCTTTGCCGGTAACGGTAAGGCCCAGCATGTAAAAGGCTATTTAAAAGATTTTGCTAAAACTGCAAACCGTGTAGCAAAACAGCTTAATCACGTTAGTCAACTGCAGTTACCCATGGTAGGTTTAGATGCATCTACCGTACTTTGTTTACACGACGAATACCGTAGCGTGCTCACTGAGCCGCTAAACTATCAGGTGCAATTGAGTCAAACTTGGTTGCTTGATGTGCTGCCCAGTAGGGTGGAGCGGGTAGCAGTGGCTACGCCTAACTTAGATTTGCAATTGCTCACCCATTGTACCGAGCAAACCGCCATGCCTAAGGCTGCTAGTGAATGGCAACAAATTTTTGCGCTATGGCAGATACCTTTAGCGATGGCTAACACGGGGTGTTGTGGTATGGCCGGAACCTTTGGCCATGAAAGCAATAATCAAGCTATTAGTACCAAGCTGTACGATTTGAGTTGGCGTAACAAGGTTGAGCGAGAGGTGGTAACTTTGGCGACGGGGTTTTCTTGTCGTAGTCAAGTAGAACGCCACAGCCCCAGCAAGCGGGCATTACACCCGCTGCAGTGGCTAGCAGCAAACTGCAGGTAATTAACCTGCAGTTTTAGCGGCTTTCGCGTTAGCGATAATTTCTTGTGCCATTTGATCTGCGATTTGTCCAGTTGGACGCTTCTCAGCTGCTGAACGGGCAAAGATCTTATCTAGCGTATCGTAGATGTCACGCACACGCTGGTCGGTTTCAGCGCGGCTCATGTTAGCAGCTTCGCTACAAACGTGAATCACCCCACCGGCGTTAATAACGTAATCTGGTGCATACAGAATACCCATATCCATCACCACCTGGTCGTGGGCTGGCGTTGCTAACTGGTTGTTGGCGCTGCCAGCAATAACCTTGGCTTTGATTTGTTTCAGAGTATCGTCATTTACGGTGGCACCTAGGGCGCAAGGTGAATAGACATCAACATCTAATCCATAAATTTCGTCTAAACCAACAACAGTGGCATTCAGCTCTTGCGCTGCACGGGCACATGCTTCTTCATTAATATCGGTAACGAACAGCTGTGCGCCTTCTTTATGGCAATATTCAGCGAAATCGTAGCCTACCGCGCCCAAGCCTTGCACAGCAATTTTTAAGCCTTGTAGATTATCACTACCGAATTTATGTTTAGCTGCCGCTTTTAGGCCTAAATAGGTACCTAGTGCAGTGTGAGGTGATGGATCACCGGCTTTCTCTGCGGTTCCTGCGACAAAGTTAGTTTCTTCAGCAACGTAGGCAATATCGCTGGTACGGATATTAACATCCTCAGCAGTGATATAGCGGCCACTTAAAGAATTAACGAAACGACCATAGGCACGCATTAACTCAGGCGTTTTAATGGTTTTAGCATCACCAATAATAACTGCTTTACCGCCGCCTAATGGCAACCCGGCCATCGCACTTTTATAAGTCATACCGCGCGATAAGCGCAGCACGTCGGTTAAGGCTTCAGCTGACGAGGCGTAGTTCCACAAGCGGGTACCGCCTAAGCTTGGGCCTAAGGTGGTGTCGTGGATAGCAATAATCGCTTTTAAGCCGGTTTCTTTATCATGACAAAACACGACTTGTTCGTGTTGGTCGAACTCTTTGTGTTCGAATAGAGACATTCTAGGTAATCCTCGTTCATCCCAAAAATTGCGCGAACAATATCACTTTGCTAGGTATTTCACCAGTGAATTGCGGAAATAAAACGTTAACGTAAACGTAAACTTTTGCAACCAAATATTACCCAGCTGAAATGATTGCGTTTGTAACAAATCTGCGTAGTATTGTTAGGGTAGGTAGCCAGCACAACTCCGATCAGTGATAATCTGAGTTGCTAGTTCACCTAGTGAACGTCTAACAACAAATTGATAAAAACAGACAAAAGGACCAAGCAGTATGGCCGAACCATCAACCCCACAATCTCCGGACCAGTTAACCGACGAGCAACGTACCACTTGGGTACGTGAACACTTTCAAGCGGCCAATAAATTTCTTGCGGAACAAGGCATCATTACTGAGCGCGTGCTAACCAAAGAAAGTCGTTACATTGCCCCTATTGTGGCCGTGTGGAAATTCCAAACCCAAGACAAAAAAGAAGTTTGGGTGATTAATGGTGACGTACCCACGGATTTAGCCGCTGGCAAAAATGCCAAAGACGCGCGCGATGCAACGCGTCATTTTTCGTTACAATGGCAAGTAAAAGCGGAAGTCGTAGCTCATCAAGCGCAAGGCGACCGGCAACAGCTTAACTATGCTAACTACTTAGTGAACCGCGCTGAGCAGTTGTATGATGTGTTTGAAGACGAAAAATTATGGCAACAGCACGCTTAAGCGTGCTGTTCGTCGGTATCTTCGTCGCTCGCATCAACTAAGTAAAATACGCCCATCTGTACAAGCTCACTCAGTAGCTGTAAGGCTGCTGGGTGTTGCCAATCCAAGTCACTGGTTGTTGTTAACTCAGTTAATTCTAAATCTTGCCACTGTCCCGCTAAATATTCAGCAAAAGGCCGGTTGGCATCGGTTAAGGCAAGTTGCTCGCCGTTGCTGTAACAATGCCCATCGGGACCCAACAGAATACGAGCACCTGGCGTGCGACACAGCAGCAGGGGTTCTTGGTTAGCCAAGCAAAACTGTAATTCCTCTTCGCTCGGGGCAGCTTCTGGTTGAGGTAACGGACGCTTGCTGGTGGATAATACCGCCATCAATGCGCTATCCCATTCCAACTGGGTGAGTTGGCTGAGGGCAAATTCACGTAAATGGTCTAAGCGACTTTGGCTCACTTGATAGGGAGCTCCGTAATCATCGCTGTGGGGATCACGGTAACGAGCTAATTTGGCTGAACTATTTAAGAGGTGATCACAGACTGCAGTGGTTAATTCAGCGCTATTCTGCGCCCGAAATCCAACCGAGTAATTTAGACTAGGTTCTAGAGCAATGCCTTCATGCGGGCAACCCGCAGGGATATAAAGCATATCACCCGGCTCTAATACAGCATCAATGACTGCTGTAAAAGGTTGTGCGAGCTGTTTTAAATCTGGATGAGGGCAATGTTCTTCGGCGCCAACAACGCGCTCGCCAACACGCCAATGGCGACGACCTTGCCCTTGAATGATGAAAACATCGTACTGGTCTAGATGTGGACCAACACCGCCACCTTCAGTAGCGAAACTAATCATCACATCATCAATGCGCCAATCCGGTAAAAACCGAAACGGAGCTATCAGCTGTTGCACTTCAGGAATCCATTCATTTACGGATTGCACCAGTAAGGTCCAACCAGATTCACCAAACGCATCATAAGCCTCGAAAGGACCATGAACTACATTCCAGTTGCCTTGGTGATTCTCAATGATGCGCGAATCAACTGCTTCTTCGCAGGCTAAACCGGCTAGAATTTCTGCTTCCACCAAATCTTCAAAGTCAGCAAAAGCCGCGCGAAATAAGCGCGGCCGTTGTTGCCAATCTTGCTGTAAGAATTCAGTTTTATTCAGATGTAGTTTGAGTGCAGCGACATCACTCATGCGTCTAACTCGTCAACGAAAGCAATCGCACGACCAATGTAATTGGCAGGGCTGAGAAGCTTAAGGTCTGCTTTGACCTGCTCAGGCAAGGCTAAAGAGTCGATAAATGCGGCCATGGCGACCTGATCTACACGCTTACCGCGAGTGAGTTCTTTGAGTTTTTCGTACGGCTTTTCAATACCATAACGACGCATCACGGTTTGAATAGGTTCGGCTAGAAGCTCCCAGTTTTGATCTAATTCAGCAGCTAGTTGCGCTGTATTAACTTCTAGTTTGCTGATGCCTTTCAAACTCGCTTGATAAGCAATAAGTGCATAGGCAAACCCAACCCCAAGGTTACGTAACACGGTAGAGTCGGTAAGATCACGTTGCCAACGGCTGATTGGAAGTTTAGCAGCCAAGTGTTGGAACACGGCATTGGCTAAGCCCAAGTTACCCTCAGAGTTTTCAAAATCAATGGGATTCACTTTGTGCGGCATGGTCGATGAACCCACTTCACCAGCAATAGTGCGCTGTTTAAAGTGGTTAAGAGCAATGTAACCCCAAACATCACGATCAAAATCAATCACAATGGTATTGAAGCGCGCTACGCAATCAAACAATTCAGCAATGTAATCGTGCGGTTCAATTTGGGTGGTATAAGCGTTAAAGGTTAAGCCAAGTGAGGTCAAAAACTGTGCTGCAACTTGATGCCAATCAACATCCGGATAGGCCGCCAAATGAGCATTGTAATTACCTACCGCACCATTGATTTTGCCGAGTAATGGCACTTGTTGAAGCTGTACCAGCTGACGTTGTAAGCGCACATACACATTGGCCATTTCTTTACCCAAGGTGGTTGGGGTGGCTGGTTGACCGTGGGTACGCGCCATCATGGGAACACTTTTATGCTGCTGTGCTAACCCTTTAATGGCCTGAGTTAGTTCAGTCATAGCCGGCACCATCACAGTCGTTAGCGCATCTTTAAGCATTAACGCGTGAGATAAGTTATTGATGTCCTCAGAGGTGCAGGCAAAGTGAATAAATTCACTGACCGCTGCTAGTTCAGCGTGGTCCGCCACTTGCTCTTTAAGGAAGTACTCGACCGCTTTTACATCATGATTGGTAGTACGTTCGATTTCTTTGACACGTTCGGCATGCTGTTCGTTGAAGTTTGCTAACAACTGTTCTAGGAATTCGTTGGCACTAGCAGATAGCGCAGGGACTTCGGCAATGGCTGGGATAGCGGCTAACTGCTGCAACCAACGAACTTCTACAATCACACGTTGGCGAATTAAACCGTATTCACTAAAGATGGGACGTAACGCAGCGGCTTTGCTGCCATAGCGACCATCTACGGGTGATAGGGCAGTTAATGCAGTTAAATTCATCATGCTTGGGGCTCCGAATGCTCACGAATATCGCGAAGTAATTGTTGGGCAACGCGAACCATACGCTGCCGCGAGAAAATAAATTGTCGACGTTTACCACCGTATTGACGCCATAGTACCGTATTGCGAATAGCAGCTAACAGCAGGGCTCGGATCATGTGTTGGGCGCTAGGTTGTTGCAGTACATCCTGCTTACCACTGATCTTTAATGGCGGCCCAAGAGGCGAGATAACATCGCTGTAAGTACCAGCCATACTGGTAATCACCGTATCGTCAGAAAACTGGAACTGATGCCGTTGGCGACCAATATGGGCTAAGCGCTCGCCTAAGGTCTTCAATGCTGCTGGATTTTTGTTGAGCTTGCGCTCCAGCGCCAACACTCCGACCATGTAGCGGGTAAGTTCTACATCTTTATTCCGACTAGGCCCAATTTGCAGCAGCAGATACTCAAGTCCCAACTGCAAATCAGCCGGTTGCGGATACAAGTCAGTGAAGTCGGTAGGGTTTTGATTGAGGACGCTATCTAGCACGGTTTTGGCGAAATGGGGCTGGCGAAAACTACCAAACCGTGCCATCTGTTTCACTAACGCAATCGCTTGCGCAATGGCTGCAAGTGCAAGTACTCGGTGTTGCCATGCATTCACAGCAACACCTCGTGGTCAGCTAAACGAGCTTCAATAATGCCACCACCTAAACAAACCTCATCAGCATAAAATACGGCTGATTGGCCAGGGGTAACCGCTGCTACCGGTTGGTCAAATACCACTTGCATCCGGCCATCAGGAAGAGGCGTTACAGTACAAGGAATATCTTGCTGGCGATAACGGGTCTTCACCACACAGGTGAACGGCTGTTGCCGCTGCTCGCGGTCAACCCAATGCAGTTGCCCGGCAACTAAGCCTGTTGAATACAAGCGCGGATGATGTTTACCTTGGGCTACGACCAAGATGTTACGCTGCACATCTTTATCAACCACGTACCAAGGCTCGTCGCCAGCATCTGCTAACCCACCTATGTGTAAGCCTTTACGCTGCCCTAAGGTGTGATACATCAAGCCTTCGTGCTGCCCTAAATGGTGCCCATCAACAGATTCAATGGGGCCGGGTTGAGCCGGTAAATACTGCTGCAAAAAATCTTTGAATTTGCGCTCGCCAATAAAACAAATTCCGGTAGAGTCTTTTTTGTCTGCGGTTACTAAGCCTTGTTGTTCCGCAATTTTGCGTACTTCCGGCTTTTCTAGTTCCCCCACCGGAAACAGCGTTTGTGCAACATGGCTGTGGGCAAGAGTGTACAAAAAGTAACTTTGGTCTTTGTTGCTATCGAGCCCGCGTAACAGCTGAAATTTACCTTCATGTTCCCGGCGCCGCACATAGTGCCCAGTAGCAATGTAATCAGCACCCAACGCAACCGCAGCAAATTCTAAAAAGGCTTTGAATTTGATTTCTTTGTTGCACATGATGTCCGGGTTAGGGGTGCGGCCGGCACGATATTCCGCCAAAAAATACTCAAACACATTATCCCAGTATTCAGCGGCAAAATTAACGGTATGTAACGGTATGCCTAAGGTTGCACATACAGCTTCAGCATCGGCAAGATCACTGGCGGCGGCACAATACTCGTCGGTATCGTCTTCTTCCCAGTTTTTCATAAACAAGCCTTCTACCTGATAGCCTTGCTGCATTAGCAAGTAGGCAGAAACAGACGAATCCACACCGCCGGACATTCCGACGATAACTTTGTTACCGGCTGCAGGGTTTGCAGGGCTGGTAGGGGCATGCAGGCTAGCTGACATCGTGGTGTTAGATCCTAACGTTATACAAGAAAATTAATGGTGCTATTTTACCACACCGGAGGCTCTTCACGCCACTCACCTGGCTGCATTTGACGGAGCAAGAAGGGGCCAATACCGGCGCGAATAAGACGTAAGGTTGGCAAGCCCACGGCTGCAGTCATGCGGCGTACTTGGCGGTTGCGGCCTTCGGTGATTTTTAGGCACAACCAACTATCAGGTACACTCAGGCGTTCGCGCACAGGTGGGTTGCGCGGCCATAGGTTTTGCGGCTCTGGCATGACCATGACTTCTGCCGGCAAGGTTATCCCATCATTTAATTCTACGCCTTGGCGCAGTTGTTGTAACGCTTCAGCCGTTGGTTCGCCTTCTACCTGCACCCAATAGGTTTTCTGGAGTTTCTGGCTAGGGTGGCTTATCTTATGCTGTAACACGCCGTCATTAGTTAGTAACAATAGGCCTTCACTATCCTTGTCTAAGCGTCCAGCCGGATAGACATCGTTATGGGGGATTAAGCCCTTTAAGGTTTGTTCATCGGCGCTACCGGAAAATTGTGAAAGCACCCCGTAAGGCTTGTTTAAAAGCACTAGTTTCGGGTTGGCGGTGCGCGGTCGAGCCGCAGCGCCTGAGTTGGGACTGCGCTTGCGTGAACGTCGACGAAAGGTTGCCGAAGCGGGTTTTGCGGTTGCCATAGGAATATCCATTACAGTACTTAAGGCTGATTATCGATATGGATTATCGCACATTTGCTAACAATTAGGCAGGTGGTTCGGCTATGGTATGGTGAGTTCTATTCACCTATAATGCATGCTTGATTCGAACAACAGGATCATTTCAGCACTTACAAGGAGAAAAATAACGTGGCTGATTACCCCAAAAATCCAAATTATGATGTTCCCCCTGGTGATTTTGCTGCGGCGCTACGCGGTGAAAAAAGCTTTGCGATAGGTCAATTATTGCAACGTGCGTGGGATATCACTTTACGCTCATTACCGATGTTATTGATAGCAGGGGTGGTGGTTATTTTAATTAGTATGGTTGTTGGTAGCTTGGTGGAAGCACTGTTACCTACTAGCGATGTTGTGGTTGACGATTCTGGCGAAGTGAATTGGGCCAGTATTAGCTGGACCAACATCGTACTTTCAAACTTGATCAACCAAGCCATTCTAGCTCCTTTTGTTGCTATGCTAGTGCTTATTGGCTTACGTAACGGTGCTGATTTAAAAACGAACTTTGGCCAACTGAAGCAAGTTTTCGCGTCTACTCCACAATTGGTTTTGATTGTTATAGTGACCACTGCGATCATGGTAGTAGCGGCTGCTACTTTGGTCTTTTTAGGTTCATTCGTGAGTATGGTGCTAGGCTTTACGCTGATGGCATTAGTTTTGATCTATTTTCAAATCGCCTTTACCTTGGCCGTACCTTTGGTATTAGACCGCGGATTAAGCGCATGGCGAGCCATCATTGCATCGCTACTGGTGATCAATAAGCAAATGTGGCGCGTATTAGGTCTGTATTTGGTGATGTGGATTATTATGTTTATTTCTGCGTTACCGTTGGGCCTAGGCTTATTATTTACGATACCTATGTTGTACAACTTAAATGGCGTGTTGTATCACACCCTGATTGGTTGTGCGGCAGCAGAAGGACAAGCTGAAGTGGTAGTGAATGACCATCAATAATGCTTGATCAACCACTTATGTTGGTTTTACGACAGCCCCATCTGCAGCGCCGGTGGGGCTTTTGTTTAACAGACTGATAAACCTAAACATGGAGTTTTCATGCGCAAGTTATTTTGGATCTTAGTTGCAGTTGTGATAGCTGTCGCAGTGTGGTTGCCAACACAATTACATCAAGTTACATCAAGCGAACAACTAAGCAAGACAACAGCAGGGCAGGCGCTGTTAAATGTGCCTGTAGTCACCCAAGTACCAGATTTTAGTGGGTACGCAGATGTACGCGACAAGAAAAAAGCTTTTTTTGCCTTTTTAGCACCTTTGGTACAGGCAGAAAATGCCCAAATAGAACTCGACCGCGAGCGTATCTTGGCTTTGCAACAAAAATCCCAATGGAGCGCAAAAGAACAAGCTTGGTTGTTAAAAATAGCTGATGACTATGGTATTGATGGCGATATTGAACAGGCCAACGAATTATTTGAGCTGTTATTGCGCCGTGTCGATTTGGTACCTGAAACACTGGTGTTAGTTCAAGCTGCAAATGAATCCGGTTGGGGAGCTTCTCGATTTGCGCAGGATGCTTTGAATTTATTCGGTCAATGGTGTTTTACCAAGGGCTGTGGCTTGGTGCCCGATGCCCGTGCCGATGAAGCCCGGCATGAAGTTCGCAAGTTTGCTTCAGTGAATGCCTCGGTGCGCAGTTATTTGCGCAATATCAACACTCATCCAGCGTACTTTGATTTACGCTCACTACGCGCTGAGCGACGTGCGCAAGGCCGCGATGTACGAGCTTTAGATTTAACGCCAGGGTTACTGAGCTATTCAGAACGCGGGGAAGAGTATATCGCTGAGTTGAACGCCATGATTCGGGTTAATCGGCCAATCATTATGGATGTGTTAGCTAGTGGCAACGCCGCCGTAAACGACGACGCTGCCCCTCAGAATACGGATACTGTTAGTTCACCATCCGCACCTGAATAACACCAAGACTACTGGCCGCATCGTTAGCATCGCTAGCGCGGTCAGTGGTTTCGCTATCATCGCTATCGCCACGGTAATTTAGAAAGGTTGTTGGAGTACTGTGATCAAAGGCAGTATCACCATCTTGATTAGCTTCGCCGGTGGCAACAATATTTTTAAAGTCATGCAGCTTAGCATCGGCTAAATGAGATGGCACCACGTTCTGTAACGCACTGAACATACTTTCAATTCGGCCTGGGTACTGTTTATCCCAGCTCTTAAGTAATTCTTTAATGACTTTACGCTGCAGGTTTTCTTGGCTGCCACACAAATTGCACGGAATAATCGGAAAGGCCATCTGCTCAGCATATTTGCTGATATCTTTTTCGCTGGCATAAGCTAATGGACGAATCACCACGTGCTGACCATTGTCGCTGACTAACTTAGGTGGCATTGATTTCATGGTGCCGCCATAAAACATATTGAGCATCATGGTTTCTAGCATATCATCACGGTGATGCCCCAGTGCAATCTTGGTAGCACCTAACTCTGAGGCTACCCGATACAAAATACCACGACGTAGACGCGAACACAGCGAACAGGTGGTTTTGCCGGCCGGGATTTTTTCTTTTACGATACTGTAGGTATCTTCTTCAATGATGCGAAAATCCACGCCTTCGTTAGCTAAATACTCGGGTAAAATATGCTCAGGGAACCCCGGTTGCTTTTGGTCTAAATTCACCGCAATGATGTCAAACTTGATAGGAGCAATACGCTGCAAAAAGCGCAAAATATCGAGCAAGGTGTAGCTATCTTTACCACCCGATAAGCACACCATAACGCGATCGCCATCTTCGATCATATTAAAGTCGCTAATAGCTTCGCCCACTTTGCGACGTAAACGTTTTTGCAATTTGTTGAAGTTATACTGCTGCTTTTTCTCTTTGGCAGTATTGCTTGCTGCGCTCATAAGTACCCTGTGTTGCATTGGCCTAACAAAAATTGGCGGCGATTATACCTCAACTGGCGACACAAATCCTTCCGGTTTTACTGCCAACAAATCACAATTAATGGTTTGAATAACATGTTCAGCAGTATTACCAAGTAGAGCGGCTCTAAAACCGGTACGGCCAATGGTTCCAAGTACCACCAGTTCGGCATCTAGCTGCTCTGCAAGTTCTGGAATAACCTGTTCGGGCAAGCCCTCTAAGACATGTTGCGCGCTTTCAGGAATACCATAAGCACGAGCGTGCTCAGCTAATGCGAGACGGTGATTTTCTTCAATAGCTTGCCGGTAGTTGGTGGTGTCAAATTCGGGAATTTCTGCGGCAATAGTGATGGGCGCGCCAGGGTAAGCATTGACCAAGTGAACTTCACTAGATAAACAGCCGGCAAACTTTTGTGCTGCTTCAGTTACCCGTTGATTCAGCGACTGATGATGTTGATGTTCACCGGTGGTGTGGATAGCGGCCAGTACTTTGCCTTGCTCTGGCCAGTCATGTTCTTTTACCAGCAGCACGTGGCAAGGTGCTTTACGTAACAAATGCCAATCCGTAGGGGTAAAAAATAAGGTAGCGAAGCCGTCCCGCACATGGGTTGCTTTTACAATCACATCATGTTGCCCCTGGATGGCGGTTTCGATAATGGCTTCAAAGGGACGGTTATGCCAGACTACTTTGATTTCGATCGCGATATCGCGAGTATTATAGTCTTCGAGCAAATCAGCTATCCAAGCTTTACGATCCGCAATCAAACTATCTCGCATCACATTGCGTTCATCAGCTGCAAGCATCGTGGTCATTTCATAGGAGAAATCATAAATGGATAGCATGATAGTCATGCGGGCACCACTTATTCGAGCAAGCTGTAGGGCTCGATTGAGGGCCTTTTGTTGTTGATGTTCAGGATCTAACACCACCAGAATATTAGCAACGCAACTCATAGCACTATCTCCAAGCTGTCATGGCGAGTTGGAACTCGGTATTTTTAACTTGCTTTGAGTTTAGCTAACAATAACTTAAACATCCATGTCATAACGCATGCTAATGCAATATTCCCAGTTGCCGTAGCGCAATGATGGCAGTCCAAGCTGCGTATAGGATCATAATGATCCCCATCAGTTGTTTGAAACCTTGTGATTTAAGAAACGCCTGCACCGCTTGACTGAACCAACCAAACGCAACCATCGCAGGCAAGGTGCCTAGGCCAAATAGCGCCATATAGAGTGCACCTTGGCTGGCAGATCCGCTTAAGGCTGCCCAACTGAGGGCGCTGTAAACTAACCCACAAGGTAACCAGCCCCAAAGCATGCCGGCCAAATAGAGTGCAGGCATGGATTGAGCTTGGCGAAATTTGACGGCAACCGGTTGTAACGCACGCCACAAGGGTATTCCTAGCTTTTCTAGGCGTTGCAAGCCAAGCCACCATCCGCCTAAATAAAGGCCCAAAACCAATAAAAAGAAGGCAGCAAGCAAGCGTAAGTAGACCAGTCCGTCGGGCATATTTTGCATGATTTGGCTGGCAGCCGCACCGATGATAGCTCCAGCGATAGTGTAGGAGCTAATACGCCCAGCATTGTAGGCTAACAGTCTAGGTAGGGAGGCGTTGCCACTGAGCGCTCCGGCAAGCCCGCCACACATCATTAAACAATGCCCGGCACCAGCTAAGCCCATCAGCAATGCTGCAACAGCATCAATCTGCATCTGGCTTATCCGATGGCTGTTGAGGCTTGGCAGCAGACGCAGCTTTGGGGCCGTCATCATCAAGCAAAACATTCATGCCTTGGCGCTCGAGATCTTCGAATTGGTCACTGCGCACAGCCCATAAGAAGATCCCGACGGCAATGATGACAAATAAAATCGCGATGGGAATAAGTACGTATAAACTATCCATAATTATCGATACAGCCTTAATGAATTAAGCAACACAATAAGCGAGCTAACCGACATACCAATGGCGGCGATGTAGGGGGTTACCAGACCAAACATAGCAACTGGCAATATACCGACATTATAAACCAACGCCCAGATGATATTTTGTCGCAGGATGGTCCGGCTCTTGGCCGCTATGTCAACAAAGCTTAACACCGCACTAAATTGATTACGCATCAGTACCACATCAGCTGCCGTTCGCGCTAAATCAGCGGCATGGCCAAAGGTGACTGAAATATCAGCTTGGGCTAAAACTGGCCCATCATTGATGCCATCACCAATCATCATGACCGGATGCTGCTGTTGCGCCTCACTCACATAGGCGAGTTTATCTGCGGGTAGACAGTTAGCTTGTACTTCTGTGATTCCTAATTGTTGTGCTATGGGTTGTGCCAGCTCTAATCGATCACCGGTTAACATCACTACCTTGAAGCCGGCTTGTTGCAGACGGGCAACACCTATTTGTGCATCGCTGCGAAGCTGATCGCCAACCTGATACTCGGCCCACACCCCAGCCACACTGGCTAAGAACACCTGCGCCTGAGGTAAATGAGGCTGATACTCGGGGTGCCACTGCTGAATAAAAGCTAAGCTGCCCAAACGTACCGATTGGTTCTGCCAAATACCTTGCAAGCCAGCACCAGTGATGGTTTCTACTTGGCTAACTTGGCATTTCGTAGTGGTTAACTGGCGTAACGGTTGTGCTAAAGGATGTTCACTGTAGTGCTCTAACGCCTGGGTTATGGCATGCAGCTGATCACTCGCATAGGGGCTACAAGGAGCAACATAGCTCTGTTGTAGTTTAAACTCACCGCTAGTTAAGGTGCCGGTTTTATCAACAAACACAGTTTTGACTTGCTGCAGTACTTGCAATACATCGGCGTTGCGTAACAGCACGCCGGATTTATTTAATTTATGAATGGCTCCAGTTACAGCGGTTGGTGCGGCCAAGGCTAGGGCGCAAGGGCAGGTGGCAACTAACACCGCTAGGGTTACCCAAAAGGCTTCAGCCGGATCAATCCAGGTCCATATAAGAAACGTAAGTGCCGCCATAATAAGTACCTGTACGACAAACTGATTGGCCAGGCGTTCAGCTACTTGGGCTAGTTTAGGTTTGCGTGACAGCGCTAAATCTTGTAGGGCGATAATACTAGCCAACACGGTATCTTGTTGGATCGCAGTTACTTGTAATCTAGCCGTCTGCTGCTGGTTGATGCTGCCAGCCAGCATGGTCTCACCCCTGTGCTTTTGTACCGGTCGACTTTCGCCCGTAAGCACACTTTCGTTCACTAATGCGGTGCCGTCCAACAGGGTACCATCAGCCGGTAGTGTATGGCCCGAGAGTACGCGAATCACATCGCCCGGGTGTAACTGACTGACTGGAACGGTCTCAATCTCACCATCAGCGCCTTCACGGTCCGCCACTGCTGGCAGTAATTTAATTAAATTGGCAGCAGCGCTGAGCGCTTTTTGTTTGGCTAATAATTCTAAATAGCGTCCAACCAATAAGAAGAAGGTGAACATGGCTACGGATTCAAAATACACCTCACCTTGATGAGTGATGGTGGCATAAGCACTGGCCCCATAAGCACCAAGCAGAGCAATACTAACGGGAACGTCCATATTGGGCCGCTGGGCTTGAATACTGCGCAGCGCGCTTAAATAGAAAGGTTGGGCGCTGTAGAGCAATACAGGCGTGGCGAATAACAAACTAATCCACCACATAAATTGCTTCAAGTTTTCGTCAAATTCCGACAGCACCCCGAAATACAAGGCAACTGCTATCATCATCACTTGCATGGTGGCTAAACCAGCCACTCCAAGCCGATTAATAAAATAGCGGCGTTTACGTTTGAAATCTTGCTCTTGGGTGGCGGATTGAAAGGGTAGAGCGCGGTACCCTAATTGCGCAATTGCTTGTAGCAAGGTACTTAATTTAACCTGTGCTGGCACCCAAGTAATATGCACACGTTCAGTGGTTGCGTTCACTTGTGCTTGCACAACGCCGGCGATTCGAGCTAAGTGCTGTTCAATAAGCCAAGCACAAGCCGAGCAGGTCATACCTTCTACAGACAGTGTCATGCTGCGCGATTGATCGTCATGAGTGCGAGTAAATTGTTGTTGTAATTGCTCGTCATCATAAGCGCTAAGTTGCTGCAGTTCTTCTGGCACCAATGGAATAGCGAGGGGATTACTGGTATCACGATATTGATAAAAGTGCAGTAGGTTTTGCTGCGCAATGGTCTCTGCGACCGCCTGACAGCCATAACAACATACGGGACGTTGTTGATCAGCGATAACCACTTGATAGCCACCATCATCAGGAAGTGGCTGCAAGCAGTGAAAACAAAGCCCCGGAGGGGCTTCGGGAAGCACTTTGCTCATGCGGTTAGACGCCGTAAGTTAAGGGTTCAAGCACGATGGTGCGATAGGCTGGTAGATTTAATGATTGCGATAAACGCCAGCTATCATCAAATGGCGTGATGGTGATGGTCCATTTACCGGCTTCAGTTGCGGGTAAATCACCTTTAAATACGCCTTGAGCGTCGGCTGTTAACACTTGCGAAAAGTCTTTATCTGATTGCGTACTATGATAAAAATTAACCGTGAGTGCGGTTAATTGCTGCGGCTTATCGCCACGGTAGCGCAGGGTGAATTGCTGATCCACCTGATTAAAATCAAATTCAATACCTAATGCTTGAGCAGCTTGTACACGCTCTACTTCAGCGTTAATGCCTCGTCCTTTCTTATAATAATCATCCACCACCATAGGATTGTCGCCATATCGAGCGGCAATGGTCAGGGTGATAATCATTGCAATAATCACTGAAAATGGCAGTGACATCAGAAACCAGGGCCAGAACTGCTTGTACCAAGGTTTTTCCATAGGTTAGACACCTCCACAAGGTGGTTAAAATAAAAAACCCCGCAGGAGCGGGGTTTTTCGATTAGTCCTGCGACAGCCCGTAAACGTACGCGCTAATAACGTGTATCTTATCCTCTCCTAGAATATCTTTCCAGGCAGGCATCACACCGTTACGACCGTGACGTAAGGTTTCTTCGATAGTTTCTTGTGAACCACCGTACAACCAAATGTTGTCAGTCAGGTTAGGTGCGCCTAAGGCGTAGTTACCTTTACCATCTTGACCATGACATGCGGAACAAATCACAAAGTTTGCTTTACCTGCCGCAGCAAGTTCTGGGTCAACTTTACGACCACTTAAACTTAATACGTAGTTGGCTAATTCTGTAATTTGTTTATCGCTAAACTGGCCTGCATAAGCAGGCATAGCACCACGGCGGCCAGCAATCAAAGAATGCTTGATGGCATCTGGTGAACCGCCATATAACCAATCATTGTCCGTTAGGTTAGGGAAGCCTTTGCCACCCATCGCGTTAGAACCATGACATTGTGCGCAGTTTTGTAAAAACAAGCGCTGGCCAATCTCGGTTGCTTCCTCATCTTGCGCTAGCTCTTCAATTGGACGAGCTGATAATGCCGCAAAAATTGGGCCGTAGGTTTCATCTGCGTAATCCACTTCACGGTCATACTGTACGATTAGACCTGCTTCGCGATTAGCCTTGGTGGCTGCTCGAGACTCTTCTAATGACAATACTTCTTGGTTAGAGCTGGTCCAACCCAGTAAGCCGGCAAAGTTACCCAAACCTGGAAACAACGCTAGGTAAACGAAACCCCAAACGATAGTAA
Organism: Pseudidiomarina sp. WS423; assembly: GCF_050750165.1. Classification (NCBI taxonomy): domain Bacteria; kingdom Pseudomonadati; phylum Pseudomonadota; class Gammaproteobacteria; order Alteromonadales; family Idiomarinaceae; genus Pseudidiomarina; species Pseudidiomarina sp. WS423. The sequence continues at coordinate 165,276 of NZ_JBOJLN010000001.1, read as the reverse complement.
TCCAGAACAGAATCATCCACCAGCGCGGTAGTGGGTTATTAATCTCCACAATACCGTCGAACTCGTGGTCCATCAGTTCGCCTTCTTTGATGTGGGTATAATTTGACATGTTCCAACGCAACAGCCAGATAATACAAACCAAAAAGGCCAGTGTTAGCACGATTATCCATGCACTCCAGAAGCTACTCATTATTCTTAGACTCCTGTTTAGTACTCTTATTGGTTGTGGTTAATTCATCTTCGTCAAAGATTGAATTGGCAGCCTCATCAAAGCGCTTCTTGCTACCTTTGCTATAAGCCCACCAAACCACACCGATAAACAGTACGAAAACTAAAACGGTGTAAAAACTACGCCAAGTGATGTAATCCATCTTACTTAGCCTGTGTCAAGCCAGTTCCTAGTACCTGCAAATATGCAATCAAGGCTTCCATTTCTGTTTTACCTTCAACTGCAGCTTTGGCACCGGCGATATCTTCGTCGGTATAAGGCACGCCGAACGAGCGGAATGTTTCAAGTTTCTTCGCAGTTAACTCACCGTCTAAGGTGTTTTCTGCTAACCACGGGAATGCAGGCATATTTGACTCAGGCACCACATCGCGAGGATTCATCAAGTGAACATAGTGCCACTCATCACTGTAACGTCCACCAACTCGCGCTAAGTCTGGACCAGTACGCTTAGAACCCCACAAATGCGGATGCTCCCAAACGTGCTCACCAGCAAGTGAGTAGTGACCGTAACGTTCAGTTTCGGCACGGAAAGGACGAATCATTTGGCTATGGCAGTTGTTACAGCCTTCGCGAATATAAATGTCACGACCTTCCATTTCTAACGCGGTGTAGGGCTGAAGACCTAACACTGGCTCGTTAGTTTGCTTTTGAAACAGCAACGGGGTGATCTCCACTAAGCCACCGATAGAGATGGCAATAGTCATGAGAACGGCTAACCAGCCAACGCGCTTTTCAACAAATTCGTGTTTTACGTTCTTGCTCATAAGTCGACTCCTTACGCTGACTGAGGTGCAGTGTGTGCTGGAGCTGGCTCAACATCGAGTGTCTCGACGGTTGGAGAACCGGCACGGATGGTGCGATAGCAGTTAACTGCCATCAAGATCATCCCAGCAACAATGAACAGGCCACCGACAAAGCGAATGAACCAGAACGGATAAGAGGCTTCTACGCTCTCTACGAAGCTGTAGGTAAGAGTACCATCAGCTGCGTTTACTGCACGCCACATCAAGCCTTGCATCACCCCTGAAATCCATAGCGCAACAATGTAGAGAACCACACCAATGGTATGCAACCAGAAGTGTACGTTAATCCATTTTACGCTGTGCATTTGGGTTTGGCTCCAAAGGCGTGGAATCAGGTAATACAATGAACCGATAGTGATCATCGCTACCCAGCCTAAAGCACCAGAGTGTACGTGGCCTACCGTCCAGTCAGTGTAATGCGATAGGGCATTTACTGATTTGATTGCCATCATCGGACCTTCGAAGGTCGACATGCCGTAGAATGACAAAGAGACGATCAGGAAGCGCAAGATTGGATCGGTTTTCAGCTTATGCCAAGCACCTGACAAGGTCATGATACCGTTGATCATACCGCCCCAAGAAGGCACGAACAGAATCACCGACATCACCATACCTAACGACTGTGCCCAATCTGGCAACGCAGTGTAGTGTAAGTGGTGCGGGCCGGCCCAGATGTACAAAGAGATAAGGGCCCAGAAATGAACCACCGACAACCGGTACGAATACACCGGACGCTCAGCTTGTTTAGGAACAAAGTAGTACATCATACCTAAGAAGCCAGCCGTCAATAAAAAGCCTACCGCGTTGTGGCCATACCACCATTGCACCATCGCATCCACAGCACCTGAATAGAGGCTGTAAGATTTGGTTAGTGACACTGGTACTGCCATGCTGTTCACAATATGTAACACAGCGATAGTTACGATAAAGCCACCGTAGAACCAGTTAGCTACATAAATGTGCGAGGTACGGCGTTTTACCAAAGTACCAAAGAACACAATGATGTAGGCTACCCAAGAGAGGGCGATCAGAATGTCGATTGGCCATTCTAATTCAGCGTACTCTTTAGTAGAGGTTAGGCCTAGTGGTAACGTAATAACCGCCAAAACAATAACGGTTTGCCATGACCAAAATACAAAGGAAGCTAGCTTGTTCGAAAATAAAGCTGTCTTACAAGTCTTCTGGACAATGTAGAACGATGTTCCCATCAGGGCCGAAGTACCGAATGCGAAAATAACCGCATTAGTATGCAACGGACGAAGACGAGAATACGTTAGCCAAGGGGTATCAAAATTTAGTTCAGGCCAGATCAGCTGAGCGGCAATAAATACGCCCAGTGACATGCCAATGATTCCCCAAATTACAGTCATCACAGCAAACTGCCGGACGACCTTTAGGTTATATTCAATTTGTTGTGGATTCGTATGGCTCATTTTTGGATTCCGCGTTGATGCTCTGATTTAAGGAGACAGAGTAACGTGATAATAATTAGTTGCTAGCAAGCTACTGAGTAAGTAGTTTGAGTAGCGATGCCATTTTACGGTCATTAACCAAAAAAATACAGGTCAAAACCGAGAAAAAATCAAGCCTTTCGGGCGCTTGGTGGAAATTTGACCAGTTAAAAATACCCTTTAACCAAGGTAGATTATACCCGCATGAAAACTAAGGTCTTTATTTTCGTGGTTTGCAGCATGGTGTTCTTGTATGGCTGCAGCGACAAAGTGCCACAGGTTCAGCATAGCGCAGATACAAAAATCTTCCATCAAATTGATCCAGATCAACCTATGGTAGAGCAGCCTATCCTTATCCAGTTGACCTTGCCAGAGCAGGTACAGCCGCAATTAAGTAAAGTTACGGGAGTGAATATGTATATGGGAGCGATTCCATTAGTTTGGCAGCAACAAACGCAGACTCGCTGGCAGGCCGAGCTGTTATTGGGCGCTTGTGCTGAACCTCTGATGCAATGGCGGGTGACGGTACCGCTAATAAATGGCGAACAACAGCTATCACCTTACGTATTCGAATTCAGCACCAAGCAGCATTAATGCGCGACACAAGCACAAGTTATTTTTAAGACACTAATTGAAACAATTAAGCGATTCATAGCCAGCTTTTGCATGCTATATTGGCTTAGCGATAACGCAATAATCAAAGGATTAGACCTATGTCCATAGCCTTAGTTTGGATAATCATTGGAGTTATTCTCATTCTATCAGAACTCATGCTAACCAGCGTCATTGCAGTGTTTCTGGGGATTGGAGCGATAGTTACTGGGCTACTTTTGCATTGGGGTTTGATTGATCAAATCGCAACGCAGTTTGCAGTTTTCGGAATCGTGAGCTTGGCTCTTTTATGGTTGGCGCGAGGCCGGATAAAACAGTGGTTTTCCGGTTATACGGCAGATGAGGACGAATCCAAACCGAATTTTCAACGCGATATCGGTGCTCGGGTTACGGTTGTGAAAGGGTTTCGTCATGGTGCTGGCCGGGTAACTCTTAATGGGGTGCAGTGGGATGCTTTTTCTGAAGATGAATTAGAAGCAGGTGATACCGCATGGGTGGTAGCCAATGAAGGTATCCAGTTGACGGTACAAAAAGAAAAGCTAAAACGAGCTGCAGCAGCTAACACTCATGGCGAACAATAAAAACCGAAAAACAAAAGCCTAGTGATAAGAAAGTTTGCGGCGGTAAATCGATACTAGAATTAAAATTAACGAGCGAGATAACTACATGAACGAATCTATTATAAACGTCAATTCGGTACTAGCGCTTGGTTTTGCGCTGGCCGCCATCATCATTATTCTGAAATCGGCGCGCATTGTGCCGCAACGTTCTAATTTTGTCATTGAGCGCTTAGGGAAATACAACCGAACTTTAGATTCTGGTTTCCACTTCCTTATTCCTTTTATCGACAAAGTAGCCTACCAGCACACGTTAAAAGAAGAAGTGATTGACGTAGAACGCCAAGCCTGTGTTACCCGCGATAACATCCAAGTAGGCATTAATGGTGTCCTTTATATCCAAGTGGTTGATGCGCACAAGGCAAGTTATGGCATTAACGATTACCGTTATGCGGCGTCTCAGCTAGCACAAACGACCATGCGTTCTGTAATTGGCCAGACGGATCTTGATAAAACCTTTGAAGAGCGAGCGCAAATTAACGAAGTGGTAGTGCAAGCATTAGATGAAGCGGCCGCGCCATGGGGTATCAAAGTCTTAAGATATGAGATTTCTGATATTGAGTTGCCGATGAGTATTAAAGATGCATTAGAACAACAAATGCGGGCTGAACGAGAACGTCGAGCCGCTATTGCGAAATCTGAGGGTGAACGCCAGGCGATGATCAACGTTTCAGAAGGTCACAAGCAAGAAGTGATCAATTTGTCTGAGGCGGAAAAACAAAAGCAAATCAACGAAGCCGAAGGTCGTGCGCAAGAAATCGAGCTGATTGCCACTGCTACTGCGGAAGGTCTACGTAAAATTGCCGCAGCAATCCAAGAGCCAGGTGGGCAGGATGCGGTTAGCTTGCGGGTTGCTGAACAATATGTGAAAGAGTTCGGTAATTTAGCGAAAGAAACAAACACCTTAATCTTGCCGGCACAGCTTGCAGATATTGGTGGTGCGGTGGCTGGATTAACTGAAATCATCAAGAAAAAATAATTAGTTACACTTATAAAACTTTGGGCGTAAAGAAAAGGCCGTTCATCGAACATGAGCGGCCTTTTTTGATCAAATTTGTTCAAATAAGACTATTCGTAAACTGACACAATTTTGTAAAGGACACAGGGAATGCGGTTGTTAACCAAAACCAGCTTAATAGTAAGCACCATTTTACTCTTGCAGGGGCTACCAGCTCAGGTACAAGCCCAGCAATGGGGTGGTGATCGTGCTGCAGTTGTATTAACGGAATCGATTGGTTTTGAACGCATTCAACGTCGTGTTGACGCCGTCGGTTATGCTGAAGCAGTGCGCTCAGTGGCGTTGTATCCCGCGGTTACCGATGAAGTTAAGGCGGTCAATTTCAAGCCTGGCGATCGGGTAGAACAGGGTGCTGTGTTGGTTCAACTAGACGATAGCCGTGAACAAATCGCCTTACAGCGAACGCAGATTCAGTTAGCGGATGCTGAACGCACCGTAGAACGGCTGCAAAAAAGCCGCGCGCAAGGAGCCGTGCCGCAGAGTGAACTTGATGATGCTATCACAGCCCGCGACCTGCTTGAGATTACCTTGAAAGAAATTGCCGACGAAATTAACGACCGCCGCGTGATTGCTCCTTTTAGTGGCGTTGTTGGTATCACTGACGTTGAAGTTGGCGATCGCATAAATCCACAGACCTTAATCACCACCATTGATCAGCGTGATCGGCTGTTTGTTGATTTTCGCGCGCCTGAAGCAGCCATGGAAATGCTCATGAACCAGGCAGAATTGTTCGTGCGCCCATGGAATGCCCGAGAAGCCGCTTATCCGGCTGACATCGTAGAGATTGATTCTCGGATCGATGCCACCAACCGAACTTTGCGGGTTCGGGCGGTGATGGATAACAGTAACGATCAGTTCCGGCCGGGTATGAGCTTTCGAGTGGCGCTAGAAATGCAAGGCGACAGTTATGCTGTGGTACCAGAAGCTGCGCTGATGTGGAGTGCCGACGGCGCCTATGTGTGGCTGAACAAAGATGGCAAGGCCACTCGCGTTGATGTGGATATTCGGCAGCGTCTCGCTGGCCGAGCCTTAGTTGATGGAGCGTTACAGTTAGGTGACGAACTGGTGGTTGAGGGCGTTCAGGCATTACGTCCAGGCCAAGCCTTAAACCCACTGAATAAAGAGGCGGCACAGCCATGAAATGGACCCCGCAACTCAATGATCTCCCGTCGTTATCAATCCGCCGGCCGATTTTAGTTATTGTTCTTAATTTACTTATCATCATTGCGGGCTATGCAGCTATTAATGGCGTTGAAGTTCGCGAACTTCCTGATGTAGACCGACCGTTATTGACCGTTTCGGCAAGTTTCCCAGGTGCTGCACCAGAAACTGTCGATACTGAAGTTACCAGTCAGCTTGAGGGCGCTGTCGCTCGAGTGAGCGGCGTGAAGTCGATACGAGCGTCGAGCGAAGAGGGTAGCTCACGCATTGTGGTTGAATTCAGACCCGGTGTGGATCTTGATGATGCCGCCAACGAAACCCGTGAATCTGTGAGTCGAGTACAGCGGATGTTGCCGGAAGAAGTTGAGAATGTTGCCATTATCAAAGCTGATAATGATTCTCAAGCTGTGGTAAACCTCTCCGTTTCTAGCTCGACGCTGGATCTTGAAACCCTCACGGAACGCGTCGAGACTGACATAGCTCCAGCTTTTTTAGGGGTTCCTGGTGTTGCCGATGTGCGCCTTAACGGCGATCGGGCGCGGGTGTTACGGGTTATTTTAGATCCGTTACGTTTAGCTAGTTATAACCTTGCCGTTACCGATGTTTCGCAAGTTTTACGACAAGCTCCGTTTGATGTACCCGCGGGTAGCTTAAAATCGACGGATCAACAACTTATCGTGCGAGCAGATGCTAGCTCAGTTACTGTTAAAGATGTTGAAGATATCGTTGTTCGTGGCGATACCCGAGTTGGTGATGTTGCTACGGTTTATTTTGGCCCCGCGGATGCAGGTAGCATGGTGCGCCTTGATGGTAAGCCTGTGCTTGGGGTTGGTATTATTCGGCAGGCTCGCTCTAACACCATTGAGATCTCTGATGAAGTGTTGGCTCTCGTCGAAAAACTCAAGGTTCAGTTTCCTGAACTCGAAATTGAAGTCACCTCAGATGACGCCAAGTTTATCCGCAGCTCAGTAGAAGAAGTCTTTGTTTCTCTTGCTTTAACTATCTTACTAGTGGTTGCCACCTTGTGGGTGTTCATCGGTTCAGGCCGAGCAACCATTGTGCCTTCTTTAGCTATTCCGGTGGGCCTCATTGGTTCTATCGCAGTGATTTGGGCACTAGGTTTCTCCATCAATATTTTGACCTTGTTGGCGTTGGTGTTGGCAACGGGCTTGATTGTCGATGATGCCATCGTGGTATCCGAGAATATTCAACGACGCCGCACCATGGGGCTGGGCGCTCGCGCTGCCGCAGTGGTTGGTACTCGTGAAGTGTTCTTTGCGGTTATCGCTACGACTGCAGTGTTAGTAGCGGTGTTCGTTCCTATTGCTTTTTTACCTTCGACAGCGGGGCGCTTATTCCGTGAATTTGGCGGGGTGTTAGCAGCCGCAGTCATTATCTCATCGTTTGTGGCGCTATCATTAGTACCAGCTTTGACCGCCCGGTTACCGCTTAAAGAAGAAAAACAAGCGAATAAGTTGCAGCAATGGGGCGGGAAGCTTCGTGATGGCTATGCCAAAACCCTTCATTTTGCATTAGATAAGGCTTGGTGGGTGTTCATTGCTTGTACTTTGATTGCAATTTCAGCGGTATGGTCGTACAGCAATGTAGATAGTGAATTAATGCCATCAGAAGACCGTGGCACCATTCGTATCTTCGCCCGTGGCCCTGATGGTGTTGGGATTGATTTTATGGACCGCCAAGCGCGGCAAATGGAAGAAATTCTATTGCCATACGTCAACGGTGGCGATGTCGATAGTATCAATACAACCGTAGGGCAGTGGGATCCAAACCTAGTGTTCATCACCGTACGGTTAACGGATTGGGAGCAGCGCGAGCGTTCGCAACAAGATATCATTAATGAAATAAACGGGCCGCTGACCAATATTCCTGGGGCTCCAGCTCGCGCCTTCGGTTCTAATAGCCTTAACCTGCGTGGCCAAGGTGGTGGTTTACAAGTGGCGTTAACGGGTGAGGACTACCAAACCATTTTTGCAGCTGCGAAGAAATATACCGCACGCATTCAAAAAGATTTACCAGAGGTTGGTTTTCCGCGAATTTCGTATCAGCCTACGCAGCCGCAGTTACGGGTCAATATTGATCGCAAACGCGCAGAAGAGCTCGGGGTGCCGCTGAGTGACATCTCGACGACATTACGCGCCGCGATTAATGGCGATAATGTTGCCGATTTGAACGTGGGCGATCAGTCCGTGCGGATCATTCTGCAAGCACAACGCAGCCTGATTAATGATCCTTCCGATTTAATGAATCTTTATGTGGGGTCATCAGCGTCAGGTTTAGTGCCTCTTTCAAGTATTGCGACCATTTCAGAAGAAGGTGTTGCCGCAGACCTTGGCCGACGCGCACAACGGCGTGCTATCGAGATTGACATGCAGTTACCAGAATCCATGCCGATCGAAGATGTGGTTGATAAACTAAGACAATTAGCAGCTGAAGAATTGCCGAGTGGGATTGGTTTAGTGATGTTAGGTGAGGCGGAAGCTTACGAAGAAACCGAACGGGAAGTAGCCTTAACTTACATCTTGGCCTTTGTTATCGTCTTTCTAGTACTAGCAGCGCAGTTTGAAAGTGTGAATAGTGCCGTAGTTGTAATGGCCACAGTACCTTTTGGCATAGCTGCAGCCTTGTTTGCGTTGTTTGTGACGGGTACCTCAATCAATATTTTCTCGCAAATCGGTTTAGTTATGTTGATTGGCTTAATTGCGAAAAACTCCATTTTGCTAGTTGAGTTTGCGGACCAACTGCGCGACCACGGACAATCCGTACGTGAGGCAGTCGAAAATGCTGCGGCAATTCGTTTGCGGCCGATTATGATGACCTTGGTATCTACCTTGCTAGGCGCATTACCACTGATCCTTTCCATGGGTGCAGGGGCTGAGGCCCGTAATGCTATTGGTTGGGTCGTCTTTGGTGGCTTGGCTTTTGCTGTGGTATTCACTTTATATTTAACGCCGGTTATGTACCTAGCTATTGCACGTTTCACCAAACCACGTGCTGATGAAAGTGATCGTCTGGCTGATGAAATGGAAAAAGCCGGGGAGTTGTAATCACTTAACGGCTCACTATCGAAAGTTTATAAAAGCCTCGCATTGATGCGGGGCTTTTTTTTGAATAGCGAAAACAAATCGATGAACACTAAGAAGCGCCCACCAAGAAACCCAAATAACGCTACCGGTGCTAGATGAATTTTAGTTGCAGGGAGATAAGTTACAGAGAGGTGAGTTGCTATCATTAAGTTTAATGAAGCTAAGGATGAGAGTTTTAATTAGCTACATTTGCCAGGCCTGCAAACTAATCTGAAAAGCTATGAACTCTATGTGGAGTAAAGCGGATTTAAATTCAGAACTAGCTAAGAATCTTTTAGAAATGTAAGTCATCACATCTCGTTAAAGATAATAATAATAGATGATTTAACATAATATACATTATACGCAAGCATATAATCATGAAGATGGCGGTAGATTTCTTTCCTTTGGCATTACCGCCTTATTCGGCGTTCAACAAGCTGAATAAGGCCGAGTTAGAAACCTTTGGTTACGGTTTTTCGGTAGCTTGCTGCTTGTTGGTTTTAGCTCTCTCACCTAGTATTCGTTATTGAAAATTTAACGATATCTCAATCTAAGGACGATTCATGAAAGCTTGGTTTAAGAATGTGATTGGCGTTGCTATGGCAGTGACTTGTAGCTCTAGCTTGTTGTTTGCGCCTAGCGCTCAGGCTGATTTGTTTTATCAAATTAGTGGCAAGGATTTGACTCAACCATCTTATTTGTATGGCACCATGCATATGCTCTGTCAGGATGACTTCTACATAGATCCAAGCGTGACTGAAGCTTTTGCTAAAACTGAGCAACTGGTGCTAGAAATTGATTTAACGGATCCAGCCTTGGCGCAGGTCTTTCAACAGCATTCTGCGCAGCCCGATGCACAGTACTTAAGAAAGTTTTTGAATGCTGAACAGCATCAACAGATGAATCAATACTTTGTTGATAATTTAGGCGCTGATTTAACTCAGGTTGGCCATTTACGGCCGTTTATTTTAACCAGCTTGCTCTTACCTATGCAGTTGAACTGTCAGCAACAGGCATCCTATGACGGTTATTTTGCTGAACAAGCACAACTTGGTGGGCATACCATTGCTGAGCTAGAAACACCTTTGTTTCAATTAGATCTATTTAACCAAGTACCTGTTGCTGAACAAGTTAACTGGTTGTGGGACATGATTTCAGACCCTGCAAGCTCGCAAGCCGAGATGCAGAAACTTAACCAGCTTTATATCCAAGGTGACGCTGACAAATTATATGCCTATACCGTGGCTCAGCCTGAATTTGCTGAATATGAAGCGCTATTACTGAGTGACAGAAACCGTGACTGGGTGGTAAAACTACCGCAAATGATGGCTACTAAGCCAAGTTTCATCGCGGTAGGTGCGGGTCATTTAGGCGGTGATCAGGGTGTGGTTGCCTTGTTGCGCGAGGCTGGTTATCAAGTGCAGGCAATCAAAGTTGAACGCCCTACTACTAACTAACACTTAAAGTCTCTACAAATGCGTCGCAAACGCTAACAAACATGGTCAGTTACCCCTTATTTCGGCTATCATAGCTGTCTATAAAAGGAGAACGGCAAATTATGCGGATTGCGGCGCAAGCTTTACAACCAAATCTCACCGAATGGGCGGCACAACGTCCGGTCACTTCAGCTCCTAACCCTCTCATTGGGCAACAGCGAGCGCTTCATGCGATTGAGCAAGCGTTAAGTATTTGCGGTCGTTACGCCCATGGTTTTATTGTGACGCCAGCTGGCTTACGGGCCTTAGATGTGTTGGCCGAGTTACCTACGCAACAAGGCTGGCAAAGCGCTCATAGTCAACGCGATTGGCTCTATGTGGCTAATCCGGATTCAGCTAACCAGCCATTATGTATCGACGTAAATGCCGGCCAAGCAGATAGCTTTGTCATCAAGCTATGGGAATTTCTACAAGCCGCCGTGAATGTTCGACAACCGTTGCTTGAATATATGCTGGAAACCTTTACCAGTGCGCGGGTAAAGCACTATTTAGAGCTCATTTCAGACAAAACTTTTGACGATCTGCCCGGTGCTGAACTTGCTACTATATTGGTACGACAGCCGGCCCAGCCAGAGCCTTTTACTTATTGCGACAGAGTTACCGATGCGAGTTTGTTTGGTAGTATTCGGCTTCAATCCGTTGAAGGAACCATTTCTTCTGATCTGCATTTAATTGAGCCCGGCGCCTTGCTGCGTGCTAATGGTGGCGTGCTGGCCATTGATGCCGAAGAGCTGTTCTTGCAGCCCGGCTTGTGGCGCAAATTAAAATACGTTCTGCGCACCAGTATGATGCATTGGCAAGCACCAGGCGAAGCTCACATTGCAGCTTATTACCAGCCAGAACCTATTCCTGTGCAGCTGAAAGTATTGTTATTAGGGGATCGTGATATTTACGCCCAATTACGCGAAGTAGACCGTGATTTTGATAACCTATTCCCTTATTTAGCGGACTTTTCATCTCATTATTCGCTAGCTCAAGCTCCCCTAGCCCCTTATTTTGACTATTTAGCTTATGTTGAGCGTGAGGCTGCGGTACGTCCATTAGCGCCTGATGCTATTGCGCCCTTGTTAAAATTTGCGACTCGTCTGACTGATTTTCAAACAGAGTTAACACTAGACACTATCGCCTTAATGCAATTTTTGCGTGAAGCCAATGGCATTGCCGCCCAACAACAGCAGCAACAGATTAGTGCAGCACACCTTGAACAAGTGCTTGAACAACGCAAGCAGCGTGATGGCTACATCGCTGAGTTGAGTCGCCGCGCTATCTTAGAAGGTCAAGTCTACATTGAAACCAGTGGTCAGGTTATCGGCCAGATCAATGGATTAACCGTGGTTACTGCGGGTGGGTCTGAATTTGGTGAGCCAAGTCGGATTACGGCAACCGTGCATTACGGTGACGGCGATATTATTGACATCGACCGAAAATCAGAGCTCAGTGGTAGTATTCATACCAAAGGGGTGATGATTTTAAGTGCCTATATAGCCAATGTATTCGCTCGCAATGATGCTATGAGTCTGTCGGCTACCATTGTATTTGAGCAGTCGTATCACGAAGTTGATGGCGATAGTGCCTCTTTGGCTGAGCTTTGCTGTCTGCTGTCGGCACTAGCTGAGGCTCCTATTGAGCAAGGTTTAGCTATTACCGGTGCAGTCGATCAATTTGGTCGAGTACAAGCCATCGGCGCCGTCAACGAAAAGATAGAAGGTTATTTTGCGCTTTGCCAAGCGCGTGGACTAACCGGCAAGCAAGGCGTCATCATTCCTCAAGCCAATTTAAGCCAGCTTAATCTTGATCATGAAGTGATTGCTGCGGTAGCTGCCGAAAAGTTTCATATTTATGCCGTTGAACACGTTACTGCAGCCTTAGAGTTATTGACCAACGAGCCGCAGAAACAACTATACGCTAAGATAGAACAACGACTTAGCGAACTACAGCATATAGAAAAACCCACGTCATGGTGGCAACGCTGGTTTTAAATAAAGAACAAATCGGACTTGTTAAGCGTACAAGTGTTCGCTAATCTGAGCGGGTATTTGCGAACACTTATTCTTTAGCTGTAATAAAGGTCTTTATGAAACAGTCTAGCTTCACCCGCGAAGAACTTCTGTCATGCGCTCGTGGCGAAATGTTTGGTCCCGGCAATAGTCAGCTCCCTGCCCCGAATATGTTGATGATGGATCGGGTTTTAGAAATTACTGAAACCGGCGGTGCCTACAACAAAGGCTACATTCATGCCGAGTTAGATATCAACCCAGATCTATGGTTTTTTGATTGCCATTTTATTGGTGATCCTGTCATGCCTGGTTGCTTAGGTTTGGATGCCATGTGGCAACTTACTGGCTTTTTCTTGGCCTGTTTAGGTGGCCCCGGTCGTGGTCGCGCGTTAGGCGTTGGCGAAGTGAAGTTTACCGGTCAGATTCTACCTACGGCGAAAAAAGTCACCTATCACATCGATATGAAGCGTGTGTTGAAACGTTCATTGTACATGGGTATTGCTGATGGTCGCGTCGAAGTGGATGGCAAAACTATCTATACTGCAAAAGATTTGAAAGTAGGTTTATTTACAGACACTTCCACCTTTTAAAAGGTTAGTGTCTCGTCCTGCTAAAAGAAAGCCCGCTCTTATGCGGGCTTATTTCATTCGGCTTTATTGTAGCTGTTTCTGATGAGGACGCATCAGCGGAACAGACCAACGCCACGAGCTTCCATCGCATCGCGCCAACCGCCTAGCCACTGAGATCGAACATCCTGGTTTTGATAAGGACACAGTTCCTTAGAACGACCAGATACTCCGGCTTTGAACCCCTGTGCGTGAGCACGTTCGAGGCGATCGCGTTTTTGTCGTTTCATATTTACCTTCCTCGTCCAATTGTCGTTTTTGATTTATGACAAGAGCATGACGTTTTTTTGACTGCTCTCCCTTTAATAGATAGCAACTTAATCAGGGAGTTCAACCTAAAAAAATGGCGTAATATCATCGTTACCGTTAAGTTGATGATATTACGCCAGTTTGTCAGAAGGCTTTACTTAGAAGATTATTGCCAGTTAAACCTTGATTAAGCGACGAATAGTAATAAGGCCACCAATCAAGAACATAGCAATCAAGCCAAAAGGAGATGTGGCAGCGCCTTCACGTGTAATTATCTCATCCTCAGTAGAGCAACCAGTAACCTCGCCTGCGGCTGTATCCAGCTTCAGCGTCGCATAGACATTACGAGTGTAGGTCTCACCCTCTTCTGTGGTTTCTTCGATGGTCGTTAACGCGGTGGCCAAGATTTGATTATCTTCGTTGATATCGTCTGCCGACACTATGTAATAGTCCGCACTGCAACCAATAGCATCATTGAGGTTGATAAAACCAGCATCTGGATTATTTAAGTCATAAACAAAACCAACTCGACGGCGTTCGGCGTTCAGGGTGTAATCGATTTCACCTGAGCCCACCACTAAGCCTTGATTGTTGATGGCATTGGGATAGGTGCTTGAACCCTCGAAAAAGCCTGGTAACTCAGCGAAAGTTTCAGCTTCTACATCATAGATAAAGCCAATAGCGCGACGTACCCCTTGGATGGTACGAATCACAAAACCCGTTGCCTGATCTTCATCGTTGATGGCAGTCGCCGAGCCCCAAATGTATTCCTCATCTGTCGTGATCGCTTTAGTTTCGCCATTTTGGTAAACCACTGGCATTTTAATCCGGTTGCCCGGTTGTTCTACGTCGTTGTAGTAAGTCCAGCTTTGGCCTACCGCAATGCCGTTGTTGTTGACTGCATAAGCATAAGCAGACCAGTAGGCTCCATCATCTTCTGAACGCTCACGCAATGGCGGATACAGAGTTTCTGAAATAACCTGGCCTTGGTCATCAAGTTGCCACACGGCTGCATGCATATCGTAAAGAGAGCCATTAGCAGTAAAAGAGCCGCCTAAGGCTGCTTCGCGCTGAAAACCGTACCAAAGATTCCAAATACAGGTATAAACGGCGCGATTGGACGCTGGGGTAAAGTCTTCAAGACAAGCATCTACTCGCTCTTGAGCAGCTGGGAATAACGCCACACTAGCGTTACCTACGGCTAAATTGGTGTCATTGATGGCAAAGATTTGTGCTTCACCACCTAAGTATTCCTGCTCTGGCGGCGCAATTAAGCTGTAATTAGTGCCATCAAACCACAAACCACGACTGATGTACTCACGCTCAGCAAAGTTTAACGTGATGGGGTCTGGCATCTCGCCACCCTCTTCCGCTGGTTCAGGTTGATACGTGTGATCAAAGCGAGTGTAAGGCGCAGATGCCCAACCTACTCTCACGTTATTGTTATTCAAACCTAAAAAGGCATGATCCGCTGATTTTTCTTGGCTTGATACGGCCCCGTCGGTACCGTTGAGTAAGCCATGAAACAGGATATCTTGACCGTTATAAGTTCCAGCAAAATCAGTAGCAATACGCAACTCAGCACTATTTGCATTCTCTCGATCAGCCAGCACTTGAACGAGTCCCCAATATTGGGCCTCAGTTAAGCTATCGGTGGCAGGATCAAAATCTTCATCTAAACCGATATAGCCTTTTAAGTTATCGGTCATAAGATCAAAATCAATCTCGGTGTTAGCAGAAAAGCGACCATGTAAGGTGATCAACCCACTATCGTTGATATTGCGCGGAAAACTAGCCCGAACTTGACTGTGCGTTTCTGGGAGTACGGTAAAGGTGTAGCTATCGGCCATAGCTGCGGCACTAAAACTACTGCTTAATAAACCGGCTACTGCCAGCGTAAGTGCTTTGGTTTTAAACTGTTTCATAAGGAATTCAACGACTCTCTTGTTGTAAATTTTCTAATTCGTCCCAGCGCTCTAGCGCGGCCATAAGTTCTTGTTCTAATTCGCCTAATCGCTCTAATACCGGCGCAGTAACTGAATGCGGCTGAGTGAAAAAATCAGCCTGACTGGTTTGTTGTTGCAAGTGCTCTTGTTCCTGCTCTAACGCTTCAATCCGTTGCGGTAATTGTTCCAATTCGCGTTGCAGCTTGTAGGATAACTTTTTACGCGGCGCAGCTGAACCCTTGTTAGCAGATTCTTTACTTGCCGCAGTGCTACTACTTGCAGATGCTGCAGGCTGTGACTTGCTGGCAGCCGAATTAGTTCCCGCAGTTTGGCTTAAATAATGATTTACTTCGGTAAAGCCACCCACGATTTCGGTTACTTTACCCTCACCTTCAAATAACAGCACGCTTGTCGCCGTATTATCCACAAATTCACGATCGTGGCTGACCAAGATTACCGTCCCCTGATAATCTGCCACAATTTGCTCTAACAGCTCTAAGGTGTCGATATCAAGGTCGTTGGTAGGTTCATCCAAGATCAAGAAATTACTTGGGGTTAAAAACAGTTTGGCTAATAAAGCTCGGTTACGCTCTCCGCCAGATAAAGCTCTTACCGGCGTTCTGGCTTGTTTAGGTGAGAATAAGAAATCTTGTAAGTAGCTCAGAATATGTCGAGTTTTACCATTGTAGGTAACATCCTGCTTACCATCACCTACGTTTTCAGCAATGGTTAGATTAGGATCTAGTTGCGCACGATGCTGATCAAAATAGGCGACTTGTAAGTGAGTCCCTAGCTTGATCTGCCCGGAATCTGCCGCTTGTTGTCCCAGCAAAACTTTGATCAACGTACTCTTGCCGCAACCATTCGGTCCTACCAAGGCAACCTTGTCACCGCGTTGTAAGGTAAACTCAAACTGGCGTAGGATGGTTTTATCACCGAACGCTAAATTAACATCACTGCCATCAAACACCAGCTTGCCTGATTTACTGGCTTCCTGCACAGCTAACTTGGCCAAACCTTGCTGTTCGCGGCGTTGCGCACGTTGTTTTCGGAGCTCTTTTAACGCCCTGACGCGGCCTTCATTGCGAGTCCGCCGTGCTTTAATGCCCTGACGGATCCAGGTCTCTTCTTGAGCCAGTTTTTTATCAAACTCAGCGTTGTGAGTCTCTTCAACTTCCAACTGATGTTGCTTGAGCTCTAAGTAGGCATCGTAACTACCGGGATAACTATTTAATTGGCCCCGATCTAAATCAATAATACGAGTTGCTAGATGACGAATAAAGGCCCGGTCGTGGCTGATAAATAGCACCGCACCACGAAAGTCTTTAACCCGCTCTTCTAACCACCGCACCATTTCTACGTCGAGGTGGTTAGTAGGCTCATCTAACAGCAACAAATCAGGATTGACCACCAGTGCACGGGCTAATGCTACCCGTCGTAGCCAACCGCCCGAGAGCGCCGCCATGGTGCTATCGGCAGGTAGTGCTAGCTGCGTTAACACTTGTTCTATGCGGGTTTGTAACTGCCAGCCATCGGCCGCTTCTAAAGCGGTCTGTAAGCGCGCCAAATCATTCATGATTTGGTCACTATCATGCTCCTGTTCGAGCTTTTGCAGGGTATGGTGATAATCTTTAAGTAAATCGCCCACCTCAGCTAAACCTTCAGCAACATAATCGTATACCGACTGCTCTGAGTTTGCTGGTGGATCTTGCGGCAATCTAGCAACAACCGTATCACCGACCAATTGCACTGCCCCGTCATCGAGCTGCACTTCGCCGTCGATAACCTTGAGTAGCGTCGATTTACCGGCACCGTTGCGGCCCACTAAACAGACCCGCTCGCCTGCTTCAATGGTTAGGTCAACATGGTCTAAAATGGCATCGTTGCCAAAGGCTAATTGCGCATTCTGAATTCTTACAATATTCATGCTATTAAAAAATCCTCAAGTGCTGTTGCAAACGGCCAACGTAACTCGGCATCGTCGCTAGCGCGCACTAATACAGGGATCAACCAAGCGTACTCTGCTAGTAGCTCGGGTTGTTGGGTAATATCAACCACATGCAGACGCCAGCCCGTTGCTGGTGACTGAACCGCTTGCTGCATGGCTTGTTCAACGAGCAGCTTAGCTTGGTCACACAAAGGACAATGAGGTTTGCTAAGCAGATAATAGTCAGCCACTGTGGCGTACCTTGAACAAATGGTGAATGCCTTTGTGGCGCTCAAAATCAGCGGAAATAGAGCGCTTGGTTAGGTCTTCTGCAACCAAAAAGGCTTCAGCTAAAGCCTCGTTATCAAGCTTGAATTTGCGTTTGTTGTTGGAAAACAAAATCACCCCGTCGTCTTTCAACAACCGTGCTGCTAGTTTCAACAATTGCACGTGGTCACGTTGAACATCTAAAACATCATCCATCCGCTTAGAGTTTGAAAACGTGGGCGGATCGAGGAAAATCACGTCGTAGCGCTGCTGTGGCCGTTGTTCTCTAAGCCATGTAATACAATCAGCTTGAATAAACTGATGGGCGCGCGTGTTGAGCTTGTTGAGGTGGAAATTGCGTTCGCCCCAAGCCAAATAAGTTTTAGATAAATCGACTGAAACCACCTCTTTAGCACCGCCCATTGCGGCATGCACCGATGCTGAACAGGTGTAGGCAAACAAATTCAGAACACTCTTATCCGCACTGATTTTACCTAATTCTCGGCGTGCCCAACGATGATCTAAGAATAGCCCTGTGTCTAAATAGTCACTCAGATTCACCTCAAACTGCACGCCGTATTCATGCACTATCCGAACTAAGCCACGCGGGGTCTGTTTTTGATATTGCTGTTTACCAGCCTGCCGTTGCCGCACCTTTAAGGTCATGTTTTCAGCTTTAAAAGGCAACTCAGAGGCTAAGGTATCGATTAAAAACCATAATCTATCTTTAGCTACCGCCGGCGGAATGTCTTTCGGCGCTGCATATTCTTGAATCACAATACAATCATCGTAGACATCAACGGCTGCATTGTATTCTGGAAGGTCGGCATCATACAGACGCCATGCGTTAACCCCTTCTTTTGCCGCCCATTTTTCTAATTTTTGGTAGTTTTTCCGTAATCTGTTGGCAAGGTCGTTTGATTGCGTTTGGGTAAATTCAGGTTGCTCTACGGTTAAGTCGTAAGTAGCCAATAAAGTCTCAATGGCACCGTTAAACAACTTGTATTTGCGTTGACTACGTAACTTAAGACGCTTTAAGAGAGTTTCATCACCGGCTAGAACCGCCACTTGCCAACCGGAAAACTGTTGCCGTAATTGCTGACCAAAACGACGATACAACAGCAGCGTTTCAACTTCTTCGCCAAGCCGCTCACCATAGGGTGGATTACAAATAAGCAAAGGTGCGGTGTGTTGTTCTGCCGCATTTACGGCCGGTTCTGCATGCTCCGCATCCCCTACTTGCCAGTCACATACATGGCTTAATCCCAACCGTTCGGCATTTTGTCGGGCAATCCCCAGCATGCGTGGATCATTGTCGCGTCCGTAAAACCTAGCGCTAGGCTCGGCGATAGCTTCGGCAAAACGCTGCTCTGCTTGCTCACGCACTTGTAACCACAAGCTGTGTTGGTGTCCCATCCATGCTTGAAAGCCCCAATAGCTACGCTGTAAGCCAGGTGCTAACTGATAACGAATCATTGCTGCTTCAAGTAGTAAGGTGCCCGAACCACAGAATGGGTCCATGACTACTTCAGTTGTGGTATCAACACCCGCACGAATCACCACCGCCGCCGCTAAGGTTTCACGTAACGGTGCAGCACCCTGCTGTTGCCGATAGCCACGTTTATGCAGACTCTCACCCGCTAAATCTAAATACCAGGTAAGCTTATCTTTTTGTAAATGAGCGTTAATGCGAACGTCAGGCTCTTTGCTAACTGAAGGTCGTTGGTTTAATTGTTCTCTAAAGCGATCCACAATACCGTCTTTGACTAGCTGCGCACCAAATTGCGTGTGGCGGATATCTGGATGACGACCGCTGAAATCAATTAAGAACGTATCTTCAGGCGCAAAAACCTGTTCCCATTCAGTTTGGGCAACGGCCAATGGAATGTCTTGGGCTTGCTTAACGAAGCATTCACCCAATTTTAATAACACTCGATTCGCTAACCGAGTCCACAGGCACACTTGATAGGCCTGCTCTAAGGAGCAGTCGAACCAGCAGCCGCCAGCTGTTTGGCGCACTTGGGTAATACCCAACTGGTTCAGTTCATCAAACAATAAAGGCTCGAGACCTTTGGCGCAGGTTGCAAAAAGTTGCAGAGTTGCCGACATGAAAATAATCACTTATTAAGAAAGATAGAAACAGATTATACCGAAAGATGAGGCTGCTGTATTGCTCGATATGGACGTAAAAGCAGCAATCAAATCAATATCGGTTAATAACTAAGCGAACGATTCAATGGGGGCTTGCGTTTGCAGAACTAACTCTATACTATGCACTTCATCGGACGCGGGGTGGAGCAGTCTGGTAGCTCGTCGGGCTCATAACCCGAAGGTCGTAGGTTCAAATCCTGCCCCCGCAACCAAATCCTTACTTGATCTTTCCGACTATTCCCGGTCAACAATAATCCAATTCTTATCCAGCTGTTGCCCTGCTAAATAGGGTTGTGGTAACTGTTTCAGATACTCGATAAGAATATGCTGAATTTGATCTGGGCTGCTAAACACTATCTGACTGCCATCTAATCCGGCAAAATCACCACCGCCATTAGCGCGATAATTATTGGTTACGACCAAGACTTCTTCCGTTGCTATCTGATCGAGGATGGTGACGCGCTGACCTATGGGTTGACTAACATCAATCTGGTACTTGATGCCAGCAATCGTATCAAAATTATAAGAAGGCACTTGGCTTTCAACCCAACTGTATGGCTCTTCGTTACTGCCTACTTTAAGCGCGGCTGCGCTGATTTCTAACCATTGCTGTAGTTGTGCCACCGATATTTTGACGACGTCCAAAGTATTGGGATATCGATATAAATTACCCACATCGCCGATGGTAACTGGGCCTGCATTGATAAAAGTAAACTGCTGTTGCGCGGCCTCCTCTGCTGAGGTTGCGGCAAAAAAAGGAGCCGCAGCACTCAGTAATGGCAACCGTTGCCATGATTGTTCGGTGCTAGTGGAAGACTCATCGGCCAAGCCATCTAGATAACGCTCCACATACCACTGCTGAGCATCATGCAAGAGTTGCATGGCGGACGTGGGCTGTAACCGTGATAATCGATGTGATAATGCTACCTCTGTATGCCCAATGGGTTGCTTCATATAAGCCAAAGTAGCTTGATCAGCCTCTGCTAATAACGCCTGAATATTTGTGTCTGGAGTTGCCGCGGCAGCTCGTAAATGACTCTTACTGCGACTAACTTGCCAACCTTGTTGCTGCCACTGTAAATAAAGATCTATCACGCCAAGGTACTCGCCTTGTGCACCAGGCTGCGATGCTGCAACACCATGAATGGTGCCGGCTTCGCTATTTACGTCAGGATTTAATTGGTAAGCATCAGTACCGGGGAATAACTCATGCTGATGGCCAAATGCGATTGCATCTACGCCGTCAATTTGCGCAAGCGACCAAACATCTTGCTCACTGCTATGGGTCTCGCGAGAATTTTTCGGTAACCCCGTATGAGCTGCGATAATGATCACCTCGGCTCCTTGTTGTTGGGCCTCTTGCACACTTCGCTGGGCTGCTTCATACATCCCCTCTACCGTAACTTGATGCTGTAAATAATGGGCATCCCACTGCATGATTTGCGGCGGTAGTACCCCAATCACTGCAACTTTAACAGCGGGTAACCATGCCTGTGCAGGCTGCTTTTCTAACATCACCCAAGGCGCAATCTTTAATTTATTCTTGGCCGCTTCGGTCAAGGGTTTAAGATTGGCGCTAAGCAGCGGAAAATTTGCACCAGCATAGGCTTGGGCAAGGTAATCTAGACCGTAATTAAATTCATGATTGCCTAAGTTGGCCACATCAAACTGCAGGGCATTCATCACTTGAGTGAGTGGCAACGGCTGTTCGCTAGCTGCTGCGGTTACCATCCAGTCCGTCATAGGACTACCTTGGATGAGATCACCGTTATCAATTAACACATGCAAGTCTGCTTCCGCCCGGGCTTCTTCGATGACCTTGGCTAAGTGTGCATAACCTGCTGCTACTGGTTGTTCGGTAAAGTAATTTTTCCCGATAAATTGGCCATGAACATCGCTGGTACTGAGAATACGTAAATGGAGGCTAGGTGCAGCAGCACTGCTGGTAGCTGGTAGTGTTGGTGTGGCTAACGCATGGCTCGGGGTTAACACCAGACTGATTGCACTGGCTAACAAAGTAACAGTTGCAGCAATATGACCGGGTAATTTCATAGGTTACAGACTCAACTAGCTTAACAACAGGAGTAAGATGACGCCTTTAGGCTAACCGCAGAGTAGGACTACCGTCAGCATGAGTTTCATGAGGGCCTCGTTGTAAACGATTAATCATGACCTTGAACACATCAAACTGGCGTAATGTTTTCACATCGGATAACACAAATTCTGCTCCCAACACCATGCATTCAGCAAATTCACCATCTTGCTGCAACACCACACAGAGCCCTTGTTGCAGCCCCGAATTAAGCTGTACTAGGGCCCCGAGTTTTAGTTCTTGTTGGGTTTGTTCGGCGATTAAAGCTTCTTGAAAATACCAACTCTGAGGCAATTGTGGCCGCCCAAAACGCTGGATAATCAGTAAATTCAGCCCTGCGGCCTGTACCCAGTCTGAGTTACAAGGTTGCTGAATGCTTGTCTCAATAAGTGGGCTAACTTCTTCTAAACACTCAGTAAACTCTTGAAACAACTGAGCTTCATCGGTTGTTAGGCTCGCTTGCAAGGGGTACAAAGGAATCAGTCTACTGGCTTTATAAGGGCATAGGTGTGCTGTGCCAGACTCAAGCTGGATACCGAGATGCTTTGTTGCTGGCTCACAGAACCATTGCCACTGGATATTTACGTGCACGTTCAACCTTGTCGTTATCGTTATTGCGAGTGAACTTTGACTATGCTTTATACCATAAAGAAATCTGAGATTGTTTACAAGTCGTTTACGATAGTGCGGATCAACTGCGGTCCATGGTAAATGAAGCCGGTGTACACTTGCACCAAGCTTGCTCCTGCGGCTAGTTTTGCTTGAGCTGCGGCCGCGCTATCGATGCCACCAACGGCAATGATAGGTAGTTTACCCTGAAGATGTTCTGCTAGTTGCTTAACTACGGCCGTGCTCGCATCAAATAGCACTTTGCCACTCAAGCCCCCTGCCTCATCGGCATGCTTACAGCCGACTACCGCGTCCCTACTGAGAGTTGTGTTGGTCGCTATAACAGCATCTATCTGATGTTCTATTAAGGCAGCCGCCATCGCTGCAATGCCGTCGCTATCAAGATCCGGCGCAATTTTTACTGCCAGTGGCACATAACGGCCGTGTTCGGTGGCGAGTTCTGCTTGAGTTTGTTTCAAGCTGGCCAGCAGTTGATGCAGCGCATCGCCATGCTGAAAGGCGCGTAAGCCAGGCGTGTTTGGCGAGGATATATTGACCGTAATGTAGCTCGCAAAAGCGTAAACTTTGCGCATACAATGCACATAATCGTGCACGGCATCAGCTTCTGCTGTAGCTTTATTCTTGCCTATATTAATCCCCAGCACCCCCTTGAACTTAGCTTTTTGCACTTGCTCAACCAAGTAATCAACGCCAAGGTTATTAAAACCCATGCGGTTGATAATGGCCTCACGTTCAGGGATTCGAAACAGGCGTGGCTTGGGATTGCCTTCCTGTGGTTTGGGAGTAACTGTACCGACCTCGATAAAACCAAATCCCATTTGTGCAAAAGCATCAATGCACTCGGCGTTTTTATCAAGGCCTGCCGCTAAACCTACAGGATTAGGAAATTCAATGCCCATCACAGTGACGGGTTTAGCTTCAACTTGCTGTCGCCAAAACCACGCCAACGGGGTGTTGGCGTAGCGTTTAAGTAACCTCAAGGTCAAATCATGTGACTGTTCAGCATCTTTGCTGAACAGCCACTTACGCAAGATCCCGTACATAGGCTTAAGCTGCCGACGTACAGTTTTGATTGAGTAACATCAGTTCTCGTAACGCAACGGAGAACTTAGCAAACTCATGAGTTTTGGTGGTACGGAAATCTGATAGCATCACTAACCAACGGTCTACAAAGACTTTATTGGCATCTAACCAAGCCGCTAACACATCAAGGCTATCTTGCGCTTCGTCACTACCGTTCAAGACGCTCATGGTTAATGAACGCTGTTGCCAATCCAACTCTTCGCGGAACGCGGCACGAGCTAGAGCCTGCCAGTGGTTATCAACCGGCTGACTGTTAATTTGCTCCAAGAACCAATGCAAGGACACTTGCGAGCCCAAATTAAAGTAGGCTTTCGCTACGCTAGCTTCACTGCGACCTGTCTGTTTAGCCACGTCTGCAATATCTAGCGCCGAGAACAAGGTGGACAGAATAGCAACTTGTTTAGCAAGATCTGCTGGTACGCCTTGCGCTTGTAGCTTGTCAATGTCTTTCTGAATAGCATCACGCTCGGCTGGAATAACGTAATCCAGCACATTCTCTCGCAAGTCATTAAAGCTGTCTTGATAAAAATCAATGTGCGCTTGAATGTTACCTAGTTCAGGATTTGGATGGCGCAAGAACCAACGTGTAGCACGACGCACAACCCGACGGATCTGGAATAACATACTGTTCTGCACATCGGCAGGAATTTGGTTGTTACCTGCTTCAATGGCTTCCATTAGACCACGCAAATTAAAGCATTCACGCGCAATCACGTAGGCGTTTGCTACTTCAGCAACAGTAGCCCCGGTCGCGTCTGCTTTGCGATAAACAAAGTTCGGTCCCATATCGTTAACGATATTATTGGCTAAACGCGTAGCAATAATCTGCGCCCGTAATGGGTGATTTTGCATTGCCTCAGCATAGGTTTCTTGCAACGGCTTAGGAAACGCATTAATCAGTGAACGCGCATGGAAAGGGTCATCCATAATAGCGTCATCGACCAATTGATCTTTCAATACCATCTTGCCATAGGCAGTGATCACGGCTAATTCAGGACGGGTTAAGCCCTTATTGAGCGCCTGACGTTCTGCCAATTCATCATCATCCGGTAAAAACTCAAGTGCACGGTTAAGTTGCCCTTCACGTTCTAGGTGATGAATAAAGCGCTGCAATTCTTTAATCTGATCGGCACCACGAATCGCTGTAACGGAAATTGATTGCGATTGACGGAAGCAATCTTTAATCACGATTTGCGCCACTTCGTCGGTCATGTCGTATAGCAACTGATCGCGTTGTTTTCGGGTCAAATCGCCGTTGGCAACCAAACCATTCAACAAGATCTTGATATTAACTTCGTTATCCGAACAATCAACGCCACCTACGTTGTCAATCGCATCAGTATTGATACGACCGCCGTTACGAGCGTATTCGATACGTCCTAATTGGGTGAAACCTAGGTTACCGCCCTCGCCGACAATCTTAGTGCGCAGTTCGCCACCGTTCACCCGCACCGCATCGTTAGCACGATCACCAACGTCGCTGTCGCTTTCCTTACTGCTCTTAACGTAAGTACCAATACCACCGTTCCAAAGTAAGTCGACGGGCAAAGTTAAGATGGTTTTAATCATCTCAGTTGGCGTCAACGACTTTTTCTGAGTGTTAAATAATTTTTTCATTTCTGGCGTTAATTCAATGGCTTTCGCACTGCGCAAGAAAATACCACCACCAGAAGAAATTAACGAACTATCGTAATCGGCCCAGCTTGAACGCGGTAACTTGAACAGGCGCTCACGCTCGGCGTAGCTGCTTGCCGCATCCGGATTTGGATCCACAAAAATGTGCATGTGGTTAAAGGCTGCAACTAAGCGCGTATGTTTGGATAACAACATACCGTTACCGAACACATCGCCAGCCATATCGCCGATACCTACTGCGGTAAAATCAGTGGTTTGGCAATCAACCCCAAGTTCACGGAAATGACGTTTCACAGATTCCCATGCACCACGGGCTGTGATCCCCATTTTCTTGTGGTCATAACCTACAGAGCCACCAGAGGCAAAGGCGTCACCCAACCAAAAGTTGTATTCCGCTGAAATACTGTTAGCAATGTCAGAGAAAGTCGCGGTTCCTTTATCGGCCGCAACCACTAAATAAATGTCGTCTTCATCATGACGAACTACGTCTTGTGGTGGTACAACTTCACCGTTAACAATGTTGTCCGTGATATCCAACAAGGCACGAATAAAGGTGCGGTAACAAGCCTTACCCTCTTCGAAAAAGGCTTCCCGCTCTTCTGGTAAGTTTTTACAGAAGAAACCACCTTTGGCGCCAACCGGAACTATCACAGTGTTCTTAACTTGCTGCGCTTTCACCAAGCCGAGAACTTCTGTACGGAAATCTTCACGGCGATCTGACCAGCGCAAGCCACCACGAGCTACTTTGCCACCACGTAAATGCACCCCTTCTACGCGAGGTGAATACACAAAAATTTCGTACTTAGGTAGCGGCAATGGCATTTCAGGAATAAGTTCAGGCATAAACTTAACCGAAATGTAGGGTTTTTCGTTGCCAGAGGCATCAGCTTGGAAGAAGTTGGTTCGCAGTGCAGCCAAAATCAGCTCAACGTAACGACGAATAATACGGTCGTCATCGAGGTTGGCTACGTTTTCTAGCTCAGAAGCAATACGCGTTTCTAAGGCTTCGATTTTCTTCGCGCGGCTCTTCTCTTTCGGTTCAAACTTAGTATAGAACAGCTTAATGATCAATTTGGCAATCAGTGGGTATTTCCCAAAGGTACTTTCAATGTAGCTCTGGCTGAAGGTCGTACCAATTTGACGCATGTATTTAGCAAACATACGTAAAATAATCACTTGGCGACCTGTTAGACCGGCGCTTAGTACCAAACGGTTAAAACCATCATCTTCATAGTGACCGTCCCAAACCTTCGCAAAGGCGTCTTGGAACAAATCACGACTGGCTTCAAGGTCGAGCTTGACGTTGTTGTGCAACATCTGGAAGTCTAACACCCAGAATAGATTGCCGTCGGTCGTTTTAATCTGGTACGGGCTCTCACCAATGATCCGCAAGCCGAAGTTTTCTAACATCGGTAACACATCAGACAAATGAATCGGCTCGTCTTTATGGAACAGTTTTAAGCGAATTTTTTTACTGGTTTCGTTCTCTTCGCGTGAACGATAAAACAGCATGCCTAGTTTGTGTTCGTCGTCTAGGGCTTCAATCTGCTGTAAATCGGCAATAGCAACCGATGGCAAGACGTCCTCTTTATAGGCCCGCGGGAACGCATTGGCATATTTTTTATTCAGCTCGTTAGCGCGACCTTCACCGAAGGTGCTACTTAAAATGCGCTCGAAGTTATCTTCCCAAGTGCGCGCTGCTTCAACTAAGTTTTGCTCAAGTTCTTTCACATCAATGTCCTGTACGTGCTCGCCAATGCGCACGGTATAATGAGTTCTAGCTAGGGAGGACTCAGAAAAATAGGTGGTAAAGTCAACTTCCGCAGTGCTGTGCAACGAGGTTGCTAAAATCTGCTGGGTCTTTTGACGTAATAAGGTGTTGTAGCGTTCTTTCGGTACAAACACCATGCACGATGCAAAGCGACCAAAAATATCTCGACGGACAAACAACCGCGTCATATCGCGCTCTTGCATCTGCAACACGCCCAGCCCTACTTCAAGCAGGTCGTCTTCATTTGCTTGTACAATCTCATCGCGCGGATAAGTTTCAAGAATATTCAATAACGCTTTGGCTGCGTGTGAGTTAGGTGCGAAACCTGAGGCTTCCATCACGCGTTTAATCTTATCGCCAACTAATGGAACATCACGCGCGCTGTTGTTATAGAAACTGCTGGAGTACAGACCAATAAAACGATCTTCACCAATCACTTTGCCGTTGTCATCAAAGCGCTTAATGCCAATGTAGTCATTGTAAGCTGGACGGTGAACCTTAGACTTGGTATTGGTCTTAGTTACCAATAACAAACTATCGTCAAAAGTCATGTCACGCGCTACTTCTGGTAAAGATGATACCAAGCGTTCTTTGTTAGTGGCGCTTTTGCGCATCAAGCCAAGGCTGGATTCAGTTTGTTGGCGAATGATGTAGTCACCTTCAATCGGCACTAAGTCGTAACGACGATAGCCCATTAAGGTAAAGTTATCTTTGGCTAACCAACTTAAAAACCGCTGTGCTTCTTGCAGTTCTTGTTGACTACCAGGGTAATTAATCTTGCTTAAGTCTGCGGCCAGTTCGGTCAGTTTGTTACGCATTGGCAACCAATCACCTACCGATACCGTCACTTCTTCCATTACTGCAGCTAATTCTTTCTTCAGGGTTTTGATAGCGTCGGCAGAGGCTTGACGATCCACTTCAATCAGAAATACCGTATCGACTTCGTTATCATCGTTACGAGTACCAGCCTTAAGCAGTTCGTTGATTTGGTTTTGCTCATTTCGTTTATGGCTAATTGGCAAATGCAGTAGCAAATGCGAGGTGATACCCAAGCGCGTTAAAGCCATGCGAATGGAATCAACCATAAACGGCATATCTGATTGAATGATTTCAATAATGGTATGCGCAGATTCCCAGCCGTGGCGCGCCACTTCTGGGTTATAGATTTTAATTAAGGCTTTTTTACCGGGCGTGTATTCGTTGAAGCTGTGCCACAATCCCATCACCGCGCCGTACATGTCGCTGTCATTTCGCAGCGCCAGATCATCCGGTGAGATATTTCTATATAACCTCAACGCAAAATCTTTGATTAAGTCGGCTCGATCGGTAGCTCTGTGTTCAATCAGATCGGCCACCTTCTGCAAAATAACGGGGATCTGGCCTTCGCCAAACGCATTCATGCTAGTGTCCTTTTAACGTGATGAGATATAACGATGTGGTTCTACCCTCTGGCACCGCCAGCCGGTAAAATCACACAGCGAAATAATTCATATTATTGTCGGACATTTAGCTAGGTTATTCAATCATTATAAAGCACAAAAAACAGTGTTCAGACCACGAATTTCGCGGTCTGAACATGTTTATCCAAAAGCTTTGCATGATTATTACAAAGGCTGCGGCTAGGCCTGCATATCAGGAGCCAAACTACTGCTAATTTTCTCGGCCAAATCAGGCGCTAAATTCGGCAATTGTTGCAGCTCTTGCAGATGACCAAGCAGCAGCTTTTGACGTTGCTTATCGAACCGTCGCCATTGAGTGAATGGCGTGATAAGCCGCGCTGCCACTTGAGGGTTTTTACCGTTCAAGTAACTGACCATGCTCGCAACCACTTGGTACCCTGCTCCATCAGCTTGATGAAAAGCCAGCAGATTGCGACTGAAAGTAGCTAACAACGCATAGACACGATTCGGGTTATTTCGATTAAAACGCGGATGATCAACCAACTCAGCTACCCGTGCAACAGTGCCCGCCACAGGTGCACTAGCTTGCACCGCAAACCATTTATCCAAGACCAAAGGATCATGTTGCCAGCGCAACTCAAATTGCTCTAATAAGTCACTTGCACAAGCTAATTCTAAGTGGGTTGCAATTTGTAGTAACGCCTGCTGGCTCGTCATGTTGTCGGCATGGCTAAAAGCTTGGCTAATCTCACTATTGAAAGCTTCAGGATCGTTCAACGCTAAATAGTAGGCAGCCAGATGCGTGAGGCTGCGCTGCGCAATAGCCTGCGCGGTTAATTCATAAGGTTGACCTTGCTGTTGTTGCCACCAGGTGGCTAATTGCTCTGCCAAGGCTGCCGCAATCGCTCGTTTTAATTGCTCACAAGCCAACCCAATCAAGGCAAGCGGAATATCCTGCGGATAATGCTCGGCTAATTCTTCCGCGGCCGGCGGGGTCAAGGCTAAAGCTTTTAGCGCAGGATCCAGTGGTGCTGCCAGAAGCTCTTGTAAAGCCATACTTACTTCCGGTGGCAAGCTGACTAACCCATCTTTAGCTACTGCTGCGGTGAGCAAGTCTAGATACATCTGTTGGGCAGCTTCCCAGCGCGTTACTTCTTGTTCTGCAGACCCCAACAGCACCGCTTTATCAGCAAAGCTTTGGTTGTATTCTAAGCGTACCGGCGCACTGAAGTTCTCTAATAAAGCCAGTATGGGGCGCTCGTGTAATCCGGTTATCGTCACTTCTGCCGTGGCCTCGGTGAGCTCAAATAAATAACTGCCCGATTCGTGCAGTTGCAGTTCTGGATGAGTTAATTCAAGACGTTCGCCGCGGCTTGAATAGGCACTTAGCAATACCGGGATATGTACTGGTTGTTTGGCGGTTTGCCCCGGCGTAGCTGGTGTGTGTTGTGCGAACCTAAGCCGAAGCTGCCCCGCCGTCTGAGCGCTCGCTGGAGTATAGTTTTCTGTTACTCTAACAACTGGAGTACCGGCTTGACTGTACCAGTTTTTAAACCGAGTTAAATCGCACTGATTAGCCGCAGCCATCGCCGCAATAAAGTCATCACAGGTCACGGCTTGGCCATCGTGGCGCTCAATGTAACAACGCATGCCGGCTTGAAATCCCGCTTCACCAAGCAAAGTGTGTAGCATCCGGATAACCTCGGCCCCTTTGTTGTACACAGTAACTGTGTAAAAGTTATTCATTTCAATAACTTTGTCAGGCCGAATCGGATGCGCCATAGGGCTAGCATCTTCATTGAACTGATGACTTCGCATCACTCGGATAGCTTGGATCCGATTAACCGCCCGCGAGCCTAAATCGGAACTAAACTCTTGGTCACGAAAAACCGTTAGACCTTCTTTTAAGCTCAGTTGAAACCAGTCCCGACAGGTAATTCTATTACCGGTCCAATTATGAAAATACTCATGCCCGATAACCGATTCAACATTCAAAAAGTCTTGGTCAGTCGCGGTTGCAGCATCAGCTAACACATAACGTGAATTGAATACGTTAAGGCCTTTATTTTCCATGGCCCCCATATTGAAAAAGTCCACGGCGACAATCATGTAGATATCTAGATCGTACTCAAGCCCAAAACGTTGTTCGTCCCAGGCCATGGAGTTTTTTAGCGCCTGCATCGCATAATGGGCCCGCGCTAAATTGCCGGGGTCGACAAAGAGCTGCAACAGCACTTGTTTACCAGAACGAGTGGTAAAATGGTCTTCCAGTAACTCAAAGTTGCCAGCCACCAAGGCAAACAAATAAGCTGGTTTAGGAAAGGGATCGTGCCAGGTAACCCACTGCTGGCCTGCGGCAGTGGTACCTGATGCCTGAGGATTACCGTTACTTAAGAGATAAGGATACTGTTGCTGATCGGCGTAAATGGTAGTAGTAAAAATCGCCAGCACATCCGGCCGGTCAAGATAATAAGTAATACGCCGAAAACCTTCCGCTTCGCATTGAGTACAAAAACTACCATTGGTCTGATACAAACCTTCAAGCGCGGTATTATTAGCAGGGTCAATTTCAGTGACCACCTCTAGCTCAAACGCTTGTTCTGGAACCTTTGTTAGCACCAGTTGCTGGGCGTCAAGTTGATAATCGTTGGCGTCTAAAAGTTCACCGTTAATACTCACTTCAAGTAGCTTTAATTGTTCGCCATCAAGGCATAGTGGCTGCTGTTGGCGCTGCGGATGAACTTGCATGCGGTTATGCACGCGGGTGTGATGAGGGTCGAGATAAAAGGTTAGTTCAACAGTACTGATAGAAAAGTCCGGAGCACGATAATCGCTCCGGAACTTAGCTTGTTTCTCACTCATAGGGAGTACACACCTCGTTAGGCTGTGGTTGGCTTGGCCGTTTGCTCTAGGCGCAAAATTTTAATACCGGTGTAACCGTAGAATAGCGCAATCAATGGGGTTATCCAGTTAAAGAACGCAAACGGGGCGTAAATCCATGGGCTGACACCTAGAGCACCCATCATGAAGGCACCACAAGTGTTCCACGGGATTAATGCAGAGGTTAAAGTAGCGCTGTCTTCTAAAGTACGAGACAACACTCGTGGGTCAAGCCCACGCCGCTCAAATTCTTCGCGGTACATGCGCCCGGGTAAGACAATCGCCATGTATTGGTCTGCGGTGAGTACATTGGCGCCAAAACAAGTAAATAGCGTAGCTCCAATCAGGCTTCCTACCGACTTCACATACCCTAAAATACCAGCAACTAGGCGTTGCAATAGGCCTAGTTTCTCCATAATGGCACCGAAGGTCATGGCACTTAAAATCAACCATACGGTATTTAGCATGCTTGACATGCCGCCACCGCTAAGAAGATCGTTCAGATCAGCTGAGCTGGTTTCAATTTTTACCCCATCAGTAAGTGCAAGCCAAACAATTTTCAGGGTCGCAACATAAGAATCGTCCCCTTCTGCGAGCTTACTGATCATTTCTGGTTGAAAAATAACCGCCCAAAGGCCGCCTAATAAGGCACCAAAAAATACCGTGGGTAACGCTGGCTTGCGGGTGGCTGCTAGATATAACAAAACTAGCAAAGGCACTAACATTAACCAACCAATGTTAAAGGTATTTTGTAGTTCTAGCTGCATTTTTTCTAGCTGAAGTAAGCTCACTGAAGTATCAGCGTTGAAGCCCAAGATTAGGAAAATAATCAAGGTAATGGCAAAGCCAGGTCCCGCCGTAAGTGCCATGTAACGAATGTGCGCAAACAATTCAGTGCCAGCCACAGCTGGCGCTAGATTAGTGGTATCTGACAAAGGTGACATTTTGTCACCGAAATAGGCACCAGAAACAACAGCACCAGCGGTAATAGCTGGTGATAGGCCCATACCTGCCGCAACCCCCATTAAGGCTACCCCGATGGTGGCTGCGGTCGTCCATGAGCTGCCGATTGCTAACGAAATAATGCCACACATCAACGCACTAGCAGCATAAAACCAACTAGGATCAAGCAGCTCTAAGCCGTAATAAATCATGCTAGGCACGGTGCCGGCTAAAAGCCAAGTACCAATAAGCGAACCCACGGCCAGAATAATCAAGAGCGCGCCAAGGGCTACCGAAATCCCCTCTTTGATGCCATCTTCGATTTGTTCCCAGCTAAAATGGTTGTAAAAGCCGATGGCAATTGCAACGCCGGCAGCTATCCAAAGTGCAATTTGGTTTGGTCCATAAGATGAATCTTCGCCAAAGAGATACACTGAACTGGCTAGCATGATAATCAATACCACGAGCGGCGTGGCAGCTTGCAGAACACTCGGCGAACGGGTTCCGTTAGATGGGGTGTGTTGCATAAATATTCTCTATTATTTTTATCGTCTACTCACGATTGCGTGAGCTAGGCTTATGTTCTAGTCAGGCTAATGATAAACCAGCTCGGACTAAGATCATATTCTTGTGTGCTGTCATCAGGCACAATCAAGCTACCATTCACCTATTTCCAAACCCAGTGATTGTCCATTAAAAAAGCCGCAAAAAGCGGCTTTCTAATGGTATATCAACAGATTAGCTAGTTTAGTTAGCAGCCATCTTCGCTTGATCTACTAACCTAAACGCCAATTCGACTGTCTCTTCTAAGTAAGGATCTGGCGCCTCTAAATCGGTCGGAATTTCGTCAATTTTCTCTACCGGCTCCTGTCCTAAACGCTGTAAACGTTCATTAGCACGGGCAAGGTTTCGAGCTTTGTCGGCCGCTTCTTCCGCTTTTCTTTCAGCCAGTACCAAGCTGACCCAAGTTTTTTCTTTCTCTTGTTGATAGCGTTCGATATCAGCAAAAATATAATTAAACTCTGGGTTTCCTTGAATCTGTTCATCGAGTTGTTGCTGCAGCGTTTTAAAATCATAACCACGAATGCTATGGGTAGTTTGATATTTAGCTGGGGTAATTTGATCCCACGGCAACGCGTTTTCTTGCGAACTCTCACCAAACTCTTCAGCATCAATGATGGATGGATACTCTAAATCAGGTTGTACCCCTCGTAATTGCGTGCTGCCACCATTAATTCGATAAAACTTAGCCATGGTGTATTGAACGCTACCTAAAGGCTCGTCATAAAAATCAAACGGCCGTGCAATCCCACGATGTTGTTGTACTGTGCCTTTACCGTAGGTATTTTCACCCACAATCACCGCTCGGTTATAATCTTGCAGAGCGGCGGCAAAAATTTCCGAGGCAGACGCACTGTAGCGATCAACCATCACTACCATGGGACCATTGTAGAAAGTTTTACCATCGCGGTCGCCGTTGACTTCTTTCCGACCGCTACCATCGGCAACTTGTACCACAGGACCTTGGTCAATGAATAGTCCCGTCAAACTGATAGCTTCAGCTAACGAACCGCCCCCATTGCCACGTAAATCGATGATTAAGCTTTCCACATTCGCTGCGGCAGCTTCCTCTAATAACGCCACTACATCAGTGGTGAGGTTATTGTAAAAGCCTGGAATGGTAATCAGCGCGGTGGCCCGACCATCGTACTTATCATCCGTAGATTGCTTGATCTCAATCTTGGCAGCACGGTCTTCGAGTTTTACCTTATCGCGTACAATCATCACTTCTTTGGGCGTGGCACTGGCGCTTTGGTTCGCTTTAAGTACTTGTAGTTTAACCGTAGTACCTTTGGGCCCTTTAATCAGCTCCACCACATCGTCAAGCCGCCAGCCAATCACGTCGACAAAGTCAGCATCGTCATCATCACCCTGAGCCACGCCAACGATCTTATCATCTACGGCCACTTGCCCGCTCTTATCAGCGGGTCCACCAGGAACTAAACTGCGGATCACCGTGTAATCGTAATCCGCTTGCAGTACGGCCCCTATTCCCTCTAGGGAAAGGTTCATGTTCTGCTCAAACCGCTCTGAATTTACCGGTGACAAATAGCTGGTGTGCGCCTCGACACTGCGTGCAAAGGCATTCATTACCGTTTGGAAGACATCTTCACTGTTGGTTTGAGTTAAGCGTTTTAGGGCGTTGTTGTAGCGTTTACCAAGCGTTTCAACAACTTCAGGCCATTCTTTACCCGCCATGGTTAAGTTGAGCGCATCGTATTTAACCCGCTGACGCCACAGTTCATCCAACTCAGTTGCTGCTGCAGGCCAATCCGCATCTTCACGCTGAAAATGATACTTGTCACCCGTTTCAGTGAAATCAAAGGGTTGTTCTTCGTCTAACAAGGATAACGCATAAGAGTAGCGTTCAAAGCGCCGCTGCAAAGACTTCTGATAGAGCGAAAATGCGGGGCTAAGCTTGCCTGAATCAATCATGTCATCAAACAGCAACCGATATTCTTGGGCCTGTTCAATATCGCTAGCCAGTAAAAACATTTTATTGTAATCAAGCATTTCTAAATAACGCTCAAGAATCTGTTCTGAGAGTTCGTTATCCAGTTCCATTTGCTTGAAGTGATAGCGCGTAAAAAAGTTTTTCACACGTTGGCTAGCTACGCCATGCTGAGCTGCTGGTGCTAACTCAGGCAGTTCGTCCAATTGATGTGCCGGTGGCAAAGCAAGTGCTACTTGGCTTAACGATAAACCAATAAATACTGCGATCGCCTTTCGTGTGAACCCTTTTTTACTCATACTTACTACTCCTGCTTGGCAACAAATACTGCGGCAACGTTAACTTTGACCGTTAAGCCGTTTTGAAGTTGCACATGCACATCGTTTTTGTCTAGTTCAGTAATACTACCTGGGATAGGCGCAACGCCGGCTTTTACATGCACAGCCTGACCTACTTTAAGTGCAGCTACTGTCGTTGCAGCTAACTGTGGTTGTGCTGCTTTAGCCGTGTTATTTGCGTTGATGCTGCTGGCACTTGCTGCAGCCGGCTTCCGAGCTGGACGCTTAGCCCGTGCTTGCCGTGCAGCATTTGCTGGTGCGGCTTTTGGTGCTCGGCTACGAGGCTTTTTGTCTGCCTCTGCTTTACGTTTCGCCGCTGCACGCTCTGCTGCTGCCGCTTTGGATGCCGCTAACGTCTCTTCGGCATGTTGTTGATGCTGCTCTTCTACAATACCCGCTGGCTTTCCATCTAGATCAACCCGTTCAACGCCAGCTTTTACGGTACGGAGGTAACGCCAGCTGTTGGTGTAGTGGCGTAAGGCAATACGCAAACGCGTTTTACTGACCGTCTCATCATCATCTAAACGTGCGGCAAGGTCATCAAACACTCCAATTTTTAGAGGTTTTGCATCTCCTTCCGCGTAAAAGCAGGCCGGAAACTTTGCCGCTA
The DNA here is from genome assembly GCF_050750165.1 of Pseudidiomarina sp. WS423. Taxonomy (NCBI): domain Bacteria; kingdom Pseudomonadati; phylum Pseudomonadota; class Gammaproteobacteria; order Alteromonadales; family Idiomarinaceae; genus Pseudidiomarina; species Pseudidiomarina sp. WS423. Next base: position 129,747 of record NZ_JBOJLN010000001.1, on the reverse strand, counting down.
AATAAGCGATCACGTCTTTAGTTTTGGATAACTTACTTGCGGTTTGGTTTTCTTCAATATGGGTCATCTTCGTCAATATCCTGCTGGCGTACATCCGCCAGTTGCTCCGTTATATAAGCCTGCATCTCTTCACTGTCTAGCTCCAGCAAGGCTGGGTTTTCTATCCATTCAAAAAGTACACGGCGTACCACTTCTTCAAGCTGCGCTAAAGTGTCGGTTTCTTCACTAAAGTCGACAATATAGTGCAGCATTTCGTTTAATTGATCCGTTGCAGTTTCTTCGTCGCCTTCAAAAAACTGCATATCTTGCTGACTAACTAAATACGCATAAATATCAAATTCGTTATACATGGTTAGCCTTATGTTTCCGTAACCTAGGCGCTAGGTTGCAACTGTGACCAGTCTAAACTCTCAATGAATCGGCCTAACTCGGTTAATCCAGCCGCATCAGCTGGACTGAAGCGAGCCACACTAGGGCTATCAATATCTAACACCCCTACCACCTGATCCGCTACGATTAAAGGTACTACTACTTCTGAGTTAGAAGCAGTATCACAGGCGATATGTCCAGCGAATTGGTGGACATCTTCTACTAGTTGGGTTTGCCGTGTTGCGGCGGCCGTACCGCAAACGCCTTTGCCAAAGGCAATACGTAAGCAAGCTACTTTACCTTGAAATGGCCCCAACACCAACAACTCAGGCGCCCGCGTTAGATAAAAGCCGACCCAATTAACATCGGCTAAGGTCTCGTTAATAAGGGCTGACAGGTTGCTCAAGTTGGCAATCAGATCGGGTTCATCAGCGGTAATGGCTTTAGCTTGCTCAATTAACAGCTGATAGTCTACAAGGGTTTGACTCATAACAGTGTTATTGCCTTAGTTATCATTGAGTGAAAAGCTCGCAATGGTGCCAGCTCCAGTTAAATCAGCCTTCATCTCGCGCTTACTGCGTGTGACTAATTGCCCATCTGAGCCAATCCGAAATGGCTCATCCGATGGCCGGTAGCGCGCCTGATAGGCCATCACGAGTTGAATAGAATTAGCACGTTGCTCTTCTGAAAGCTTAGCACCATCGGGCCAACGGCCTAATTCAACGGCTTGCAACAAACGCTCAAAAGTTTCCGGGGTAATACTGGCGAGAAGTTCGTCAAACTGCATGACTAACGCTTCCTTTTTAAGAACAATAATCGAACGCGGTTAAGCACAAACCACACTAAGCCAACAATCATAGCACCATATGCTGCGCTCGACTGCCAACTCTCGGGATGAGGTTGCTGAATGAAAAAATACGTAAAGGCAGCAATTGCGATCAATAACGCAAGCATAGACTGGCCTAATATTTTATCTTTTTTAGCTTGTAATAAGCGCTCTAGCTCGCGATTACGTTGCTCCGGAGTTGCACCTGCCACCCGAAAATCACAATGGGGACAAGTGTCTGCTTTGTCGGACATGCGTTTGTTACATGACGGGCATTCTATTAACGCCATGGGTACCTCAATTTTCAGCAATCTAAGTAGGCAATATAAGGGATCTCAGAGTAAATTCAAGCATTGCCCAGAGATTGCGGACAAATAAAAACCCGCCGCAGCGGGTTTTTACTCAATCAATGGTTACTTGTCAGATTGACTGCCATTTTTTTCGGCTTCAAAATCCTGCCAGTAAGCCTTCACCGTATCTTTCATCTCGCGTCTGAGTAACACCAAACCAAATAAGTTAGGTAGAGTCATCAACACAATTGCGACGTATGAAAGTGTCCACACTAAGGTGGTATCGGCAAATGAGGCGACAAAGAAGCCAGCCACGTACAGAATCCGATAAGGCATGACACCACGCTGTCCAACCAGGTAGACCACCGCCCTATCACCGTAATAGGACCAAGCAATGGCAGTAGAAAACGCAAACAGCAGCAAACTGATAGGCACAATGTATTCACCTGCATCACCTAAGAAGCCACGCCCAAAGGCCTTGGCGGTAAGTGCTGCTGAGTGAATCAATGAATCACCAAAAATTTGGATATCTTGTTTGCGTAAGGCGCCATTATCGATTCTAAGGACACCCGTGTACGGGTCTTCACCAGCTACAATAAAGCGCACGTTTTCTGCAACCGAGCGCGCATGCAAAATGGTAAAGCCATTACTCACAGGTTTACCATTAGCGACTTCAATCGTACCTGTGTACTTCTCAATAGTATTTTCAGAGGTACCATTTAAGTAATGGTATAAGGCTTGGCGATCCGCTTGAGTGGTATCGTCATAGTGGCCGGCCACGATTTCAAGGTCAGTACGAGAGAACTCATTTGTATGCTTCTCTGACCAAACCCCGGACGACAAGATCACCAAACCGGTTAAGGTACAGATAACTATGGTGTCGATAAAAGGTTCTAAAATGGACACCATGCCCTCAGATACAGGTTCGTCGGCGCGCGCTGCTGCGTGGGCAATCGGAGCTGAACCTTGACCTGCCTCGTTTGAGAACAAGCCTCGGTTTACCCCGCGATTAAAGGCGTAAGCAAAGGTCGCACCTAAGAAGCCGCCAGTAGCTGCTGAGCCAGTAAAGGCATCGCTGAAAATGGCTGCAAACGAAGGCCCAATCTGGTCTAAGTTAAATAAAATAACACTTAGTGAACCTATGATATAAAGCACGCCCATGATGGGCACAATTTTTGAGGTCACTGCAGCGATACGTTTAATGCCTCCGATGATAACCATGGCTAACATGATGGCCAAAATACCACCCGTTAACATAGGTTCAATACCAAACGAGGCTTGCATGCTTTGTGCAATGTTATTTACTTGCGGCATGTTACCAGTGCCGAAAGAGCTGATAATGGTGGCTATCGCAAAAATCACGGCCAACCATTTCATGTTCAAACGACGGTCCATAAAATACATGGGGCCACCGGCCATGGTGCCATCTTCCGTTTGTACCCGGTATTTGTGCGATAAAGTTACTTCAACAAATTTAGTGGTCATCCCCAAAAAGGCAGTGATCCACATCCAGAACAAAGCTGCTGGACCACCCAAAAAGATAGCTAGGGCCACACCACCGATATTACCAGTACCCACAGTACCCGATAATGCGGTTGATAAAGCTTGAAAGTGCGAGGTATCACCTTGTGCACCCTTTTTATCAAATTTTCCCGTGACCACTTTCCAAGCATGCCCGAAAAAACGGATTTGTGGAAAGCCCAAGTAGAGCGTAAAAAACAAACCTACACCCAACAGAATATATGGGAAGTAGGCTGCCGAACCTAGATAGCTATCTAGTAGCAGTAAGAAATTATTAATTGCTTCCAAGGTGTCCCCCTAGCGTTATTATTGTTGTTGTTCGCTTTTAAGCTAGCTTGCGCGACTTAGTCGCGCAAGTTCTTTGCGATTGAATAAATCGCACTTAATACATCGGCACCTAACTGCTGGCTACGATTGGCAGACCAACCGAAATCAGCATCAGGTAAATCAGCATTATCTTTAAATGGCATTTCTAAGGTAAACGCTAAACAGTTAAAGCGCTCTGCCACCGCATTACTAGCTACGGTTAAGTTAGCTTCACCTGGTTTATCCACCTCATAGCCAAATTTACTTTGAAACTCTGGCGTAATGTTCAGTAAGGTTTGCTTAAATTGCTCACCTAATTTATCCATCTGCTCAGTATAGCTTGGGATGCCTTCTGAACCGGCCAAAAAGTTATAGGGTAGATTTTCATCACCATGAATATCCAAATACAAGTCTACCCCACTTGCTGCCATAGCTTGCAGTACCAAATAAACCTCAGGGCTACGCTCTAGGCTTGGCTCTGCCCACTCACGGTTTAAGTTTACGCCGACGGCATTGGTACGCAAATGACCACGCACACTACCATCAGGGTTCATGTTAGGCACAACATAAAAGACGTTGTCTTCTAATAACCGTCGCGCGGTTCCATCTTCATCATCCAGTAAGCGACTTAGCAGGCCTTCTACGAACCACTCGGCCATAGACTCACCAGGATGCTGACGTGCGGTAATCCAGATAGCCTTTTTATGGTCGTCCGGTTCGCCAATCACCAGCAGATTCATATCACGACCATCAAGGGTTTGGCCCAATAGCACGTGCTGGCATTCAATACTTTGTTGCGCCCACTGTACTAGGTCTTGATGACGCTCATAGGAGTATGGTGCGAAGTATGCAAAATAAACACTTTCTTGGTCCGGCGCGAAGCGGATCACCAGTTCTTTGCCGTTGTATTCGGTAGGTACCCGGAACCAGTTCTCTCGATCGTAGGATGCGACGGCACCGTAATCTTTCCAGCCATCAGGGTAAGCTGAAGTACCGGCGTTGGTGATGGTCATCACATGCTCAACACCGGGTTCACCGTAGAGCTTAAAATGGAACCATTGATAAAAATCTGATTGGTTATCTTTGCGAATCGCCAACTGAATATTGTCTACTGAATTAGCTTCGATAACCTCGATATTACCGCTATCAAATTGGGCCGTAATGAACATCGCGTTCCCCTTTTTTATAATGAATAGAGTCGCCGCAACCTGGGTTTCATCGGTTGCGGACAAAATAAAAAGCGCCTATCGGAAGGCGCTTTTGCATGGATGTATTGCTATTTAGGTAAGTTCAGCAGTTGCTGACCAGCCATTTGCTCAGCTACACGAACAACCTGACAGCTGTAGCCAAACTCATTGTCATACCAGACGTACAGAACCGCACGGTCTTGGTCAACAATGGTCGCTTGTGAATCAACCACACCTGCGTAACGCGAGCCAACTAAATCGGTCGAAACAATCTCGGTTGAAGCGGTGAAATCGATTTGCGCTTGCAACTCTGAATGCAATGCTTGGTCACGCAAGAAGGCATTCATTTCGTCTTTGCTGGTCGACTTGTTTAAGTTTAAGTTCATGATCGCCATAGATACGTTTGGCGTTGGCACTCGAATCGCATTCCCGGTTAATTTACCGGCTAATTCTGGCAGCGCTTTAGCAACAGCTTTGGCCGCACCGGTTTCGGTCAACACCATGTTTAATGGCGCTGAACGACCACGACGGTCAGCTTTATGATAGTTATCAATAAGGTTTTGGTCGTTGGTATATGAGTGCACTGTTTCAACGTGGCCATTGCGAATACCAAACTCATCATTAACTACTTTCAATACCGGCGTAATGGCGTTTGTCGTACAGCTAGCAGCGCTAACAATTAGATCTTCTGGCAAAATGTCGTCATGGTTCACACCATAAACCACATTCTTGATGCCGCCTTTGGCTGGTGCTGTTAACAAGACTTTTTTCACACCTTTTGATTTCAAGTGCAAGCCTAGGCCAGCTTCATCTTTCCAAATGCCGGTATTGTCGATCACGATGGCGTTATCGATTCCGTATTGGGTGTAATCAATTTGGTCTGGACCGTCTGAGTAAATCACTTTAATGCTGGTGCCGTTGGCTTTGATGGCACTGTTTTCGTGATCAACAGTAATAGAACCATTAAATGGACCGTGAATAGAATCGCGACGCAATAAACTGGCACGTTTTTCTAAATCACCGTCACGCCCGCCACGCACAACAATAGCGCGTAAACGCATTTTATTATTGCTGCCGTTACGCTCAATTAATAACCGTGCTAGCAATCGACCAATCCGGCCAAAACCATACAGCACCACATCTTGCGCTGCAATTTCATCAGCTTTGTCGATGATGTCTGCGAGTTCGCGTTGCAGGTATGCTTCAATGCTGTCGCCCTTACCCGCATCTTTATGCAAATAGTTGTAAGCTAATTTACCTAAATCAACGCGCGCTGGCGCCAATTGCATTTTGCTTAAAGCTTCAATGAATGGAAAGCTTTCGCGCAACCGTACTTTCACCCCTTCGTGGCGACGAATTAACCGATGCGCTTTGATGATGTTAATGGTGTCAACGTTTAATAACGAGCGGCCATAGACTAAGATCTCCACCCCGTAATTACGGTATAGACGACCAATTAAAGGCTGCATCATTTCTGCGTATTCTTGGCGTTCCTGCCAGCTCTGTAAAGTCAGATCCTGTTGCTGATCACTCATGAGGTTACCTTTATGTTGAGTAAATTTGACGGTTGCGTGAAAAATTGCTGGCTATTGTACTTAAAACCTGCGCCAAGCGCCAGAATCTATGTTACCTAAGGTTTAACGTGATATAATTCTTAAGCTTATCACTAAGGAGTACTGTCATGTTACGTCGTACTAAGATCGTTACCACGCTCGGTCCTGCCACCGATTCCCCTCACGTTTTAGAGTCTCTGATTAAAGCTGGCGCTAATGTGGTGCGTTTAAACTTTTCTCACGGTAACGCGGCTGATCATCAGCAACGTGCTGCGCAAGTTCGAGAAATTGCGCAAAGCCTGGGCGTTCATGTGGCCATTTTAGGCGATCTACAAGGCCCGAAAATTCGTGTCGCAAAATTTGCAGATGGTGCGATTACGCTAGATGAAGGCGATGTTTTTGTACTGGATGCCGAACTCGACAAAAACGCTGGCACCCATCAGCGGGTTGGCATCGATTATAAACAACTCCCTGCAGATGTAGATGTTGGCGATATTTTGCTGCTCGACGATGGTCGTGTTAGGTTACAAGTTGAAGATGTTTCTGGCAATCAGGTCACCACCACTGTCTTGGTGGGGGGCAAATTATCGAATAATAAAGGCATCAACCGCTTGGGTGGAGGCCTGTCGGCAGCAGCACTGACTGATAAAGATTTAGAAGATATTAAAACCGCGGCAGCCATAGGGGTAGATTATCTTGCGGTGTCCTTCCCTCGTACCGGCGCCGATATCAATCAAGCGCGGACGCTATTGCGCGCTGCCGGTGGTGATGGCTTGATTTGTGCCAAAATTGAACGTGCTGAAGCCGTGGCTTCCGATGCCGCACTAGATGACATTATTCGCGCTTCTGATGCCGTGATGGTGGCCCGTGGTGATTTAGGCGTTGAAATTGGCGATGCTCAATTAGTGGGTAAACAAAAGCGCATCATTGAGCGTTCACGCCAACTCAATAAAGTGGTGATTACAGCTACGCAGATGATGGAATCGATGATAGAAAACCCGATGCCAACGCGAGCTGAGGTGATGGATGTCGCTAACGCAGTGTTAGACGGCACCGATGCAGTGATGCTATCTGCCGAAACTGCCGCCGGTAAGCACCCAGTCGCTACGGTCAAGGCGATGGCAGAAATTTGCTTGGGCGCTGAAACTCATCCAAGTGTGGTGATTGACAATACTGATTTAGAAGAAACCTTTTCCAGCATCCAAGAAGCGACCGCCATCACCGCCATGTATGCGGCTACTCACTTAACTGGAGTCAAGGCGATTATTGCGCTTACAGAATCAGGCTCAACGGCAAAATTGATGTCACGTATTAATACCGCTCTGCCGATCTTTTCACTATCTCGGCATGCCAGCAGTCGAGCCCGTTGTGCGCTTTATCGTGGGGTCTACCCGATTAACTTTGACTCAACGCAAAGTGAACCCCATGAGTTAGTGCATGACGCGATTGAGCAGGTGAAAAAGCGTGGCCATTTAGTCAGTGGTGATTTGGTTATTTTAACCCACGGCGATGTGATGGAATCCGTTGGTTCTACCAATACCTGTAAAATTATCGAAGTACGCTAACTCGACGCTTGGTTTGGTATTAAATAGCGTCGCTGCTAACCTCAGCGGCGCTATTGGTAATAGCGGACAATGCCATCAATATCATCCAAATAGCCATCTATTTTTCTTAATAAATGACGTTTTTGCTTAGCATCCATGCTAGCGTAAATAGCTAGCACCAAATCCGTAGTTAACACCCTGTTGGCCTCAATACTTTGCTGCAACTCATCACTACGTAACTCTTGTGGTGAAAACATCAGTAACTTTAACTTTTGCTCAAAGTCTTGCTGTTGTGGGTAGTCCACTAACAGCAAAAACTGTGCTTGCCACTGCATGCTATAAAGCAGCCATTGTTGTTGATTATCCACCCGTTGCGCTAGCCATTGACGCAATAACTGTCGCTGCTCGCTATTGACTGAGCCCAGCCAGGTTTTTACATTTTTCTCAGCCCGCTGTAAGCGCCGTTGCGGTTGGTCTTCTTGTTGGCGCTCCTGAAACTCCTCTATTTGCTGCTGCTGACGTTGCTCCAAACTTTCTCGTAGTTGGGCTCGTTCAGTATCATTAAGGCGAGGTAGGAGTGACTGAGCATGCGGTTCTAATTGCTCTAAAATACGTTGCCAAGCTTGCCACACAGCCTCATAGCTGGTGTCTAAAAAGGCCGCATCCACTTCATCGTTGGCAATAGCGGTACGAATTTTTGCTAACTCCTGGTGATAACGAGGCATTTCTTCACGGGCGTGCCATTGATGCAAATCAGTAATCACCTGATCCACATCACGTTGCAATTCTGGCCGTAGTTCGACAATGCTACTCAATTGCCACTCGATGATGGTATCGGCGAAGCGGTATCCTAACTGAGTTGAACAGCCTACCAGGAACGTCAGCATGGCTAGTAGGGTAAGCTTTTTCAACATAGGTTTTCAGCCTCAGGGGTTAAGAATGAGTTTTTTTATTCTATCCTTATAACTACGACTTACTTTAAGCTCTTTACCGTTTCGTAAAACGATGTGGTACTCACCATTTTGACGACTACAGAGCTTTTCTACGTGTTCCATATTAACAATGGCCGAGCGATGAATCCGTTGAAACCGTTGCGGATTTAATTCTTCTTCAAGCTCTTTCATGGTGCGTCGTAGAATATGGGTTTCATTGCTAGCGTGAATACACATGTAATCCCCCGCCGCATCTACCCACTCGATTGAGTTGATGGCTACGCGAGTTATTTCACCACTTTCTTTGATCGCAATATGCTCAGGATAGCGAGCCACGTTAACGTCATCACCACTGGCTAGACGTTTAAGAATATCTTCGCAATCTTCGCCGGTAGCATCAGCTAACAAATTAAGAATACGCTGCTGTTGCTGTTCTTGTTCACGTTGCTCGAGATTTTTTTCAATCCGTTTAATACTTTGTTCTAAGCGCTCGTGGTCAACAGGCTTTAACAGATAATCGATGGCTCGCACTTCAAAAGCTTTAATCGCATATTGATCGTAGGCTGTGACAAACACCACTAACGGCATCTTAAAACCACTAGCTTTAACCTCACGCAATAACTCAAAGCCATTCATACTCGGCATTTGAATATCTAAAAACACCAAATCAGGTTGTTCTTCGCCAATCATGGCCAGCGCTTGCCGCGCACTTTGGCACTCGGCTAACAATTCAATCTGGTCAAAGGCCTGTAATCGCACCACTAGCCCGCGGCGGGCCAACGACTCGTCATCAACTACTAAGGTGCGGATTTTTTGCGTCATGATTCAACCTGCTCAAATGGAATACGAATTTCTACGCGTAAGCCCTGCGGCTTATTCTCTGCTAATGTAAAGGAGTAATTCTTTCCATACAAGGCCTGTAAGCGTTCACGAGTATTGACTAATCCCACCCCGCCTTGTTTCATCATGTCTTTAATGGGCTTTTTACTTCCCGGTCCGTTATCTGCGACGCTAATCAGTAAATCTTCGCTAAACCTTTGCGCCTTAACGATAATTTCACCGCCATCTTCCATTTTGGCAATGGCGTATTTAATCGAATTCTCAATTAAAGGTTGTAACATTAAACTAGGCACCAGCGCCTGTTTAACTTCGTCATCAATGTCTAAGGATACTTTTAGACGCTCATCAAAACGCACCTTCTCAATATCCAAATACAGCATCAAAGCCTCAATTTCGCGCTCGAGTGGTATTTTCTTAATGGGTTCGTTATCTAAGCTAAACCGAAGAAACAAACTTAGCTTTGACATCATCCGGTTAGCTAGCTCATTCTCTTTCACCAAAATGAGCGTGGAGATAGCGTTTAAAGTATTAAACAAAAAATGCGGATTTAATTGGTAGCGCAACATCTTTAACTGCGCTTGGTGCGCCATTGAAGTGGCTAATAACGCCTTTTGTTTTTCTTCTTGCAGCATTTGGTAATACTTGATGCCAAAATACAGGCCGCTCCAACTCAACATAATGTAAAATTTAGCGATGGTATTTTTAAAGTAAAACCAAGGGCTATCAGGCCTAAAACCAAACTTATAGATTTCCCAGTAAGTCGCGTTATCAATGACGGCCCACAAAGCCGCTGAAACATAGGAAGCAGCTAGCACCACCACGATCAATAGCCAGGGCGTAGCATCCCAAATACGTCGGTACAAATAACGTAACGGAACCGTAATCAGAAACCCCGCGTAAGCACCTAATAATAAAATCAGGACGTATATGTCGCGCATTTCATGCATTAACGAGCCAATATAATGCACTAAAGCATAACCACTCCAACCGGCTGCTTGTAGCACCCAGAAAAAGCGATTACGATCTTCAAGTAGCGATTTCCAAGTCTGGTTCATAACGCCCCTGTCACTGTATGTCATTGCCTTAATTATACCTATTTAGCAAGATAAAGCGGTGCTATTTATCGCACTGCGAGAGCTATATAGCGCCTATCCCTCGTGTTACTATAACGTCATTCATAGTTGGCTAGGCGTTGGCCCTGCTATTGTTGGCAATTCATGAGGTGTGTATGTTGCAGTACCGAATTTGTGTAGATAATGCCGCCGCTCATCAATTTCGAGTGGCGCTAGATATTCCTGTCACTGGCCCGGGCGCCCTAACCTTGCGTCTACCGGCATGGATACCTGGCAGCTACATGATTCGCGACTTTGCCCGCAATCTAAGTAAAGTGACTGCGCATCAGGCCGGTCACGCCGTTGCCATCGACTTAGTGGATAAACAAAGCTGGCGTATTTTTCCGCAACAAGCTGGCACGGTAACCGTTGAATATCAGGTCTATGCTTTTGATTTATCCGTTCGCAGTGCTTACCTAGACCAATTTTTTGGGTTCTACAATCACTCAAGTTTATGCCTAGAAGTGGTCGAACTGTCCGAAGAGCCCTGCCAGGTGGCAGTATCTGTGCCTGAGGGTTGGCGTCTTGCAACAGGTATGCCACGCCTGTCTGGTAGCCATTTTGCTGCGGGTGAATTTCGCGCCGAAAATTATCAGGCACTGATAGACTATCCGGTGTTGATGGGGCCGCTTAATATTCATGAATTTATCGCCGGCGGCGTGAAGCATGCACTCGTCTTGGCCGGGCGTGAATTCGCCGATAGTGAACGTATTTGCGCAGATTTAGCCGCGATCTGTGAATATCAAATCGCCATGTTTGGCCATCAACCGCCGTTCCAACAGTACCTCTTTTTAACCATGGTGGTCGGGAAAGGTTTTGGCGGCCTCGAGCACAGTAACTCCACCGCCCTGCTCTGCAGCCGTAAAGACTTAGCCAAAGCCAACAAAGCTGTAATTGATAACGATTACCGCACCTTTTTAAGTTTATGCAGCCATGAATACTTTCATAGCTGGAACGTAAAAACCCTGAAGCCGCGCGAATTTCTGCCTTATCAATTGCAGCAAGAGCAATACACTAAGCAGCTTTGGTTCTACGAAGGGATCACTTCGTATTATGACGACTATGTTTTGCACCAAGCAGGTTTAATCGATCAAGCGACTTATCTCACTCTACTAGGTGACACCATTGCACGTGTTTATCGTGCTGCCGGAGTGACCAAACAGTCGGTTGCAGAGTCCAGTTTTTATGCTTGGACTAAGTTTTACAAACAAGATGAGAACTCGCCCAATAGCATCGTCAGCTACTATGCTAAAGGGGCATTAATAGCCTTATGCCTGGATCTTAAGATCCGCTTAGCTAGCCAACATCAACTTAACCTAGGCTTGGTGCTGAAGGATTTTTGGCAAGCCTATGGGGCCACCTCACTAGGTACAGAAGAAACAACCTTTGTTGATTTTGTAAATCAGCAGTACGCCATTCAGTTGGCGGGGTTTATCGATGCTGCTGTGTATGGCACCAGCGAACTACCTCTAGCCGAATTATTGGCGGAGTTTGGCGTGAGCCTGCTTACAGCCGCCAGTGCCGATGACAATAGTGTGGTCGGTAAGGCCGTTACGCCAACGCACTCGGTGTCTTTAGGCGCCAAATACAAAGCCACTGGCGCCGGCTTAGAATTGCAAACAGTGTATGAGCACGAGGCTGCTCAGCAAGCAGGTTTAAGTGCCTTAGACAGGGTTATTGCGATAGATAATTTGCAGGTCACGGATGCCACCCTAAAAGAGATGTTCGAGCGCTACCAACCAGGACAGACAGTAACGGTGCATGCTTTTCGGCGCGATGAGTTATTCAGTACTGAATTAACTTGGCAAGCGCCATTGCAACACAACAAGGTACTCAAGGTAACCAACCCGCAGTTATTGCAGGGTTGGTTATGCTGAAAAACGCGGGTTAACTTATCACTCTGCTTGAAAATGCTCGAGGGCCAGGGCTGGATCTAAACGCTCATGGCCCCAGTTAATTCGCCAATCGAGGTGAGGGCCAGTAACCCGGCCGGTGGCACCAATATCAGCAATATGCTGGCCCTGCTCGATGTTATCACCCACTTTGACATGCAATTGATTGAGATGAATGTAAGTACTGGTGATGCCAAATCCGTGATCAATAATCAGGGTACCGCCAGAATAAAATAAATCTGGCTCAGCTAAGACCACCTTGCCTGGCCACGGTGCTTGTACCGGAGTGCCAGTGGGCGCGGCAATATCTAACCCATAATGTGGGTTGCGTGGCGTTCCGTTAAAAATTCGCTGACTACCGTAAACACCACTAATACGCCCCTGTGCTGGCATTATCAGCGGCTGCAAATAATCTTCACGGGTACTGTTTACGGTACGTGCCAACCAGACTTTCTCGGCTTCTTTACGAGTACGCTGTTGCTGCTCTGGGTTAGGAGTTACTGTGCGTTGGGGAACGCCATCAACGCGATCGATAGCATAATCGCGCGCGCTTATCTGTAATTCTAAGACATGCTGCTCACCGTTAGCATGTTGTACGGTAAGGGTTTGAGAGCCGTTTGTATCACGACCAAAACCAAACACCACATGGCCACTGTTACTGACACTTAGCGCTTGTTGATTTAACCAGACCTGACTAGTCGGTTGAGTTTTGCCTATGATGAGACCACCCGAGCGAAGGGCTCCGCGTAGTTGAATGCCCTTGCTGCTGGCTTGTCCTTTATTACTGTCGTTGATCGCCAGCACCGCATGACTGTTGTTGAGCGTGGCTGGGTTTGTCGAGCTCGCAGCAACCGGCTGCGTTGCTAACAAAGCGAACATGGAAGCTACCGTCGCTAACGCCAGTAACAGCGGCTGCCGACCGAACTTAGGCATAACCAATTGCTCCTTTGCCAACCCCTTCGAATCCAGTCACTTTAACTGCACAATCGGGATGTTGCTGTTTTACCGCTTGGGCTAAATAAGTGGCAATACACTCGACCGTCGAATCCGTTGGGATCAGATAATTTTCCGCTACCGGCACGACGAGTTCAAACAGCCCTTGATCAGCCGTATAACTGTAGCCGATATGGGAAGCTGGAGTCACGTCCGTAGCGCTTGGTGATAACTGTAACTGCGCAAGCTCAACCACATCTTCAGTCGAGCCTAAGTAGATATCTTGCCATTTGGCTGCCCATTGCTGTTCTAGCGCTTCATCACGGTTGCCATCAAGGGCAATAAAGAGTCGCGAGCGGTGGCCATGAGCAATCCGTTGGCAATTGCCGTCATGCTTTTTTAACCCGTGGGTGTAATGATAAAATGCCCCTTCGATCTGTTCTGGTCTCAGTAATAATTCTAAACCTTGCACATTATCGGGTAATTCACGCTTAATCACCGCGCGCAAATAATCAGTAACAGTGGCCATGGTAACAGCTTCTGCGTCAATAAAAGCAAAAGCATCAGCGGGACAAAACAAATGAATAGAAGCTTGTTGCGGGCGCAAAAAATCAACCCAATAACTATTACCATCAGCGTGATGATGCACTCGGGTAAACGGATGCTCAGCAGGCACAGCTAACTTATGATCAACGGCACCATCTATAATGCGTTTAATCTGTTTCTTTACCCGTCCAAAATCTAACACCATGGACTGCTCGTTAAGCGAGCCATCTAGAATAATATCAACAATCCAACTTTCTCCCACCATTCCCCGCTCTGGGCACAGGTAAGAAAAATCAATCACGGTCAGATCGTTTACAAATAACTGCATATAGACATCAACTCTTTAAAATAGTGAGCTCTAGTTAGCCCATGAAGGCCTTCATACTAGGCTTAGTAAGGAATAATTTGGTTACTCGCAATGATATCATAGCTGGCTGTTAAGCCTTATAAAAATAGTGCAAATTAAAGCTGCCACCAATCCCAAATTAGCTTCAGGCTCAATAATACTAGCGCTAAGCCCATGAGCCTATCGAGCCAATGGCTGTATCGCCAAAGCTTGCGGTAGAAAGGTCCCCAGGTAATCGCGGTGGCTAACGCCATAAACCATAATCCAGTAGCTATGGCCATATAACCGCCGTACCCGATTTTTACCCAAGTTGGTGTGGCTGGGTCGATCACGGTCGAGAATAACGCTAAGAAAAACAGCGTGGCTTTTACATTTAAGCCATTGGTTAAAAAACCTACCCGAAAAGCTTTGCTTGCACTGACTTGGCTGGCCCTACTGGTAAACTCTTCGGTACTTGGCATAGCGCCGCGAGGTTTAGCTTGTAATGCTTGCCATCCTAACCAACCTAAATAAATGGCACCCACCCACAATAAGGTTGCGTACAGCCATTGGTATCGATGAATTAATAACGCTACACCTAACACTGAATAGGCAATATGCAGCAAGATGCCGGTACCAATACCGACGGCGACCCAACGACCAATACGGCCACCAAAACTAATACTGTAGCGAGTGACGACTGCAAAATCAGGCCCTGGGCTAGCTACCGCCAGAAAATGTAACACTGCAATAAGCAAAAACTCATTCCAATAGATTGCTATTTGATTCATTCTGATTTACTTTTAGTTAATTAAATAATCACTCTGGCATGCTTATGAAATCGCAAAAACAGCCTTCTCTCAATGCGTTACGTGTATTTGCGGTGGCAGCCACGGCTCCATCATTCAAGCATGCAGCGCAGCAACTTAATGTTTCTCAATCCAATATAACTCGACAGATACAGGCACTGGAAGAGCAGCTTGGCACGCGTTTGTTTCAACGTGATAATCGCGTGCATGCGCTAACTGCCGCCGGGCAAGCTATTGCAGCGGATGTTAGCCAGCTATTTAATGAGCTTGACCGCATCATTGAGCGCGCCCGTAACTTAAGCTATACCGAGCATACGACCCTAAAACTTGCCGTGCCAGAGAGCTTTCTGCGGTGGTGGTTATCAGCCCGACTAGCTGAGTTTTATAGCCTCTATCCCCACGTGCAACTGCATTTTACTACCATCCCCTTGTTTCCGGAACCTGGCAGTAGAGCTCATGTTATTGCCGAGTTACAACATGAGTCATTAGATCTAGCCATTCATTACGGGCCGTTAAAAGATAAGACCATTCAACAACAGGCCCTGTATCAACCTACTTATCGCGCTGTAAGTGCCATCGACAGTAGCACCGCTTGGGCCTCACGGTTATGGCATATTGATGTAAATGCGCCTTATTGGGCGCTATTTAAACGCCAACAACCCGCTTTAACCAAACAACTGCAGTTGCGCCCCGTAGGAAACAGTAACATCGCTGTTGATTTAATGGCTGGTAGTGATCAAGTAACCCTACTAGATAGCTTGTATTTGCAACATCCCCAGTTGCAGGAGTTTAGCCAAGCGCCGGAACTAAGCGTGCAATTACCTGATGCTATCCAACTGGCGGTGAAACAACGTCAACGCCAGCCGGTCGCTGTGATTGCCTTTACTAAGTGGCTCCAAAGCCGATTACACAAAGGTTAACCCTAACCTTGAGTGGGTGGGTAACGCTGTGCCAAGCTAATACTATCGCCGGTGTGGGTAACAACACGCGCATGGCGCCGAGTGAGTTCTCGAGGGTCAGCAACACCACAAGAGTGCGCAATGATATTCACGCCGTATTCAAGGTATTTGTGGTAATTCGCAACTCGGACGCTTTTATCGGTTGGATCTAGGCCCTTCTGCAAGCTCTTATTGTGAGTGGTGATGCCGGTCGGACAGGTATTTTTATTGCACTGCATCGCTTGAATACAACCCAGCGAAAACATAAAGCCGCGAGCTGAGACAATAAAATCCGCACCAATGGCAAGCGCCCAAGCAACATCAGCGGGCGTGATCATTTTTCCAGAAGCGACCACTTTGATCCTATCTTTAAGCCCTGCTGCCATTAACTTATCAACTAAAATCGGCAAACTTTCAGAGAGTTTTAAACCGACATAGTCCATCAAGGGTTGTGGTGCCGAACCGGTGCCGCCATCAGCACTATCAAGGGTAATAAAGTCAGGTGCAGAGGCTGCTCCGCGCGCATGAATAGCGGCAATCAATTCATCGATCCAAGTCGGGTCGCCCATCACAAACTTAATCCCCGTTGGCTTACCGGTGATGTCACGAACGCGCGCGATAAAGTCCAGTAATTCTTCGTTATTACTAATTTCAGGATGACGATTGGGACTAATTGAATCCTGGCCAACAGGAATACCGCGGATGTCTGCAATTTCTTGATTGACCTTAACCCCCGGCAAAATACCACCTTTACCAGGTTTAGCGCCTTGGCTGAGCTTAATTTCAAACATTTTAACTAAGTCATGGTCGGCAATTTGCTTGAGACGTTGCTCACACAATTCGCCTTGCTCAGTGCGAACGCCATATTTTGCAGTACCTATCTGGAACACCACATCGGCTCCGCCAACTAAGTGATAGGGGCTCAGCCCTCCTTCACCGGTATTAATCCAGCAGCCCGCTAATTTGGCGCCTTTTGATAACGCCGTGACAGCAACCGGTGATAGCGCCCCATAGCTCATCCCTGAAATATGAAAATAGCTGGTTGGCGAGTAAGGATGAGGGCATTCTGCGCCAATAGTCACCGCCATGGGCTGTGTTTTCTCTTCTTGCTGCCGCGGATAGGCACTATTGGCAAAAATGATGGTGCCCTGCTTGGTTAAGTCTCGGGTAGAGCCAAAGGCGAGCGTTCTATCGGCATTTTTAGCGGCTCGATAGACCCAGCTACGTTGCGCCCGGTTAAACGGCATTTCTTCTCTATCCATGGCATAAAAGTACTGGCGAAAGAATTCACCTAAGTGTTCAAACAGGTAGCGAAACCTGCCAATAACTGGGAAGTTTCTGCGAATGGTGTGACGAGTTTGGGTCTTATCAATCACGTAGAGAACGAGTAGCCACAACGCGCCTAATATGAGCACCAAGACAAAACCGGCCACCAACCACTGGGCTATCATTAATAGCGTGTCGAGGCCGTTATAGGTTGTTTCAGTCGTGGCTGGCGTCACCGTTTGCAGGGTTAATAACATAGTTCACCTAGTGCGTTCGTAGAAGATGCTATAACCATATAAAAAGCCCTCGTATTTAGCGAGGGCTTTTTACTCAACTAGACCGGATATTTCGCTCGTTTGTGGTGCAGAGCTTGAAAAACATCAGCAAAGGTATTTACTTGTGGATACAGCCTTACCGATTCTCCCGTCGCCGCCATGATGTGCAGTGAGGTGATCACTCCAGAAAAAGTCTGGGCGTCGGCATCACCGACCCACAGTACATCGCGTCCTGATGCTTGCATCGTGGCAGCTAGATCGCCGATGCGTGCGCTGGCTAAATCTTGCGGCTGAATCACGGGCAACAAGTCAGCTGGTTGCATCACATAGCCTACTTGTAATTCGTGCCAAGGCAACTGTAATAAGTTTGCAATAGCTAGGGTTTGCCTGCTACGCAAATCGCTGCTCATGATAATACCACTCACCTGGTTATCGGTACCTAGCACTACTGCATACCGAGATGCCTGCTTGCTCAACAAAGCTTCAGCTTCGGGTAACAACAAAGACTCGTTGATTCGTAACACCGATGGCGCTTGCCACTGCTCAACCACAGCCGTTGCTGGCTGATGCCAATCTAGCACCGCCGGCGCTGCGTAAACTGCGGCTGGTAAAAATGTCGCGCTGGTGGCCGTAGCCCAGCGTAATGCATGAAAATCTGCCATAACTAACCTCGTTGCTGAGAACAGCACTTATTGAATTAAATATTTTTATGGTGCGAATAAAAATTCAACCAACAACGGGCGGAGCTCTGGCTGTATAGGTTTGGTAGGTTTTTTGATAGGTAGCAACAATGACTGGGGTAATTTGAACTGGCCCAGTCGGGACCAAGGTTGGTCGAATGAAGATCGGCAACGCCGGGTCGGGCTCGTCTAACGACAGCAGCTCTTGATGAACACTGGTCGAATTAACATGGCTAGCAATGGCCTGAGACTCAAGTTGATAGCCGTCAGCGGTCTGTACTTGCGCATGTGGCGCAAACCAGAGCAAGCTCACGATGAGGGCTAAACTGAGTAATCGAATGGCGACCATGGGGTTCCTAAGTTGGACAAACTGCGTCTTAACTTAAGATAAGGTCGATTGGATCAATAAACAAGATATATTTCAAAAAAAGAAGTGGTGCCCGGGGCCGGACTTGAACCGGCACGCTGTTACCAGCGAGGGATTTTAAATCCCTTGTGTCTACCAATTTCACCACCCGGGCATACATTGTAATTCCGAGGTACTACCTAAGGTCTTCGAGATGGAGGCGGGTCCCGGAGTCGAACCGAGATCCACGGATTTGCAATCCGCTGCATAGCCATTCTGCCAACCCGCCAACCGAATTTGGAGCGGGAAACGAGATTCGAACTCGCGACCCCAACCTTGGCAAGGTTGTGCTCTACCACTGAGCTATTCCCGCATCCAGTGCTTGCGCATTCTACTGGCTATTTCGTTAACGTCAACGCTTTTTTTCAATCATTTGGTTCGTTTGCTTTTTTTTTAATCCACTTGGCTTAAATCTGACCAAGCAGCCCGCAAATATTCCCACATTGACCACAGAGTTAACACAAAGGCTATGTATAACAGCAAGGTTGCGGTGCCAATTATAAAACTATTTGCTTCCCAAATTAAACCTCCAATTGCCACCATTTGTGCAATTGTTTTTAATTTTCCCAAATTAGAGACTTTAACTTGTTCTTGCCGCCCTATTTGCGCCATCCATTCGCGTAGCGCCGAAACGACCAATTCACGGCTTACAATCGCCAATGCCGGAATACTGATCCACCAAACGGCGTAGTTCTCTACCACGACAATTAACGAAGCTGCCACCATAACTTTATCGGCAACCGGATCTAAAAAGGCGCCAAACTTAGTAAATTGATTAAATTTGCGTGCCACCCAACCATCTAAAGCATCGGTAATCCCGGCAATAGCAAAGACAAACGCTGCCCAAAAATGAGATTCAGGCCCGGGAATATAGTAAATAATTAAAAATACCGGAATTAAAACAATGCGAAAGCTGGTAAGCAGATTAGGAATATTCCACATCTTTAAAAGTTATCCTCTATTCGTCCCGAAATGCATGATAGATGGTTTCAGCGATTTCTCGGCTAATTCCGGGCACTGCGCTAAGTTGATCAATACTAGCCTGTTTTACTTCCTGTAATCCACCGAGATTTTGCAATAATTTCTGCCTTCTCTTGGCGCCAATACCAGGAATATCCTCCAGCTTGGATGAGCGTTTTACTTTTGCTCGCCGTTGCCGGTGCCCGGTAATGGCAAAACGATGGGATTCATCGCGAATATGCTGCACCAAATGTAAAGCAGGAGCATCGCCAGCTAAAGGTATGGTTTGATGGCTACCAGCGAGGATCAAGGTTTCTAAGCCAGGTTTGCGTGATTCGCCTTTGGCGACGCCAATTAACAACGGCGCATCTATATGTTTGGGTGCGGCCCATTGTTCAAAATAAGCTTCTGCTTGTGATAACTGCCCTTTACCACCGTCAATAAACAAAATATCAGGTAACGCCGCCAAGCCCTCTGGACTCTTCAGGGCTGCATCAAAACGGCGCTGTAGCGCTTGCGCCATCGCTGCATAATCATCACCAGGGGTGATGCCTTTGATGTTGAAGCGGCGGTAATCACTCTTTTTCGGGCCTTGGCGATCAAAAACGACACAGCTAGCCACGGTTTCTTGGCCCATAGTATGGCTGATATCAAAGCATTCCATCCGTTGAATCGGCTCAGCGACATCCAGTACTTGTTCTAACTGCTGCAAACGCATACTCATGGTTGAGGCTTGGTTTAATTTAGATTCAAGCGCGTTGAGCGCATTCTTTTGCGCTAACACTTGATATTGTTTGCGTTCACCTCGCACATTGTGCGTCATCCGTACTTGTTGCGCTAAGGCTTGCTCAAGTACTTGCAAATCGTGTTCGGGGTCAAGCAACAAAGCGGCATTGTCGGCCGGTAGAATAATTTCTCGCGGTAAGCGTCGACCTACTTGGTCATTCAGATAAAATTGCAGCAAAAAGGCTAACAACACTTCGTTATCACTGGTGTCACTAGGTAGTTTCGGAAAATAGCTACGACTGCCCTGCACTGCTCCTTCACGAATAAATAGCAGATGGATGGCAGCAATACCACCACGGCGAGCAAAGCCAATCACATCCAGTTCCTGCTGATTACCGGTAACGGCGTTGCGTTCTTGTACCTTGCGCAAGGCCCCAATTTGATCACGAAAACGCGCTGCTCGTTCAAACTCCAGTTGCGTACTGGCTTGTTCCATTTTCACCACCAACTGATCGATCACTTGTTGGTTCTTCCCCTGTAAAAACGACTTCGCTAAGTCTACTTGCTCTTGGTATTCCTCATCACTGCAGTAGCCTTTAACGCAAGGAGCCAAGCAACGTTTAAGCTGATACTGCAAACAGGGACGGCTGCGGGCGCGATAGTAGGAATCCTCACATTGCCGCACCGGAAACAGCTTTTGTAACAAGCGTAAGCTTTCACGCACGGCTACGCCATTGGGGAATGGGCCAAAATACTCACCTTTTTCGCGGCGCGTGCCCCGATGAAAAGCTAAACGTGGATGCTGGTGTTGGCTGACAAGAATGTATGGATAAGACTTATCGTCTCGTAATAAGACGTTATAGCGCGGGCGGTACTTTTTAATGAAATTATTTTCAAGAATTAGGGCTTCAGCCTCAGTATTGGTAACTGTGACATCCATCGCCGCAATATGACGAACCAAGGTTTGGGTTTTAGGTCTATCAACCGTAGCGCGAAAATAACTACTCACGCGTTTTTTCAAGTCTTTGGCTTTGCCCACATAAATAACAACACCTTCGTCATCATACATGCGGTACACGCCAGGTTGATGAGTCAGGTGTTGAATAAATGCTTTTGCATCAAATAACTGCTTTTCGGTCATGCTGTTTTATGTAGGTTCTAGGTCAACAAGTCCCGATTGTATCGCAAGATGAGTTAATTCTACATCTCCGGCGACACCAAGTTTTTGGAAGATACGATAGCGAAAGGTATTTACTGTTTTACTACTGATATTTAAATGCTTGGCTATTTCGACGACGCGAATACCTCGGCCTAACATCTGTGTCACTTGTAATTCACGCTCACTTAAGGAGTTTATCATTCGCACCTGCTCTTGCCGCCGCGGATTCTTAGCAAAGTATTCCGCTACTGCACTGGCCACAAACATTTGCCCACGACTTAAAGAATAACAAGCCGCATCAAACTCTTCATAGTTTGCATGATCTAACAAATAACCATCTACTCGAGAAAGATTGCACTGATAATCCAGCACATCTTGAAATGATCGCGCCCATAAGAGCAGCTGCAAATCATTATATCGTCTATGTAACCGACGCCAACTTTCAATTGTCCCATCACCTACAAGCTGACTACTAAGAATAACAGTGGCATACGGGTTGTTTTTTGCTTCTTCCCGTAATTCATTCATATTCTTGACGCTTGCAACAACTCGGTATTTTTTATTCGAGCTTAACGTGGCGTACATTCCTGCACGCACTAAATCACTCGATACAGCTATAATGAAATCAGCCATGAGCCACATTCCTTTGTTTAGTTTTCCACGAGTCCTGAAACCATTTCAGGTGGCTTAGATTTGCGCTATATCGGCATAAATTGCAAGCAAAAATTATTGATTTAATTAGCTATTAAGAAATTAACAAGGCGTTTTTAGTCTTTTTAAAAACACCTTGTTTCAAATGACATAAATAAGGTTTTTTTGAGTTAAATCAGCCTGTTTAAGCCTTAACCAAAGACCGTCACAGTCTGACGGCTAATGGCAACTAGGTTACCAGCGGCATCCCAAATATGTGCATGAGTATGACCATAGCCCTCATTGGCGTAATCAATATAGGCAGCATACTGCCACCAATCATGACTATTTAATTGGTTATCTAACGGCTCTGGGAACTCAATCGTCCAGGTAAGAGAACTGGCAGGTGCTGGAGCGGTTAAATGCGGCAATACGGCTGGCGGCCAAGCATCAACCATACCTAAGAGCAGGCCTATCGTCATCGGTTGTTGTTCTGCACGAAAACGCATCCAGCCACCAAACTCGCGACTAGCATTGCCGGTAAAAGGTAAGCCACCCAAACTCACACGGTAATCAAAGTGACTAGTAAACTCTGGCAGTATGTCGATTGGCGGAAAAGCTGGGCCTTGCTCTCGTGGCGGCACATGGGCGTTGGGCAAATCTACCACTCGTACGCGGGATGGCCGTGATCGGCCATAACTTGCTAAAGCAGCTAACACCACCTCACCAGCCTGCACGATGTCAACGGCGATTTGCGTCACATTTTTGCCTTCTCGTAAAATTCGCCGCTTTAATGTTGCTGTACCTGGTTGCACTGGGGCTACAAAAGAGACAGTTAGTGCCCGTAGGTGTTGTTCAGAACTGGCGCCAAGATGAGCATGTTGCCATGCAATGGCGGCAGTAAGCCCACCAAATAACGCGCGTCCTTGCCCCCAGCCTTCTGGCAGCTCAATCGTTTGCTCTGCGGCAGCGCTTATTTGCGCTAATATCTCACTAAACTGCATGGTAAGTTTCCTTGTGCCATTACTCTTTGCTTCAACAGAAACCAGTCGCTATTCACCTAACCACAGCAAAAATTGAGCTATAAGCCGTTAGGATACGTATGAATAGTACTGAACTAATGCCTTGAGATTATACACAGGTAAGACCAGATGGCTAGCAGCTGCCATGCCGAAAAACGGGCAAAAAAAAGCCCGCTTAAGTAGCGGGCTTTTTCTAGAATGTGGCGGAGAGAGAGGGATTCGAACCCCCGGTGGGCGCAAACCCACGCCTGATTTCAAGTCAGGTGCATTAAACCGAGCTCTGCCATCTCTCCGGTGTCTGTGGCTGTGTGCCTCAAGACGAAGCGAATGATAAAGAGCTAAAACGCGCTTGTAAAGCAAAAATTTGAATCATTTGGTTCGTTTGCTGTCATTTTATACAATAAGCCTATAAAAGTGCTGAAATCATTGCTAAGTGCCCCCATATATAAGGTACACTGGTTGCAGTTTTAATTTGCAGTAACAACAACACGGAGATATCCATGAGTAACCAAGCTCACCTATCAACCACTCATCAATCAGAG
This sequence comes from Pseudidiomarina sp. WS423, assembly GCF_050750165.1. Classification (NCBI taxonomy): domain Bacteria; kingdom Pseudomonadati; phylum Pseudomonadota; class Gammaproteobacteria; order Alteromonadales; family Idiomarinaceae; genus Pseudidiomarina; species Pseudidiomarina sp. WS423. The sequence goes on along the minus strand of NZ_JBOJLN010000001.1, from coordinate 106,158 downwards.
TCGGTGTTACAAACAAATAAGGTTTTACGCAACACCTATATGTTGTTGGGCATGACCTTAGGCTTTAGTGCTTTAATGGCGTTCGTAGCTATTGCTACTAATGCAGCACCGATGCACTTTATTATTACCCTTGTCGGTTTTTATGGTTTGCTCTTTGCTATCCACAAAACGGCTAACAGTGCTATGGGGCTGGTATTAGTGTTTGCCTTAACCGGCTTCATGGGTTACACCATTGGGCCGTTACTAGGTATGATTAGTGCCATTGGGCCGCAAGGTAATGAGATTATCATGACTGCCATGGGTGGCACCGCGTTAATCTTTTTTGCCCTATCAGCTTATGTATTAACCACGAAGAAAGACATGTCTTTCTTAGGTGGCATGATGGTTGCCGGTTTTGTGGCCTTGGTGGTGATGATGATCGCCAATATCTTCTTGAACATGCCAGCGCTAAGTTTAGCTTTGTCAGCGCTGTTTATTCTGTTCTCAGCGGGTGCTATTTTGATGCAAACCAGTGCCATCATTCACGGTGGTGAGCGTAACTATGTATTAGCTACAGTTACCCTATTCGTGTCGATTTATAATATTTTCTTAAGCTTGATTCAGTTATTAATGGCGTTTGCCGGCGGTGACGAATAAGTTATCTGTTATCTAGCAGGGGCTCCCGCCCCTGCTTCTCAACTTGAAGCTCTTGCTATGGCCCAATTTGTTTTAGCCTTACATACTTCCCCGAATGCCGCTCAACCAGCTCATTATCGTAGTTTACTAGCTTTACGCTTTGCTCAGGCTGCCGTGACTGCTGGCCATCGTATTAGCCAAGTATTCTTTTACCAAAGTGCGGTATTGCATGGGCAAGCTACCGCCGAGCAAAGTATTGCGACCCAATGGCAGGCATTTGCACAACAACATCACATTCCCTTGGTGCTTTGCCATACCGTAGCCGCTACCGAGTATCAGCTCGAGCAACTTGCTGAGGGATACAGTAACGGTGGTTTAACAGAATTTGCCACGGCGGTAGCCGCCGCCGACAAAGTCGTTCAATTTTAAGCTGAGGTTGCTTGTGAGTTTCGCTATTATTCAAACGAGTCCAATCAACCACCCTGCCATCTGGCATGGTCAAGATATGCTGTTGGCATTAGCTAGTTTAGATCTTAATCCACAGCTTATCTTAACTGGCGCCGCGGTGCAGGCATGGTTGAGTAACCAAGATCAACAACGTCCTGGCCAGTCGCTGCATAAGAGATATGCATTATTGGAGCTGTTTGACTGTCCTAACGTGTGGATTCAAGCCAGTGAATACCTAGCTGCCGGTGGCGCTAATAGCAACTGGATAGCTACGGTAGAAGTGATAGATGACGAGCTATGGAGCGCTCGCTTAGAGGAGTTTCAACATGTCCTACGCTATTGAGGGCTTATCCGAGACAATCGATACTCAGGCTGCGAGCAATCCCTTATGGGTTTTGCGCACTTGGCCTGATGCAGCTTGGTGTCAGCAGTGGTTAACTGCAGCAAGCCAAGTTATCTTATCGGAACTTGCCTTACGTGAGGTCTGGTATCACCCTGAGCGCATTGATGAGCTCCCGGCACGACCATTAGCGCTGCATACAGAAATTCAACTACTGCGCCAACAGCAGCCTGAATTAGCGGAGTTAGAGCTGCCTATCACGGTGATTCAGATTGGAGACCAACGCTGGGTGGAACTTACCTTGGAATGTCAGCCAGTCATTTTATGGGAGCAACCATGTTCGAATTAGAGGGGCAGCAATATGCTACCGACCAACACGGCTATTTAGCTGATTTTAGCCAGTGGTCGCCGGCTTTAGCTGAGCATATTGCCGAGCTAGAAGGCATTGCGCTTAGTGATGCCCACTGGGAAGTCGTCCATTTCGTCCGTGATTTTTACCAACAGTACGATACCAGTCCTGCGATGCGAGTGTTGGTTAAAGCCATAGGCAAGAGCCTAGGCGCAGACAAAGCTAGTAGTATGTACCTTTACAAGTTGTTTCCTAAAGGCCCGGCCAAACAAGCCACACGAATTGCGGGTTTACCCAAACCAGCCAAGTGCATTTAAGCCTTCGCCATAAACAACAACGCCAGCGATTCATGCTCTCGCTGGCGTTGTTATTAAGCTAGCTAACTCGTCACCTTTAGCGCAATTCAGTAGCGCCACCTAAATAAGGCTGCAAGGCTGCTGGAATAGCTACCGAGCCATCAGCTTGCTGGTAGTTTTCTAACAAGGCCACCAACGTACGTCCTACCGCTAACCCTGAACCATTTAAGGTATGCATCAACTCAGGCTTTTTCGCACCTTTGCGACGGAACCGAGCTTGCATTCTGCGAGCTTGAAAATCTTGCATATTAGAGCAAGAACTGATCTCACGATATTTTTCTTGGGTTGGTAGCCAAACTTCTAGATCGTAAGTTTTAGCCGCACCAAAGCCCATATCGCCCGTGCACAAAAGCACTTTACGATACGGCAGTTCTAAGCGTTGTAGAACGGTTTCAGCGTGCGCGGTGAGCTGCTCTAAAGCTGTCATCGAATGCTCTGGTGCAACCAACCACACTAATTCAACTTTATCAAACTGATGCTGACGGATTAAGCCACGTGTATCACGCCCATGAGACCCTGCTTCGCTACGAAAACAAGGAGTATGAGCCACGTATTGCAGCGGCAGTTGAGCTTCGTCGGCAATCTCATCGCGCCACATATTGGTTAAGGGAACTTCTGCGGTCGGAATCAAAGACAAAGGTACTTGATTCTCGGTAGCTCCTTGCACATGAAACAAGTCTTCACCAAATTTAGGCAATTGTCCGGTCCCAAACAAGGTTTCATGGTTCACCAGATAGGGCACATAAGTTTCTTGGTAACCATGCTCATTGGTATGTAAATCAAGCATGAACTGGGTTAAGGCGCGGTGTAAGCGGGCAACCTGACCTTGTAACACCACAAACCGTGCACCGGCTAGTTTGGCTCCAAGTTCAAAATTCATCCCCTGCTGTAAACCTACTGCAACATCCACATGGTCTTTCGGAACAAAGTTAAACTGGCGTGGTGTACCCCAGCGCGCCACTTCTTGGTTATCGTCTTCATTAGCGCCTAACGGCACCGAGTCATCGGGTAAATTAGGAATACCAGCAATGATACTGTGCAGTTCATCTTGTACTTGCTGTAACTCCGCCTTGGCCGTATCTAAGTCCTTACCCAGTGCATCTACCGCAGCTAACAAAGGCGCAATGTCTTCACCTTTGGCTTTGGCTTGACCCACGGCTTTGGCACTAGCGTTGCGCTCAGCCTGTAGTGATTCAGTACGCACTTGTAAATCTTTACGGCGTTGTTCTAATTGCGCTAAGCCAGCAACATCCATGGTAAAATTTCGGGTGGCTAGCAATTTAGCTGCGGTTTGCTCTAATTCACTACGAAAAAACTTAGCGTCTAACATGTTAATCCCAGATATTTAAATAATAAGGTTTTAGCCACAGCGCTATCAGCACTGCCGCCAGACAACAAATAAAATTAGCAGCTGCATGAATCGCAGCTTTAAGTAGTTCGCCTTGTTGGGCAAGCTGCACAACTTCTACCGAGAAAGTTGAAAAAGTAGTAAAAGCACCGAGCAACCCGACTCCTAGAAAGAGCCACCAAGACTGATGAATGCTTTGCTGTTGTTGCCACACCAGCAGCATTGCCAACAAGAATGACCCCAATATGTTAACGGTAAGTGTTGCGAAAGGGAACGTTTTACCAAGGATATGTGGCAACAGTAACCCTACCCCATACCGAGCCATAGCACCGATGGCGCCGCCTAAGCCTACCCAAACCCAGTTAGTCAACATCACTGCGTCGCCAATTGCTACGTTGATCTTGTTCACGCAACCACGCTAGTTTAGCTTTTAGTTGCTGCTCTAAGCCGCGGTCGTTAGGGCGATAAAGCTGTTGATTGGCAAGAACTGCGGGCAGATAACGTTCACCCGGAACAATCGCTTGTGGATAGTCATGGGCATAACGATAATCGGCACCGTAGCCATCAGCTTTATGCAACGCTGTGGGTGCATTGGTTAAATGCTTAGGTACAGCTAAATCTGGATAATCTGCCGCCAGTTGCTTGGCTTGGTTAAAAGCTTGATAGACAGCATTACTCTTGGGCGCTAAGGCACAATAAATCAAAGCTTGCGCAATCGCCCGTTCGCCCTCGGCTGGGCCTACTCGGGTAAAGGTATCCCAAGCATTTAAAGCCAACTGTAGCGCACGCGGGTCGGCGTTACCGATGTCTTCAGAGGCAATCGCAAGGACACGTCGGGCGACGATCAAAGGGTCGCCGCCGCCATGCAAAATCCTAGCATACCAGTAGAGTGCGCCATCAGCAGAAGAGCCGCGAACTGATTTATGCAAAGCTGAAAGCAACTCATAATAAGCATCACCCTGCTTATCAAAGCTTGCTTGCCGCCCACCGACAGCCTCCTTGACTAAGGCTAAGCTAAGTTCAGACTCGGTGGCCGCATCGGCACTAATTTCTAAGTAATTCAGGGCACGCCGTGCATCCCCAGCCGCAGCATGCAATAAATACTGTAACGCATCGTCGCTAAGCTGTAAGTGGCGTTCACCCAAACCGCGTTCAGGATCGGTTAAGGCCTGCATGATGACTTTTTTAATGGCCTCTTCATCCAGACTCTGCAACCGGTAAATGCGGGTCCGCGACAGCAGCGCGTTGTTGAGTTCGAACGCCGGGTTTTCAGTGGTGGCCCCCACGAAAATGATGGTGCCATCTTCTATGTGAGGTAAAAAGGCATCTTGTTGGCTTTTATTAAAGCGATGTACTTCGTCTACAAACAATACCGTGCGCTGTTGCCGTTGCAAAGCTCGCTGCTTGGCCGTTTCTATGGCTTGGCGAATATCTTTCACCCCAGCAGTTACGGCACTGATTCTATCTAATTGGGCAGCGCCACTGGTTGCCACCAGCTCAGCTAAGGTGGTTTTGCCGGTACCAGGTGGCCCCCACAAAATCATCGAGTGTAACAGGCCCTTGCTGATCGCCTGATAGAGCGGTTTTTCTGGCGCTAACAAATGCTCTTGGCCGATGTACTCAGCCAAACGCCGAGGTCGCATCCGTGCCGCTAATGGCCGAAAATCAGGGTCGAACGCCAAGCGCTGGTTAGCGTTGGTCATCCACATCTACTCCAGCCGGCACTTTAAAGGTAAATAATTGCTTGGCGACCGCACCATTAAGCTTCACGTCGGTTAGCTCAATGGTACTCATTTGGCCTTGCCCGTCATCTAGAATGATTCGGCTCAGTGGGGCCTTCAGATCCGCACCGGCAAACACCAACTGCAAACTTTGCGGGCTCTGCGCTTGGTCATTTGGTTGTAACGCAAAACTGTTGTCAGCCATTTTAACGTCATAATTTGCCCAAGCTGTAGCATCAGCATCAAGCAACAATAATAACGGACTTTGCTCCACTGCTTCAGCTTGTTGATAGACAGTAACCTGTTCAACAAAGGGATTGTAGTACCATAAATTGATGCCATCAGCGACCATCAGGGTTTCATCAGGAGCATCGGTTTGCCAATACAGATAATTAGGACGTGCGAGCGCCATGCGACCATGTAATTGCTGCACCAAATCGCCGTTCATATCGGTAACTTGCTGACTAAAGTCTGCTTCGAGTGTGGATACTTGCGCTAGGCGCTCTAACAGAGCATCACGATCGGCATCGTTGGCCGCAACCGGCTGCAGCGCTTGCTGCGCTAACGCAAAGATACCAACTGAGTAAGCTACTAGGGTTTTAAACGTCATTTTTTACCTTCTGTCTTATTAAGTGAGACCAGCAATAGCAATGTTTAGCTAACAAGCCTTAATCGCGCGGAGCACGCGGCGCAATAACGTCACGCTGGCCATTGTTGCCGGCACTACTAACGACCCCACTTACTTCCATTTGTTCCACAATTCGTGCCGCCCGATTGTAACCAATTCTGAATTTGCGCTGCACGCTAGAGACGGATACCCGACGTGTTTCAGTCACAAAAGCGACTGCTTCGTCATAAAGAGGGTCACTTTCTTCATCACCCATGTCTAATTGTTCGCCAGGCAACAGGTTGTCTTCATCTAAGCCGCCCTTGAGAATTTCATCCAAGTAATTAGGTTTACCGCGTTTCTTCCAATCAGCGACCACCGCATGTACTTCATGGTCATCCACAAAGGCACCGTGAACTCGCGTTGGCACTCCGCTGCCGGGCGGTAAGTACAACATATCCCCTTGCCCTAATAGCTGATCAGCACCTGGCTGATCCAAAATGGTGCGCGAATCGATTTTAGACTGCACCTGAAAGGCGATACGCGTAGGAATGTTTGCTTTAATGAGCCCAGTAATCACGTCTACCGACGGACGCTGAGTTGCAAGAATCAAATGAATTCCTGCTGCCCGCGCTTTTTGTGCAATACGAGCAATCAACTCTTCTACTTTTTTGCCAACAATCATCATCATGTCGGCAAACTCATCAATCACCACCACAATACTTGGCAATTTCTCTAAGTAAGGTGGTAATTCGTCCATCGAGTCACCTGGTTTCCAGATGGGATCGCGCAAGGGTTCGCCCGCTTCAATGGCCTCTAACACCTTTTGATTGTAACCTTTTAAGTTACGCACGCCCAAGGCTGACATCAGTTTGTAGCGGCGCTCCATTTCTCCCACACACCAACGCAGCGCATTGGCCGCATCTTTCATGTCGGTGACTACTTCGGTGAGTAAGTGAGGAATCCCCTCGTACACCGACAGCTCCAACATTTTTGGGTCGATCATGATTAAGCGGACATCATCAGGTGAGCTCTTATACAGCAAGCTCAAAATCATTACGTTCACACCCACGGATTTACCCGAGCCGGTGGTACCCGCGACCAATAAATGCGGCATCTTAGCTAAATCAACTACAACCGGCGCACCAGAAATACCTTTACCTAGCACCATGGTTAGCGGAGATTGGCTTTGTTGGAAAGCATCACAGGCTATCACTTCACTGAAAAATACCGTTTCTCGAGATTTATTAGGAAGCTCTAAACCGACGTAGGATTTGCCTGGAATAACTTCGACAACGCGAACCGAAATAGCCGAAAGTGAGCGCGCAATATCCTTATCTAAGTTTGAGATCTTAGACACTTTGACACCAGGCGCTAAATCAAGCTCAAACCGGGTGATCACAGGGCCAGGTTGAACATTCGCAACCTTCACTTCCACTCCGAAGTCTTGCAATACAGCCTCAACGGTTTCACTGATTTGCTGTAATTCAGCTGGTGTTAACGGGTTACCCGTGCGATTAGGACGGTCTAATAACTCAATCGATGGTAATGGATCTATCGGGCCCTGATTTGGTTCTTCGTTAGCATCATCATCCGCGGCTGACGGTACTGCCGTATTCGCCCAAAGCTCAGTGTCCGGTTCTGGTTGCACAGCGTTACTAGTACTCAAAGAGGTCGCGTCAGAATTCACCCGTACTGGCTCGCGCGGTGGTTGGAATCGGCTCAGATCATCGGTGGCTTGAATACTTGGCAAGTCAAATGCTTCATCTAATTCTGGCTCTACTCGCGCACTAACAGGAGAGTCAATCGCTCGGCGGTTTGCTTTGTTAGCTGTGCCAGCGCTTTTCTTATTAAGCGCAGCATCGCTCTCATTGCTATTTTCGGTATCACTATGTTCGGTATCGCTATCTTCTGTATCAATGATGCGCTGCGCCGCTTGGCGCTCTGCCGCTTGTTGCTTGCGCTGTTGCGCTTGACCTTGTAACTTCATCATCGCCCAAGCCCAGCCGCGCTGACTTTGGGCGGCTAGCCATAATGCGGCAGTAATGGTCCACTCACCTAACTTATCGGCTAACCAAATCCAACTAACACCGGTAACTAAGGTCAAACCGGTACAGAGAAAAGTTAACAGTAATAAGGTCGTGCCGATCAAATTAAAATAGGGTAACAGCGATTGGCTAATAACGTTTCCCACTACCCCGCCGGCAGAAAAAGAAAAAATATTAGCAAAATTTAAGGAAGCTAAGGCTGAAGCACCGATCAGCGTCAGGACTAAACCAATCAGGCGCAATCCTACCGCCAAATAGTCTAGCTCTAGTAAACGGTGGGGTTGCCGAAACATCAAATAGCCCAAACCAGCCAGAGCAAAGGGGATTAAATACGCAACATAACCCAAGGCAAAGAGCAAAGCGTCGGCAAACCATGCGCCAATGGCGCCGGCATGATTATGAATGGTGCCTTCAAATCCCGTTTGCGACCAACTAGGGTCGGCCGGATGAAAGCTTGCTAACGCCAGAAACAAAAATACCGCAAAGGCCCCACATAAAATAAGGCCAACTTCCAACATGCGTTGTACACCGCTCATTTAAGACCTCGCGGTTGCTGCTGTTTTGCCATGGTATCGATATCCTTGCGCTTAGCGTTATAATTATTTTATCCCCTATTGTAGCGTGCTTGTGCGGGTTATTCAGCTATTTAGTAGGGTTCTTTTGTTAACCTTTAATCAAGACCTTATTATCAGCTTTAACTTCTTCCATCACCACGTAAGTACGTGACTCATTGACCCCTGGCATGGTTAAGATAGTTTCGCCCAATAACTTGCGATAAGAAGGCATATCTGGCACTCGTGCTTTAATCAGAAAATCAAAATCACCGGCAACCAAGTGGCATTCTAGAATTTCCGGTGTTTTTTGCACCTCAGCGCTGAAATCAGCAAACGCATCAGATGAGGTTCTACTCAAGGTAATTTCTACAAATACCATTAAGTTAGCCCCTAATTTAGCGGGATTAATCCGAGCATGATAGCTTTCAATGACGCCTTCTCGCTCAAGTTTACGCACCCGCTCGCTGCAAGCCGTTGGGCTAAGCCCCACCCGCTGGGCTAAATGCACGTTACTAATACGCCCCTCAGCTTGCAAGATGCGTAGAATCCGCCGATCGATACGGTCGAACGTGATTTCTATTGGAACTTCCGGACTAAACATTGTTTTTCTCTATTTAGCGCATATTAATGCTATTTATACACTAATTTCTGCGTCAAAAAAAGTACGAAACACACCCCTGCTTTCTACTATAATGCCCGCCATTATCCATTGTTTTACAGAATCAACCAAAGAGGCTTGTTCCATGCTTATCGGTGTACCAAAAGAGATTAAAAACCACGAATACCGCATTGGCTTAACCCCCGCTGCAGTGCGCGAGTATGTTGCTCATGGCCATCAAGTTATGGTTGAGCAAAATGGCGGCTTAGCGATTGGTTTTACCAACGAAGATTACGAGCAAGCCGGTGCCACTATTGTTGCTGACCCAAAAGATATCTTTGCCAAGGCTGAAATGATTATCAAGGTCAAAGAACCGCAACCACATGAATGTGAACAATTGCGTGAGGGGCAGATTCTTTATACCTACTTACACTTAGCGCCAGACCCAGTACAAACTGAGTTGTTAGCAAAAGCTGGCGTAACTGCTATCGCTTACGAAACTGTAACCGATCGCAACGGTGGCTTACCTTTGCTTGCTCCGATGAGTGAAGTAGCTGGCCGCATGAGTATTCAAGCAGGTGCACACCACCTTGAAAAAGCCAATGGCGGCAGCGGCACCCTGCTTGGCGGCGTGCCTGGCGTAGCTCCTGCAAAAGTCCTGATCTTAGGCGGCGGTGTGGTTGGTACTCAAGCAGCTAAAATGGCTGTTGGCATGGGTGCTGACGTTACTATTCTAGATCGCTCATTACCGCGGTTACGTCAGTTAGACGACATTTTTGCTGGCCGCGTGAAAACAATCTACTCAACGGTTGATGCGGTAGACACCTACTCGCGTGAAGCTGATTTAGTGATTGGTGCGGTACTTATTCCTGGAGCCGCAGCGCCTAAGTTATTAACCCGTGAACACCTGAAAAACATGAAGCCAGGTTCAGTGGTTGTCGACGTAGCAATCGACCAAGGAGGCTGTTTTGAAACCTCTAAAGCAACGACCCATCAAGATCCAACCTATGTGGTTGAAGATGTGATTCACTATTGTGTGGCTAACATGCCAGGTGGCGTTGCTCGTACGTCCACCATTGCCCTGAACAATGCTACCTTGCCATTTGGTTTGGCATTAGCTAATAAAGGTCTGCAAGCATTAGCGAATGATCCACACCTGCTGAACGGTTTGAATATGCATCAAGGTAAAATCACCTATAAAGCGATTCACGACGATTTAGGTGCGCAATTAGGGCTGGAATACCTAGACCCACAACAGGCGGTTGCTGGTTAAATTTCACCTTTTGTCAACCTATTAAGCCAAGACCCGCAGCGTGAAAACCCTGCGGGTCTCTTGTTTCTTAGGGTTGCAAACTCTACAATCAGGCCATATACCTAAGAAATAATTTGAACGCATAACGGAGTACATTTTTCATGGCTACAGCCAAACATTGTCGTCTTCTCATTTTGGGTTCTGGCCCAGCCGGTTATACCGCTGCGGTTTATGCAGCACGAGCCAATTTAAACCCAGTGCTAGTGACAGGTTTACAACAAGGTGGACAATTAACCACCACCACCGAAGTAGAGAATTGGCCAGGTGATCCTGAAGGTTTAACAGGTCCTGATTTGATGGTGCGGATGCAGCAGCACGCGGAAAAATTTAATACAGAAATCATTTTTGACACCATTAATAGCGTTGATTTTTCTACGAAGCCGCTCAAGTTATTCGGTGATAGCGGCGAATACACTGCCGATGCGGTGATTGTAGCTACTGGCGCGTCAGCTAAATACCTAGGCCTAGAATCAGAACAAGCTTTTATGGGTAAAGGTGTTTCTGCTTGCGCAACCTGCGATGGTTTCTTCTATCGTAATCAGAAAGTTGTCGTTGTTGGTGGTGGTAATACTGCCGTTGAAGAAGCTTTGTATCTTGCTAACATTGCTAGCGAAGTTCATGTTATCCATCGTCGCGATAGCTTCCGTGCTGAGAAAATCTTGGTCGATCGGTTAATGGAAAAAGCAGCCAACGGTAACGTGACCTTGCATTTACATAAGACCCTCGACGAAGTCCTAGGTGATGATATGGGCGTTACTGGAGTGCGCGTAAAAGACACTCAAACCGGTGCCTTGAGTGAGATTGAGGCTATGGGCTGCTTTATTGCCATCGGCCATCAGCCAAACACAGGTATTTTTGCCGATCAGTTAGACATGCAAGACGGTTACATCAGCGTGCAATCGGGTACCCACGGTAATGCCACTGCTACCAGCGTACCTGGCGTCTTTGCGGCCGGTGATGTGATGGATCATATTTATCGTCAAGCCATTACCTCGGCAGGCACGGGCTGTATGGCGGCGCTAGACGCAGAACGTTATTTAGATGGCTTAACCAAAGCCTAAGTTTAGTTGAAGACGACTAGGGCAAAACGTGATTGCACATCTTGCAAGCGATTCTATCTGGTTTCCATCGCCACGTTTTGCTCTAGCTGATCCTAACGGCTTGCTCGCCATTGGTGGTGATCTTGCCCCCGCTCGTTTAATCGCAGCTTACCAACAAGGTATCTTTCCGTGGTTTGGCGAGGACGACCCTTTGTTGTGGTGGAGCCCGGATCCGCGCTGTGTGTTTAGTCCAAACTCCCTCCACGTCAGTCGCTCGATGCGTCGATTTATCCGCTCTACGAACTTGCAGGTCACCATCAATCAGGATTTTGCCGGGGTGATCCAAGCTTGTGCTGAGGTACACGCACAAGCTGAACGTGGGGTCTGGATTCATCCAGAAATGATCGCGGCTTATCAGCAACTGCACCAATTAGGCCACGCCCACGCCATTGAGGTATGGCAACAAGGTCAGTTGGTCGGCGGCTTATACGGCGTTGCCGTCAACAATCTTTTTTGTGCAGAAAGCATGTTTCAAAGGGTCACGAACGCGAGTAAATTTGCGCTGCTGCGTTTTGCGCAGGCATTTTTTGCAGCTGGTGGCAGCTATATTGATGCACAGATTATGAATCCACACACAGCTTCCTTAGGTGCCTTTGAACTCGCCCGGGCGCCTTATTTAACTGAACTTGCACAGCCGCAACGGGCAAGCGTCAAGCAATTTTGGCAGCAAGCTCAGCTTTAAATCACGGCTAAACGGCATTATCAGTGGCATTTATTGTCAAAAGCGGCTAAAATTCTGGCCACTTTTCGCACGGGGATGTCATCAGCGCGAGCGGTTAACCTCTTAACCACCTTCATCATTCCCTGCAACGCATATATAAACGATAAAATATCGAGGATTTGAATGGCAAAAGAAGACAGTATTGAAATGCAAGGTACGGTACTAGATACCCTACCTAACACTATGTTCCGTGTTGAGCTAGAAAATGGTCACGTGGTGACTGCGCATATTTCTGGCAAAATGCGCAAGCACTATATCCGCATTTTAACGGGTGACACTGTCACGGTGCAGCTTACCCCGTATGACCTAACCAAAGGTCGGATCGTCTTCCGCGCTCGTTAATAGCACCACCGAGCCCTGCTAACTAGCAGAACTCGGGGTGGTTTCGCGCTCACTAATGGCGAGGTCTAACTCGCCATTTTTCGTACTAACAGCCACTGCCCCACCATTGCTTAAACGGCCGAACAGGATTTCGTTAGCTAATGGCTTTTTCAGATATTCCTGAATGACACGAGCCATCGTCCGCGCGCCCATCGCTTTATCATAGCCTTTTGCTGCTAACCATTTCACCGCTGCTTGATCTAAAGTCAGCGACACTTGTTTTTTGTCTAACTGCACTTGCAGCTCACAAATAAACTTGTCGACGACTTGTTCAATCACTTCGGTATTCAAATGGTTAAACCAAACGATGCTATCGAGGCGATTACGAAATTCCGGCGAAAAGGTTCGGTTGATTTCTTGCATGGCATCAGGAGCATGATCTTGTTGCTGAAAACCAATACTTTGACGTACGGTTTCTTGCACGCCAGCATTGGTGGTCATCACCACAATAACGTTCCTAAAGTCCGCTTTACGGCCGTTATTATCAGTAAGGGTGCCGTGATCCATCACCTGCAATAAGATGTTGTAGATATCGCTATGAGCTTTCTCTATTTCATCTAACAGTAACACCGCATGCGGATGTTTTATCACCGCATCTGTCAGCAGCCCACCTTGCTCGAACCCTACATAGCCCGGCGGTGCACCAATTAACCGGCTAACGGCATGGCGTTCCATGTATTCAGACATGTCGAAACGCAAGAACTCAATGCCCATGGCCTTAGCTAGCTGCTGCGTGACTTCAGTTTTACCAACACCCGTTGGCCCGGCAAACAAAAACGAACCAATCGGTTTTTGTTCATGCCCCAAGCCCGATCGTGACAGTCGAATAGCTGCGGTTAATTGGTCAATAGCTTGGTCTTGCCCAAACACCACCAGCTTCAGGTTTCGATCGAGATTTTTCAGAATATGTTGGTCTGAACGAGACACCGATTGCTCTGGAATACGGGCAATCTTAGCCACAATCGCCTCAATATCGCCAACGCCTATGGTTTTCTTGCGTTTTGACGGAGGTAACAGCCGTTGGCTGGCACCCGCTTCATCAAGCACATCGATAGCTTTATCTGGCAACTGGCGGTCGTTAATGTAACGTGCGGCTAATTCAGCAGCCGCTTTGATGGCCGGTTGGGTATAACGAATTTGATGGTGCTCTTCGTAACGTTCTTTCAGCCCCATTAGAATGCGGGTGGTATCTTCCACCGATGGTTCGCTGACATCAATTTTCTGAAACCGACGTACTAATGCCCGATCTTTTTCAAAAATATTTTTAAATTCACTATAAGTCGTAGAGCCTATGCATTTTAGCTCGCCGTTTGAGAGCAACGGTTTGAGCAGGTTTGAGGCATCTAGCACCCCACCACTGGCAGCACCGGCGCCAATAATGGTATGAATTTCGTCAATAAAAAGAATCGCATTAGTTTGCCCGGCTAGCTCTTTGAGTAATTGTTTAAAGCGCTTTTCAAAATCACCGCGATACTTGGTGCCCCCTAGCAAGCCGCCCATATCAAGGGAATAGATCACGGCATCAGCCATCACGTCCGGTACTTCATGATGCACAATGCGGTAGGCCAAGCCTTCCGCAATAGCCGTTTTGCCTACGCCAGCTTCACCCACCAACAAGGGGTTATTCTTGCGCCGACGACATAGCACTTGAACACACCGTTCCACTTCATACTCACGGCCAATCAAAGGGTCAATACGACCATCTTTGGCACGTTGGTTTAAGTTGCTGCAAAAGCGGCTGAGAAAGCTCTGTTCTTCATCGGTATGATTATCAAGGGCTTCGCTAGCGCCGTGCTCATCGCTTTGGTTGTTAGCTTCATCCTCTAGTTTAGTCAGTCCATGAGATAAATAATGCACCAAATCGAGGCGCGTAATGTCGTGTTTGTTCAGGAGGTACACACCATGAGATTCTTGCTCACCAAAAATGGCGACCAAAACGTTAGCACCGGTCACTTCGCTATTACCAGCCGATTGCACATGAAACACAGCTCGTTGCAACACCCGCTGAAAGCCTAAGGTAGGTTGGGTCTCGGTATCCGCGCTATCATCGTCAAAACTCGGCGTAGTGCGCTCTACATAGCCTAATAACTCAAGCCTAAACTTGGTGAAATCCAAACCGCATGCGCGCAACGCTTTGCTGGCTTCAGGATTATCCAATAATGCTAGGAGTAAATGTTCAACGGTCATTAACTCATGCCGATAATCTCGTGCTAAGCGAAATGCATCGTTGAGTGTTACTTCTAAAGCTTTGTTCAACATATCAACTCCTTATACCCAAACAACCCAACATTCTTATGCTTAGGCTAGTTCCATGCCACATAACAACGGATGTTGATGTTCGCGCGAATAGTGATTTACCTGCGCAACTTTCGTTTCAGCTATCTCGGCTGAATAAATACCGCAAACGGCTCGACCTTTGTAATGAATGGTCAGCATGGTGTCGGTAGCTCGCTCCTGGTCCATCCGAAAAAACTTGATTAATACTTCTACCACAAAATCCATCGGAGTGTAGTCATCATTGTGTAAAACCACTTTATACATGGGTGGTGGCTTTAACGCCTGCTTGTCTTCAGTATGCACTTCACCCTGGTGATGATGATTTGGATGACTCATCGATAACCCTTTCTCTTATATATAGTATTAAATTCAAAAAATGGCTTAACTTTAAAAAAATAAGCTGTTCGGTTACTAATTAGACAAAAAACGCCTTGACTATCCGCAAAAGTCACCTATTGTAAAACATGGCGTTAACAAAAAAGAAATTCAAGACCTGCGCTTATGCATACTGGTTTCTTTTTTCACGATGCCATTCTAACAATAACTAAATCTTAAATGCAGAATAAAGGAAGTAGAAGTATGGCAACCGGTAAAGTGAAGTGGTTCAATAACTCTAAAGGGTTTGGCTTTATCGAGGCGGAAGATCGCGAAGGTGATATCTTCGCGCATTATTCAACCATTGAAATGGATGGATACCGCACTCTGAAAGCTGGCCAAGATGTTGAATTCCAACTAGAACAGGGCCCTAAAGGTTTACACGCAACCAATATCATTCCCGTTCAAGGTAAATAGCCCTGCCGTGGTTAGATAATGAAACCTTCACAAACGCCGGCTTTCGCCGGCGTTTTTTTAACTATCAATACCAAAATACCGCCGCAGTTGATCGCGTAAGTTAGGTGGTGTGCCATGTATGGTTAAGGTATCTGTGTGGGGGTCATACTTAACCCGTTCATTCAACAGAGTTTGTTCAAAACCAACACTCAAACCGCCACCTTGCCCTTGAAATTTAACCAGTTTTCGTAAGGTGGATCGATCCGTTAAAACTTCCTCGGGCAAAGCTTGCTCTTGGCTACCTGCAAAATCAGCAAAACTGCGCTCCAATGGCACTTGAGCCTGCAGCTGTTCGGACAAGTCCTTAACGCGCACCGGTTCGCCTTGTTGCCATTGATTGTAACAGATGTCGTACACCGATTGACGAACTTGACTTGCCTGCTCAGCAGCTAATTGCGACTCTTGAACGAACTTTTGCACACTTTCAACCAAGTGTTGCGATTGTTTCTTTGGGTTGGCAGCCTCGGCACAGCCCAAAAAGTCCAAGAAAAAGTCTGAAACTTTGCGCCCCACTCGTCCCTTAATAAAAGAAATGTAAGTGACTGAATCCGGTTCTTGCTGCCACTCACTGATATTAATAGTGGCAGCTAATTGCACTTTGCTGATAGCTAATTGCGACGAACGGTCAACCGATAAATCGGGGGCTATGGTAACGCCATCTTGAAACGGCAAAAAAGCCACCACGAGATAATCTTCACCGCGGTCGGTATAGCTCGCCATCAATAAAAAGCCAGCCTCTAAGATGCCGTAATGCTGCAATTGCTGGTGCAAAATTTTAGCGGCTTGCTGCGAAAAATCGACAAATTCTAGTTGTTGACCTAACCACCCCGTAAGTAAGTGCGGAAACTCACTAAGCTGATGCGGCTCGGCATCCTCATCATTGGCGCTTAAAAATCTAGCGTACCCCTTGCTTGGCTTGGCTTGGTATACATCGGTTAACTCGGTCAGTAAGAGACTAACTTCATCGTTAATCGGTAAAGTTGCTGGAGCTACGCGCAGTCCAATTTGGCCGTCATTGGTATAAAACTGATGAATAATGCTATGTTTTACTTCTGCGTACATGGTCACCCTTGTATTCTGTTGCAGTGCCTGTGGTAAGATGACGCTATTCTATCAGATTGAGACAAAAAACTATGCCTATTGTGTCCAAATACAACGCCGACCAACAACAGCAATTACTCGACGACGTGTTAGCCGTATTCAGTCAACACCAAGCGCCTACGGATCTTATTTTAATGACCTTAGGGAACGCCGTTAGCAATACCATTCAAGCTCGTTATCACCCCGACGATACGCATAAGATTGCTGAACAATTTGGTAAAGTGCTGTTACAATCACTCGCATCTAATAAACAATAATCGCTAGAGCTTACTATGAAGCAACGTAAACAACGCAGAGACAAAATAGCTCGCTTAATAAGCTGGGGCCATTGGTTTACGTTTTTTAATATTCTTTTAGTATTAGCTATTGGTACTTTATATATAGAAGCATCTGCTGCGCCAGGATCTGCGCTTGGCGTTATCTACCTGATAGTAAATTGGCTTGGCCATTTTGCCTTTTTACCCTTTATTGTTTTTATCATTCTGATTTTTCCGTTCTGTATTTTTATTCCGATATCACGGGTGCTTCGAGGCATCGCCACGTTAGTTGCTAGTTTTGGCTTGATCGCTTTAGTTGCTGATGCTTTGTTTTATCGCCAATACGGCTACCATTTAAATACCTATTCACTCAGTCAATTGGCAAGCGATGCTGAATCAGCTTTTGCCGGCGCTAGTTTTTTAATTCTCTTAGGCATGCTACTTATTTTTGTGGTGTTGTTGGTCTTTGAGCTAGGCCTGTCTAATATCGCTTGGAAGCGCTTAGATTCATTACAACAAAAGCATTGGGGACCAACCTTTGCTAGCATCTTTGTCGCCTGTTTTTTAGCAAGTCATAGTATTCACGTGTGGGCAGATGCGGTGTTTTACACTCCGATAACTAAACAAGATGATATGTTTCCGTTATCTTATCCAACTACCGCAAAAACCTTAATGAGTAAGCACGGCTTGTTGGTGGAAGAGCGCCAAGCCATTACCCAGAATCTGATCCGCACTCGGGCTGATATCAGTCTGCAATACCCGCTTAACGAGCTGATGTGTTCGCGCCAGAGCAACCCTAACGACACCTTGTTAATTGCCGTGGATAAGCTGACGAGCAGCCAAGCAGCTAAGCTTATGGAGCTTTCCAGTAGCCCAGTAAAAGCTGCTAGTTTACGCGAGTTTAGTAGCGTTACCACGCCGGTACTCGGACAAACCCATGTCAGCGCGGCACTGTTTGAGTTAACTTATGGCTTACCCGATTTGTATCAACGCGCGGTGCAGCAAGCCAACACCCCACCGGCCTACTTAACCGTCTTAGAGAGCTACGGCATTGAGCTTCGTGCCGATGACGAATTTGCACTTGCGGACATCACCTCAAATAACCCTAACGCAAGCCTCGAGCTGCTCTATTATCGCCAAGATCAATGGGCGGAATTAGTAGCCCAGGTTAAGATCGCACTCACTGAGGTACAGAACCAACAACTACAGCTCATTATTGTGGGGCTAACGCCAGCAGTATCTAGTGGCACTGAGACTTATGCCATCAACAACCTGCAGGTGCCTTTGTTGATCAGTTCAAACCTGTCATGGCAAGCTCAACCCTTGGTGTTACTATCGGATATTATGCCCTCGGTGTTGCACAGCTACATGCGCTGCGCGAACGAAGCCGCAAGTTACTCGGTGGGCGTGAATATGACCGAGAAAGTGAGAAAACTGCCATTGATGACGAGCTACGGTACTGATTTAGTCATCTATCAAGAACAGATGACGTCGGTGATCGAAGCTGATGCTAATATTCGAACCTTTGCCAACGATACTTATGAACCTTTATCTGGGGTGGTTCCGGCAACCCCTATTCTTGTAGACGGTATTCGCAAGCTCAAACGCTTCAGTAATAATAACACGGCTGCAATTGATTAAATAACCCGCAGTTGAACGGTGCAGAGCTTGCTAAAGTTGAATTTATCAGTAATATAACGCCCTCGGTCGGCGTGTGGCGCAGCTTGGTAGCGCACTGTCATGGGGTGTCAGGGGTCGTAGGTTCAAATCCTATCACGCCGACCAAAAAATCAAATAAAACAAGGGTTTAGGCTAACGCTTAAACCCTTTTTTTTTAGGCCCGTGAAATGTTGGTATACGAGGGGCTCGTGGAGGGGCAAACGGCCCTAGCTGCTTGTCATTCCGCCACGCAATACCTATTGCGGCCACTTTCTTTTGCACGATACATGGCATTATCGGCTTTATTGAGCAAGGTTTCGTAGTCTTCACCATGCTCAGGATAAAGCGCTATCCCAACCGATGCTCCAACAGTGACCGTATGCTGCTCGAGCACAAAGGGCTGCTGTAATGCGAGCACCAGCTTCTGAGCAATAGCCTCGGCATCTTTAGGCTCAGTGAGCGCATTAAGAACAATCACAAACTCATCGCCACCAATGCGCGCCACCACGTCATGATGGCGCAGTTGCGCCTTAATTCTTGGTCCAATACAACGTAACAATTGGTCCCCTACATCGTGACCATAGGTGTCATTAATAGGCTTGAATTTATCCAAATCTAAAAACAACACGGCTAGGTGTGTCGGTGCATTGTGTAACAGCACCGTAATCTGATGGTTGATAGCAGCTCGGTTAGGTAATCCAGTTAAGGGGTCTGTTAGGGCCTGTTGTTTGATGTTTTCCACCGCTAACAGGTCTGCTGTTACATCATTAAAGATATGGATAAGCTGTGTGACCGTGCGTTCTTGATTGCGCACCGCTGTGATCGTTTGCAAAGCAGCAATGGGTTCGCCTTTTGCAGTGCGATACCAGAGTTCGCCTTGCCAGCCATCCTGTTGTTGTAAATGTTTACGAACGGTTTCGGTAAGCCGCAGAGAGACTTTGTTGCTATCAATAAAATCACTCAAAGAATGCTGCTTTATCTCTTTGCTGCTCAGGTTAAGCAAATTCAAAAAAGCTTGATTAGCTCTCTTAATACGTAAGTCCACATCCGTAATGACAATAGCTTCATGAGTCTTTTCAAACACCATCCCAGCTAGCTGGAGCTGCCGATTGAGTGCCTGTAGTTGCTGCTGCTGTAGTTGCTGCTGCTGGATAATGGGTCGCATGTATAATTTTAATAAATAGGCGCCTACCCTATCGCCACAATCAAGAAAATTATGCCACTTACCCAGAGCAGCTCAACCAAGAGCTCTTCACGCAATGACGTTTCTGGCTGTGTTACCCACAAGCCCCAATTAGACTCGCTGAGTGGAATATAAAAGTGACGATGTTGTAAATTATGGAATACGCCGCTATGAAGTTGAGGTTGCTGGCCTACTAAAGCATGGGCAACTGTAACTGCTTCAGAATTAATCAGCTCGCGCACATTCGCGTTAAATTCAGTTGATGCGGCAGTGGCTATAGGAGTCAAACTAAAGTGAAGCTCAACTTTGCGGGTTAAATGCAGTAAACTAAATTCAGTGGTTGCATCAAATTTATTCAAGTACTCTAAAATATCAATGATCTCAGTTTGGTCGAATAGCAACACATCATGACCAATGATTTCATTATTAAGGCTTATAATAGGGGCTACTACACTGATATAAATATGCCCAGAGAGGTTGATGTAGTCCGTTCTATGTAGATTTAATTGGCTTTGATTCACCTGCTTTAATAGGCTGGTGGTGCCTGATTCACCTGCAACTCGAGCAATCTCGGTGCCATTAGCTGCAATTCTTATCACCCCCACTAGGGTTGGAATAAAATCGACAGCATGTGCCAGCCGCGCGGCTGTCTCTTGTTGTACTTGAGCTAGCGCAAGTTGCTGGTCCAAATACAAAGCCAAACGCTGACGTATCTGTGAGCGACTCGCAAACTGTTGAGCTATCTGTTCATAATGAGTAAGTTGTTGCTCTACAGCAAGAGCTTGTGCAGAAGCATAAGCTAAATCCTGCCGATCTTCTGTTTTATCCAAATAAAAAAACAGCGGAATTAAGGTACTGGTGCTAGCGATAATCCCCGTTATTAAAACGCCAATAATCACTCGGCGGCTTAATAGAGACAATGCATTCGTGTAAGGCGGTGGGGATTTACCTTGGTCCTTTGTTGTTACGTGCAATCCTTGGTCTGGCAATGATGATATCCCTAAGCTAGAAATAATTACCCCATAAATAACCAACCCCTGTGCCTCTGTTACCAACTGGGTTGGTTCACTCTACGTTGGTTATCCAACACATAACACTTGAGTTGATAAAATTATCTCGTTAATTGTGCAACTAACTTGTCTATATATGTAGCACGTTCTGGCTCATTGATAAAATGTTCTTGCGCTAAAGTTGACCATTGCGGATTTTTTCGCGCTCCTTTAAACAAAGATTTTAGTTTACTTAACTCTTGTTCACGCTGGCTGTTATCACTGCTGAGTAATAAGGTGTTTGTCGCCCCGTGTCCGCGCAAGCTCAATTGCTGCAACAACTGCAGTTGGCGCACGGCTAATAGTAAGATTATAGGATCTTCAACAATCAGTTGATGTTGCCCTTGTAGCTTATGTTTCAGTTGCTTGCCGTAGTGTTGCCAGCCTTGCCACAAACCACCGATCGTGGCGCCTAACAAGGTTCCTGCGCCTAAACTGGCACCGCCGACCAAGAGATCAAAACCAGCCCCCACGGCCGCCCCACTGCCTACACCTAAGCCGGCTTTGATGCCAAACTCAGCCAAGGTCTCAGTATCGAACAGATCATCGTGCCAGTGACCGGTGCTAATATCTAAGTTATCGAGAGCCACGACATCTAAGTTGAACTCATACAAAGCTAGTAAGTCTTGCACACATCGACGCTCGCGTTCGGTAACTTGACGCTGTACCTTAGCTAAAACCTCCTGCAGAGCGCTACTATCGAGCTCCGCACTCACCAGATGTTGCAGTGCAGCTACATCAGTCAGTAATTCAGCGATCTGCTGTAGCCCCTGGTGCAGACGTTGCTGCCGTTGCTGCTCACGGTGCTCAATAAGTAGGTTTAGCTGCTGATCAAAGCCTTTCACCACTAACTTTAAGCGCGTTAATAATTCGGCTTCACCGCCCTCAGGTGGGCTCACCGCATCAAACTCAATAAAACTATGTAAATTCACCTGCGCTAATGCTTGTTGCCAGGCGTTGCTGTAGCCTGCGGTAGTTGCGGTAAAGTTAAGCACAGGTAGTAGCGGTTTACCGCAGCGCATCAATACGGCTAATTCATCTTGGTATTTTGGCAACACAGGATCACGCACATCAATCACATAGAGCGCAGCGTCACTTTTAAGCAGTTGTCGTAGTACTTTGGCTTCTTGCGCAAATTCTGTTTCGGCTAAGGTAGAATTTAGAAACTGGTGTATTTGTTTGGCGCCATCGTGTCTAAATTCGGCATCGCTTAGGCTTAAACTCTCAAATAAGTCACTACCAGCTTCTAGCCCCGGAGTATCATAGAGCTCAACCAACACCTGCTCAGCATTCCCAATCGCCATGGTAAGCACGTCACGAGTGGTACTTGGGCGGCTAGCTACTTCACCAAATTGGCTGTCATGCAAAAGTGTACGCAATAACGAGGTTTTGCCCGTATTGGTATGCCCCACTACGGCCAATTGTAACGCCGTTAAACGAGTCGCCATGGTATCTCCTGTTGAGCTAACAGCTGCTGCCAATGCTGCAGGCGCTGTTGTTGTTCGGCACTAGCATGCTCACTCGCTGTGATCAGTAGTACTTCTAGATGAGCAACATATGCCATCATCTCTCGTAACAATTTAAGCGTGGTACGGTCTGGGCTTAGTTCACTATTAACCCGCACCCATAATTGCTGCGGTGGGTGCGCATGTAGGTGAGCTAATAACCGGCGTTTTTCTAGACCGCTGGCAACAACACCATAAAAACCAACCGATGCTGCAGTTTGCTGTTGTGCTAACCACGCATGGTCTAATTCAAAATCCAGGCTCACGGTTAAGCTATCAGCAGTTAATTGCGGCGGCTCCATACGCTGGTGTTGTGCTGAACTAGCCATGGTTACCGTAACTGGGGAATTCGTTGGCGATTGGGTATCTGCATCAATCACCACGGCTTGGGCGCGAGGTTTTAAGCCCTGCACTACGGTTGCCATACCAGGTGCTTGTAAATCAAGTTGGGCCCGCCACGCCCGCCAGCCTAGCAGCAGCATAGCAGCAATCAGAAACAACAACCGCGGCACAATACCGTAGCTAAACACGCACATAAGTAGCCAGCGGCCGGCTGCCAGTTGATTCGTGGCATCAGCACTAGCTGGGCCTAAATCTGCATAGCTAGGAGCGCTAACTCCCCACCAGCTGGGGCCCCAACCTATCACTTCAGCCCAGCTAGAAACCGTCGCCGCCGGCCAGATGGTACTAGCCCAAGTAAACTGATAAACATTGGTGCTTAAGCTCACAAACAAAAATAACCAGGTGGCCAACATCACCAAGAGCCAGTAGCCATGGCTGAGCATAGCGGTGCCCGGCGCAATCATTTTATTGCGCTGAGCAACCGACCACAGGGCTGTTTGATACTGCTGATGTTGCGGCCGCCGACCTAGGCGCTGCATCAACCACATCGATAGCCGCAAAATACTGGTGCCGCTAGCCTGTGTGCTGGCTGGTCGCCGTACCCCCTGCAGTAGGCTCAGCACCAGCCACAGCAGTAACATGACACTATTCATTCCGAGTAATAGCACCAAGGCAAATAGCAAGGAGATTGGACTTGGCAAGGCTAGCGTTGCCTGCACTTGCGCCAAGCCAATGAGTACTGCCAACAAACTCAAGCTGATCGCAATCACCCGCCGCAGTTGGTGCCACCGTTGCAAGTGCTGCGTAAGCCCGAGTCGCTCTGCCCAGAGTTGTCCACGCAGCAACACTTGCTGACTGAGCTGCCGCTGTTGCCGAGCCTGCTGCTCAATCACAGCATCGCGCTGAAAGCCGTGTTCGAGCTCGTATCGACGAACCAACTCGGACATCCAAATCGCTTTAAATTTTGCAAAAATAGCTGTCATAGTGCCTATTATTCTTCGGGAATAAAGCCGCCTGATTGGCGCGCCCATAATTGGGCATAAATACCGCCCAGCTGCAAGAGTTGCTCATGAGTTCCTTGCTCTACAATTCGGCCTTGATCCATAACTACCAAGCGATCCATTGCGGCTATAGTTGATAACCGATGGGCAATAGCAATCACAGTTTTACCTTCCATCAAGCGATATAAATTCTCTTGAATGGCCGCCTCAACTTCTGAGTCTAATGCCGAGGTGGCTTCATCCAGAATTAAAATCGGCGCATCTTTAAGCATCACGCGGGCAATAGCTACCCGCTGCCGTTGTCCGCCTGACAATTTAACCCCACGCTCGCCAACATGAGCAGCCAAACCACGACGCCCTTCGGCATCCTCTAACTCATCAATAAAAGTATCGGCTTCGGCTTTGTGGATGGCTTCTTCAATCATCGCATCGGTAGCATCGGGGCGACCATAACTAATATTACCGCGTACCGAACGGTGCAATAACGAGGTATCTTGAGTAACCATGCCGATGTGCTGACGTAAACTAGTTTGCGTCACCTCAGCAATATTCTGACCATCAATCCGAATCGCCCCTTGATTTACCTCATAAAACCGCAGCAACAAGTTAACTAAGGTTGATTTACCGGCACCCGAACGTCCTACCAAGCCAATTTTCTCACCGGCAGCGATGTGTAAGCTCAAATCATGTAAAACCGGTTTATCGCTATGATAATTAAAACTTACCTGATCAAATTCAATACTTCCTTGGGTAACATGAAGCGGCACCGCGCCCTCTATGTCGAGAATATCTTGCGGTACCGAAACGGTCTTGATGCCATCCTGCACTGTCCCAATATTCTCAAACAATGCGGAAATCTCCCACATAATCCATTGGCTCATGCCCCATAAGCGCAGTACCAAACTCAAAGCAACTGCAATGGCACCCACACTGATCTGATTGTCTACCCAAAGCGAAATGGCTAAAAAACCGACCGCAAATAACAGCGTTGAGTTAAGCAGGTAAAGACAGGTATAAAGCTTGGTCACCCAGCGCATTTGTCGATGCACTGTGCCAAGAAACCCCGCCATACCGTCTTTGGCAAACTCTAATTCGCGCTCCGCATGTGAAAATAACTTCACCGTTTGGATGTTGGTATAACTATCAACAATGCGACCCGTCATGATTGAGCGCGCATCTGCTTGGGCAGCAGCTACTTTGCCCAGGCGCGGCACAAAAAAGCGTAATAGCAAACCGTATAACACCACCCAAACCACCAGCGGTGCCGCCAAGCGCCAGTCCGCACTAGCAATAATGGCAACGGTACCAATAAAATACACGGTAACATAATTCAGTACGTCGAACAGTTTGATCACGCACTCGCGCACTGCGAGTGCTGTTTGCATCACTTTGGTGGCAATGCGTCCGGCAAACTCGTCTTGGTAAAAAGTGAGGGACTGATTAAGCAAATACTTGTGCACTAACCAGCGAATACGCATGGGATAATTACCTAATAGCGACTGATAGGTAATTAAGGAGTGCAAAATGACCAGCATGGGCAAGCCCAACATCACCACCAAAGCCATCCCGGTGAGCCCCCAGAATTGCTCCTGCACAAAGGTTTCTCGATTCTGCTCAGCCAGCCAATCGACAATATTACCGATAAAACTAAACAGCCAAACTTCAGTTAGCGCAATCAACATCATCAGCAGCCCAGCCGCAATGATATAAGGCCAAGCGCCACGGCTATAATACAGGCAGAATTTCACCAGGGTTTGCGGTGGTTGCTCTACTTTATCTTCGGGAAATGGATTTAACCGGCTTTCAAACCAACGAAACATATCGATCCTTAAATTGAGGTTTAGCCTAGACTTTGGTCCAATGTCAGACTTTACTATCTATGCATTACCATAACGCAGTTATTGATTTGCCAATAATAAACTAAAAAAGGATAAGCCATGAATGCAATTCTGCTGATGTTACTGGGCTTAGGTGCGATGTTTTTGGGCTACGTATTTTATTCAAAGTTCGTAGCCGAAAAAATCTACCAGCTAGACCCTAATTTTCGCACGCCAGCGCACGAGTTTGAAGACGGCGTAGATTTTGTTCCCACTAACAAGTACGTGTTGTGGGGTCACCATTTTACCTCAGTTGCGGGTGCCGCGCCTATCATTGGGCCAGCTATCGCCGTTATTTGGGGTTGGGTACCGGCCTTTTTATGGGTAGTGTTCGGTACTATCTTCTTTGCTGGCGTTCATGATGCTGGTGCTATTTGGGCCTCGAACCGCAACAAAGCCCGCTCCATTGGGGCGCTCACTGGTGATGTGGTAGGCCGACGCTCACAAAGCCTGTTCATGATCGTGATTTTTTTAGTGCTGCTCATGGTTAATGCGGTGTTTGCGACCGCCATTTCAGGGCTACTGATCAACTTCCCTAGTTCCGTGGTGCCCGTATGGGGAGCTATCTTTGTGGCCCTGATTATTGGCCAATTTATCTTCCGTAAATGGATGAACCTAGGCACGGTTTCTATTTTAGGGGTGATTGCACTCTATGCACTGATATGGGCTGGACCATCGTACCCGATTGAATTACCAGAAACGGTATTTGGCGTTTCTGATAATGCGCAGTGGATTATTGTGCTTTTCCTTTATGCTGCTATCGCTAGTTTGTTGCCGGTATGGATGTTACTGCAACCACGTGATTACATTAACGGCTTACAATTATTCATCGGCTTAATTCTTCTTTACGGTGCCGTGCTAATAAGCGGCCCTGAACTCGTTGCTCCAGCATTTAATACCAATACTCCGGAAGGGACACCATCGCTGGTGCCACTGTTATTTGTCACCATCGCTTGTGGCGCTATATCTGGGTTCCATGGATTAGTTGCATCAGGAACCACCTCAAAACAGCTCGACAAAGAAACGGATGCTCGTTTTGTTGGTTATTTTGGTGCAATCGGTGAAGGTTCATTGTCTCTTGCCACCATCATTGCGGCAACTGCTGGCTTTGCTACCTTAGCCGATTGGCAGGCCGTGTATCATAGCTTCGGTCAAGGAGGCGTGGCTGCCTTTGTATCCGGTGGCGCAAATATCCTCGAGAATGGTATCGGCTTAAATGCTGAAATCTCGCAAACCTTGCTCACGGTCATGGCGGTGTTGTTTGCCGGTACCACCATGGATACAGGGCTACGTTTACAGCGCTATATCTTCCAAGAATGGGGCAATATTTATAACATCAAATGGATGGAAAAAGCTGCGCCTGCTACCTTACTTGCCGTAGGTTCGTGCTTGTTGCTCGCCTTTGGTGCCGGCGGTGCTGATGGTTCTGGTGGCTTGCTAATTTGGCCACTGTTTGGTACTACCAACCAGTTACTTGCCGGATTAACCCTACTGGTGATCACCACCATGCTGGTTAAGCTAGGTCGCCCCATGTATGTGACCTTGATACCTTTGCTGTTTTTGCTAGTCATGGCCATTTACGCGTTGCTTATTCAGTTAATGACCTTCTACCAAAAATCAGATTGGTTCTTGTTAAGCTTAGACTTAGTGGTGTTAGTTGCAGCTATTTGGATTTCTTTAGAAGCGGCTAGTACTCTTACAAGGCTACGTCGCGAACAACGTAACAAAGCTTAATAAGGCGAGAAGTAAAAGGTCATACTATGAAAATACGAGCTATTGTCGATTGGTTAGGGAAAGCTAATAGGTATGCCACGGCGGTCTATAACGCTCCTTACCGAGCAGCCATAGCTCGTGCGAAGCGGGACGAGGACGATCTTTTCATGCTGTTAGTGTTCTCAGAACTGATGGGGGTTCCTAATCCCGCTTCTTATTATACCCTTGAACTACAACCTTTATTGCTTGAACGTTTTCATGAATGGCATCTACGCATGGGGATGGAACACTCCCCATTAGATGGCTTTCGTTGTTGTTAACACCCCTAACCTAGCTGAGCTTTTATGTTACCTATTTTATCTAAACGTATCTTATTTGTCGGCGGTAAAGGTGGTGTAGGTAAAACCACGGTTTCGGCAGCCATAGCCTTACAAGCGGCGCAACTGGGCAAGCGAGTATTATTGGTCTCTACAGACCCCGCCCATAGCTTGGCCGATGCCTTTGATTTAACTATTGGTGACCCCAGTAGCGAACAAGAACAAGAGCAATATCAACCACTGTTGCCAAACATTGATGCCTTAGAAATTGATCCGGATAAACAAGTGCGTGCCCACATTAATCGGGTGATGCGTACCATGAAGCGTTTTGCGCGGCCGCAAATGTATGGGGAAATTGAGCGCCAAATGCGCTTAACCGAGCAATCGCCGGGTGCGCAAGAAGCAGCGTTATTAGAACGCATTGCGAAAATCATTGATAGCGCGCCCAGCCAGTATGATTTAGTTATTTTTGATACGGCTCCTACCGGCCATACGTTGCGCCTGTTAACCTTACCCGAAGCCATGGCCGCTTGGACCCAAGGATTGTTACGGCAAACCAAAAAGAGTGAACAGCTTGAGGGCGTGCTAGCCCATCTCTCGGCTAAATCAGGTCGTGATATCGCTAACCCAATGGGCGACCCAACCACCCATGAAACAGCAGAGATGGATGATCGAACAGCTGAAATAACGGCTACTTTGCAACAACGGCAAAGCCTGTTTCATCGTATTCGCCATCAGCTCACAGATGCGCAGCAATGTGGCATTGTGTTTGTATTGACCCCAGAAAAACTCCCGATCCTCGAAACGACGCGGGCCGTGCAAACCTTACAGGCGGAACATCTGCCCGTTGCGGGGTTAGTGATCAACCGCAATGTTCCTGACGCTATCGATAGTGAGTTTTTTGCCCAGCGTCGCCAGCAAGAGGCCATTTATCGCGAACAAATTCAGGCGCAATTTAGCAGCCTGCCGCAACTCTATTTACCGCTCTTCCCTACTGATTTACATGGCGTGGAAGCCTTGCGTGCGATCAGCGCCAAACTACAACTCAGCTAAGGCTACTAAACCAATAAATATACTGCATAACCGCCCCCCAACAAGGTTAGCAACAACCATCCAGCTTTACGCGAATGTTGTTGCCACCATCCTAAAACGAGCGGTCCAAACCAATACACCAAGAGTGCTAGGCCATAATAGCGCAGCCCGCGTGCTATCACGGCTGCCAACATAAACAGAGAAAAAGGATAATTACTACTCCCCGCCGCTAACATCCCTACCTGAAATGGAATGGGCGTGATCCCCGTCAGTAACAGGGTCACAAAGCCGTGCTGTTGAAACTGTGTGGTAAATTGTTCAAACGCTTGGCTGTAGCCAAAATAGGTGAGAATAGCGTCACCGATATCATCAAACAGCCATAACCCAACCCCATAACCGATACTTGCGCCAACCAAACACCCTGCCAGTACCACGGTAGCGATGGCCCACAGCCGCTCACGCTGATGAATCAACAACGGAATGAGAATAAGCTCGAGCGGGATCGGAATAATGATTGATTCTAACATCGACAACACAAACATCAGCGGTAACACCGCCGATGATTCGGCAACCCGCTGATACCAAGCGTCAGCTTTGCCGCTGTTAGAGCTTGGAGTGACTGCTGGTTTAGACACTTTGGACACGCTAATTCCTTAAAATGCATTGAGCCTTGAGCGGGCCGCTCATCTTAGCATCATGTTGTTACATAATACTGGGCTTTGTTTCCCTCAACGAGTGACCTAAATTAGTCTACAATGTAGCTAATAAATTCGTTTAATCTTGGTATTTTAACCTAATGACCAAGGTTTCAGTTAGTTTAACCTCTGGCTTACTGAGTTTTTACGTTAAGCTAAACCAAAACATCACTTCGGCATTGAGGTACCAAGCATGAAAGCAGTCGGTTACCAACAATCGTTACCCATTGATAACAACCAAGCTTTATTGGACATAGAAATAGCTGAGCCAACTCTACAAGCCGACGACATCTTAGTTGCAGTGTATGGCCTATCAGTGAACCCTGTTGATACCAAAATTCGCCAACGCAAACAGCCGCAAGCCGGCGAGTTTGGAGTTCTTGGCTGGGATGTCGCCGGGGTGGTGATTGGCGTTGGTGACAATGTCATGGATTTTAAAGAAGGTGACGAAGTTTGGTATGCGGGCGCTGTAGACCGCGCTGGTGCTAATGCTCAGTATCATGTGGTTGATGCACGCCTCGTCAGCAGAAAACCGCACAGCCTTAACTTTGCGCAAGCGGCGGCGATGCCGTTAACCTTTTTAACAGCGTGGGAGCTGTTGTTTGAGCGCTTAGCCTTAACCGCAGATACTACCGGTAGTTTGCTGATCACCGGGGCTGCTGGCGGCGTTGGTTCAGCCTTGATTCAACTTGCAAAACAACTGACCAAACTCACAGTGATTGCAACTGCATCCCGACCAGAAAGCCAGCAATGGGTGCGTGATTTAGGAGCTGATCTCGTTATCAACCATCATCAGCCGTTAGCCCCACAATTGGCTCAACATGGTGTAACTGGAGTTGATTATGTGGCCAGTCTAACCCATACCGACCAGCATTTTACTAGCTTAGCTGAGCTGATCGTGCCGCAAGGAAAATTAGCGCTCATTGATGATCCGAGCGAGCTGTTAGACATTCGCCTGTTAAAACAAAAGAGCATCAGTTTGCATTGGGAATTTATGTTTACCCGCTCCATGTTCAACACCGCTGATGCCTATATACAAGGCCAGATTTTGCAGCAAGTCGCTGAATTAACCGATGCCGGTATTTTAAAAACGACCCTATCTGAGCATTTAGGCCCCTTAACCGCAGCCAATCTTCGTCTAGCTCACAGCTTGCTTGAAAGTCATCAAGTGATTGGCAAACTGGTGTTAGATGGCTTTAATGCGCCTGATTAGATAACCGCGCGGCTTGGTGCCTATCAGCTGCAGTCGATAGGCACGAAACGCAGCGTAAACAAAGACTGGTCATTCTGATCGAGGTAACGAATTTCGAGAAAGTCAGCATGCTCACGATAAAAAGCTAAACTGTCATGCTGGCAATACTGACGTAACATTGCTGGTTCAAGCTGTTGCTCAATATTGGCCTCATCGTGGCTGTACTTATCAATACCTACTAACGAGTAAATAAAGCGCATGCCGTAATGAACTACTTCGGCCCGCTCAAACCGAGTTTGCCGGTCGAGTAATTTAGGTAAGTCACGATTTAGCTGTCCCGAACGCTCCAGTAATTGTTGATACAAATAGTTACGATTTTTTGTTGAATCAGTGGCCTGCCATTGGCGTTGCACAATTATTCCGATGATGGCAATCGCTAAAACCAATAATCCTAGTAACAACTGGCGTTTGAACGAAGTAAACATAATCTTTCTCGGTGTTTGAAGCGTACTTAGCACATACCTTAGCATGTTTCTAACGCAGATAAACAAAGTGATTTTCGCTAATTTGCACTTACAAACATACATGAATGTATGTATAATTAGTGCAATTTTGTCGTCCTAGATTATTCCAATTGGCTGCGGCCAATCCATACATAAGAATAGAGGTAATTCATGCAGCAACGTTTACGTGTACCTTTGTTAGTTTCGATGCTTAGCGCATCGTTAGCGCTAGCAGGTTGCGGTGATGCAGAACAGGCACAGGGGCCTGGCGCACAACAACAACAGCAAATGACCGTAGGAGTAGTAACTATTGCTCCGCAAAATGTCGACCTCACCACCACCCTGCCCGGTCGTGCTAGTGCCTATCGGGTCGCTGAAGTGCGCCCGCAGGTGAACGGTATTTTACAACGCCAGCTATTTCAAGAAGGTGCGATGGTCGAAGCCGGCCAGCAACTGTATCAAATCGACGCAGCCATGTACGAAGCAACTTTAGCTAGTGCCGAGGCCGAATTAAAGCGAGCACAGGCCACACTAAAAGCAAGTAAAGCGCGTTTTGAGCGTTCACAAGGGTTGGTCGCGGATAAAGCCATTAGCCAGCAAGATTATGACGAAGCAGAAGCTGCTTACTTACAAGCTGAAGCTCAACTTAAAGTCGCTGAAGCAAGCATCACTCAAGCCAAGCTCAACCTTGAGTATACTCGTGTTAAAGCGCCTATTAGTGGGCGTATTGGACGTTCACAGCTTACTGAAGGTGCATTATTAAGCGTTGGCCAAGCCCAAGCATTAACCACTATTCACCAATTAGATCCAATTTACATAGATATTGCGCAAAGTAGCTCAGAGTATCTGCAGTTACAGCAAGCTATGCGTTCGGGACAAATAGTGACGGATACCAATAACCGTGCGGCGGTGACTGTTAAAGTCGGTGATAACACCGAGTTACAAGGTGAATTGTTGTTCAATGAAGTTACCGTCGACCCTCAAACCAGTGCTATTACCTTGCGCGCCAAAGTGGCCAACCCTGAGCAGGTGTTGATGCCAGGTATGTACGTACGCACTGAGATTGCTAGCGGTGAATTGCAGCAAGCCATTTTAGCTCCGCAAACCGGGGTAACTCGTGATCCGCGCGGGCGTGCCATCGCCATGGTGGTTAATCAAACGGGTGAAGTTGAGCAACGCTACTTAACCGTGCAAGGTACCGTTGGTAGCGATTGGATTGTGACCGATGGTTTAACTGCTGGTGACCAAGTCATCGTCGAAGGCTTGCAAAAAATTCAGCCGGGGATGCCGGTTAAAACTGAAGAAGTGAAATAACCTATGGCTAAGTTTTTTATCGATCGCCCAATTTTTGCTTGGGTTATCGCTATTATCATCATGTTGGCAGGCGGGCTAGCGGTCACGCAGCTTCCTGTTGAGCAATATCCTGAAATTGCGCCGCCGTCGGTGCAAATTAACGCCTCTTATCCTGGCGCTACGGCAGCCACCTTAGAAGAGAGTGTGACCCAGGTTATTGAGCAGAACATGAATGGTATTGATAACCTCAAATACTTTTCATCTACCAGCGATTCCGCTGGTAACGCCAGCATTACGCTCACATTTGAAGCCGGTACCGATGCGGACATCGCGCAGGTTCAGGTGCAAAACAAATTGCAGTTGGCGCTACCGCTGTTACCACAAGAAGTACAAGACCAAGGTCTGGTGGTAGCTAAAGCGAACAACTCTTTCTTGTTAGTAGCAGCGCTCATTTCTGACAACCCTGAAATTACTCAAATCGATTTAGGCGACTATATTGCGAGTAACATTCAGGACCCGATTAGCCGTACTCCTGGCGTTGGTAGCGTACGTTTGTTTGGTGCGCCCTACTCCATGCGTATTTGGCTCGACCCTGAATTGTTAGTACGCTACAACATGAACACCATCGATGTGGTGCAAGCGTTGCGCGAGCAAAACAATCAGGTTGCTGCTGGCCAAGTTGGTGGTACTCCATCCGTTGAAGGCCAACGTCTAACCGCTTCTATTATTGCGCAAACGCGCTTAGAAACAGTGGCGCAATTTGAACAAGTGTTACTACGGGTAAACAACGACGGCTCGAAAGTTACCGTGGGTGATGTCGCCAAAGTCGAACTTGGTGGCCAAGACTACAGTGTTGCCGCACGTTATAACCGCCAACAAGCTTCTGGTTTAGCGATTAACTTGGCGACCGGGGCAAATGCCTTGGATACGGCTAATGCAGTGAAAGCAACCTTAGCTGAACTTGAGCAATTCTTCCCTGAAGGCGTCAGTTTAGTCATTCCTTATGACACCACTCCGTTTGTTGAGATCTCCATCAAAGAAGTGGTGAAGATTTTATTTGAAGCGGTCATCTTGGTGTTCTTGCTGATGTTCTTGTTCTTACAGAACTTGCGCGCCACTATCATTCCATCGTTAGCCATACCGGTGGTACTGTTAGGTACCTTCGGGATCATGTCTGCCCTTGGTTTCTCGATTAATACCCTAACCATGTTTGGTTTGGTGCTTGCCATTGGCTTGTTGGTGGATGATGCCATCGTGGTGGTCGAGAACGTTGAACGTTTGATGAGCGAAGAAAAACTATCGCCACGTAAAGCTACGATTAAGTCCATGCAACAAATCACGGGCGCCTTGGTGGCTATTGGCTTGGTTATGGCGGCAGTATTCGTGCCTATGGCCTTCTTCGGCGGCTCTACCGGTGCTGTGTATCGTCAATTCTCTATCACCATTATTTCAGCGATGTCGTTATCAGTATTGGTGGCCATCATCTTCACGCCATCTTTGTGTGCGACCATTCTGAAACCATTAAACCACGACCATCAGCCAAAAGGTTTGCTAGGTTGGTTTAACCGTACTCTCGATAAAGCCACCAACAAATACACCAATTCTGTCCAAAATATCATCAAACGTAGTGTGCGTTTTGTACTGGTTTATTTGGGCTTAGTTGTGGTACTTGGCTTCTTATTTGCTCGTATGCCGAGTTCGTTTATTCCAAACGAAGACCGCGGTGTATTCTTAACTCAGATGCAGTTACCCGCTGGATCGACCCTTGAGCAATCACGTCAAACCATGGCTAAGATTGAAGATTATTACCTCGAGCAAGCAGAGGGTATCCAATCCGTATTTTCGGTGGTTGGCTTTAGCTTCAGTGGTCAAGGACAAAACTCAGGGTTAGTGTTTATTCGGTTAACGGACTGGAGTGAGCGTACTGAGCCACACCTGCAAATAGATGCCATTATTGGTCAAGCTTTTGGCTTCTTCTCGCAAATTCGTGAGGCTATGGTGTTTGCCTTTAACCTACCTTCAATTCCTGAGTTAGGTACTGCCAGTGGTTTTAACCTTTACATTCAAGACCGTGTTGGTTTAGGCCACGCAGAACTCTTGAATGCACGCAATCAATTGCTGGGGATGGCCGCACAAGAACCTAGTTTAACTGGGGTGCGTCCGAATGGCTTGGAAGATACCGCACAGCTGCGAATTGACGTTGATTATGAAAAAGCCAAAGCACTGGGCTTAAATATCAGCGAAATCAACGCGACCTTATCGAATGCTTTCGGTACTACCTACGTTAACGATTTCGTGGATCGTGGTCGGGTTAAGAAAGTTTACCTACAGGGTAAACCGGAAGCCCGGATGACGCCAGAAGACGTGAATGAGTGGTATGTGCGCAATAATCAAGGCGATATGGTCTCTTTTGCCTCCTTTGCGACCACCCGTTGGGACTTTGGTCCGCAGCGCTTAGAGCGCTACAACGGGGTGCCAGCGATGAACATCCAGGGTGAAGCTGCACCAGGTTATTCGTCAGGCGATGCCATGATGAAAATGGAAGAATTGATCAGTCGTTTGCCGCCTGGTATTGGTTATGAATGGAGTGGTATCTCACTCGAAGAGCGTACCTCTGGTAGCCAAGCACCACTGCTCTACGCGTTGTCGTTGCTCATCGTATTTTTGTGCCTAGCCGCACTTTACGAGAGCTGGTCCATTCCATTTGCGGTCATGTTGGTGGTGCCCTTAGGTATTCTTGGTGCCGTGATTGCAGCAACCATGCGCGGCCTTGAGAACGATGTGTATTTTCAAGTGGGACTGCTTACCACGGTTGGGGTATCGGCACGTAACGCGATTCTTATCGTGGAATTTGCTAAAGACCTACAAGCACAAGGCAAAGAGCTCTTGGCTGCAACGCTGGAAGCCGTCCGCTTACGCTTGCGCCCAATCTTAATGACCTCGCTGGCCTTTACCTTCGGCGTCTTGCCACTAGCCTTGTCAACTGGTGCCGGCGCGGTAAGCCGTCAAGCCATTGGTACCGGGGTGATTGGTGGTATGGTCGGTGGTACCATATTAGCTATCTTCTTCGTTCCTCTGCTGTTTTACGTCGTACGTAAAACTTTCCCGCCGAAGGCTCGGCCCGAGGATTAATAGTTAGCTAAACCCATAAAACATGCTAAGGTTGAGTCACTTTTGTGACTCAACCTTTTTTTTATGCTGAGACGATACTTTTCTTTATTATTAGCATTAGCTGCGGCCTTAGTTGGAGTTCAAATTCCCAACTACGTGACCCAGTACCAGCAGCGCATTGACGCCCAATACACCGAAGCAATGATTTATTACCGCGAGTATCAGGCTATCGCCGATACTTATTTAAACGGTGATATGCAAGCACTGCTAGCGGCGCATGAAAATAGCGATAATGACATCTTTAAAGCTGAAGCTGTGCCGCTCCGTACACTGATTGAACGGGTCGAATTACTCAGCTACGAACAGCAGCAATTGCAACGGCCCCTACCCGTTCAAGTTTGGTTTATTGCGACGCAAGCCAATTCCCAAATTCGCCAAGATACCTGGCACATGTATAGCTACAACGTACCTATGACGACGACCGCAGTGGTGACCGCGTTGGTGAGTGCAGTACTGACGCTACTGCTATGGGATACGTGTTGGGGCTTACTGAGATGGGGTTGGCGACGTATTCGTCATACCAACAAAGGGCGCCGAGTGACGCCCTAGATTGCATCAATACCAAGGCGACTCCTGCTAGGATTTGGAGTCGCGCTTAACCTCATATTCACCTTCAATAACGCTATCATCTTGACGATTTTGGCGTTGCTGATAAGCATTCTGCGCCTGTCGACGAGCTTGCTGCTGTGCCTGCCGCGTCGCTTTACTAAACTGCCACATTTGTTTGAGTTGGCGGCGTTTACGCCACATCACTGGGAGTAATAGAATCCAACCAACCAGCAAAAACACCAGCCCTAAAAATAAACCAAGTAACAATAAGGCACCAAACAACAACCAGCCCAAAATAACCGCCAGCGGGTTTGCTCCTGGCTGTGGTTTTATTTTGCTTTGCATTCGGCGAATATAAATCAACATAAGGTCTCGCTTGTTTAGCTTGTAACTATCACCCTAACTTAATATATGGGGATGATTATTTCTCAGACAAGTCATTGCCCTTATTGGTTGCACGAGCAGCGAGCTTATCTTGTAACATTTTAAGAATAATGCTGGTTAAGTTAACAATATTAAATACGGTACCAGACACACTGCCAACTAAAATGGCATAGGCTAATCCCAGTATTTCGGCCAGTAAAAACCAACGCCGAATCAGCACAGGATAGTTGAGTACGATAGCGCCAGCAGTAAAAATAATAGACGAGGTATAGGCCATCAATAAAGGTAATAATGGGGTATCGCCGGTTAATTCCCAAAAGAAGAAACCTAGGTTGATGCTAATAAATCCCCATAACACCAACTTGCCGCGCCACCGTAATGCAATCAGATTACGTAATACTGCAATCCCAGTAACAATCGCGCCAGCAACAGCACCAAGCATCGCAAAGTGAATCGACAAACTGCCTAAAGCAATCGCCGAGACAATACGATAGCGATTTGCGGTGCCTTGACGGTAGGCAATAAAATTAGCTACCAACGCAATAACGCCAAAGACTTCCGCTATTCCTTCTATACTTAAACCCACGGTTCACCTTTACCAGATCAAAGCAATAATAAAAAAGCGGTCATGGTAGCTGCGCCACCACCACCGCTTTTTAATGTCATTTACGTCACTTAATTATTGGCGCTCGCCTGCACTTGCGTCACGAATCGCTTTAAATTCGTTGCCAGCATTCCAGTTCGGCCATAGCGCACTATTGGCAAGTTCTTCACCTACCCAGTAATACAACCAAAGATCTTGTTGTACACCGCGTAAATCCCAATTCGGGTCAAACTCATCAGCTGGCTTATGATAAGCTACTTGGACATATTCTGCACGTTTTTGCTGACCATATTCCTTGCCAAACTCAATGTGATCATTGCCACCTTTAGCGTACAACATAGGTACACCACGCTTAGCTAAGTTAAAATGATCTGAGCGATAGAAGGATCCCGCTTCAGGGCTTGGCTCAGGCGCAACGTAACGCCCTTGTTGTTCCACATACTTAGCCAAATAACCCTCAAGCTCGGAATTACCGTAGCCAACCACAACCATATCGCGCATCGGACCATAGACATTCAAAACGTCCATGTTGATGCCACCTACAGCTTTACTAAGAGGTAACATCGGGTTATCCGCATACCAATCAGAGCCCAACAAACCTCGCTCTTCGGCTGTTACCAACACAAACACCACCGAACGCTCTGGTTGCGGTTGGCTGCTGTAGAACTCGGCTAGTGCCATCACCCCAGCAGTACCACTGGCGTTATCCTGCGCACCATTAAAGATACCGTCGTCAGGATTGATCGGGTCTAACCCCATATGGTCCCAATGAGCCATATAAATGACGTGCTCATCAGGTTTTGATTTACCTTCAATGTAACCAATCAAGTTAGGTGAATTAAGGTAGTCAAATTTGGTTGATACGCTAATGCTCATAGCTGTATTCAGCGCAACTGCTTTAAAGTCGGGTTGTTGTGCCGCTTTGCGCATATCATCATAACTGCTACCTAAGCGAGCAAATAACACATCGGCGGCGTCTTTTGTGATCCAACCTTCAATTTGAGTTCGGTCCATGTTTTTATTGTCACGGGCCAAATCAAATCGCATCGGCGAACCACCAGCAATCACGCCCCAGCCATAACCTGCAGGCCCAGTGTCATGAATCACAATAACCCCAGCGGCTCCTTGTCGAGCTGCTTCTTCAAACTTATAAGTCCAACGCCCGTAATAGGTCATCGCCTTACCGTTAAAGACTTCCGCATCTTGGCTATCGTAACCAGGGTCATTCACTAACACCACTACGGTTTTACCGGCCACATCTAAGCCTGCGTAATCGTTCCAACCAAATTCAGGGGCAACAATGCCATAGCCGGCAAACACCATCTCGCTATTGCTTAGGTCTACTTGTTCTTGTACTCGTGGGGACCAAGCCATCATATCTTTGCGGTATTCAAACGCACTAATATCGTTATTGCTAAACGTCATATTAGATACTTGCGTTGGCAACATACGTACCAGCGGAACTTGCTGTTGATAGCTACCCTTCTCGCTATCATAGGGCTGCAAACCCCATTCTTTAAATTTACCCTCGATGTAGGCAACTGTTTTTTCTTCACCTGCTGAAGCTGGTGCGCGCCCTTCAAATTCATCGGCGCTAAGGGTTTGCAAATACTCTGTATAATTTTCATTAAAACTGTACGGGTTAACTTCTACCGCCGGCTTGCTAGTTTGTTCTTGAGGTGCTTGCGCTGGGCTACAGGCAACCATCAGTAAACTAGCCGCAGCCAACGCTGAGAGCTTGTTCATGGGTTTATTCTCCTGGTTGTTTGCATGACTGTAATTGGGCGCCAACGGTAATACCATAACGCTCAAAATAGCCTTGGTTTAATTCTAATGCTGCCATGTACCGTACTTTTGGCTCGTACACGGGGCAGCGGCGCGAATCAATACTTGGGCATGGATCCATCGATAGAATGCTGGCAATCTTCATGTCTTTATCGAGATAAGCAATATCTAACGGTAAGTAGGTGTTGTACATCCAAAACCCTGCATTACCGGGGCGTTCCTGTTGGTACTTAAACAACATCCCCGCGTGTTCAGCGAGAGTCTCGCGAAACATCAAGCCACGTGCTCGGCTATCAAAGGTGTCAGCAATTTCTAACTGCAATGGATGCTCGTGGCCAGCAATGCACCATTGCTCGGTTTTTAACGAGGAAGATGCCGGCTGCCCCGCCAATGCCGCAGTTCCGGCTGGCTCTAAATGCAACAAGGACACTAACCACGCGGTAGAAATAAGACTGGTAAGAACCATGAGCTATGCCTCTGTGTTAGTAGCTAAAAACCTAGTATCGCTTTATTTAACTCAGAAAAAAAGGTAAAAAAAAGCCTCCATGTAAGGAGGCTCAAAGGGAGAGTGTATTCTTTACTCAATAACCACCGTCGTCACCTCACCATTATCGGCAACTGTGACTGTTTGATGGCCTAACAAGCTAATATCGTCATCCACTTCAGGATCATCTGCGACATCGCAGGTATAGCCAAGGGTATAGTCCCCAGCGCTCACATAGCCAAGCTCAAACTGATAATTTACCGCACCATCAAAATAGACCGCGCTCACGGCATAAGGTTCAACGGCTTCGCTACCACCAACATCAGCAAGATCCGCAACAACATGATCAACACCTGGGTACAGGTAGACGCTTGCTACCGCCGTGCCAGTATCAGCAGGGGCGACAGTGCAGCTATTTTCAATCAAAAGGGCTTCCGCCATGCTGCCTTCAATGTGTCCTACGGTTAGGTTATTAACCAAACGAACGCCGCGCGGTTTCAAGAAATACTGATCTTGTCCGACCGGATTAACTAAGGCTTGGCGTAAATCAAACTCCGCAGTGTAAGCAGTTTCACCGCCAGCACCCACGGTAATAGCATCAAACTTCAATTCATTCGATGGCACGCTTAATGGGACCTTTTGGTCCCCCACTTGAACATAAGAACCATCCGCCATCACTAACCGTAGTTGACTGTAATCCCCAGCTGGCACCTCCACACCACTGATTAAATCTTCTGCTGTTGAACCGGTAAAGTTCATAAGGTTAATGCCGCGAGTATTAGCGATAACCTCACCGTCGCTATCAACACAGACATCGTTACTAGCAATGGTGTTACTGTCCTCGCCAATGGTGAAAACTTGCTTGCCAGCACTATTGCCGAGCAATTCGATAGCATGAAAGCAAGCCCATACCTCATCAGCGGCGTCTACGGGGGCATCACTGACAGCAAAGGAGAATTAACCGGTTTGCGCAACCACTTCAGAATCACTATCTGAACCACAAGCAACAAGCATGCTGCTGGCTAACGTTAAAGCAATCATGGTGCTAATAGGAGCTCGGTTATACATAACAACCTCTTTGTTATATGAAAGATGTCATATATATAGCAAAATTGAACAAAGAAAAAAGCTGTAGCCTTCCCTTTTACTTAGCCTTTACACTCATCAACAAAAGATAGAATGAATACCATCTAACCGTTGATAAGCACCGCAGAACAGCATAAAGTAGCGCTATAAACAAACCACATATTGTTAACATGACACTAAAGACATCTCCTAGTCCCCTAGTAACAGCTCCTAGACAACTGCAACAGTTGCGCTCAGTGACGGCTATTGGCGGTGGCCATGGTTTAGGACGGGTACTCTCAACTTTGGCGTTTCTAAATCGACGCTTAATAGGGATTGTGGCCACCACCGATGATGGTGGCGCTAGTGGCCTGCTTAGACGTAATCATGACTGTATTGCTTGGGGCGATATTCGCAATTGTTTATCACAACTGGCCAAGCATCCATTAGCGGCGGATGTGCTTAACTATCGCTTTACCACCGAACACAGCCTCCATGGCCACAACTTGGGTAACTTATTGCTCTACACCTTAGATCAGCTAAGTGCGCGACCACTCGATGGGATTGCCCTGTTGAGTCGACTACTCAATATCAATACCCGTTTGCTGCCGATGTCTGAAACGCCCGTTGATTTGGTGGCAGCCACCCACGATGGAATGGAGTGTTTCGGTGAACTCCTAGTGGATGGCTTACAACAGATGCCTGCACAACTGCGCTTATCGCAACCGGTGGCGGCAACTCCTGAAGCCTTGCATCATGTGGAACGCAGCGAGCTGGTCATTTTAGGCCCAGGCAGCTTTCTAACCTCGGTGATGCCACCGTTATTGGTAGAAGAATTTGCTCAAGCTATCGCAAACAGTGCTGCGCAAGTCATTTTTATTGATAATCTAGTGCCGGAAAATAGTCCTGCGGGGCAATTGTCATTGAGTGAAAAATTAGCTTGGATGGAGCAGCAATTAGGTGTGCAAGTGGTAGATAAGGTCATTACTAATCGACCGGACCCGAACCTCACCCTGCCTAGTTTTGATCACGTCTGCCCCTCCTCAGAAGCAGCTCATCGGCATCAACCTGAATCCTTATTAGCAGCGCTAACAAAAGCTTTTAACGCCTAACCGGCAGCGCTGTGATCCTTACCTTATCGAGGAATGGCAGATGAAATTAACCAAACTTGTGGTGCAATTGGCGGCACTGTTAAGTTGCACCAGTTGGAGTGCGCTTGCCGCAGAACCAGCACAACAGCTTGGCTTGGCAATCGATTATCAAGCCAACAGCCCGACTATCGAGGCTGTGTTAGGCTACCCCGGCGGCAGTCGTATCAGTTCACCCGAGGCCATCGAAGCTTATTTTAATGCCTTAGCCAAAGCCTACCCAGAGCAAGTACAAGTGCACTCTTATGGGCGCAGCTGGGAGGGCCGGAATCTCTATTACGTGGTGATTTCGAGTGCTGCCAATATGGCTAAGTTAGGTGCTTATCAAGCAAATATTGCGGCGTTAAGCGCAGCCGATAGTACTTCCAACAAGCAAGCCGAGCAGTTAATTCAAAGTATGCCAGCCAGCGTCTGGCTCTCGTATGGGGTGCATGGTAACGAGATCTCATCACCTGAAGCCGCCATGCTTACAGCTTGGCATTTGCTGGCAGCAACCGATGCCACAACGCAAGGTTACTTAGACCAAGCTTATGTGTTTATTGACCCTGTTCAAAACCCAGACGGGCGTGCACGCTTTGTCAGTCGCTATTACATGACCGCAGGGTTAGAACACAGTAGCGATAGACTTTCAGCAGAACATAACGAACCTTGGCCAAGTGGTCGTAGTAACCACTATTTGTTCGATTTAAACCGCGACTGGCTAGCTCTAACCCAGCCTGAAATTGCCGGTCAAGTGGATGCCCTGTTAAAAAATATGCCGCTAGTGTATGTCGATTTACATGAGATGGGC
This sequence comes from Pseudidiomarina sp. WS423, assembly GCF_050750165.1. Taxonomy (NCBI): domain Bacteria; kingdom Pseudomonadati; phylum Pseudomonadota; class Gammaproteobacteria; order Alteromonadales; family Idiomarinaceae; genus Pseudidiomarina; species Pseudidiomarina sp. WS423. The sequence goes on along the minus strand of NZ_JBOJLN010000001.1, from coordinate 63,854 downwards.
GGCGACACCAGCTACTACTTCACCCCTGAAGCTGAGCCCTATAACCCTTTGATCACGGAAACTCAACGCAAAGCGCTGTGGACCATAGGTGAAAATAACGGCAAGTGGTTTGATCAGCACGGTTACGATTACTACACCCGTGAAGTGTTTGATGCCTTTTATCCAGGTTACGGCGCCAGTTGGCCTTTGTACCATGGCGCTATTTCCATGACCTACGAAATGGCATCGGCACGCGGCCATAAATTTCGCACTAAAGACGGCGAGATCTTAACCTACGGTGATGGCGTACAACGCCACTTTATTGCCTCTATCGCTACCATTGAGACGGTCGCTAAAGAGCGTCAGCAATTATTGCAAAGTTATTGGGACTATCGTCAACAAGCTGTGCAACTGGGGCGTCAAAGCAAGCAGCGTTACTGGGTATTTAATCCACAACAAGATGCTGCAGCTGCGCGCCGGCTTGCCGGTTTGCTAACCCGCCATGGCGTTAAAGTTGAACAAGCAGAGCAAGACTTCAAAGCCTGTGGCAATCAATATGCTGCCGGTAGCTTTATTGTCGATAGCGCCCAGCCGGCCTACTACATGTTGCGCACGCTGCTCGATAAAGACATTGCCATGGATGCCGACTTTATTGCGGAACAAGAGCGGCGCCGTAAGAATAACCTGGCCGATGAAATTTATGACGTCACTGCTTGGTCACTGCCGCAGATGTTTAATGTTGGCTATCAAACCTGTGCCAAGTTACCGCGGGTGGCCACTGTTGCTGCTGGGACGGATCTGATTAAGCCAGGTCAAGTTAATCAGGCTGATGCCAAGGTGGGCTTTATCGTCCCTTGGGGTGATATGAATGCAGGGCGTTTTTTAACTGCGGCGCTACGTGAAGGCCTCACAGTAAAACAAACGGATTTACCTTTTACCCATAGTAACGGCAAGCGCTATCCAGCCGGGTCTCTCATTTTAACCCATGCCGACAATGCCAATTTGGCTGCAATTATCCAAGACTTAGCGGTTGCCAGTGGGGCTCAGGTTGATGGCGTGAATTCTAGTTGGGTGACTGATGGCCCTAACTTTGGTTCTAATAACGTGCAACGGGTGCATGCGCCCCAAATCGCGATGTTGTGGGACGAGCCGGTATCTAGCCTAAATGCCGGGCATACGCGGTTTGTGATTGAGCAGCAGTTTAACTATCCAGTTACCGCCATACGCGCTGCCCAATTAGCTGGTGCCAACTTAAGCCAGTATCAAGTGTTGATCATGCCAGCAGCCAGTAGCGGTGCATTGCAAGCCGCATTAGGCCAGCGCGGACAACAAAATATTCAGGATTGGGTTGCTAAAGGTGGCGTCTTAATTACTCTTGGCAGCAGTTCTGCGTGGGCCGTAGATGCCGAGTTTTTATCTAGTGCATTAGAAAGTGTTGTGCAAACTAAAGCCCCAAGCCACGGCGACGAAAAACGCGTTGAGGGCTTGCTGTTTAAGCAACGTGAAGAACTTATGCACTATATTCAAGCCGACCATGCCGACCCATATTGGACCGCTGGCGTTATCACCCGCTTGCAGGTAGACCAAGAACATTGGTTAAGTGCAGGGGTCAAACCTGAGGTTTTTGCGGTAACGGTTGGTAATCAAATCTTCCGCCCGCTTACCATTGATCATGGCCGCAACATTGTGAATTATGCCGGCCCTAATGAGGTGTTAGCGAGCGGTTATTTGTGGGCTGAGAATCAACAGCAGTTGGCTTATAAACCTTATCTGATGTGGCAGCCGCAGGGTCGCGGCATGGTGATAAGCTTTGCCCAAGAGCCCACCTATCGGGCCTACCTTGATGGTCTGAATATTCTGTTAATGAATGCCATCTTTGCCGGGGCTAGCCACGCTAGCCCACTCCGATAAGCTTAGGGCTCATTTTAACGACACGAAGCGCCTAGACCACCTCATCTAGGCGCTTTTATCCGCACCAATACGCGATGCGACCGCACCTCGTTGATCCTTGTATTTAGCGTCTTTGCGCGAACGATAAGGACGTACACATGGCTCATCAAGTTGTTCAAAGCTAAGCGCACCGATTTTCATCAAGGGCCGCAGCGCTAACGGCAACTTACCACTATTAAAAAATTCAAGCACCACCTGCCCCGACCAACCGGGGTCGATGCGGTGAGCAGTTACATGCACCATTAATCCCAACCGCGCCAACGACGAGCGACCATCTAACCATCCCACCATATCAGCGGGTAAGGTCACCGATTCATGGGTAACCGCCAAGGCAAACTCACCCGGGTGAATAAAAAAGGCTTGGTCTTCATTCAGTACAATGGCATCGCTCATCACCGATTGAATCGCTTTATCAATCTCATCGCGTGGGCCGCTGATATCGATAAAAGGAGCAGCGTGATCTTGCAACACTCTAAATTCATTTCCCAAATGAATATCTACGGTGACGCCGCTGATATCCTCCGCCAATGGCGCTGGGTCTAAGATGATTTTACCAGCCGCTAAGTAGGCTTCTATTTGACCATCGGTTAAACGCATGGCGAGCTCTCCTGCTTGTTCTTATGATGCGTTAGCTTGGGCTTGTTGATAAAGCTGGGCCGCCAACGCCGTTGCGCTTTGTTTGATAATAACACTAATTGGATCCTCAGGAGCACTTACCACCAAAGGGGTGCCGTTATCTAAGCTCTCACGTAAGCGCGCTGCTAGTGGCCACTGGCCTAGCAAGGGCACGCCATGTTCAGCAGCCACCTTAACCCCGCCGGCAGTGCCAAAAATCGCTTCATGATGACCACACTGACTGCACTCAAAATAACTCATGTTTTCGATTAAACCAGTAATCGGCACCCCTACTTTCTGGAACATGGTAATGCCTTTTTCAGCATCTGCTAGCGCCACAGTCTGTGGTGTGGTGACTACCACCGCCCCAGTGATGGGCAGCTTTTGCGCAAAGGTTAGCTGAATATCGCCGGTACCCGGCGGTAGGTCAACAATCAGGTAATCGAGAGCTGGCCATTTGGTATCCCGAAAGAGCTGTTGCAACGCAGCGCTGGCCATAGGGCCACGCCAAATAGCAGCATCCTTGGTATCGGTAAGGTAACCCAACGATGAAGCATACACACCATGGCGTTGATGGGGGATCATTTTCTGCTGCTCATTCACGGTCATCTTCTCATCAGCACCACCGAGCATGGTAGGTAACGAAGGACCATAAACATCGGCATCGAGAATACCCACCTTGGCACCGAAACTTGCCAAGGCCAACGCCAGTTGCACGCTCACCGAAGATTTACCCACCCCACCTTTGCCTGATGACACCACAATCACGTTGCCATAGACAAGCGGCAATTCAGGTTGGGAATTTTTTAGCTTAGCGACCTTGCACAGCAACTGCCATTGATACTGACCTAACTGAGGATCTTGCTGAAAAGGCTCCAACACACTGGCATCAGCGGCAAAGGGTAAGGTCAAAGTGGCTTTATTACCCGCTACGCTCACCCATGCCGCAGGGATAGCGCCTTGCCAACCTGGCAACCTCATCTTGGCTAAAGCAGCGTTAAACTGCGTGGTTGCATCCAACGTGGTTGATGGGTCTGTGGCGGCGGCTTTGGATTTTTTGAAACGACTAAACATCTATCCCTCCCAGCTTGGTTGTGGGCAGTCATGATACGGCTAGTTCGGCTGGATTGCCAGCCGTGATTAAGTTACACTTTAGGCCTTTAAATATCACGGAATTAACGGAAATATCCATGCCGACAGCAACTCGCAAAATTCTGGTTACCAATGCCCTTCCTTACGCTAATGGGCCGATTCACATTGGGCATATGCTTGGCTACATTCAAGCCGACATTTGGGTTCGTTTTCAGAAGTTACGTGGACACGAATGCCACTATGTCTGTGCCGATGATGCGCACGGTACGCCGATTATGCTTAAAGCGCAGCAATTAGGTATTGCGCCAGAGCAAATGATTGCCGATATGAATCAAGCCCACCAAGCTGACTTTGCGGACTTTCATGTGGCCTTTGATCATTATCACTCGACCCATAGTGACGAGAATCGTGAACTAGCGGAACTTATCTATACCCGCTTACGTGATGCTGGGCATATTAAAACCAAGACCATTGAGCAGTTGTACGATCCACAGCAAGAGATGTTTTTGCCCGATCGCTTCGTCAAAGGCACCTGCCCTAAATGTGGTGCAGAAGATCAGTACGGCGATAATTGCGATGTGTGCGGCGCGACCTATGCACCAACTGAACTTAAAAACCCCAAATCCGCGGTTTCTGGTGCCACCCCTGAGCTGCGTCAATCAGAACATTACTTCTTTGATTTGCCAGCCTTTGAGCAGATGCTAAAAGAATGGACTCGTTCAGGTTCGTTGCAAGACGAAATGGCAAACAAATTAAACGAATGGTTTGAGTCAGGCCTACAAATGTGGGACATCAGCCGTGATGCCCCCTACTTCGGCTTTGAAATCCCAGATGCGCCTGGCAAGTATTTCTACGTCTGGCTTGATGCTCCAATTGGCTATATGGGTAGTTTTAAGCACTATTGCCAAACCACCGGCAAAGCTAATTTTGACGATTACTGGCAACTCGATAGCCAGGCAGAGCTCTATCATTTTATCGGTAAAGACATCATCTACTTTCATAGCCTGTTTTGGCCAGCCATGCTCAAGGGTGCAAGTTTCCGGCAACCAACCAACGTGTGGGCGCACGGCTTTATCACAGTGAACGGTACTAAGATGTCAAAATCGAAAGGTACTTTTGTGATGGCTCGTACCTATCTGGACCATCTAGATCCGGATTACCTGCGCTACTATTTCGCTGCCAAACTGACCAACCGTATTGACGATTTGGATTTGAATCTGACCGACTTCGCTCAGCGCGTTAATGCAGATTTAGTTGGCAAGGTAGTCAACATTGCGAGTCGTTGTGCTGGCTTTATTAGTAAGAAATTTGACGGCAAATTAGCAGCTAGCATTAGTGATACCAGCCTATTAGATGAGTTCCAAGCGGCAGCCGCTGGCATCGCCCAAGCATACGAAAAACGCGAGTTTTCGAAAGCGATGCGCGACATTATGGCACTGGCTGATAAAGCAAACTTCTACATTGCTGAGCAAGAGCCTTGGCAGCTTATCAAAGACCCAAGCAAACAGGCTCAAGTGCATGAAATTTGTTCTATCGGCATTAACTTGTTCCGCTTATTGATGATTTATTTAACCCCTGTGGTGCCAGCCTTGGCGACCCGCGTGCAAGAGTTCTTGAACGATGAATTTAGTTGGGATAGTCACCAACAATTATTAACAGATCACACCATTAGCCCGTTCAAGGCCCTGTTACAACGTATTGACATGGAAAAAGTAGAAGCCATGATTGAAGATTCTAAAGCCAGCGCAACCCCAGTTGCAGCAGCCACCAGCAACGGTGAACTCGAACGTGATCCTATCAGCGCCGAAATTAACTATGACGACTTTGCTAAAGTTGATTTACGGATCGCGCTTATTGCTAACGCCGAGCACGTTGAAGGCGCTGATAAGCTACTCAAGTTAACCCTAGATTTAGGCGGTGAAACACGCCAAGTTTTTGCCGGCATTAAATCGGCTTATGCCCCAGAGCAACTGATTGGCCAACATACCGTGATGGTCGCTAACTTGGCACCACGCAAAATGCGGTTTGGCTTATCAGAAGGCATGGTTCTAGCCGCCGGCCCTGGTGGCGAAGAACTGTTTATTCTTAATCCACACGCTGGTGCAAAACCAGGGATGCGGGTTAAATAATGGTCGCTACCGTACACCTTTACGAAGGCAAAGAAAAATCTCTAAAGCGCTTACATCCGTGGATATTTAGCGGAGCCATTGCACGCGTTAAAGGCCAACCTGAAAGCGGTGCTACTGTCTCTATCCATGCACACAATGGAGACTGGCTCGGCTATGCCGCTTGGTCTCCCAAATCGCAAATTAGAGCGCGGGTGTGGAGCTTTAATCAAGGTGACAGCATTGATGCCGAGTTTTTTCTGCAACGCATTGCTGCGGCAAAAGCGCTACGCGATGGGCTCGATCTGCGCAGTAATGCCTATCGGCTGGTTGCCGCCGAGGCCGACCAACTGCCCGGTATCACCATCGATAAATACGATAATTGGCTGGTCTGCCAGTTACTCAGTGCCGGAGCTGAACTCTGGCGTGATGCTATTGTAAACGCTTTGCGAGCATTGTTTCCTGAGTGCTCTATTTATGAGCGCTCCGATGTGGATGTGCGGCAAAAAGAAGGCTTACCAACAGTCACTCAAGTACTCTACAGCCAATCCGGCGAGGCGCCTCCAACCACCTTATGGATTGAAGAGAACGGCTTGCAACTGGGCGTGGATATTCAAGCTGGACACAAAACCGGTTATTACCTAGATCAGCGTGATAGTCGGTTAGCGATGCAAAAGTATGCACCCGGCAAACGTGTCTTGAACGCTTTTAGTTATACTGGTGGTTTTGGCTTATACGCAGCAGCAGCTGGTGCAACCGAGGTGGTTAACTTAGATGTGTCAGCTCCGGCCTTGGCGCAAGCGGCTGCCAATCATGAGCGCAACCAATTGCCCCCCGAACAGCTACAAAACCTGCAACTTGATGTGTTTGAAGCCTTACGCAAGTTTCATCAAAGCGGTGAGCGGTTTGATGTGATCGTGCTCGACCCACCCAAGTTTGTCGATAATAAGGCGAACCTCAATAGTGCTTGTCGGGGTTATAAAGATATCAATCGCCTCGCAACTATGATCCTCAAGCCCGGTGGTACCCTGATCACGTTTTCATGTTCTGGCCTATTGCCTGTAGATTTGTTTCAAAAAGTAGTCGCCGATGCAGCCCTAGATGCCAAGCGTCCGTTACACATCATTGAGCGGTTATTTCAGGGCGCGGATCACCCAGTTCGCACTAACTTTCCAGAGTCGTTGTATTTAAAAGGATTTGTTCTGCGCGGTTAACTTAGCTAGAGTTACTAGCATAAGCAGCGCAATAGCAGCATAGACGAGGTAAGCATGAGTACTATTTTTGACAAAATTATCAGCCGCGAAATTCCAGCTGAGATAGTCTACGAAGATGATCTGAGTTTGGCGTTCAAAGATATTAATCCGCAAGCGCCCGTTCATCTGTTGATTATCCCGAAACAACACATAGCCACCATCAATGATATTACGGAAGAAGATCGTGAAATTGTTGGGCATTTGTATTGGGTGGCAGCAAAAATTGCCGCTCAGTATGATTTTGCTAAAGACGGCTATCGGGTCGTGATGAACTGCAATGAAGATGGTGGCCAATCGGTGTACCACATTCACTTGCACTTGTTAGCGGGGATCACCATGGGCTGGCCGCCGTTTGCAAATAACCGGCCGAAACAAGTTTAGGCGAAACATAAAAAAGGCCGTTGGTAGCATAAAGTCACCAGCGGCCTTCCTTTTTAAGAGCAACTACTGACCGGTCGCAATACCCTCACGACGAGGATCTGCACAACCGTACAAGCTACCATCTTCTAAGCGGCTGATACCATGCAAACCGCTGTTAAGGTCTTGCACCCGTACCTGATGGCCTCGGGCTTTGAGGCCCTCTGCTAGAGCTTCAATCGTGGTTCCCCGCTCTAGTGCAGTCTCACCATTTAAGTTAGTCACGTGCGGCAAATCCATCGCTGCTTGCATATCTAAATTCCAATCAAGCAAGCCTACCAAGGTTTGTGCAACATAGTTAATAATCCGAGCACCGCCAGGTGAACCCACCACATGCAGTAACTCTCCTTGCTCATCAAACACCATCATCGGTGACATCGAGCTACGCGGGCGCTTACCCGGCTCAACCCGGTTAGCGACCGGATTGCCGTTCACTTCAGGTACGATTGAAAAGTCCGTCAGTTGGTTATTTAGCAAGAAGCCTCCTACCATCACCCCTGAACCAAATCCTGTTTCAATACTGGTGGTTAAAGACACCGCATTACCTTCAGCATCAACAATAGAGATGTGGGAGGTATTAGGGAGCTCCGGCGATTGATCATCTGCATAAACCAGAGTCGTTAGTTCACCGGGCGTGGCCTTACCTAAATCACGCTCGCCAATCAATTGCGCGCGCTCGGTTAAATAGCCCTTATCAAGCATGGCGGTGACAGGAACATCCACAAAATCGCTATCAGCAATGTAACGATTACGATCGGCGAAAGCTAACTTCGATGCTTGGGTAAAATAATGGACAGCCTGTTCACTGTTAGGCACTAACTCGGCTAAATTTTTACTCTCTAACATACTTAATATTTGCAGCACGGTAATCCCACCAGAACTTGGCGGTGCCATGCCACACACCTCATAGACACGATAGTTACTACAAACAGGTTCACGAATAACTGCTTGATAACTTGCTAAATCTTCGACACTTAAGGTGCCTGGGCTACGTTCTGCTTGTTGCACCGCTTGCGCTATTTGTGTCGCCAACGGCCCTTGATAAAAAGCATCTGCACCCTGTTCGGCAATCATTCTTAAGCTGGCAGCTAGCTCAGGGTTTTTTAATACTTGCCCTTGCTTGAGGGCTTGACCGTTTGGATAAAAATAGTCTTTGGCTGGGCTTAAAGTTTTTAAGCCAGGATGAAATTCCAAATCAAGTAAGCCTTGAAGCCGCGCCGAGACAGTAAAACCCTGCTCGGCGGTAGTAATGGTATCGGTGAATAGCTGCTGCCATGGTAACTTGCCCCATTGCTGATGAGCTCGCTCTAAACCACGCAAAATACCCGGGGTCCCTACCGAACGCCCACCTACCACAGCGTCTAAAAAGCTAGCCGGTGGCTGCCCTTGGGCGTCGAGGAACAACTCAGGCGTGGCAGCTGCGGGTGCAGTTTCACGCGCATCAACGGTGTAAAGTTGTTGTTCGCTGGCATCCCAATAAAGTAAAAAACCACCGCCACCAATACCTGAAGACTGTGGCTCAGTTAAAGTCAGCATGGCTTGTACCGCCACTGCGGCATCAATTGCACTTCCACCTGCCGCTAACACCTTCCGCCCAGCCTCTGCCGCCGCCGGGGTAGCTGCTGCCACCATATATTGCTGGGCTGCTTGCCCGCTTTTCGCAATAAAGCCAGTAGCTGCTTCAGGATCAGCTGCAACCCGTTCCGTAGGGGTAGTTTGGCTACCACAACCAACTAATGCTAGCGCTAGTAACGCCCAATACTTCTGCATAATTATCACCTTATTCGTGCTATTACTCGCAAGATGCGGATTTACCTAGTCATTCAGTCTTTTCATACTATCGCTGCTATCATAAGATCTTGTGCCATTGATAACAACGCCATTGCGGCTTATCCTCGTCATTCATAGGCCGCCATGTAAGGATGACAACGTGTCAAAATCACCGCCCAAAACAACATTATCTGCCTTAGTCTTATCTGAACGAGGACAAATTACCATCAGTAGCTTGTTGCTTGCTGTGATTATGGTATGGCTGCATTTTTATCAGCAACAACAAGGCTCGTTGCTTGAGACCTTTGATTTTACTCAACCTTTGGTGTGGCAAGAGCCTTGGCGCCTGCTTACCGCCCATATCCTGCACCTTGATGCTCAGCACGCCATCTACAATGCGATTGGACTGCTTCTGCTCACCCTATTTTTTGCTGGCAACTTTACTCTACGTAGCTGGTTCAATGCACTTCTGATTATTGCTGTTGTCATTGCCGCTCTGGTTTGGTTGATTGGCTACCCGAGCCGTTTTGTTGGCTTTTCAGCGATATTACACGGGTTATTGCTACTTGGTGTATTACTAGACTGGCGGCAACAAGAATATCAGTGGTCTGACTGGCTGAACCCCATAGTTCTTGGGCTGTTAGGGCTTAAAGTGCTACTCGAGTATTATGGTTTGCTGCAAAGTAAAATTCTGTTGAGTATCGGCGATCCGCAAGCGATAGGTATTCTTCATGCCTGTGGTTTAGTGGGTGGTTTACTTGCTTGGCATCTGCACTGCCGCAGCCTTAAAGCTTTGGCTACCATGGCAGAATCAAACCAGGACAAATAAAATAAAGGGCCCAATCCGTGGGCCCTATAACTTAATCAGATCCGTCGTATAACAGCTGCGTTAACACCCTTACAGGACAATCCGATCTTTGTTGAGTTCAAGCATACGTGGGCCGATTCCCTTCACCTGCATCAGTTGGTTAGCATCACTAAAAGTGCCTAACTGCTCGCGTAACTTGATGATAGCTTCAGCTCGCTTTAAGCCGACGCCGGTGAGTGCCATGGCTAACTGTTCGGCGCTGGCAGTATTGATATTAACCGTAGGGGTACTTGCTGCTTCTTGCATCGCCACTGCAGCAGGAGCAAATAATAAAGGTTGGGCTACAGCCGGCTGTAACAACACCAGCGGCGATAACATCGAGGCGAAAATCAAGGTTTTCCGTAACATAAGGCACTCTCCAAGTCAGTTTGATGACTGCACCATGCAGACCTGAAGAGTGTACGAAGGGGCTGGCGTTTAAGCCATTAAATAGCTCGTATTAGGCCGTGAGCGATTGCTTAATTGCAGTTAAGGCTGCGGCGGGGTCAGACGCTTGAGTAATAGGTCGACCGATGACTAACACTTCAATCCCCAATTGATTAGCCGCTGCTGGCGTCATAGTACGGCGTTGATCATCTGCAGCACTACCAGCCGGACGAATACCTGGCGTGACTCGCATAAAGTTCGGGCCACAGTGTTCGGCAATCAGCTCGGCTTCTTGGGCCGAACAAACCACCCCATCTAAGCCCGCTTGCTGGGTTAATTTGGCTAACCGTAACACCTGCTCTTGCGGGCTTACGTTAATGCCTTGCTCGGCTAAATCTTCGGCTGTCATACTGGTTAACACCGTGACCGCGATTAAGAAAGGTGGCTGGGGTAAGTCTGCCAGAGCCTCCCGCGCCGCTTGCATCATCCGACTACCGCCGCTTGCATGCACGTTAACCATCCAAACCCCAAGGTCGGCAGCAGCTCGTACCGCTTTACCTACGGTGTTTGGAATATCATGAAATTTCAGATCAAGAAATACTTTAAAGCCCAGTGCAACCAACTCTTTCACAAATTCAGGGCCTGCCGCAGTAAAGAGTTCTTTGCCAACCTTTAAACCGCACGCACTAGGTGAAAGTAACTTAATCAACGGCCAAGCTTGTGCAGGCGTGGCATAATCTAAGGCTACAAAGATTTCTGACTGTTTCATTTATTCTCCATCTAAACCAATTATGGGTTTTATTTCGCCCCAACTCCGACAGCTAGGGCAATGCCAATAAAGGGTACTGCCCGAAAAGCCACAGTGGCGACAGCGATACTTCGGCCGCTGTTGCATCTGCTGTTGCACCAACTTCTGCAGCATGCGCAGACTATCGCGAGCTTTACCAACATCAGCCGCACGAATATGAAAATCCATTAATTTATGAAACCCGCGCATGGTCGGATTTTGAATCAAGGTAGACTGAATAAATTGCTCGGCTGCCTCAATACTATTCTCACGGGCAATAAGCTCCGACAATAACACGGCAGCTGAGGTTGAATGTGCCACCTTCACGCATTCATGTAAAAACTGCACCAAGCCTGTTTCATCGTGTAAATCATCAAAACATGCCTTGATAAGTGGTAAGGCTTCGCTGACGAAATCGCTATCTTCATGCAAGATGCCCACCAACATATTACGCGCTTTGACTAGCTGCCCCTGGGCATACCACATCCGCCCTAGCGCGAGCGCTGCACGGACACATTCAGGATCGTGCTGGCGTGCTTTTAAATAATACTTTTCGCCCGCTTCCGGTTGCGTTTGTTGCTCTGCCAATTCGCAATAAAGTTGTCCTACCAATACCTCAGCAGAGCTGTCAAAGCGAGTGATTTTCAAGGCGACACGAATCGCTTTATCCCACTCATGGGTCGATTCATAAAGTTCTAATAAATGGCGTTGGCAGGCTTCATGAAACTGTTTGTCGGTTTGCAGGGCCAGTAACATGTCTTCGGCCCGATCGTAAATACCCGCAGCCAGATAATCTAGACCTAACTCAAACATGGCCATGCGCCGTTGCTGTTCGGTTATCGAGGGTCTGGAGGTGAGGTTCTGATGAATTTTAATCGCGCGATCTATTTCACCACGACGGCGAAATAGTTTACCCAGCGCCCAGTGGGTTTCTAAGGTGTCTGAATCTACATCAAGCAGTTCAATAAACAGATCGACTGCTTTATCCGGTTGATCAGAAAGTAATAAATTTAAGCCGGTGACATATTGCTTGGAGAATTGTTCTTGTTCTTTGCGGTCTTCATTACGCACACTGTTACGCCCCATGAACCAGCCATAGGCAGCAGCAACAGGTAACAATAAGAATAACAGTTCAAGCATTAAGGGGTGCTCGTTTTCACCAGCTGTTTACGTAATTTCTTTATTTCTCGGCCTAACAGAAATTGCCGAGCTAACATGGCTATCACACCAATGATAAAGCCAAGAGCCAAAAATAGTGCTGCAACCAGGGCTAACGAAACTTGTTGTTGTACAGCCAGAAAATCAACGGTGACTGGCGTATTATTCATAGCACCAAAAGCGATGGCAATTAAAAATAGAATCAATAAGGGTAAGCTAACAAACAAGAATCGGATCATAGTTACAGGTCTCGTCTTCATAAAAAAACGGCATGCTTTATAGTAGCATGCCGTTTTGTTTAACTCGACGTTAAAAATCAACCGATGTTGTCGACCCGCTCACGCAGTTCTTTACCCGGTTTAAAATGAGGGACATATTTGCCCTCAAGTTCAACCGATTCACCGGTTTTAGGATTACGTCCAACCCGCGGCGCTCGATAATGCAATGAGAAACTACCAAAGCCACGAATCTCAATCCGTCCGCCTGACGCCATTTGCTGCGCCATCTGCTCGATAATTTCTTTCACCGCATCTTCAATCTGACACGAAGAATGCTCTGGGTACAACGCCGTTAACTGGTTAATCAGTTCCGATTTTGTCATCTTAAGCTCCTCTATGTGTGCGTCAATGCGCTCGGGTTTTCAGTAAACCTGACTTATTAGTCGTTTTTCGCCGCTTTGAAGGCTTCAGCCATTGCGTTAGAGAAGTCAGCTTCGTCTTGCTGCTTGTTCACTGACTCAATAGCTTCTTTCTCTTCAACTTCGTCTTTAGCACGAATAGACAAGCTCAAAGTACGGTTCTTACGATCAACGCCCATGAAACGAGCTTCGATTTCGTCACCAACTTTCAACTCAGTGGTAGCGTCTTCAACGCGATCACGTGAGATATCAGCGGCACGAACGTAACCTTCAACGCTGTCAGCCAGTTCAACTTTTGCACCTTTGGCATCAACTTCGATGACCTTACCAGTAACAATAGCACCTTTTTTGTTAGCTGCCAGATAATTGTTGAACGGATCTTCTTCTAATTGCTTGATACCAAGAGAGATGCGCTCGCGCTCTGCGTCAACTTGTAACACCACAGCGGTAACTTCTTCACCTTTCTTGAATTCGCGTACAGCTTCTTCGCCAGTAGCGTTCCAGCTGATGTCAGACAAGTGAACCAAACCGTCGATGCCGCCATCTAAACCGATGAAGATACCGAAGTCAGTGATTGACTTGATCTTACCTGACACTTTGTCACCTTTGTTGAAGTTCTTCGCGAACTCTTCCCAAGGGTTAGCTTTACACTGTTTCAGGCCAAGTGAAATACGACGACGTTCTTCGTCAATTTCAAGAACCATAACTTCAACCACGTCATCCAAGTTAACAACTTTAGATGGGTGAACGTTTTTGTTGGTCCAATCCATTTCAGAAACGTGTACCAAACCTTCTACGCCTTCTTCGATTTCAACGAAGCAGCCGTAATCAGTTAAGTTGGTTACACGACCAGTCAAACGATGACCTTCTGGGTAACGAGCAGCGATATCCGCCCATGGATCTGCGCCTAATTGCTTCAGACCTAATGATACGCGAGTACGCTCACGATCGAATTTCAATACTTTCACATTGATTTCGTCGCCTACGTTAACCACTTCGCTTGGGTGCTTAACGCGCTTCCAAGCCATATCGGTAATGTGCAACAAGCCGTCAACGCCGCCTAGATCAACGAACGCGCCGTAGTCAGTCAGGTTCTTAACGATACCTTTAACTTCTTGACCTTCTTGCAAGTTCTCTAGCAGCTCATCACGCTCTGCACTGTTCTCAGTTTCAATAACAGCACGACGAGAAACAACAACGTTGTTGCGCTTCTGGTCTAGCTTGATAACTTTGAACTCTAAATCTTTGTTTTCTAGGTGCGTCGTTTCACGAACTGGGCGAACATCTACCAATGAACCTGGTAAGAATGCACGAACGCCACCTAAATCTACAGTGAAGCCACCTTTAACTTTACCGCTGATGAAACCGGTAACAGTTTCTTGGTCTTCATAAGCTTTTTCCAGCTGTAACCAAGCTTCATAACGTTTTGCTTTTTCGCGTGACAGGATAGTTTCACCGAAACCATCTTCAACCGCATCTAGTGCTACGTCAATTTGATCGCCAACTTGAACTTCTACAACGCCTTCTGCGTTGCGGAATTGCTCAACCGGAATAGCACTTTCAGATTTCAGACCGGCGTCTACCAAAACAACGTCACGGTTGATAGCTACGATGGTGCCTTTTACGATAGAACCTGGGCGAGTTTCGACCTCTTTGAGGCTTTCTTCAAACAGCTGTGCAAAATTTTCTGACATATGAGTTAGCTTACTTCAGTTAAGTACGTCCACCAGACATCCTGTTCGGCGGGGTTATTAAAAATAATCTGTTCGCTTATCCTTGCTACAGACCGCTAAGTTAGCCAGCTACATGCTGACCTACTCAGAATGCGAGAGCTTGCTGTATGCAAACTCAAGAATGTTGTCCACCACCTCGTCAATGCTCAGATCCGTTGAATCTATCTGCAACGATCCTTCAGCGGCACGTAAAGGTGCAACCGAGCGATTGGTGTCGCGTGCATCACGCTCGCGAATTTCGGTGATTAATTGGTCGATTTTAGCAGTAAAACCTTTATCTAGCAATTGTTGGTAACGCCGTTGTGCACGTTCTTCTGGGCTGGCTGTTAAAAACACCTTTGCGGCAGCGTCGGTAAACACCACAGTTCCCATATCTCGACCATCAGCAACGAGGCCTGGCAGCTCTTTAAACGCCCGTTGACGGCGCAATAAAGCTTCACGTACCCGTGGCAACGCAGCAATTTTGGAAGCCATATTACCGACCTCTTCATTACGAATGGTCATGGTAACGTCTTCACCTTCTAAGATGATATGGGTTAAGTCTGGGTCTTCTTCTACGTCAAACTTAACGTCTAGCGCACCTGCTAGAGCCACTAAGCTTGCTTCATCATCGGCGGCGAACCCATGATGCAACGCAGCGAGAGCTAAAACGCGATAGATGGCGCCACTGTCAAGTAAATGCCAACCTAACTTATCAGCGAGAATACGGCTTACCGTACCTTTGCCGGCACCGCTTGGTCCATCGATGGTGATTACCGGAATCTGTTTGGTCATGCTATCCCCTACCCAATAAAAGCGCCGCAATTATACGGAATTGGCAGAAAATTGCACCTTTATTCGGTGAACTTACGATGAACCTTACTCGACGTTTGCGTTACCGCACAAAAATCTTCGAAATAACGCGGGTAGGTTTTGCGACAGCAATCAGGGTCAAGAATAGTCACGCCACTGGCACTGAAACCTAACAACGAAAAGCACATCGCCATCCGATGGTCATCGTAGGTGGCAATCTCAGCATGCTGCAATTGGGCCGGCGCGGTGATTTCAATGCCATCAGCATGCTCAACCACCTGTGCCCCCACTTTGCGAAGCTCGGTCGCCATAGCGTGCAGGCGATCGGTTTCTTTAATTCGCCAATTGGCGATATTGCGGATGTTTGTGGTGCCCTCGGCAAACAACGCCAAAGTGGCAAAAGTCATGGCGGCATCAGGGATGGCATTTAAATCAGCATCTAAAGCCTGTAACGGCTCGGATAACTGGCGGCTCACCCTGATTTGTTGCGGCTGGATATCAACCTCAGCGCCCATTTGCGCAAGGTAATCGGCAAAGGCTATATCGCCTTGAATGCTATCTGCACCCACCCCTTTAACCGTTAACGGACCACCGCTAATCGCCGCCGCCGCTAACCAGTACGAGGCCGCACTGGCATCCCCTTCTACCCAATACTGCTGAGGGCTTTGATAGCGTTGTCCGCCGGCAATGAAAAACTCATGGGCACTCACTTGGGCAATGGTGATACCAAAACGTCGTAACATAGCCAGAGTTAATTCAATGTAGGGCCAAGATACCACCTCGCCGGTCAGCTCTAACAGGGTGTCATCCGCCAACAACGGCAGCGCCATCAGTAGCGCCGAAATGTATTGGCTTGAGGCACTCCCGTCTACTTGCAGCGAGCCCCCACACAAACCAGCACCGAGTCGTAACGGCGGATAGCCTGGCTGTTGTAGAAACTTGATTGAAGCATGGCCGGCTTGCAAGGTATCGGTCAACGCCGCGAGCGGACGTTCATGCATGCGTGCATCGCCGGCTACCACCACAGCGGCAGTTGCGGGTAAGGTGGCAGCCAAGACTGCGGTCAACGGCCGTACCGCAGTACCTGCATTACCTAGGAACAACTCAAGGGTTGCCGTCGGGTTAGCTTGCCAATAAGGCCAATCACCACCGCAACCATGCACGGTAACCTGGCTGGGGTCGTTGGCGTTTAGCTCGATCCGCACGCCTAACGCAGTCAAAGCTTCGAGCATGCGTTCAGTGTCGTCGCTGCGCAGTAAATTCGTTACCTGAGTTACTGCCGGGGCAGCCCCAGAATGAGAACCAGAATTCGAATCTGAGTTACTACACAAGGCCGCCATTAGTAAGGCACGATTCGCGATACTTTTTGAACCGGGCAAAGTAACCTCGCCCGTACAAGAGCTTAATCCACGTAACGCTATCCTACCGCTCATAGCACCAATAACCCCACCAACTTATTACAGTAGCATGCTTTTTAGTGCATCAATAAACACTTGGTTTTCGTGTTCAAGGCCAATACTTACGCGTAAGTGGTTCGGTAATTCGTATCCAGCTACCGGCCGCACAATCACGCCTTTATGCAGTAACTGCTGATAAATATCGGCCGCATCAGCTCCAACTTCAATGGTCAAAAAGTTTCCGTAGGATGGAATGTAAACAAAGTTAAATTGTTCACAAAATTCAATCAGTTGTGCCATTCCCGCCTGGTTGACAGCAATAGATTGGGCTAAATAATCAGCATCATCTAAGACAACTTCAGCAGCCTTTAGGCTCAAGCTGTTCATGTTAAATGGCTGACGCACCCGATTCATTAAATCTGCGATATCCGCATGAGTCACCGCATAACCCGCACGTAAGCCGGCTAAGCCATAAGCTTTAGAAAAAGTACGGCTTACAATCAAATTAGGATAGCGCTGAACCCATTCAACCGAAGGCGCTCGTTCAGCTGCAGGCACGTATTCGTAGTAAGCTTCGTCTAACACCACCAACACCTGCGCAGGAACTTTAGCTAAGAAACTTTCCAGATCAGCCGTGGTTAAGAAAGTACCGGTTGGGTTATTTGGATTAGCGATAAAAATCATTCGTGTTTTATCGGTAATAGCTGCGGCCATAGCATCCAAATCGTGACCATAGTTTTTCGCTGGTACCGCAATACCCTTGGCACCAATAGCTTGAGTTACCAATGGATACACCACAAACGCATGCTGCGAAAACAGCACTTCATGATGTTCGTTAACAAAGGTACGCGCCAACAGTTCTAAGACATCGTTGGAGCCGTTACCCAAGGTGATTTGATTAATATTTACACCCAGTTTCTCGGCCAGTTTGCTCTTTAGATAAAAACCGTTGGCGTCAGGATAGCGAGCTAATCCGGCTAAGGTATCTTGCAAAGCTGCGGTAACCTGCTTGCTTAAGCCCAGTGGGTTTTCGTTCGAAGCGAGTTTCACGATATCTGTTAGCCCTAGTTCGCGCTCAAGCTCTTCAATGGGTTTACCTGCCTGGTATGGGCTTAAGTTACGTACGCCAACATTAGCGAGAGATTTTGCATCAAAGTTTGTCATGAGTTTCCTGGTTGTTCGTTATTGATTCTTCGTTATTCGTTATTCGTTGTTCGTTGTTCGTTGTCAGTAAAGGTTGCCCGCACCAATAGCTAATATCCAATAGCTAACAGCGCTCTTGCTTGCGCGACATCACACCTTACGTTCAAACTCAGCCATAAATTCCACCAACGCATCCACGCCGGCCATTGGCATCGCATTATAAATACTGGCGCGCATACCACCCACAAACCTATGCCCTTTTAGACCAACTAAACCAGCCGCTGCAGCCTGTTCTAAAAAGGCACTATCAAGCGAGTTATCAGCCAGCAAAAACGGAATATTCATGCGTGAACGATAATCTGGATGCACCGGATTTGAATAAAAGTCTGATTGATCAATGTAGTGGTAAAGCTTAGCCGCTTTAGCTCGGTTCAATTCACCTATCGCCGCCACCCCACCTTGGCGTTTTAACCATTGGAACACCAAGGCTGATAAATACCATGCAAAGGTGTTAGGAGTGTTGTACATCGAGCCTTCTTTGGCCTGCACGGTATAATCCATAATGGTGGAGGTATTGGTTTGCGCGTGACCTAACAAATCTTCACGCACAATACTAATCGCGAAACCAGAAGGACCTATATTCTTTTGTGCACCGGCATAGATAACGCCAAACTTACTCACGTCCAGCGGCTCAGAGAGAACATTCGACGACATATCAGCCACAATGGGAGCATTCACTTGCGGTATCTCATGCACCGCAATACCGTCCACTGTCTCATTCGGGCAATAATGAAAGTACGCTGCATGTTCAGATAACTGCCATGAGTCTGGATGACTTATTGCTTTACCTTGATCGGTTTGCACAGCCGCGCCGACAACATTGACATGGCGTACGTACTTTTGCGCTTCACGAATCGCAAAGTCAGACCAAATCCCGCAGTTTAGATAATCCACGGTCGCATCAGTAGCCGCAATATTTTGTGGGACAGCACTGAATTGACCGCGTCCACCACCATGCATAAACAGCACTTTATACTGGTCTGGAATAGCCATCAAATCGCGTAAATCTTGCTCAGCCTGTTCCGCCAAGCAGATAAACGCTGGGTCGCGGTGACTTATTTCCATCACCGAAATGCCTAAATCATTCCAGTTTAAAAACTCATCGCGCGCTTGTTGCATTACTTCTGCCGGCAACATTGCCGGCCCCGCAGAAAAATTAAACGGGGCGCTCATGGCTTATTCCTCACCTTCTACAACATCGGTTTCGTCATCCGCTTCGTCATCTAGCGGCTCGTCTATGTCGCCTTCAACAGGTTCATTCAACAATGGATCCAGTTCTTCGTCCTCGTCGATATCATCAACCCGTTGTAACCCAACTACTTTTTCATCATCACCGGTACGAATCAAGCGCACGCCTTGGGTGTTACGGCCAACCACTGAAACTTCACTGACGCGAGTCCGTACCAAGGTGCCTTTGTTACTAATGAGCATGATTTGATTACTATCAATCACTTCCATCGCACCGACGACTTGGCCGTTACGCTCACTCACCTTAATCGAAACCACACCTTTGGTAGCACGGCTCTTAGCTGGGTATTCGGTGATTGGCGTACGCTTACCGTAGCCATTCTCCGTCACGGTAAGCACCGATGGCATTTCTGCTTCACCGTCGTCTCCAACTTCGAGTTCGTCGCCAGTGCGCGGCACAATCAAGCTAACCACATGCTGCCCAGCTTCTAGACGAATACCGCGCACACCTGTAGCAGTGCGGCTTACCGAACGAACTTGATCTTCGCTAAAGCGAACTACTTTACCAGCGTTCGAGAACAGCATGATCTCATCACCAGCGGTAGTCACATCAACCCCAATCAACTCATCGCCTTCAACCAAGTTAAGCGCAATAATACCGCCTTTGCGTTGCCGCGAATATTCCACCATTGGGGTCTTCTTCACGGTACCGTTACGGGTGGCCATGATGATGAATTTATCTTCCGGATAATCGCGCGTTGGCAGAATCGCAGTGATCCTTTCATCCGCTTCTAACGGCAACAAGTTGACGATAGGACGGCCACGCGAAGTGCGGTTGGCCAGCGGTAATTGGTACACTTTCATCCAATAGATTTTACCGCGGGTTGAGAAGCATAGAATGGTGTCGTGCGTATTCGCCACCCACAAGCGCTCAATGAAATCTTCATCTTTCATCTTAGTTGCGGCTTTACCTTTGCCGCCGCGGCGCTGTGCTTCATATTCGGTAAGTGGCTGGTACTTCACGTAGCCATGGTGCGACAAAGTCACCACCACGTCTTCTTCATTAATCAAGTCTTCCATGCTGATATCGTGTGCTGCCGCCGTAATTTCCGTACGTCGCGCATCACCATAATCAGCTTTGATTTTCTCTAGCTCTTCACGAATCACTTCCATGAGCCGCTCTGGGCTATTCAAAATCAACAGTAATTCTTCAATAACCTGCAACAAGCCTTTGTATTCATCTAGGATTTTTTCATGCTCAAGACCCGTTAACTTGTGCAAACGTAAATCCAAGATAGCTTGTGCTTGCTCGTCAGTTAAATGGTACTCACCGTCACGAATACCGTATTTTTCATCCAGATGATCAGGCCGCGCTGCATCAACCCCAGCCCGTTCTAGCATCGCGGCAACATCGCCTAAACGCCAAGCGCGACTGGTTAAACCAGCCTTCGCATCGGCCGCTGTTTGTGACCGACGAATCAGCTCAATGATCTCATCGATGTTAGCTAGCGCAATGGCTAAGCCTTCTAAGATGTGGGCGCGCTCACGAGCTTTACGCAGCTCATACACAGAGCGGCGGGTAACTACTTCACGCCGGTGCAAAATAAAGCAATGCAGCATATCGCGTAAGTTAAACAGGCGCGGTTGGTTTTTATCCAACGCCACCATGTTAATACCAAACACCACTTGCATTTGCGTATTGGCGTACAGGTGGTTTAAGACCACCTCACCCACTTCACCGCGTTTTAATTCGATGACAATCCGCATCCCGTCTTTGTCAGATTCGTCGCGTAAAGCGCTAATCCCTTCCAGACGTTTTTCTTTAACTAATTCAGCGATCTTCTCAATCAGTTTAGCTTTGTTAACTTGATACGGGATTTCAGAAACAATGATGGTTTCACGGCCATTATCTTCCGTTTCAATCTCAGCTTTGGCGCGTAAATGAATACGACCACGGCCGGTACGATAGGCTTCAACAATGCCTGAGCGACCTGAAATGGATGCTGCAGTTGGAAAATCTGGGCCCGGAATGTAATCCATCAATTCATCAATGGTGATGTCTGGGTTTTCAATCATGGCCAAGCAGCCATTCACCACTTCTGTGAGGTTGTGCGGCGGAATATTGGTAGCCATACCAACCGCAATACCCGACGAACCATTCACTAATAAGTTAGGTACTCGGGTAGGTAAAACATCAGGAATTTGCTCTGTGCCGTCATAGTTTGGCACAAAGTTAACGGTTTCTTTATCTAGGTCAGAGAGCAACTCGCTGGCAATTTTTGCCATCCGAATTTCGGTGTAACGCATGGCTGCCGCCGAGTCACCGTCTACTGAACCAAAGTTACCTTGACCATCAACCAACATGTAACGCAACGAGAATGGCTGAGCCATCCGCACGATGGTGTCATACACAGCACTATCACCATGAGGGTGATATTTACCGATCACGTCACCAACAATACGCGCTGATTTTTTGTAAGGCTTGTTGTAGTCATTACGCAGTTCATTCATCGCAAACAGTACACGACGGTGAACTGGCTTGAGGCCGTCACGAACGTCCGGTAAAGCTCGACCGACAATTACACTCATGGCGTAATCTAAATACGAACTCTTCAACTCATCTTCAATGTTAACCGGAACGACTTCTCTGGCGAGATCACTCATAGTAGTTATATCCCTAAACGATCTGTCTTTTTATAGTTTTACAAGATAACGCCATTGTACCCGTACGGGCTTACTATCGCATCTTTTTTTATCCCTGTAGGTTGGGTACACTGTACCTACTTTTAAGCCGTAGCAGAAGCCCTATGACCACAAGTTCTAATGTTGATCCTGCAGAAATTGAAAAATTCAGTGCCATCGCCTCACGTTGGTGGGACCCCGCCGGAGAGTTTAAACCGCTGCATCAAATTAATCCGTTGCGCTTAGACTTTATCCAAGCTGCCTGTGATGGTGTGTTTGGTAGCCGTATTGTCGATATTGGTTGCGGTGGCGGCTTGTTGGCAGAAGGCCTAGCCCGTGCTGGTGCTCAGGTGACCGGCATTGATTTGGCTGAACAATCGTTGCAAGTAGCCAGATTACATGCCTTAGAAAGCCAGCTACAAATTGACTATCAATTTATCCCAGCCGAACAACTGGCCGCAAGTGAGCCAGCGCAGTTTGACGTGGTCACCTGTTTAGAAATGCTCGAACACGTGCCCAACCCGGCGGCGATAGTCCAAGCGGCAGCAGACTTGGTTAAGCCAGGTGGTAAGGTATTTTTCTCAACCTTGAACCGTAATCTAAAATCTTGGCTGCTTGGGATCGTTGCGGCAGAATATGTGCTGCAGTGGGTACCGAAAGGCACGCATCAGCACCAAAAGTTCATTCAACCGGCTGAATTATTGCGCATGACCGATGCTGCTGGATTGGTTGCGCAAAGCATGACTGGGCTCCATTACCTGCCGTGGCGCGGCTTTTACTTAGACCAGAACAATGTTGATGTAAATTACATCGTCTGTTTAACCAAACCGTTGAAGGACTAAGCATGTCACGTCCAGCTGCAATCCTGTTTGATTTAGATGGCACCCTGTTAGATACCGCCCCTGACTTAGGCGCAGCTTTAAACCGCGTCCTTAGGGCTGAGCAACGCCCCTTAGTGAGTGCTAGTGATTACACTCCGATTGCCTCTCATGGCTCCGCTGGGCTTTTACGCTTTGCCTACGGTGAAGCTGAATTTGAACAACGCAAAGACGAACTCAGACACAAGTTCTTAAGTTTTTATAGCGAAGCTATTGCTGAACAAACCCAGCTTTTTGCTGGGGTTAGCGAACTGCTAGCACAACTACAACAGCAACAGATACCGGTTGCGATTGTCACCAATAAACCAACGGCCTTAACCGTGCAACTGCTGCCTAGCTTTCCTGAATTAGCTGCAATCGAGGTGGTTGTCTGCGGCGATACCTTAGCGGTAGCGAAACCATCACCACAACCCCTACTGCACGCTACCCAAGTACTACAAGTAGTGGCGGACGATTGTTGGTACGTGGGCGATGCCGAGCGGGATATTCAAGCCGGTCGCGCTGCTGGCATGCGCACTATTGTGGCGAATTATGGCTACATCAGTGCCATCGAAACGCCAACCGCTTGGGGCGCCGACAGTTTCATCGAAACCCCCTTAGAGTTACTCGATTTATTAACTTAATTATGATCTCTTGGCCTAACTACGGGGCTTGCGCTGGTCTGGATTTTGGCCTTGATTCGGCACCAACAAAAAGTGCCAGCAGCGCTGCTTCGCAGTTTTCACCAAAAAAACCAACACAACATATAGACAGTCACACCACTGAAACGCCCATATGTAGATTTATCTAACCAAACCTCCGCTTTCTAATCGGTTTTCATTGAGCAACAAAACGTCAGCTAATGACGGTAAAAAAATTTCCAATATTTTTTTTCAGGGTGCTTGATTTTACTAAACCTCTATTGCACCGCAGGTTTTAGCGAAAGCCTACACTTCGGTTAGTCAAACCTTCCGGTTTTTGTAACGTAAACACACTTGATCAGTGTGCGATAAGTGCTAGGATAACCCCATTCATTCATCCCAAGATATTGTGTAAAAAACCGTCGTGCGGTCGCAACACGCACTATATCTTGTGGCTAGACAAAACAACCATAACAACGATGGATGCGCCTCATGAACCAAAAGCTTTTCGTAACTAAACG
The DNA here is from genome assembly GCF_050750165.1 of Pseudidiomarina sp. WS423. Lineage (NCBI taxonomy): Bacteria > Pseudomonadati > Pseudomonadota > Gammaproteobacteria > Alteromonadales > Idiomarinaceae > Pseudidiomarina > Pseudidiomarina sp. WS423. The sequence continues at coordinate 39,843 of NZ_JBOJLN010000001.1, read as the reverse complement.
TAGCGGTGAACGCGAACCTTTAAACCTAGACAAAATTCACCGTGTGATTAGTTGGGCAGCCGAAGGCTTGAACAACGTTTCGGTATCACAAGTTGAAATTAAATCGCATATCCAATTTTATGACGGTATTAAGACTGAAGATATTCACGAGACCATCATCAAAGCTGCCGCTGACCTTATCTCTGAAGAAGCACCTGATTATCAGTATTTAGCAGCGCGCTTAGCAGTTTTCCATCTGCGTAAATTAGCTTATAACCAATTTGAGCCGCCCCATTTGTATGATCAAGTCACTAAAATGGTTGCTGCGGGTCGTTACGATAAACATTTGTTGACTGACTACACGCGCGAAGAATTCGAGCAAATGAACGATTTTATCGATCACGCCCGCGACTTGAACTTTTCCTACGCAGCGGTGAAGCAATTAGAAGGCAAATACTTGGTGCAAAACCGGGTTACCGGTGAGCTCTATGAAAGTGCGCAATTTTTGTATGTCTTAGTTGCTGCCTGTTTGTTTGCTAACTATCCGAAAGAAACTCGGATGAGCTATGTGCAGCGTTTTTACGATGCCACGTCATTGTTTAAGATCTCCTTGCCAACCCCTATCATGTCAGGCGTTCGTACACCTACGCGCCAGTTTAGCTCGTGCGTATTGATTGAAACAGGCGACAGCTTAGATTCAATTAACGCCACTGCAAGTGCGATTGTTAAGTACGTTTCTCAACGCGCTGGGATTGGCATCAACGCTGGCCGTATCCGTGCGCTTGGTAGTGCCATTCGTGGTGGCGAAGCTTTCCACACCGGCTGTATTCCATTTTATAAGTACTTCCAGACCGCAGTTAAAAGCTGTTCTCAGGGCGGTGTTCGTGGCGGTGCCGCTACCCTGTTCTATCCGCTTTGGCACCTAGAAGTAGAAAGCTTGCTGGTTCTTAAAAACAACCGCGGCGTTGAAGAGAACCGTGTGCGCCACTTAGATTATGGCGTGCAATTCAACCGTGTTATGTATCAGCGCTTAATCAAAGACGACTACATCACTTTGTTTAGCCCGTCTGATGTCCCTGGTTTGTACGATGCTTTCTTTGCTAATCAAGAAGAATTTGAACGCCTCTATCTGCAATACGAAGCCGACGATAGCATTCGCAAAAAGCGTATCAAAGCCATTGAACTCTTTAGTTTATTCATGCAAGAACGTGCTAGTACAGGTCGCATTTACCTGCAAAACGTGGACCATTGCAACACTCACAGTCCGTTTGACCCGGCGGTTGCACCTATTCGACAAAGTAACCTGTGTTTAGAAATCGCGCTGCCAACCAAGCCTTTGCGCCACGTGAATGATGAAGAAGGTGAAATCGCTTTATGTACGCTGTCGGCCTTTAACTTAGGTGCGATTAAATCATTAGATGAACTTGATGAAATGGCTGATTTAGCCGTGCGTGCGCTTGATAGCTTACTCGATTATCAAGAATACCCTGTACCAGCTGCTCACAACGCAACCATGGGCCGTCGTACGTTGGGCATTGGGGTAATTAACTACGCTTATTATTTAGCTAAAAACGGTGTTCGTTATTCGGATGGTTCAGCGAACGCGTTAACTCATCGCACTTTTGAGGCTATTCAATACTACTTGATGAAGGCATCCATGAACTTAGCGAAAGAGCTTGGTGCTTGTCCTAAGTTTAATGAAACCACCTATGCCAAAGGTGTGATGCCAATCGATACTTACAAGAAAGATCTGGATAGCGTTTGCCAAGAGCCATTGCATCTTGATTGGGACCAGCTACGTCGTGATGTACAACAATACGGTATGCGTAACTCTACCCTGTCTGCCTTAATGCCATCAGAAACCTCGTCGCAGATTTCTAATGCAACCAACGGTATTGAACCACCGCGCGGACATATCAGTATTAAAGCATCAAAAGACGGTATTACGAAACAAGTCGTGCCTGAATACGAAACGTTGAAAGACGCGTATGAGCTGTTGTGGAGCATCCCTAGTAACAAGGGTTACTTAGAATTAGTTGGCATTATGCAGAAATTCGTCGACCAAACCATTTCCGCTAACACCAACTACGACCCAGCCAAGTTTGAAGCAGGCAAAGTGCCGATGAAGCAACTGCTACAAGACTTGCTGTATGCCTATAAGTTAGGCGTAAAAACGCTTTATTATCACAACACGCGTGACGGTGCTTCAGATAACCAAGTAGATTTGCGTGACAAAGTAGAAGCCAAAACTCGTGAAGAAGAGAACCAACAAGCAACTGTCGCCATTATTGAAGAAGACGATGATTGTGCCGGTGGTGCCTGTAAGATCTAGTTCTGCGGCTTAATAACAACAAGTTGCACTCGCTGAGCAGTACCGCTGCTCAGCTGATGATGCTAAAAAAGGTGTGCTAAGGTATGAGTTATTCAACATTTAATCAGAACCAAGTTAACCCTCTGTTAGAGCCAATGTTTTTTGGTAATTCAGTCAACGTTGCGCGCTATGACCAACAAAAACACAGCATTTTTGAAAAACTGATTGAGAAACAAATTAGCTTTTTTTGGCGCCCAGAAGAAGTTGATGTCAGCCGCGACCGCGTTGATTTTCAAGCGTTAACTGATAGCGAAAAGCATATTTTTATCTCTAACTTAAAGTATCAAACCTTGTTAGATTCAGTACAAGGACGCAGCCCTAACATTGCATTGCTGCCGATTGTATCGATTCCTGAATTAGAAACTTGGATTGAAACTTGGTCGTTTTTTGAAACCATTCACTCACGTTCGTACACGCATATTTTACGGAATTTATTTACTGACCCGAGTGAAGTTTTTGAAGATATCGTGATTAATGAAGAAATTCAGAAACGCGCCACCGATATTTCTCGCTATTACGACGATTTGATCTTCTATACGCAGCTTTGGCAAACCCATGGCGAAGGCGAATGGGAAGTTGACGGTGAGAAGCATCTGGTTAGCATGCGTGAGCTCAAGAAAAAGCTATTCTTGTGCATCAACTCAGTGAATGCGCTAGAGGCAGTTCGTTTTTATGTGAGCTTCGCTTGTACCTTCGCCTTTGCTGAACGTGATCTGATGGAAGGTAACTCAAAAATCATCCGTCTTATCGCCCGTGATGAGAACTTGCATTTGGTCTCTACTCAGCAAATTCTTAATCTATGGCAATACGGTCAAGATGACCCGGAAATGAAAGAAATTGCCGAAGAGTTACGCGACGAAGCACTGAACATCTTTATGAAGGCCGTTGAACAAGAAAAGCAATGGGCCCACTATTTGTTCAGACATGGCTCTATGATTGGCCTAAACGAAGAAATGCTCTGCCAGTATGTGGAGTACATCGCCAACATGCGGATGGAAGCCATTGGTTTTGATGCGCCCTTTAAACAGCGTAGTAACCCACTACCTTGGATGAATAAATATCTGGTATCAGATAACGTTCAAGTAGCCCCTCAAGAAGCTGAAATCACTTCTTATTTGGTTGGGCAAATTGACAGTAACGTAAGTGCTTCTGACCTTGGAGACTTTGAACTCTAAATCATCATGAGCACCGCGTATAAAGTCATCGTCAATGGTCAGCAGCAGCTGACCGTTGACAGCTCACAGGGTACCCTCTTAGAAGCTATGGAAGCGGCTGGATTAGAGCCCCACTATCACTGTCGCAATGGTTTTTGCGGCGCCTGTCGAGTGCAACTAGTACAAGGCGATATCACCTACATCAACGAGCCACTGGCTTTCGTGCGACCCGGCGATTGCTTGCCTTGTTGCTGCGTTGCAGCCTCGGATCTTGAAATTAATCAATAATCGCTGGGTTCGATAGCCACTATCCACAAAACTCATTGGCAAGCCGCCGCTATTTGTAGGAAAATACGGGCAATATCACATTTTTTAAGGAGTCTGAGATGTTTACTGTTATTTTTGGTCGCCCTGGCTGCCCATTCTGCGTTCGTGCAGTACAAATCGCTGAAAAACTGACCGCTGACCGCGATGATTTTGAATTTCGCTACGTCGACATGCACGCTGAAGGTATCTCAAAAGCAGATTTAGAGAAAACCGTCGGCGCACCCGTCTTAACCGTACCGCAGATTTTTGTGGACGAAAAACACATCGGTGGATGCACTGAATTTGAAGCTTATGCCCGCGCCAATTTAGGTTTATACGCCTAACTTAGTTAAGCACTACTGCAGCAGCATTTAAGCTGCTGCAGCAAGCGCTTGGCGAATTCTCTTTTCTGAGATCGGGTATTGGGTACCCAACGTCTGCGCAAAAAAACTTACCCGCAGCTCTTCTATCATCCATCTGATTTCAAGCACATCTGACGGTATCAACTGCTGTTTGTTTTGTTTCGCCAACAAGCTTTGATAGGCTTGCGACAAGTCCGTGAGGACCAAGGTGTGTAAACGATCTTTGTTCGGATCCACCGGCAGCTTATCTAAGCGTCGCTCGATTGCTTTCAAATAGCGTTGAATATCATCCAAACGCTGCGCTCCAGCGTTACTGACAAAACCTGGGCCCACCAAGGCATCCAACTGTTGAGCTATATCGCCGTGGGCTTGAATTTGCTCTAAGCTAACCTTGCCTTTCATCCGTTTACGAATGCTGTGGCTAAGCAGCAGACAAGGCTCCAATTGTTTCGCTATCTCACTCACCCGCTCGTTTAAATGTGCTCTAGCAGTATCATACAAGGCTTGAAAAGCCGCTGGGTCACGGGCTGGATTTGCCTCAATAAACTCATCCAGCGCCGCCCTAATACAATCAGCGATAAGTTCTTCAACATTGCCCCATGGATTGTAATAAAGCGCTAATTTCGCTTTATTAGAAAGCGTTTGCTGCAAATGCCGAATAGGTGACGGTAGTTGCAGCAACAACAGCTGCCGCAATCCTTGCCAATGCGCATGTTCGGCTTTCGCTAGGCTATCGAAGAGTTCTTCACGCACTCCTTCGGCCTCAGCCACTAACGCCGGAAAGGCTTTAATCGCATAACCTTGTTGTTGCTGCTCGAGCATGTCGGGGAGCGTACCAAACTGCCAACTGGTTGCCGCTTGCGGTGCCTGCTTACTGGCTACTGCCTGAGCGAGGGCCTCTTTCACGTCACCTTGTAGCCGCTGTTGCAACTGGTGTAAATCTCGCCCTTGTTGCAGTACCTTGCCCTGCTCATCCACTACCGCAAAGTTCATCTGTAAATGTGGTGGAATAGCATCTGCGCCACCATGATACCAAGCATCATCAGGGATAGTGACACCCGTCATACGCCGTAATTTGGCAGATAAGGCCGTAAGCAAAGGCTCTTTCGCTATCGTTGCCGCTGGGGTATCAGCTAAAAACGCTTGGGCGTAGTTAGGTGCCGGCACAAAGTTTCGACGGAGTTGTTTGGGCAGGCTCTTGATCAAGGCTACCACTAGATCATGCCGCAGAGCTGGTATTTGCCAATCAAACCCTTGCGGCGTCACTTGGTTTAGCAGTGCTAGCGGGATCTGCACCGTCACCCCATCATCTTCACTGCCTGGAGCAAAATGATAATGCAAGGGTAAGGTCAGTTGGCCCTGCTGCCAAACATCTGGATAATCATCAGGGGTGACATGTTCCGCATCTTGGGCCATCAGATCAGCGCGTACAAAATACAGAAGTTGGGGATTCTGCTTAACAGCTTTATGCCACCACCCGGCTAATAACTGCTCGTTGTAAATACCCGCGGGAATATGCTCATCATAGGCCTGAAACAGAGCTTCATCATCCACCAGGATATCGCGCCGACGCGATTTGTCTTCGAGCCCTTTAACACTCTCGATAAGTGCAAGATTGTGCTTAATGAAAGGCAGTTGCCGTTTAAGCTGCCCTTGCACCAGTGCCTCACGAATAAAGATCTCGCGCGCTTCAATAGGTTTTACCGGGCCATACTGCACTTTACGCCGTGGCACGATAATCAAGCCATAGAGCGTCACTTGCTCGTCTGCTAACACCGAGCCCTGTTTTTTCGAAAAATGGGGTTCAAAATAGCTGTATTTAACCAGGTGTTTCGCCAGTGGCTCAACCCATTCGGGTTCAATCCGAGCATTGATGCGGGCAAACAAACGGCTAGTTTCTACAAGCTCGGCGGCCATCAGCCACTTAGGCGACTTTTTAAACAAGCCAGAGCCCGGGAACACAAAAAACTTGCGTTGCCGCGCACCCATGTATTCATGGCCTTCTTGCTTGTTTCCTAGATGCGACAGCATGCCGGTTAAGAGCGCTTGGTGGATGGCCTCATAGCTGGCGGGTTCTTGATTAATCCGAAAGCCCATACCTCGCACACTTTGGCGCAGCTGAGTGTAGACATCTTGCCATTCACGTACCCGCAGAAAATGAATAAACTCTTCTTTCAGACGCTTGCGTAGTTGGCCTCTAGAAAGCTCTTGTTGTAGACCCTCAAGGTATTGCCACAACAGCAAGAAGCTCACAAAATCAGAGTCTTTATGGTGAAACCTTTGATGCAGTTGGTCTGCTTTTTGCGCCCCCTGTTGTGGACGCTCACGCGGATCTTGAATACTCAGTGCGGCGGCAATAATTAACACTTCCTGCATACAGCCAAATTCATTTGCAGCTATCACCATCCGCCCCAACCGCGGATCAATCGGCAACTGGGCGATTTGTCGCCCAATCTCGGTTAATCTTGGGCCTTGATACCCGCGCCGCTTGTTGCTTTTGCCGGATCGCCCACCCGTGCTTTCTAAAGCATGCAGCTCTTCTAATAAATTCAGGCCATCTTTAATAAACCGCTCATCGGGCCTTTCTACGAATGGAAAACGACGAATATCGCCAAGTTTTGCCGCCGTCATTTGCAGAATAACCGCAGCTAGATTGGTGCGTAAGATTTCCGGATCTGTGTATTCAGGCCGAGCTAAAAAATCAGCTTCATCATAGAGCCGGATACAAATCCCCGGTGCGACCCGGCCACAACGCCCCATCCGTTGATTCGCTGAAGCTTGTGAAATTTTCTCAATCGGCAAGCGTTGCACTTTGCTGCGGTAACTGTAACGACTGATACGAGCCGTACCTGGGTCTATCACATAACGAATGCCGGGCACCGTCAGTGAGGTTTCAGCGACGTTGGTAGCGATCACAATACGACGTTGGCTATGCGGCTGAAAAATCCGTTGTTGCTCAGCAGCAGATAGCCGTGCAAACAGCGGTAAAAGCTCAGTATTAGGTAACTGCAAATCACCAATAGCTTCAGCAAAATCACGTATTTCACGCTCACCACTGGCAAAAATCAAAATATCACCGGGGGCTTCACGGCTTAGCTCTAATACCCCATCACACACGCCTTGCACTACATCAGCGCTGTCTTGGTTATCATCATCGGCATTGCTTAACGGCCGATAACGCACCTCAACCGGATAAGTACGCCCGGTAACGGTAATGATCGGGGCCTGATTAAAATGTTTGGCAAAGCGTTCCGTCTCAATGGTAGCTGAGGTAATCACCAGTTTTAACTCTGGTCGCTTAGGCAAAATGGTCGCTAAGGCGCCTAACAGAAAGTCGATATTCAGACTGCGTTCATGGGCTTCATCGATGATGATGGCATCGTATTGCCGCAACATGCGATCATTCTGCAGTTCAGCCAGCAACATCCCATCCGTGAGCAATTTTATTTCGGTAGTGGGTGCCGTTTGATCATGAAAACGTACCTTATAACCAACCCGGTTACCCAACTCAGTTTCTAATTCTTGTGCGATACGTTGGGCAACACTGCGGGCAGCTAAACGCCGCGGCTGAGTGTGGGCAATCATTTTACCGTAGCCCATTTCTAGCAGCATTTTAGGTAACTGTGTGGTTTTACCTGAACCGGTCTCGCCCGCGACAATCACCACTTGGTGTTTGGCAATGGCCGTTTGAATCTCGGCCTTGGCCTGCACCACAGGGAGTTCAGCTGGAAATTGAATGGTTTGCACAAAAATCCTGCATTAGCACTTAGATTTAAAAGGGCTGCTAGTTTAGCAGCCCTCTGTAAGCTTGTTAACCCGCACCAACAGCCCTTATTGCGAGTTAGTTTTCGTCTGCATAAATTGCAATATGAACCGGACCATCACCTTGTTGACTAGCGCGGTACATGCCTTCGGTATTAAACGGCATATGCACCTTGCCTTGGCCATCAACAATGATCACGCCGCCAGTACCACCAACGGGCATCAGCACCTCATGAATTACGGTATCACCAGCACTTACGATATCTTTGCCTTGATAGGTCACTCGTGCGCAAATATCTGCTGCTACCTGATACTTAATAAAATATTCACCATGACCTGTGGCCGAAACCGCACAACTGCCATTATCCGCCCAAGTACCAGCGCCAATCACTGGCGAATCACCAATACGACCGTAGCGCTTGCCCGTCATTCCTCCGGTTGAGGTGGCGGCAGCTAAATTACCATGAGTATCCAACGCTACCGCCCCAACGGTGCCATACTTGAAGCGTGCGTCTAGCTGCTGCCATGCGGTTTTATCTTGGCTACCAAGCTGCTGTTTCATGCGTTGCAGCGCATCGAAGCGAGCTTCGGTATTGAAGTAGCTGTTATCCACCCGTTCTAGTTGATGCAGATCAGCAAACTCCTCAGCACCAGCGCCGCTGAGCATCACATGCACCGATTCTTCCATCACTTTACGGGCCAAGGCAATAGGGCTTTTAATCGTTGTCACCCCAGTCACCGCTCCCGCTGCACGATTGGAACCGTCCATAATAGCGGCATCAAGTTCATGCTGTTCATCCCAGGTATAAACGGCACCACGGCCAGCATTAAACAGCGGTGAGTCTTCCAACACTTGTACCGCCGCAATAACCGCATCCATACTGGTGCCACCGGCGGCTAAGATCTGCTGTCCGGCGGCGATAGCTTCGGCTAGTTTTTCGCGATAGGCGCGTTCCCGTGCTGGCGTCATGCTTGCGCGGGTAATGGTGCCGGCGCCCCCATGAATGGCAATCGCAAAAGGTGCGGCCTCGGTCACAGTCGCCTTGGCAGCTACACTAGAACTTGGCTCAGGTGCACTGCTGCAAGCGGCGGCAGTAAAGCAAGCGGTGGCGAGCAGACTTAAGCCTACGTGCTTGTTGGTGGCAAAAGAAAAAGAACTGAATAGACCCATAATCGCCTCGGTGCTGTTGAATCATTTTATTATCATTAGTTAGCTATCTTAGCGGTAATTAGGGTTGCCCGTCACCTCTTGATTGCGGCTAAGTCAGCAATCAGGTAGTCTGACCTGCATACATTAGCAAGGATTAGTATGCGCCATGTCTGACGCCAGTTTTTACTTTCATGACTACGAAACTTGGGGGGCTAACCCTCATTACGATCGGCCCTCCCAATTTGCCGGTTTAAGAACCAATTTAGAATTAGAGCCCTGCGGTCGTCCACTGACCCTATTTAGTCAGCCCACGCCAGATTTTTTGCCTCATCCTCAGGCGGTGCTAGTGACAGGTATTACGCCGCAGTTTGCGCTTGCGCAAGGTACCAACGAAGCGAGCTTTGCCGCAGCCATCGCAGCACAAATGAGCGTACCGAACACCACTATCATTGGCTACAACAACATCGCCTTTGACGATGAAGTAACCCGACACCTGTTCTACCGTAACTTTCATGATCCCTACGCTCATACTTGGCAGCAGCAAAATTCACGCTGGGATCTAATCGACTTGATGCGCGCTTGCTATGCCCTGCGCCCCGAAGGAATCGAATGGCCCTACCACGACGATGGGCGGGTCAGCATGCGCTTAGAAGACTTATCTAAAGCCAATGGTATTGAACACGCCAACGCCCATGATGCTATGGCTGACGTTCATGCCACCATCGGCATGGCTCGTAAAGTTAAACAAGCACAACCAAGGTTGTTTGCCTACGCTTATGGATTACGCCGCAAACAAGCCGTGCAACAACTGATTGATTTGGTGAATTTTGAACCACGCGTGCACATCAGTGGTTTTTACGGCGCACTGAACGGTTACGTGAGTGTGATCATGCCGCTAGGCTATCATCCGGAGCAGCCCAACACCCTGCTCTACTGGGATTTGCGCCACAACCCGCTGGAGTTTTTAGAGAGTTCGCTAGATGATTTGGTCGAACGCCGCTTTACCCCGCGTAAACAGCTAGCTGAGAACGGTTTATCAGCCTTCGCTGGGGGAACCCTGCAACTCAATCGCTGCCCCTTTATCGCTAAACTCAATGTGCTCGACAGCACCGCGCAGCAGCGTTGGAACTTAGATCTCGAGCAACTTGAACGCCACCGGCAGACGCTACTAGCACAAAGCGAATTACGCGACCGCTTGTGCCAAGCCTTACTGACCAGCAAAACCTATGACGCGGTTACGGATCCTGATTTTATGCTCTACAGCGGCCCTTTCTTTAGTGAACAAGACCGCTCTAACATGGACATTATCCGTAGTACCGCACCTGAACAACTACCAGGTTTGACCTTAAACTTTAGCGATTCGCGCTTACCTGAGATGTTGTTTCGCTACCGTGCCCGTAATTACCCAAGTACGTTAACTGATTCCGAACTACTAAAATGGCGTGAATTTTGCCAAGGCCGTCTGCTCTCCCCCCCTCCGGGTGGCTTGTCTGCCGAGCGATTTATGCAAGAGCTGGAGTTAGCTGCGCAGCAGCATAGCGATAACTCTCGTAACATGCGTTTATTGAATGATCTTTTACGCTACGCTCAAAGTTTATAAAACGAACAATCACTAACAATAACGAATACAGAACAACAACCATGAGCACAACAAAGTACGATTTTATCATTGTCGGTGGGGGTTCCGCTGGATGCGTGCTGGCGGACCGTTTGAGTGCCTGCGGTAACTACCAAGTGCTCCTGGTCGAAGCTGGCGGCAACGGCCAACACGAATTCAGTGATATGCCCGGTGGCGTAGTACGCTTTATGCACCACCGTGGCTTTAATTGGGGCTACCGCAGCAGTGATAAAGCCCCACTTCGCCAAGGCAAAGGCTTGTTTACCCCGCGCGGCAAAGGTTTAGGTGGCAGCAGCTTAATTAATGCCATGATTTATACCCGCGGTGCCCCTAGTGATTATCAACATTGGGCCAGCTTAACCAACAGTAACTGGGATTGGCCCGCCATGTTGGCAAGGTTCAAGAAACTTGAAGCCAATAGCCGCGGTGCCGACGCTTATCATGGCGCTGATGGGCCGCTTAAAGTCAGTGATGTGCCCACCTATTTTCTCGCTGCCCAACGCTTTGTTGAGGCAGGAGTTGCTGCCGGTATTCCCTTTAACCCAGATTTTAACGGTGCCGAGCTCTACGGTATTGGCCCGTTCCAATTTACGATTCACCAAGCGCAGCGCTGGAGTGTGCGCCGTGCTTTCTTGCTGCCAGCAATGCAACGCCCTAACCTCAAGGTGTTAACTGATAGCTTGGTACAACGGGTGCTCTTTGACCAAAGCCAAGCCCAGCCCCAAGCCGTAGGGATTGAATTAGTCAGTGGCGAGCAATGGTTCGCGCAACGCGAAGTGATTATAAGCGGTGGCGCAATCAACTCCCCGCAATTGTTGATGTTATCTGGTATTGGCCCAGCCGCCCAGTTGCAACAACATGGCATCAGTATCATTGCCGATCGTGCTGAGGTGGGCGCTAATCTGCAAGAGCACGTGGATGTGATGATTCATTACCGCAACAAGCGCAAAGACGGCATCAGTCTTAATCCCATAGGATTAGCTAGGATGGCGAAAGCTTGGTGGCAATATCGGCGTGATAAAACCGGCCCACTCGCACATCCTCCGGCCGAGGTGGGTGGATTCTTGCGCAGCAGTGAACAAATAGAGACACCTGATCTACAACTTCACTTTGTCTCGACTCGCTTTAACGACAGCGGGTATGACCTTAAACCGGCTTTCACCCATGGCTATGCCTGCCATGTTTGCCTGTTACGACCACAAGCCCGAGGCCAGTTACGTTTGCGGAGTAACAAAGCCACAGATAAACCGCTTTTTAGCTATGACTTTTTGCAGCATCCTAGTGATCAACAGGCGTTGTTGGCTGGGGTGCGACAGGTACGCGAGATTATGAACCAAGCGCCCCTTGCTGAGCATAATGGCGGCGAAGTATGGCCAGGGCCTTGTGCTAATGATGCGGAGTTGTTAGCTAAGCTGATGAGTAATGTCGGGCTGATTTACCATCCAACCAGCACGTGCCGCATGGGCAACGACCAAGATGCTGTGGTTGATGCGCAGTTGCGAGTAAATGGCGTTGCTGGTTTACGCGTCATTGACGCTTCCATCATGCCGACCGTAGTGAGTGGCAATACCAATGCACCCACCATGGTGATCGCTGACCAAGGTGCTGATTTTATATTGCAAGACGCCGCTAACAAGTAGCGGCGTCTGCTGGTTCTAACGGTAACGCAAGCCTACAGTTAGTGGGCTTTGCGGGTAAAGTTAGCAAAGAAGCGTGCTAACGCTGGGATCAGGATCAAGGCACCTAGCATGTTCCAGATGAACATAAAGGTTAACAGGATCCCCATATCCGCTTGAAACTTAATCGGCGAGAAGATCCAAGTAGCTACGCCAATAGCCAAAGTGAGCCCAGTAAATCCAACCGCTTTACCAGTGCTGTCTAGCGCGTACTTGTAGCTGTCATCAAGATGCATGCCTTGCGCTAAACCTTCACGAATCTTGGTGTAGATATAAATACCATAATCCACCCCAATCCCCACACCTAAGGCAATCACCGGCAAGGTGGCAACTTTCACGCCAATGCCTAGAACTGCCATCAAGCCTTGGCTCATCACCGTGGTTAGTGCCAACGGTAAAATGATACAGGTTACTGTACGTAAGCTCCGGAACGTTAGTAAGCATAAGAAAATAACCACGCCATACACCCACAACATCATTTTGTTCTGAGCTGACTCAATCACTGAGTTTGTCGCAGCTTCAATCCCTGAATTACCTGCTGCCATCAATAGTTCAAGACCATCTTGTTGATATTCTTGATTAAAACTATTGACCGAGGCGACCACGGTTTGCAAGGTTTCGGCTTTGTGATCATTCAAGAAGATAATCACCGGTGCCATCGAACAATCAGGGTTAATCAACCCCGGCGGCGTACGCCCCGTGTAACCATTCAATGAATATTGATTACGGGTTAGGCTATACCACTTTAAATTACCCTCGTTGAGGCCATACGAACCCATTTTAGCCACATAAGCGACAGACTTAACGTCTTGCACCCCAGGGGTATTTTGCATGTGCCACGTAAAACGGTCTAACAGCTCCAGGTTATCGTAGGCAATACATTGGCTTGGCGCCGTTTCTGCCATCACCACAAACACATCGGTACTCGAGCTGTAGTTATCAACAATAAATTGGTTATCTAAGTTATAACGACTATCTGGGCGCAGTTCTGGTGCCCCTGCGTCTAAATCACCAATCTTCATTTGCTGGCCGTAGTACAAACCCCAGGCTAACCCCATCAGAGCCACAACTAAGGCACTATAGGCCCACTTAGGGCGCGAAAAACGGCTGAAAATATTGAGCACCGGATGTTCTTTTTGGCGCGCTTTAGCAGCGTATTCAACGCCGGCTTTAGAGACTCCGGTGTAGGACATCAAAATAGGCAACATCCCTAAATTGGTTAACACCACTACCGCCACACCAATACTTGCGGCAATCGCTAACTCTTGAATCACCTCAATATCAATGACCATCAAGGTCGTAAAACCGATGGCATCTGAAACCAAAGCAGTTAAGCCAGCGATATACAAACCACGGAATGCCAAACGAGTAGCGCCCACCTTATCTAAGGCATCCACTCGGTTATTACTGATGGCGTTGATGATTTGCACCCCATGGCTCACGCCAATGGCAAACACTAAGAACGGCACCAACATCGAGTAAGGGTTAATCCCACTTCCAATCAGTTCAATGATGCCTAACTGCCATACCACCGCAATGATGGAACAACTCAGCACCGCAAACGCACTACGCCAACAACGGCTGTACCAGTACAGCATCACGAGAGTGATCACAATGGCGATAACAAAGAACAGCCCTACCTGATACGCACCTTCAATCAGGTCACCAATGACTTTAGCAAAGCCGGTAATGTGAATTCTTACGGTATCCGTTTGATATTTATCGCGAATATTCTGCTCTAAGGCTTCAGATAACACCTTGTAATCAAGTTTTTCGCCGGTATCTGGATGCACTTCATATAAAGGCACGTAAATCAGTGCCGATTTGAAGTTATTGGCAACTAAGTTACCTACTTCACCAGAGCGCAGAATATTGGTACGCAATTGGTCCAGAGAACGCTCAGATGCATCCCATGTGTCTGGAATTACAGGTCCGCCGACAAAGCCCTCTTCGGTAACTTCGCTCCAGCGCACATTCGGCGTCCAAATACTTTTTAAACCACTACGGTCAACACCAGGTACATAGAAAACCTCGTCGGTAATTTGCTGCAAGGTTGCCTGAAACTCTGGGGTGAAAATATCCCCTTCGGTGGTTTCTACCGCCACCCGAATCACGTTACCCAAGCTCGCCAAATCTTCTTGGTGCTTAAAATAGTTCTGAATGAACTCGTGATTAGTAGGAATCATTTTGGTTAAGCTAGCTTCAGGACGAACCTGACTTGCATGCCAGCCCAAATAAACCGTCAAAATAGCAAACAGAGCCAACCATAAAGGTCGCATCGAAAACAACACCCGCTCTAACAAAACACTTTTGCCCGGCGGAGTTGATGTTGAAGATTGTTGAGACATAAAAACGTCAATCCTTAGTTACGCAAAGCGGGTTGAGTGAGCAGGCCTCGCTGCCCCACCATAGTCAGAGTACCGTCATCGTTAAGCACCACGTCGGTTAGTGCGGCACCACTACTGTGAGTGCTTTCAAGCACCTCGCCAGCGGCATTCGCCCACGCTATCACACCAGCATTACCCACCAAATAAACGCCACCATCGGGGGCATCTATTGCAGCATTAATATTGACCGGATCTTGCAAGCTAATCTGACTAAAAGATTCGCCGTGATCCTCGCTTACAAAGATATTACCACGTAGACCAAACGCCCATAGCCGCTGCTCTGCATCCACATGCAAACCAAAAAACGAGCCGTAATAAGGGCTATCTAGGGTTTCCCAGGTCGAGCCCTGATCAGCACTTCGAAAGAGTAATCCCGATTCACCCGCTAAGTAGGTGTAATCCGAATCTGCCGTTAAACTATTCAAATGATAACCATCTGGATTTTCGAGTGCTCCGTCTAGCACCTGCCAGCTACGACCAGCATCGGTACTGCGCAACAAGGAGCCATAAGCACCAGCTACTAAGACGACCTCAGGGGTTAGCGCTAATACATCTAAAAACGGTTTGGTGGGGCCTTCTTCTTCGGCAAACTGCGCATTTTCTAAATTAAACTCGGCAGTTTCTAGTGCGAATTCAAGATCGCCAATAAGCTCGTCAGCACCCTTTGCTTCAGCTGCTGCGATCTCATCTGTTAACTGTTCAATACGAGTTGCGAAGTAATCTTGTTGTAGCTGAATAAATGCAAAACCATCCAATTGCCGCTGCCAAGTTTGGCCGCCATCGCTGCTGCCAACAATCACCCCATGGTGACCGACAGCCCAGCCCTGTTGCGCATCGGCAAAACTCACTGAGCTTAGAAAAACACTGGTAGGAACGGGCATTTGTTGCCACTGCTGCTCGGTGCGGCGCAAAATAATGCCATAATCGCCAACGGCGATGTCAGCCTCGCCTGCTTCAGCGATATCACTTAATACCGCCCGCTGCGCTTCTTTTGCCATCACCGCAGGTGCGGTAATCACTTCGTAGGCAGAACTTTCTTCAGCGCTAGCTATAGGCGCTGCTAAGGCCGTTGCCACTGCACTTGCTAGCAGCGTTAATGCTGCACCAGCAGACGCTGTTGCTTTAATCATGGAACCCTCTTGATTGTTCTTGGTCTTAGAATTGTCATGTAAACTGTTGCAAATTTTTGTTTCGCGATACATGCTATGTGAAATCGCTAGAGGTCAAACCAGCTGATACCTTACATCGAGAATGAATGTAACGCTAGTAGCAGTTGGGCATTTATATTACATTAGTTTTGATGTAGCTTTAACGCGAACTAAGAACAACAAGGAAAAGCACAATGAATAAAATGATGCTAAAAGCCGGTATTTTTGCGCTATCAGTGGTATCAGCAAGTGTCATGGCTAAAGTTAGCCCTGACGAAGCCAACCGCTTAGGTCAAGATTTAACTCCGGTAGGTGCCGAAATGGCCGCCAATGCTGATGGTTCTATCCCAGCTTGGACTGGTGGCTATAGTGTGAAAGCAGACGGAGAAGTGCCAGACCGTCCAGCCGACCCATTTGCCGATGAACAGCCTATTCTTACGATCACGCCTGCCAACGTCGACCAGCATGCCAACATGTTGTCGCCAGGCCAGGTCGCCATGTTCAAGAAATACCCAGACTTTAAGATCCATGTCTACCCTACCCACCGTACCGCTGCGTACCCGCAGGCCGTGTATGACGTGATCAAGAAAAATGCCCTCAACGCTGAGCTTATCAGTGGTGGCAATGGTTTAGCTAACTTCGACAAGCACATTCCGTTCCCAATTCCATCATCAGGTGTTGAAGCGGTTTGGAACCACATTACTCGGTATCGTGGTGGTTCAGTCCAACGTTTAGTGAACCAGTTCCCAGTACTAGAAAACGGTAGTTTTGTACCTGTGTTATTGCGTGAGTCGTTGGTATTCCCAGAATACTTAGCCAGCGGCCGTGAGTCAGCAGACGACAACGTGCTGTTCTACTTCTTACAAGAAGTTCTAGCACCGGCACGTATGACGGGTACCGTGCTATTGGTTCACGAAACGATTGACCAGGTGAAAGAAGCACGTCGTGCATGGCTGTATAACGCAGGCCAACGTCGTGTTCGTAAAGCTCCATCAGTAGCCTATGACGGTCCAGGTACCGCATCAGATGGCTTACGTACTTCTGATGGCTTAGATATGTTCAACGGTGCACCAGATAAATACAACTGGGAACTTGTGGGCAAGCGCGAGATGTATATCCCATACAACAACTACAAGCTGATGGATACGAGCTTGTCGTATGACGATATCATCGGCCCTGGGCACATGAACCAAGACTATGTACGGTACGAAAAACACCGTGTATGGGAAGTGAAAGGCACCTTGAAAGATGGCGAGCGTCATATTTATGCAACCCGCCATATGTTTATCGATGAAGATACCTGGACAGCCTCAGTCATCGACCATTACGATGGTCGCGGCGAATTGTGGCGTGTAGCAGAAGCTTACAACACCCAATTCTACTACCACGACACCCCGTGGATGGCAGCAGAAGCTTTGTATGACCTTAACTCAGGTCGATACATCCTACTGGGCCTATCTAACGAAGAAAGCGAGTTCATGAACTTTGGTATTAAGATGAGCCGCTCAGACTTCAGCACCGGTAGCTTACGCCGGATGGGTATTCGTTAAGACTTAACCCGCTGAGCTTATAAGCAACAGATAATAAAAGGCCTTATCAATTGATAAGGCCTTTTTTATTAGCGATTAATCTCGTTCTAGACGAGCTAACAAACTAGACGTATCCCAACGTGAACCACCCATTTTTTGAACTTCAGCATAGAACTGATCCACCAAAGCTGTCATCGGCATACTCAAGCCTTGGCGTTCTGCTTCCTGCAACGCAATTTTTAAATCCTTGCGCATCCAATCCACGGCAAAACCATGCTCATAATGATGGTTCCACATGGTTTGATAGCGATTCTTCATTTGCCAAGAACCGGCAGCTCCTTGGCTAATAGCGTTGATCAAGGTGTCTGCATCCAGCCCTACCTTGCGTGCCAGTTGTAGTCCTTCAGCTAAACCCTGCACCACTCCAGCAATACAAATTTGGTTCACCATTTTGGCTAATTGCCCATGGCCTGCGGGCCCCATGTACTCACGGGTTTTCGCATAACAAGCTAAGGCCTTGTCGGCTTGAGTTAAAGCCTCTTTATCACCGCCAATCATAGCCGTTAAAACACCGTTCTCTGCACCCTGTTGACCGCCAGATACCGGCGCATCGAGCCAACCAATACCACGTTCGGCACAAGCCGTAGCGAGTTCCTTCGCAAGTTCTGCTGACGCGGTAGTGTGGTCAATTAAAATGCTGCCCGGCTGCATGCTGGCCAACACCCCATGCTCACCGTACACCACGCTGCGTACATCATCGTCATTGCCCACACACAGCATCACTAAATCAGCGCCTTGCGCAGCAGCTGCCGGAGTTGCAGCTGCATTACCTTGGTAACGCTGTTGCCACTGCTGTGCTTTGCTTGCAGTACGGTTGTAAACAGTGGTGGTAAAACCCCCGGTTTGTAAATGGCCGGCCATGGGATATCCCATCACACCTAAGCCAATAAATGCACATGCAGTCATGTTTGTCTCTCCAACTCAGTCATACACAAGGCTTCATCTATTGGTAAATTAAGTTTAATTGCCTGCAGGCAGACACTTACGGCCACCGGCCCCTCACCAACAATATCACCATCTACTTCAAAAGTTATTGCCGCCGCTGCTAGTATGAACGGTTGCTCTTCAGTCACAGTTACCGGCCGACAATCAATCACTGCTGAGGTATCAATACCACCCCATTTAACTTGTATTAACGCAGCTAACTGCTGCCAGCGTCCCAACAAGGGGATCTCGATACGACGCAAGTCGCCGCGCTGACGGTTGGCTTGTGGGTAAACCTCTAAGCCACCGCCAATAAAGCGCCCTAATACCACCAGTTGGCCATTTAGTGCCTGCCCTGATGAGGCGTGCGAGTACCATTGAGTGCGTTTGCTTAGCGGCCCGAACAGGTATCGCAATAAGGCGACCGTGTAGCTTAATGAACCTAGCCAGCGTTTCATCCATGGCGGTTGTAAGTGCATAAGATCAACACTGAGGCCACAACCAGCATGATTGATAAAATAATAACTGGCCGTGGCTGTGGCGACTTTACCTAGCGTTAGTTGCCGCTGTTGGTAAGGCGCTCGCATCCGCCAACGCCAGTCCTTAAGCGCAGTGCATCTGTGTTTTGTATGGTTCAAATAATGCCGCGCAAAATCATTACCCGTTCCAACCGCTATCAAACTAATACTCACAGCGCTGTAGGCAAACGCATTGACTGCAATATTGAGGCTGCCATCGCCACCAATCACCAAGCATTCAGCCTTGGTTGTTGGCGCCTTGGTTGTTGGCGCCTTAGTTACTGGCGTCTCGAATGCCGGCGCCATGGCTGCCCGAAGCGCTGCTACGTCGGTGTCTCTATCACCACTGCTAGCAACTAACTGAGCCTCGCCAAAATAACTCGCATAAGCTTTAGCATAACGCCGCGCACGCCTACTTAGGCTATGAAAATAAATCACCTGCAGCATATTAGTGACCCAACCCTATGCTCGCTTGAGTTGCCAATGTAAATAACGGCCAATATCACAAAACGGAGCTTGTTGGTTGTAGCGCAGTTCAAGTGCTAATAATTGCTCGAAGCGCTCTTTGTCGGCGGCATTTTTAAGATAATCATGAAAACAACGCACGCCAGTTTTGTATTCTATCTGTAGCCCTGCTTGTTCTAACCACTGGGCTACGTGAGCGGGATCTAACGGCTGCTGTGGGCTTAATCGCACTTTTTTCTTAACTGTTAAGCCGGCTTCTACGTAGTCAAAATTACCAAAGATAACGTTAGCCAACACCTTGGCGTCTTTGTTGTAGAACATCAAGGAAATGCCGCCCTGCGGTGCTAGTAGCTGGGGTAACAAAGCAATCGCCGCAGCGGGATCTGCTAGCCACTCTAACACCGCGTGGCATAAAATCAGGTCATAATCATCAGCTACTTGTTCAGGTAGTTGCTGCAACGGCGCTACTAAATACTGATAGCGCTGTGCTAACCCCGCTTGCGCATGCTGTTGTTGCGCTGCCGCCACTATCTCAGCGGATATGTCCGTGTGCATGATGTTGCAGCCTAACTCCGCAAACCATTGGCTAACTTGCCCTAACCCACCACCAATATCCAAAATTTTTAAGGGGCGCTGCTTTGCTCGTGTTAACCAAGGCTGCAAATCACGCTTTAATACAGCCAAGCGCAAACGACCTTTAGTGGTGGCATAGATGTTGTGCGAAAACTTATGCGTGATGCCATCAAAGGATTGATCGCCTGTGGCTTTCGATGCTTGGTTGTTCTGCTTGTTGTTGGTGTTCATGAAGAAAGTTTGGCCTACGCTGGGTTGTCAATATCAATAAAGTGATGCCGCAGGCCAAACTGCGCGGCCAAGTGCTTACCCAAAGCCTGCACACCATAGCGCTCGGTCGCATGGTGTCCAGCTGCGATATAAGCAAGACCTTGCTCGCGCGCACTGTGAGTGGTCTGTTCGCTGATTTCACCACTAATGAAGGCATCAAAACCAGCCGCAGCTACAGCATCGATGAAGCCTTGTCCGCCGCCGGTACACCAAGCCACTCGTTGAATGGGTGCAGCCCGCTCAATACACGCGGTGACTGGACGCTGTAGCGCCTCACTGAGGTGTTCGGCTAAGGCGACGCTGCTTAAGGGCGCGGTTAGGTCACAGCCCATCACCACCCCAGCGGGACTGATGCCAGCCACCTGATAACTATCCTGCCAACCTAGCACCTGTGCTAATTGGGCATTGTTACCAAGCGTGGCATGAACATCGAGCGGCAGATGGTAAGCAAACAAATTAACATCTGCTTGAAGCAAGCTTTGTAGCCGACGTTTTTTCATGCCCGTAATCACTTCCGGTTCGTTTTTCCAGAAATATCCGTGATGCACCAACACGGCATCGGCATTGAGCGCAAGGGCTTGGTCTAACAGAGCTTGGTTAGCTGTTACACCAGTCACTAGGGTCTTGATCTCCGCTCGCCCTTCTACTTGCAGACCATTGGGACAATAATCCTTGATGGTGTCCACCTGCAGTAATTCGGCCAGATACTGTTGTAGTTGATATCGTTGCACAATAGGCCTCAATGTCGTCGCTAAATAGGCTCTTTTTTACCATAAATTACAATCTTTTGCCTTGTTGATTAGACAATAACTAGAAAAGACGGTATAAAAAAGAATCACTCTCATGCAACAACGATAGGAACAACACATGAGCAAACTTGATAAGGACCAAGTATTAGCTGATTATTCAGCAGCTTACCTAAAAGCTCACGGCAAACAACCTAACATCGAAGCCAAAGGCGGCTGGTATAGCGTGGATGGCGGCAAAAATATGCGTCTGGCCCAGTTAGCTGAAGCAACAGCCGAACTTGGCGGTGCAACTGGTAGCTCAGCAGCGCCCGCCAAAGCCAAAGCTTCAGCGAAAAAAGCAGCAGCGAAACCGGCAGTTGCGCCTAAAAAGGCTGTTAAAGTCAGTAAAAGTGGTGGTGGCTTGAGTGCCAAAGAATTGTGGAAGCAGCGCTTAGAACAAGATCAAACCTTGTCGCGGCTACCCCGTGGTTACGATGAGTAAGTTATAACGAGCCGCAATGTGCGGCTCGTTTGTTATTGCCTGTCTAACTTTTGTACGAATACCTACGTACGAATACCTACGCGCAAATAGCTACGTACCAAGACCTATGAACGCTTACCTATATACAGGGTGATTTCACCTACCGGCAAGCCAAATTTGTACATTTGGGTGCGATTAATCATGTTATTTTCATCCACCAAGTACATCCAATCATCAAGGTCCACAGCAAAGGGTTCACCATCAAGCTCAATAATTAGGGTATAGCGCCAATGTAAGGCGTTACCACTCGTAGTGCCTATCGCAGTGCCTTCAACATCGCTGGCACGGCCCTCGTAGGTATTATCTGCGGTTTTGGTTAAATACCAAATACGCTCTTGGCGGGTACCGTCCGCATAGTAAAACTGCTCATCTAGCACCCCTTCGTTACCATCCCAAGTACCCTTGAGATCAGCGGTGAAGCGCTGAATAACTTTGCCACTGTAATCTTGGACAATGCCATGAGCCACCAAATCGCCGTTAAAAAAGGTTTCTAACTTTAGCTGCGGTTGCTCACCTTGGTAGTCCTCTAACTTTGCCGAACAGCCCACCAGCAGCACCAACAGCAACAGCGCGATCATACCTTGCCATGCATGTTTCATTATTTAGCTCCTATTAATTCATCACGCTCATCTTTAAAGCGTGATTTGGCATCAAGCCAGATAGCTAGAAAGTCATCGGTAAACTGCGCCGATGCAATCTCACCAAGTAATTCCTGATTGGCATAAAACTGTGCATCGCCCGCATTGGTCTCAACCAAGGTAATACAATCACCTTTGCTCACGTTAGGCCACATCTCACGCAACTGTTGTAACCATTGCTGGTGCTCTGGGGTTTGCTCAATACCTAAACGCTGCCATTCATCAGCCGTGGTATCAACCAAATCGTCCGCATCGATATCACGTAAGTAGGTAAGCTGTAGTGCTCGCTGGTTGGCATCGCTAAAGGCACCTGTATCGGTTCTTAGTTGCGCATCATACACATCCCAAAACCACACCTTTAAGCGTGTTTTGCCTACGGCTTGTAGTTGCTGAAATGCCGGTACTGTACAACTGTCTGCCGCCGCGACAGCTGTCGTCACGGCACTAGCTGCAGCGGCCTCGTTAGCGGCTGCACTAGGCATGTCAACGGCCACTGTCAAGAGCATCGCCGCGGCTACGCTGCTAGATAACGACCGAGCTGCCGACTGCGGCGAAAACATGTTAAGCAAACTAAGATTAAGACGACTGCGAACTGTTGCTAATGACATCATGACTGCCCTCCTGTGTCTGCTTTATACGTTGTGACACTAGCGCAAAGATCACCATATAAGCAGCCCACAACAAACCATACACCAACCACAAGAGCCATTCTTCAACCAAAATTTCTGCAGCACCCAAGCGGGCACCTATCGCATAAGTTAACGGACCCGCGGCAATGCCCAGCAATGCTGCCCACCAAGGGCGCCCGGCTAAGCCACTGAGGGTGTTCATCAGCATGCCGACAAAGCCCACCCACAGGAGTACCAGCCAAATGGGTAGCCAACCTTCACTAAAGCGTAGAATGCCCATGCTAACCACACTGGCTTCTAATGCTAACCCCAGCACCAACAAAGCGACGTACAAGCGCCAGCTGAAAGGCCCAGTACGCAGTGCTAACACCACCTGAGCAGCCACTAAAACCAACGTCAGCGCCAGCCATTCACCACGCCCCGCAACTGCTGCGAACCACACTGCATCAAATAAAAACAAACCTACCAGCTTAGGCAGGTAGGTTTTTATCAACGCCTTAGGATTAGCCATAACTTCTTAACGACTCTGCGGCTTAGTTGCAACCAACTGCACCGCAGATACGGTCCGCTCCCAAAAGCCGCCTTCGCAATAGCAAAGGTAGTAATTCCACATCCTGCCAAAGCGCTCATCGTAGCCTTTGTCGATCAGTTGCGGGTGCGCCTGATTAAAATTATCGCGCCAATCAGCTAAGGTTTTGGCGTAGTCATAACCAATGTCATGTACTTCACGCATTACCATATCTGTATGCTTAGTAAACATTTCAGCCATCATGGTTAACGACGGCAAAAAACCACCTGGGAAGATATATTTTTGAATAAAATCCACCGAGTTGGCATAGCTTTTCATGCGCTGGTCCGCAATGGTAATGGCTTGTAACGCCATTTTGCCATTTGGCTTAAGTAACCGACTGCAGGTTTTAAAGAAGGTCGGCATGTACTTTAAGCCTACGGCTTCAATCATCTCCACCGATACCAACTTATCGTAGGTACCTTCTAAATCGCGGTAGTCTTTTTTCAGCAAAGTGATCTGCTGTGTCAGCCCTTCTCGTTCAATCAACTCTTTGGTATAGCTGTATTGCTCTTCTGAGATGGTCGTTGTAGTTACTTTACAGCCGTAATGTTTGGCGGCAAATACCGCCATACCGCCCCAGCCCGTACCAATTTCGAGCAGGTGATCTTCCGCAGATAGCTCTAAGCTGTCACACAAGCGTTTGAGCTTATGTTGTTGCGCTTCGGCAAGACTTGCATCAGCATGCGGATATACTGCACTTGAATACTGTAGCGCTGGGTCTAAAAAGGCTTGATACAGGTCGTTACCTAAATCGTAGTGCGCTGAAATATTCTCTTTGGCCTGGCGCTTGCTATTGTTGCGGCGCCAGTGCTGAAACTTTTGGAGCGGTAATAACAACCAGCTAAACTTAGCTTCGGCTGCATCTAACGCGGGTAAGTTCCGGGCAAACAATTGAATGACATGGGTCAGGTTGGGTGTCGTCCAACTTTCATCCATAAATAATTCAGCGGCGCCAATACTACCACCAAACAAAAAGCGGCGATAAAAATCCCCTTTCTGTATATCTATCTCAGCCTTTAACTCACTGGCTTTATCACCAAACTCGGCAATCAGCTGACCTTGCTCAAACATCTTAAGGTGACCCAACTGCAGATGATTCAGTAGGCGTAAGACAATGGTACGAAAGGTTTTATCGAGCGTAGTTAAATCGTTCTGCATCACTGTTAAGGCATCTTCTTTATACATGGAACTTACCTGTTATATTGGCCTAATTTAGACCATTATTTGTTGAGTTCATTCTGTTTGGACTCAGTACTGGTTGCCGCTGAACTTGTTGTCTCTGAACTTGTTGTCTCTGAACAAGTACGCTCACTGATATACACTGGATTACGTTTTAACCATAATCGCAATGCTTGCCAGTAAATAGCCGCCACCGTACCTACCGTGTTTATTGGATACCGCAATAATACGTTACGAATGCTACGTCGGTTCAATGCCACCCGTGATAATTTCATCGTGGCACTAAAATGACGCACCCAACTGGCGGCGTCTGTGCCCGCCGTTGCTTGTTGTTTAAGCACATCTAAATGAATGAGAGCCTTGTCACCCGCCTCTGCTGCATACCCAGCTGGTGGTTTGAGCTGCCAACGATAATGCATGTTAAGTGGATTAAAAGGCGATACAAAAAAAGTTTTGGGATGCCGCAGTGGTTGTTGTAAATCTACGGCATAGTAATGGCGTTCGTTCCAGGGCGTGTTACTTACTTCAGCCAACATATAACTGAACTCTTGCGCCCCATCGCTCTGCACGAAGTAACAATTTAATGGGTTGAAGTAAAGCCCACAGGTTCGCAGCGCACCAAGAAAAAATACTCGTCCGCTGATTGGCTGCTGCAACTGTTCACTGAGTTTTTGGCGCACAGCTGCGGCTAAATCACCGTCGGTATCAGGTAAATAATCGCTGCGTTTAAAGCGTAATGGCGCCCAGCGGTTGGTTAACGAAAACCACCGACTTTGCGCCGCCACTTGCTCTAACTCGTCCAATGCTAACCACCACTGCGCGATACTGTAGCTAAAGGCGTGGGGATGCGGTAAGTAGCGAGCGTGGTGCACTCGCCCTCGATAGATAGCACTAGCTAGCGACAAATTCTACTCCTAACCGTTTAGCCACATCAACGGCACTACGTACCCCGTCTTCATGGAAACCGTTATACCAATAAGCCCCGCAATAATGGGTATGTTGCTGGCCACAAATCAGCTCACGCTGGGCGCGGGCCTGCATCGACTCTACACTATAAACTGGGTGCGCATAATGGTAGGTGCCTAGAATCTTTTCAGGATGAATCGCTGCCGTGTTATTTAGCGTAACGCAAAACACCTCTGGAGCCTGAATGCGCTGTAAGATATTCATGTTATAGCTGACTGAACTCGGCCGTGTCCGTGCCTGATCGTCGCTATGCAATAGATAATTCCAGCTGGCCCATGCCCGCTGTTCGCGTGGTAGTAAGCGCACGTCAGTATGTAACACTACTTCGTTCATTTGATACGGGATAGCACCTAAAACCTGCTGCTCTGCCGCGCTCGGTTGAGCTAACAAAGCCAAAGCTTCATCGCTGTGACAGGCAAACACCACTTCGTCAAAATCGCGTAACTCGCCATCAGCAAACTCTAATGTGACCGCAGCTTGGCGTTCTGGCAGCTGACGATGTACCGCAACAATATTGGCGTTTAACTCAATACGCTCGCGATAACTAGCGGTTAATGGCGCTACGTATGCACTTGAGCCGCCATCTATGGTCGCCCATTGTGGCCGGTCTGCAACATTCAGTAACCCATGATTATTAAAGAAGCGTAAGAAAAAGCCTAACGGAAAGGCTTCTGCTTCTTGTAACGAGGCACTCCAAATAGCTGCCACCATGGGCAACAAGTAAAACTCACTCACTGACGGATGGATGTGCCGCTGACGTAAAAACTCACCTAGGGTCAACTGATCAAGATCCGCTCCGCTGTTGTAAGCCTCTTTTGCAGCCTTGTTGAACTTTAAGATACCGCGAATCAATCGCCAGAAACTGGGGGATACTAGGTTTTTGCGCTGTGCAAACAAGGTGTTCAGATTGTGCCCATTGTATTCCAAACCAGACTCAGGGTCGCGCACACTAAAACTCATTTCGGTATCTTGCCAAGATACGCCGATCTCGCGCATCAGCTTACGAAATAACGGATAGGTTCTATCGTTAAATACGATAAAACCGGTATCAATGGCGTATTCCTTGCCTTGCACCTCAACGGTAACAGTACGGGTATGGCCACCGATATAACTATTCTTTTCAAACAGGGTGATCTCGTGCTGTTGCTGCAACAAATAGGCCGACGTCATGCCAGCAATCCCAGAACCAATAATGGCGATCTTCATGAACGCATGTACTCCGTTAACTTAAGCGTTTAGATAGTGCAACTTGCCAACTCTGTGGCAACCGCGATAAGAATTTAAGCACCCAGCCAAACAGCGTCGGAAAGGTAATGTCGGTGGTTTTATTAGCAATACCCTTACGGATCCGCTGTGAAGCGAATTCAACCGTTACCTGCATCGGCATCTCAAAGGTATTGGCGTCGGTCATCGGGGTTTTTACAAAGCCCGGAGATACGGTTTGTACATGGATACCCCGTTTCGCTAAATCCACCTGTAAGCTACGCGCGATATACTGGATAGCTGCTTTAGAGCCACCGTAAGCTTGAGCTTTGGTAAACGGCAGCAGCCGTGCAGTACTGCCAACAAAGACTAACTGCGAACCAGCTTGCAGGTTCGGCAATAAAGCCTCGACACAACGCATCATGCCAAACACGTTCACTTCAAACACGCGCTCGAACATGGTCGCTTCAAACTGCTCGACGTCCAAGTACTCACATACGCCTGCCGACAAAATCACTACATCGATATCTTGATACACAGCTAAAGCTTGCTTGGTGCTGGCCGCATCACTTACATCTAAACGCTGCCCGGTAATGTGCTGGGGATGAACTTGTTCAAGTTCAGCTAGCGCATCCGTATTACGGCCACAAGCTATCACTGTGTGGCCGGCTGCCGCATAATCGAGGGCGAGCTGCTTGCCGATGCCGGAAGTCGCGCCAGTAATCAAAATTTTCATGCTGACTTCACCTTATCTTTGACGGTGCGAATGGCCCAACCAAGCACCGGAATATGTTCATAGACCATAGCACCAGCATCGTAGTAATCCACTTGAGCAATAATCTTGCCCTCAGCTAACTTAAAATGGCTGGTACCTGGCAATGTCACCTGCTCGCCTTTAGCCAACTTAGGGTGCCGTAACAACATCTGCCAGGCTACAAACAAGTTATCACCCTGCAACGCATGGTCGGTAAACTTAAAGTAGCAGCTCTGCACATTTTTAATGGTGTTTTGAAAATAAGCTTTGAGGTCGCTCAACCCATGCACTTGGTGAATAGGATCGACAAAACTCACCTGGTCAGCATAGAGTGCATCTAGCGCGGCAATACTTTCTTGGTTTAGCTCGGCATAGACCTGTTCTAGGCGTGCCACAATGTCACTGTTATCGGTTGCGCTTGTATCAGTCATGCCTGCTCTCCGGTGTTATGCCTACCATCTACCCTCTAACCTAGTAAACTCAGCGGTTTTATAATGCTTTAAACGCAGCTAAAAAACGCTCTCGAGCTACTTTATGGTCCACGATAGGTTGCGGATAATCACTGCGTTTACGGTCTTTCAGCCATTTTCCTGGAGCATGGATATGCTGTTTCGGACAATCGGCTAATTCTTTCACCCATCTACGAATATAACTGCCGTCGGGATCAACTTTTTCGCTCTGTAAAGTAGGATTAAACACCCTGAAATAGGGTGCTGCATCAGTACCCGTCGAGGCACTCCACTGCCAGCCGCCGTTGTTGGCCGGAAAGCTGCCATCAATTAAGTGACGCATAAAAAACTGTTCACCTAAGCGCCAATCCAGCAGTAAATCTTTAACTAAAAAGTGAGCTACTATCATCCGTACTCGGTTGTGCATCCAACCTTCTGCAGCTAATTGCCGCATGCCAGCATCCACGATAGGAAAGCCGGTACGGCCTTCACACCAGCGTTGAAAGCTGTCGGCATCCTCACGCCATTGCATAGCATCGGTATGTTTTAAAAAGGCTTTGCCATAATTTAAGCGCGGCACGTGGAACATCAGATGTTGGTAAAACTCTCGCCAAATCAATTCCGTTAGCCACACATCAGGACCTTGATCTAACGCATCAGGAAAGTCCGGACTTAACTGCGCTAGCTGCTGCACGGCTTGCCATGGCGATAGCATGCCTAGTTCCCAGTAGGGTGATAAACGCGAAGTCGTATCTAGACCTGGCAAATCACGTTCCGCCGCATAAGCGGTCACCCGCTCCTCGATGTACCCTTGTAATTGCTGATACACTGCATCTTCACCCACCACCCAGGCGCTGGAATCCTGTCGCGGGTAATCAACCTCGGGTACCACGGCTGCTGCCACCTTGCAGCGGCGTTCCACGGGTTGCATGAATGGCAGCCCATTATGACCAAGCTGCTCTCGCAAATGCTGCCGCCACGCTTTCGCAAATGGAGTGAACTTCTGGTAAATAGTGCCGGTTTGAGTGGTCAACACAGGGGGGACGACGAGGTTGCCATGATGCCCATGCCACGCCACACCTTGCTGCTCCAACAGCGCCTTTACTGCACGATCTCGGCGCACTTCGTGCAACGGATACTCTACATTGACATGAACCTCTGAGAGCTGCTGTTGTTCGGCAAATCGCTTCACGGCTTTAGGCGCTACTTGCCAACTCTCAATCACCTGAATGGATAGCGCTATCCCAGCCGCCGCCGCACTTTTTACAAACTCGTGTAAATGTCGATAATACAAGTCCCACTTGATTGGAGCCCAATCGTGCTCATGCATTTGCTGTGGGCAAAGCAAAATCAACGCCGGGATGGGCTGCTCAGCGCCATTCAGCTTAGCCGCTGCTGCCAGTGCCGGATTACTGCGTAGCCGCAGGTCGTGGCGCAACCACAACCCTGCCCGTGCGCTTCCCGTTGCTGGTGCCTCTGAACTCATAACGCGTACCTCAATTTCAAATCAGCTGGGTAAGGATTCAAGTAACGCTGTCCGGCCAAGTAGCTATCTGGATATTCCCGTAAATAATGTCGTAGCAAGGTTAATGGCGCCAACAACGGCTGGATACCATCGTGGTAATCCAGAATCAGCTGACTTAGTTCTTGCTTTTGCTCAGCGTTTAAATGACGACCAAAATAGCCCTGCAAATGTTGCAAGACGTTAGTATGGTTGGCTCGTGTCGCTGGTTTACCTAACGCCTGCATCACCTGCTCAATGTACTCTTGTGCATCTGCTGGGGTTAAATCTTGTTGCGCTGCAACCCAGCGGCCAAGCTCACGATATTGCTGCTGGTTATGCGCCATAAGGAGTAGTTTTAGGCTGGTATGAAAGGCTAATAAATCAGCTTTCTTCACCGCCACCGCCGGCGTTGCTTCGCTCAACAGTTGCTGCCAGGCATGATATACATACACCCGCATGATAAAGTTCTCGCGTAGTGGTGCATCGTTTAACCGGCCATCTTCTTCTAGCGGCAAAGCGGGATGTAGCTGCCTTAACCGCTGTACAAAAATGCCCTCAGCAGCTTTTTTTGAATAGCCAGTAACAGGATCGTACAACTTAACCCGTTCCATCCCGCAACTGGGCGATTTTGCACAAAGTACGTAGCCACTTAATTGGCGCAAATGCGGCTGCGCCCGGTCGGCAAATTCGATTAAGCGTGCAGTCACGTCTTCACCTGTCTTTGGTACAATTGCACGTACCGAAGATGCAGGTTCCGAAGCGGTAGGTGCTTGTTCATGCCACTCTAAGCGGATGGTTGGACGCGGCACCGGCATACCAATCCCGACTTCGGGACACAACTTGACAAACTCCACATGACGAATTAACTCATCGGCACAAAAAGAAGACCTTTTATGGCCGCCGTCATAACGCACCTGATCGCCTAATAAACAGGCACTTATCCCAACTTTGATGGTCACAAGCTACTCCTTGTTCTTGAACTCATGCTGACAACATACTGACAAATTACGCTAGTCGCGAGGAAAAGTTCACTAAGTACTAATCCAAAG
The DNA here is from genome assembly GCF_050750165.1 of Pseudidiomarina sp. WS423. Lineage (NCBI taxonomy): Bacteria > Pseudomonadati > Pseudomonadota > Gammaproteobacteria > Alteromonadales > Idiomarinaceae > Pseudidiomarina > Pseudidiomarina sp. WS423. Next base: position 9,380 of record NZ_JBOJLN010000001.1, on the reverse strand, counting down.
ACCAGAGGCTAGCGTACTAAAGCATAAGTTTAACTATGAAGGATTTAAGCATGACACATGCGCAACCCACAATTCCCTTGTTTCCTCTCTCTGGACACGTGCTTCCTGGGGGAACCATGCGTTTGCGCATCTTTGAGCCTCGCTACGTGCGGATGGTGAAAGAAGCCTGCAATGGTAACAGTTGTTCACCGATTGGCTTATGCATGCTCAATGAGGATGGCGACGTAGCTTCCAATACTCATATCCATCCCATTGGCACCAAGGTCACCATTGTTGATTTTGAGCAATTACCTGATGGCTTACTTGGGATCACGGTAGCCGGCAATGAGCTGTTTCGTATCGTCGACATTCAAGTGCAAGACGATGGCCTACGAGTAGGCGAAATTGAGCCGATTGGAGCTTGGTCAGCGTTGCCATTAAGCGCGAACGATAAGTATATTGCTGACCAGTTAAACGCTGTCTATCAAGCTTATCCAGAACTCGCCATCGAAGCTGCCCCTGAATTGTGGCAACGAGCTGATTGGGTAGCGCTACGCTGGCTAGAGTTATTACCCATAGCCGCGACTGCCAAGCAAGAATTGTTACAGGCTCCAACGGCTGATGCAGCTTTAGAGTTTTTACGCGATCTGATGGATGCTAGCCAAGAGTACGACAGCTAATTATTTTTGCAGATTTTTTAGGCGGTAGTGATCCTTGTGTAAAACCTTAGCGTAATCTTAGGTAATCCTTGAATATCCAAGCGGGTATCACTACTATGCAGATAGCAACTGAGCAAATAACACAACGGAAAACTATGCCTCCTGCGCAGCCGGATAATCCCGAACACGCTGCCGAGCTTCTCGCCCAAATTGCTACTGAGCAATCGCGTGCTGCTTTTAGTGAGTTATTCAAACACTTTGCACCGCGCTTACAAGCTTATGCAACGCGACAATTCGGCAATGAACAGACCGCGATGGATTTGGTTCAAGAAACCATGACCAACGTTTGGCATAAGGCTCATTTATTTAAGCCCGACCGCGGCTCTGCAGCCACTTGGATATTCACTATTGCTAGAAACATTCGCTTTGATTTCTTGCGGAAGAATAAATATCGCCAGAATGATTTAAGTGCGGATGATTTGTGGCCAGTACTGGCCGAGCAAAATGAATCTCTTGATGACGACTATGCATTAGATGACGATTTACTGATGCAGCAGTTGGCGGTTTATTGTGAACAATTACCGCCTGCTCAAAAGACCGTGATTGAGTTGATTTACATAGAGGGCAAGTCGCAACAAGAAGTTGCTGACGCCTTGGATATTCCGTTGGGTACCGTTAAATCACGTACTCGCTTGGCACTACAGAAATTGAAAGAGTTAATACAGCATGATTAAATTCCACCCTTCAGAACAGCAACTTGTGCTTTATGCTGCTGGTGAACTCAGCCCTGCCATGCTGATGATGGTGGGTACCCATGTGGACATGTGTAAGCAATGCCAAGCACAGGTACAAGACATCGAAGAGCAGATGGCACGCAAACTATTTGGCGAAAACAATTTTGCCGATTATCAAGCTAACAGCCTAGACAGTAAGACTCATGATGCCATGCTAGCTGCAATATTTGCGTCAACGGCGCCGGTTGCTGAACCCAGCCCACCACAGCCCCATGACAACCTATTGTACTTAGAAGGCAAGCGTTTTACGTTGCCTGCGACCTTAGCACGCAACAGCCACCGCATTGGTGACTGGAGCCGCTTACCAGGTAAATTGTGGCGTGCCTCCGTAGATATCGGAGCTGAGCAGTCGCTCAACTTTATCTATATGGGCGAGCAAAGTACCGTACCAGAGCACACTCATAAAGGTAACGAAGCAACCTTAGTGATAAACGGTGTGTTCAGTGACGAGCAAGGTGACTATAAAGACGGTGACTTTGTGTTACTGGATGGCGCGCACAAACACAGCCCGCACACCACTCACGAAGATTGTTTAACCATAGCGGCACTAGACGCTCCGTTGCACTTCACTACGGGCCTAAGTCGCTTGTTAAATCCTTTTAGCAGTTTGTTCTTTAAATAGTTCAAGCTGGACTAAAGCCATTAAAAAAGCCGTTGTGAGCATCACAACGGCTTTTTTTTTAGTCTTGCGGGTTGGCGTTAATAACGCGCTGCTTTAATTTTTGTCCAGGCCGGAAGGTTACTACCCGGCGAGCTGAGATTGGAATATCTTCACCCGTTTTTGGGTTTCTACCCGGCCGTTGGTTTTTAGTACGCAACTCAAAGTTACCAAAACCAGATAGTTTTACTTCTTCACCAGCTTCTAATGCACGCCGAATTTCTTCAAAAAAACATTCAACCAATTCTTTTGCATCACGTTTGTGCATGCCAAACTTTTCATTTAATTGTTCAGCTAATTCAGCCTTGGTCAGCGCCATAGCATCACTCCCTTAAGGTTGCCCCAAATTCAGATGTCAGCATATCAACCACTGCCGCCACGGCAGCGTTGATTTCTTGTTCTTCGAGCGTGCGCTCAGCGTGCTGTAACGTCATCGATAAAGCTAAACTGCGATGACCTTCGGCAACACCAGCACCTTGGTACACGTCAAACAAGTTTAGGCCAACTAAATGATTTACGCCAATATTTTCAATTGCAGCCAAAATCTCACCGGCGGCAATGCTCTGTTTCACCACAATCGCCAAATCACGACGAATAGATGGGTATTTAGAAACTGCTTGAGCTTCTGGTACCGCACGGTTTACCAAGCCGTCTAGCTCTAGCTCAAATACGTAGGTGCGACCGTTCAAGCCCAGTTTTTTCTCAAACTGCGGATGAATCGCGCCCAAGTAACCGATGCGCTCAGCACCGCGGAACACAGCTGCGGTTTGCCCTGGGTGCAAGGCTGGATGCTGATCTGCCACAAAGCGGAACTCGCCCGCCGCGCCAGTCATGGCTAACAATGCCTCTACATCACCTTTAAGGTCATAAAAATCAACCGCACGCTCACCATCACTCCAATGCTCTGGATGGGCTTTACCAGCTCGAATACCGGCAATCATCGGCTGTTGGCGAACGCCATTTTCAGCATCCTCTGCAGGAATAAAACGTAACCCAGTTTCACAGAAAGCTAACGATTGTTGCTGGCGTTTCTGGTTGTGCGCCACGGCACCTACTAAGCCTGGCCACAAACTCACACGCATCGATGACATCTCTACCGAAATCGGGTGCGGCAGCGTCAACGCAGCCACGTCATCAAATAGCATCGCTTGATGTTTAGGATCAACAAAGCTGTAAGTGATAGCTTCTTGATAGCCACGGTCAATCAAAGTGCGCTTTAATGAAACAGCACTAAGCTTGCCTTCTTGGCGGGCAATCATGCGCAATTGTGCTGCTGGAGCAGCAGCTTGAATGCGATGATAGCCATAGATGCGGGCTACTTCTTCAATTAGATCTTCTTCAATGGCCATATCAAAGCGGAAGGTTGGTACAGTCACCTGCCAAGCATCTGCATCTTCTTCAACAGCAAAACCTAAGCGGGTTAAGATGTCAGTTACTTCTGCTGCAGCAATGCTAATCCCCAACACTTTGGCTAAGCGAGCTTTACGTAACACAATCTGTGCTGCTTGCGGCAGATGTTCAGGGCTTACTGCCTCAACAATCGGACCTGCTTCGCCACCGCAAATCTCTATCAACAACGCAGTGGCTCGCTCCATCGCCGTGCGTTGGAGTTCAGGATCAACCCCACGCTCATAACGATGCGATGCATCTGTATGTAAGCCAAACCGACGTGCCCGACCAGCGATCGCCGCTGGTGCAAAAAACGCACTCTCTAAGAAGACATCCGTGGTGGTACTGGTCACACCGCTATCGGCACCACCAAAAATACCTGCCATGGCCAGTGCTTTTGCTTCATCAGCAATAACCAACACGTCATCAGTTAAGGTCACTTGGTTGCCATCTAGCAAGGTCAGTTGCTCGCCAGCGGTTGCCATTCGTACCTGCACGGCACCTTCTAACTTAGCGTTATCAAAGGCGTGCATAGGGTGACCCAGCTCTAACAACACGTAGTTGGTCACGTCCACCACAGGATCAATACTACGTACACCACTGCGGCGCAGACGTTCACGCAACCACAATGGTGACTCGGCTTGCACGTTAAGATCACGTACAATTCGACCCAAATAACGAGGACAAGCTGCCGGTGCTGCTAAGATTACCGCGCGCTCTTGGTCATGGGTTACCGTAACTGGAGCCATAGCTGGTTCAGTTACTGTTAATCGATTCAACACGCCCACTTCGCGCGCAATACCACGAATGCCTAAGCAATCAGCGCGGTTTGGGGTTAAATCCACATCTAAAGTTACATCATTAAGTTCAAGATAATCGCGATAATCCATGCCTACCGGCGCATCGGCTGGCAGTTCAATAATGCCATCGTGATCATCACTTAAACCAAGCTCAGCGTTCGAACATAACATGCCGTGCGAAGGCTGACCGCGTAATTTGGCTTTCTTGATTTTAAAATCACCTGGTAGCACAGCACCCACAGTCGCTACCGCTACTTTTAAACCCAATCGACAGTTCGGCGCACCACAGACAATGTCAACCGGCTCGTCGGCACCGATATCAACCTTAGTGACTTGTAATTTATCGGCATCGGGATGCGGTCCACAGGCAATAACTTCGCCCACCACGACGGCACTAAAATCTTCCGCTACCGCATCAATGCTATCGACTTCTAGGCCTGCCATGCTTAATTGCTCTGACAATGCCACACTATCTAAGGCCGGGTTAACCCAGCTACGTAACCACTTTTCACTAAATTTCATCTGCGTACCCGGCTTAGTTAAATTGTTTTAAGAAGCGTACGTCATTTTCGAAGAACGCACGTAAATCGTTCACGCCGTAGCGGAGCATAGTTAAACGCTCAACGCCCATACCAAACGCAAACCCGGTGTATTTTTCGCTATCAATGCCAACCGCTTGCAACACACTTGGATGCACCATGCCGCAACCTAGTACTTCTAACCATTGACCATTTTTACGACGCACGTCCACTTCTGCGGACGGCTCGGTAAATGGGAAGTAAGAAGGACGGAAACGTACTTCTAGCTCTTCTTCAAAGAAGTTCACCAAAAAGTCTTCTAGAATGCCTTTAAGCTGGGTAAAACTCACATCCGTATCTACCATCAAGCCTTCAACCTGATGGAACATCGGCGTATGGGTCTGATCGTAGTCATTACGATACACGCGCCCTGGCGAAATAATCCGCAACGGTGGCTGTTCCTGTTCCATGGTGCGGATCTGCACCCCTGAAGTTTGGGTGCGCAACATGGTCTTTGGGGTAAAATAAAAGGTATCGTGGTCGGCTCGAGCTGGGTGATTCGCAGGAATATTAAGCGCATCAAAGTTATGAAAGTCATCTTCCACTTCCGGGCCTTCAACCGTACGAAAACCTAAATCACCAAAAAACGCTTCAATTCGTGCAATGGTCTGACTGACCGGATGCATGCCGCCACGCTCAGCACGCCGACCCGGTAAACTAACATCAATCCGTTCAGCCGCTAACTTAGCCGCTAATTCTGCTTGTTTTAGTTCATCGTTACGCGCGTTAATCACAGCTTGCACTTGCTGCTTGGCTTCGTTAATCGCTTGGCCGGCAGCTGGACGCTCTTCAGCACTTAGTTTGCCGAGGCTTTTCAGCTGCTCGGTAAGAGCCCCTTTCTTACCCAAGTAATCAACTCGTACTTGGTCCAATTGTTGCGCGGTAGTGGCCGCCGCAACCGCCGCTTCAGCTGCAGCTACAATGTCAGATAACGCCATGAGTTTCCTCGGTTATGACTAAAACATAAAAGTGAATAGTTAATTGCGCCTATGATAACGAAAAAGCATAAAAAAAGGGAGCTAGAAAGCCCCCTTTTTATGTATTTCAACTAGCTTACAGAGCGCTTTTAGCTTTCTCTACCAGCGCAGCAAAACCAGCTTGGTCATGAACTGCGATGTCGGCCAGGATTTTACGATCGATTTCTACCGATGCTTTTTTCAAGCCATTGATAAAACGGCTGTACGACAAACCACTTTGACGCGCTGCAGCATTGATACGAACGATCCATAATTGACGGAACGTACGTTTCTTAGCTTTGCGGTCACGGTATGCGTATTGACCCGCTTTGATAACGGCTTGCTTCGCTACGCGATAAACGCGTGAACGAGCACCATAATAACCTTTCGCCTGCTTCAGGACTTTCTTGTGACGCGCTCGCGCGATCACACCACGTTTTACTCGTGCCATTTGCTATCTCCTTTCCTTTTACGCGAACGGTAACATGCGCGCGACTAACGCTACATCAGACTCGTGCACCATGCTTTTCGCACGTAAGTGACGTTTCCGCTTTGAGCTTTTCTTAGTCAGAATGTGACGCAAATGTGATTGCTTGCATTTAAAGCCGCCTGAAGCGGTTTTCTTAAAGCGCTTTGAGGCGCCTTTTTTGGATTTCATTTTCGGCATGAAAATTACTCCGCATTGTTAGTTAACAGTGTAACAGGGTGAGTTTGGTGAACTTCAATTGAAGCCCGCCGCCCTACTTGAAAACCACAGCTACTTCTTAGTAGGTGCCAGAACCATAATCATCTGACGACCTTCAGCCCGTCTTGGGAACGACTCGCAAGTTGAGATCTCTTCTAAATCGGTTTTGATCCGGTTTAGTAGGTCAATACCCAACTCTTGGTGCGCCATTTCTCGGCCACGGAAACGAACGGTGACTTTAGTTTTGTCACCTCCCTCCAGAAAACGAGTCAGGTTGCGTAGTTTTACCTGATAATCGCCTTCATCAGTTCCAGGACGGAATTTAACTTCCTTCACCTGAATCTGCTTCTGGTTTTTCTTTTGCTCTTTAGCGTTCTTAGCTTTCTCGTAGACAAACTTCCCGTAATCCATCAAACGACAGACTGGCGGCTCAGCGTTAGGGCTGATTTCAACCAGATCAACGCCCGCTTCTTCAGCTGCATTAATTGCATCCTGAATAGCGACAACACCGATTTGTTCACCTTCAACACCGATTAATCGTACTTCTTTGACACGAATTTCTTCGTTAATCCGATTCTTATCACCAGCTTTCTGAGTTTTTTTTCCGCCTTTAATGGGTCATTCCTCCAATCAATTAACTAATCTTGCGACTACGTACTTCTTCGTTGAGCTCAGCAATAAACTGCTGTAGCCCTTTAATACCGTGGTCTTCACCACGTCGAGTACGTACCGCAACCGCTTGGTTCTCGACTTCTTTATCGCCAACAACCAACAAATATGGAACACGTTTTAAAGTGTGCTCGCGAATTTTAAAGCCTATTTTCTCATTTCTCAAGTCGGCTGTCGCCCTAAATCCGAGTTTATTCAACTCTTTTACGATTTCTTTTGCATAATCAGCCTGATTATCGGTGATATTCATCACCACAACTTGATTTGGTGCCAACCATAATGGGAAGTAACCCGCATATTCTTCAATGATAATTCCCATAAAGCGCTCTAACGAGCCCAAAATGGCACGGTGAATCATCACGGGCGTATGGCGTTCATTATCTTCGCCCACATAAGTAGCACCTAAGCGGCCCGGTAACGCGAAATCTAACTGTACCGTACCACATTGCCATGCCCGACCTAAACAGTCGTGCAGGGTAAATTCAATTTTCGGACCGTAGAAAGCGCCCTCACCCGGCAAGTATTCAAACTCAATGCCGTGATTCTTTAACGCATCGGCCAAGGCTTGTTCAGCATGGTCCCAAGTTGCGTCATCGCCTAGACGATGTTCTGGACGGGTTGACAGTTTCACTACGATATCTTCAAAACCAAAAGTTTTGTAGGTTTCGTAAACCATCTTAATGCAGCCACTAACTTCTTGCTGCACCTGTGCATCCGTACAGAAAATATGCGCATCGTCTTGGGTAAAGCCACGAACGCGCATCAGGCCATGCAAGGCACCTGACGGTTCGTTACGATGGCACGAGCCAAATTCAGCCATCCGCAACGGCAAATCACGGTAAGATTTTAAACCTTGATTAAAAATCTGCACATGCCCCGGACAGTTCATGGGTTTAATAGCATATTCACGGTTTTCTGAAGCCGTAGTAAACATCAGCTCAGAAAACTTTTCCCAGTGCCCTGAACGTTCCCACAGCACTCGGTCCATCATCAATGGGCCTTTTACTTCTTGGTATTTGTACTCGCGTAATTTTTCGCGAATAAAACGTTCAAGTTCTAAGAAAATGGTCCAGCCATTGTGGTGCCAAAACACCATACCTGGCGCTTCTTCTTGCCAGTGAAACAAATCTTGGGTTTTACCAATTTTACGGTGGTCACGCTTTTCTGCTTCTTCTAATCGTTGCAGATAAGCTTTCAACGCTTTTTTATCCGCCCAGGCCGTACCATAAATACGCTGTAGCATCTTGTTATCTGAATTGCCACGCCAGTATGCACCGGCTACCTTCATGATCTTGAAGTGTTGGCAAAAACGCATGTTCGGCACGTGCGGACCACGGCACATGTCGATGTATTCTTCATGGTGATACAAGCCAGGCTGATCATCTTGGCTGATATCATCATCTAAAATCTCAACCTTATAAGGTTCATGACGGCTGACAAAAGTCTCGCGAGCTTGTTGCCAGCTTACCTTTTTCTTCACCACTGAATATTCAGTTTTTGCCAACTCTAGCATGCGTTTTTCTAACGCCTGCAAATCGTCTGCAGTGAGCGTATGCTCCATATCCACATCGTAGTAAAAGCCATTTTCAATGACCGGACCAATGGCCATCTTCACATCAGGGAACATCTGCTTTAAGGCATGGCCGAGCAAATGTGCACAAGAGTGACGAATAATATGCACACCATCATCGTCTTTTGGCGTGATGATCTGTACATGGGCGTCTTCAGTAATGAGGTCACACGCGTCGTGCAAATCACCGTTAATTCGTCCAGCTACCGTCGCTTTGGCTAAACCAGGGCCAATATCTTGGGCAACATCAAGAATGGAAACGGGGCCATCAAAGGCGCGTTGACTACCATCAGGAAGGGTTACTACAGGCATGACTGAATCCTTTTTTACAGTGGTGGCACCTACCAAGTGTCACTTGTGATTTTAGAAAGCAGCACTATAGCGTATGATGCCCCTCAAGGAAAGGCCTGCACCGCAATCGCACCTAAAACTTAGCCGTTACCAGAGACAGTAATCATGGAAAACCTCATTGGCCCACTAGCAGCTTTAACCGCAGCCTTATTTTGGACCCTTGCCACCTTACTTTATAGTCAAGCTGGCAGTTATTTGTCGGCCACCCAATTAAATTTGGTCAAAGGCATTGTAGCCTGTCCGCTGCTACTCATCGCCGGCTGGTTCACCGGGCAACTACTCACCTTAGAAG